>UQYT01000088.1 GCA_900545405.1 uncultured Eubacteriales bacterium | reverse complement strand
TTCCGCGCTCTGCGGAGCGCGGCCAGGGACTCTGTCCCTGGACCCTGCCGCCTTTGAAAAGGCGGGCGAAACTTTCAAACGCGCTTCGCGCAGCGAAGGGCGTTCAGGCGTAGCGCTGTGCGCCGTCAGGTGTGACGTAATACACACGGGTCAGGCCGCGGATCGCGGCGGTCAGCTCCGTGAGGTCGCTCTCCGTCCCCTCGGGTATGGCCACGGCCCGGATGGCGATGTCCGTGTCAAAGCCCGCGCTCACCGCCGCGTGCGGTATCTGCGTGCCGATGATGTCCTCCAGCGACTCCGACAGCGCCGAAATGTCCCCGGCCCGTCCAAGTTCCACGCCGTCCACGCTCACCGCCCACGCCCGCTCCACGCCGCCCGCAGAGTACAGTATCGCCTCCGTCAGCTCCGTGACGTCCCCGCGCGCCGGTAAAAGCGAGAGCCGCGCCTCCGTCTCAACCTCCGGCAGAGTCGTCGCGCCCCGCGCTACCTCCTCCGCCGCCGCGTACGCCGCCCGCTGCGCGTTCTCCAGGCTCCTCCGCGACCAGCTCCCCTCCAACGCCCGACCGTCCACGCTCACGCTGTACACCAGCTTCAGATTCGCCGCCGTCACCAGCAGCAGTGCGCACACCAGCAGCGCAGCCTTCTTCAGCAGCATTCCAAATCACCTCATCAGTTAACATAACACATTAAAATCCCCAGTCAAGGCCTTCGGCAAAAGCTCCCAAAACCAGCGCGTTTTCTCACGGCCTGTCCGCATAGACTGCTTTTGAGAGGAGCGTGAAGGCATGGGCTACGAGGACAAGGCGGCCGCGGCGGCGAAGCCGCACCGCATAGTTTTGGATGAGCGCGCGAGGCTCTCGGTCACGGGGGTCAGCGACGTGCTGAGCTTTGACGAGGACAGGATAGTCATGCACACGGTGAAGGGCGAGCTGACCGTGGTGGGGGAGGGGCTGCACATAGGCAAGCTCAGCCTCGACACGGGGGAGCTGTGCGTCGAGGGCAAGGTGAGCGACCTCAGCTATGAGGAGGCGGCCCCGGCGGGCGGCTTCTGGAGCCGGCTGTTCGGCTGAGCATGGAGCAGCCGGTTTACGCCCAGGCCGTGCAGGCGGGCCTGGCCCTGCTGCTCGGCGTCGGGCTCGGGATAGTTTACGACGCGCTCAAGGTGGTCCGGCTCAGCGTCGGGGGGCGCCGGACGCGGAGGGCGCTGACCGCGGCAGCGGATATCCTGTTCTGTGCGGTCATGGCCTTTGCGCTCTTTAGCTTTGGGCTGGGCCCGGGCGAGGGGAGCCTCAGAGCCTTTATGCTCTGCTGCGCAGGCTGCGGCTGGGGGCTCTACGCGCTCACGCTCTCGCCTTTTGCGCTGCGATTTTTCAGTTTTGTTGTCAAATGGCTGTGCAAAGCGGCCCAACCGGGGCTCAGGTGCTTGTCAAAACTCCAAAAAATCAAATTTTTTCAAAAAAATATCTTCCCAAAAATTCGCACAAGGTTTACAATGATGAAAAACCGCCGAGGGCAGTCCCGCCGCGGCGGAATAAGCCCCGAAGGGGGTGGCCGCGTTGAGGAACGCAAGGGCAGGTATAGTTACTCTGCTGATAGTGGCGGCGCTTTCGCTGTACGCGCTGGCGAGCCTGGCCTCGACGAAGGCGGAAGCAGCAAAGTACGCAGCCTACAGGGACGAACTCCTCGCCGAGGCCGGCGCGCTTGAGAGCGAGAACGCGCGCTTGACGGCCCAGGGGGATCCCGCTGCGGAGCAGGAGACAACAGAGCGCCTGGCGCAGGAACGTCTGGGTCTCAGTTCCGGCGGGGAAGATATAGAGGGAAGCAACCAGCAATTATATACAGGGGGATAAAGAGCACATATGCAGCTTCAGGTGGGAATGGTAATCGAAGGCAAGGTCACGGGCATCACAAAGTTCGGCGCATTTGTGGCCCTGCCGGAAGGCAAGAGCGGACTGGTGCACATCTCGGAGATCGCCAATACGTTTGTGAACGACGTGCACGACCATGTCCAGGACGGGCAGACCGTGAAGGTCAAGATCATCGGCATCGGCGACGACGGGAAGATCAACCTGTCCATCAAGAAGGCGGAGGACCCTGCGCCGCAGCAGCGGCAGGATCGGCGTCCGCCGAGGGCGGCGTCGTCGGCGCCGCAGCAGCGGCAGTACGGCGGCCCGCGCCAATCCGTGCCCCGCGCAAACGGGCCCACCGGAGACGTGAGCTTTGAGGACAAGCTCAAGCAGTTCATGCAGGAGTCGGACAGCCGCATGGCGGACAACAAGATGTACTCCGACCATCGCACATCCCGCAGAAGAAGATAAGCCCAAGGCGGAGCATACGCTCCGCCTCTTTTTATGCCCCGCTTGTTGACAAGGCCGCGCAAATGGGGTAAAATACTTAGGCTCTGAGCCCACGTACCTCACCAGGATAGAGGGTCCGCCTCCTAAAAATCGAATCGTTCGAATCCTGGAGCCCTGTAAAACTGAATATTTTCTGTATAAGCCCCCGTAGCTCAGTTGGATAGAGCGGTCGCCTCCTAAG
>UQYT01000087.1 GCA_900545405.1 uncultured Eubacteriales bacterium | reverse complement strand
CCGACCACAGCCGCGTGCTGGACGGCGCGATAGAGCCGCTCTGCGCCGCCGGGCGCTGGGCCTACGGCGTCGAGCAGCGCGGGGACGAGGCGGCGGCGCTGTACTGCATGGACCTCGAGACGGGCGAGACGCGGCCGCTCACGGATGAGGCGGGCGTCTCCCTCACCCTAACGGACGGGCGCTGGCTCTATACCTACCGCATGTGGGGCACCGGCTCCGCGAGCTGCTTGGAGATAGCCTGCGACGCCGAAGGCCGCCCCGAGGCCCTCGACTACGTGGGCGAGGTGTGAGCATGAGGCGCGCGGCGGCACTTGCGCTGGCGCTGCTGCTGCTCGCGGGCTGCGGCGCCGGGAGCGCGCCCGTTGCGGCGGAGACGGCGGAGGCGTATGCGCTCGAGAGCTTTGAGCTCGCGGGCTTCCCCGCCGTCTGCGGCGGCGCGGTCTACGACTGCGCGGGCGGCTCGGGCGCCGCGGTGTGGCCAGAGGCGGGCGCGCCGCTCGACGCGCCGGAGGGCGCCCGGGCCACGGCCCTCGCCGCGGGCGGCGGGGACGGCGTCTGGACGCTCGACAGGTACTGGGACGCGGACGGCGCGGAGCACGCCGCGCTCTGCCTGCACAGGCCCGGCGGCGGCTGCGAGAGCTTCGAGCCGGACTGGCCCGGCGAGGTCACGGACATGTGCTGCTCCGGCGGCGCGCTCTGGCTCGCCTGCGCCGACGGCTGTGTCCGCTGCCTCGGCGAGGGCTTCGAGCTGCTGCTCGAGCACGAGCTCGGGGACGTCACGGGCATGGGCGCGACGGAGAGCGGCGTGAACCTCAAATACCGCGAAAAAGCCGGGGTCACATTTGCAAACCTCAGCATAGACGGCGCTCTCACGCCCCGCGTCGGAGGCGGACCCGGAGCCGCCGGAGCGGGTGACACTCACGCTGGCGCATATGGATGAAAACAGCTGCATACCCACGTATATCGACGAGTTCAACCGCTCGCACAGCGATATCCGCGTGGAGCTTTTGCCCGAGATGCCGCAGGAGGCCCTCGTCGCCCTGATGGCCTCGGACGACGCGCCGGACATCATCGGTTTCGGCTATAATTCGCCTGAGTCCATGGCGGCAAACGGCTGGCTGCTCGACATGTACACGCTCATGGGCGACTTCCCGCGCGAGGACTTCCTGCTCGGGCCCTTCGAGACGGACGGCGCGCTCTATGCGCTCTCGCCCGAGTATCATGTGTACACCCTCGTCGGCCTCGAGGCGGATTTCGGCAACGCGTATGTCCACCCGACAGAGGACTATGAGAGCATAGGCTTCAACCATTTTGCCGGGGATGAGTTCCTGACATACTCCATCCCGCTCTGGATAGAGCAAAACAGGCGCGGCGCGGACTGCGGCTTTGACTCTCCGGAGTTCACAAAGCTGCTGGAGATGGCAGGCAGCATGACCAAGGCCGAGAGCTTCAGCCCGGACACCCTGTCCGTATCCGTCCTGACGAATCACATGGAGCTCATAAATACGGAAAAAGAGCGCGGCCTCGAGCTCTGGCCCGTGGGCTTTCCCGGCGGCTCGTACATAAGCCCCATCGCCGCGATGGGCATACACGCCGCCACGGAAGAGCCGGAGGCGGCCTGGGAGTTCATCCGCTGGTGCGTCGCGGAGCGGGAAAACTTCCGTTTCAGCTTAAACATGGCAGCCATGGAAGAAGTTTTCTACGAGCTGCTGCACCCGCACGAGGACCTCGACCCGGAGAAGGTGGTCATCCGCGAGGACGGCACCTGGGATTACGAAGGGCGGCACTATGAGACGGTGTTTTCCTGGGAACCGTCCATCACGGAGCGGCAGGCGGACATGATGTTGGGACTGATACGCAGCCTGGACACGGTCATCTACTACGACGCGGAGATGGACGACATCATCCGCGAGGACGCCGGGGCCTTCCTCGCCGGGGAGCGCAGTCTCGGGGACACGGCGGCCCTGCTGGGCGACCGGCTCGGGACGTATCTGGCCGAGAAATACGGCTAAAAGCTCTTGAAGCTCATCCCCCGCGCAAGGCGGTCGAGCGCCTTCTGCCGCAGCGCCTCAAACTCCTCCGGCGAGCGCGGGGAGTAGCTTTCCACAGGGTTTTCAACACGCTCGGGAATGGCGGGGGTTTGCTTTTGATTTTGATTATGATTTTGTTTTGTTTTTGTTTTTGATTTTGTTTTTGTTTTGGCATCGGTGTATGAAGCGTCCTCCTCGGGCTCTTCAGGGGCTTCTTCATCCTGCTCCCAGCGCTTCATGGCTCTGGCCCGGGCGCGCTCGCACTTGGCCTCGTAGCGCTTGCGGTCGTTATCCACGTACCTCGCCACAAAGCCCCAGGCCATGCTCATCTCGGGGTCTGTGAACTCCGGCACCTCGCCGAACTCCCCGTAGTTGAGCATCGCGGCAAAGAGCCTGCCCAGCTGCTCGAACGACAGCTTGTCAATCGCCGGGCGGAAGTCGAAATACATCATGATACCCGGTAATCTGCCCACGCGGCATCCCTCCTTTGCCGCAACAATATACAGCCCCTCAATTTTTCCGCAAGG
>UQYT01000086.1 GCA_900545405.1 uncultured Eubacteriales bacterium | reverse complement strand
CTCAAGACCGACCCGCAGCTGATGGGCGCGCTGGGCGCCGCCGAGTACGCCAGGCAGAAGGGCATGGCCAAGGGCGCCTGATCTCCCGGCACAAAGCCCAAACGAAAGGAATGGTCAGATAAATGAAGAAAGGCTGCATATTCGGCAAGGTCTTTAAGTTCCTCTTTAAGGCCGTCTCGCTCACGTTCGTGCTGCTCTTCACCGTCTATATGCTGAACCTCGACATGAAGCTTGTCGGCTGGGTTTACACGGTGCTGAACAAGTTCCACGACCGCAAGCCGAGAGATATATCGTTCTAAGCGATGGAGCTCTACAACAGTACCATCAAGGAGCTGAGCGCGAAGCTCGGCACCCTGCGCCCGCAGACCTGGGCCTATGAGCCCTCGCGCGCATGGCACGACCTGGGCCAGAACGAGCTGGTGCTCACCCGCGACGCGGCGTTCGAGCTCGGCGGCGGCAGCAACCCCGCCTCCAACTGCACCTGCGTGACGACCGACGCCTCGCTGGTGCCGGAGGACCGGATAATGCTCGTCGGCCCCGACCTGGGCTCCATCAGGGCGGACACCCCCTTTGCGCGCATAGTGCTGCTGCACGTCAACGACATCAGCGGCGACGACCAGGAGGCGTTCCGCGCGATAAGGGACATGGAGTTCGTAAAGTACCATGTCTACCCGGAAGGCTACATGATGCGCGTGTCGCCCGAGAATCAGCGCGAGCAGGTGCGCGTGTCCAAACAGGCCGTGAAGCGGGGCATCAGCTTCCGCGCCATCGGCAACAGCTTCATAAGGAAGTACAAGGAAAACAAGCTGATAGACCACGTCTGCGTCATCTTCGTGACCGGCGACCGCGAGCTGTGCAAGGAGCTTGCGGAGACTGCAAAGCTGGTGGACAAGATAACCCTGACGCTCAACCACATCATGGACGGACTGTCGACTGACTGCTCGGTCTGTTCCTTCAAGCAGGTGTGCGACGAGGTCGAAGGCATGAAGGAGCTGCACTTCAAAAAGGGCGAAGGCCCCATGAAGCTCGACTAAAAGCATATAAAAAGGCTGCGCCGCCCCGGAAATACCTCCGGGGCGGTGTTTTTTTGCGCGCGGGCCGTTGCAAGCCGCGCCGACGCATGGTAAAAGGGCTGGAGTTGAAAAACGCAGATTTTGTATATTCCCGGTTTGAGAGGAGCAAACAAAATGAAAAAGACTGCACTTGCGCTGCTGTTGGCCCTGCTGATGGCGGCAGCCCTGCTGACCTCCGGCGCCCTGGCCTCCGACGACGAGGCAGGCCCCGTGGCCAAGGTCGGCAACGTTGAATACGACAACTTCAACGATGCGATGGAGGCGGTGATAGAATCTGAGACCACGTCCTGGCTCGACCTGCTCAGGGACGTCACCGTTGATGATGCGCAGTATGTAATAGATTCATCAGTCCAAATCGACGCCAATGGATACACGCTCACGCTCAATGCCCTGAGGACGAGGATGCGTGCATCTTTACAATATCGGAATGGTACTTCCTCGAAATAAGAAATACTGAGCTGTACATCAATGGCAACGGCGAAGGCACAGTCTTCAAAATCGACGGCGAGGAATACAACAATACGGCGGTGTATTTTTATATATCAGATGCCTACATCACCGGCTTCGAGAATGCCTTTGACTTCGTAGAGGCGGAAGATTACAAGGATATCGTCATAGATGCCAGCTCGCTCAACATCACCAATATCAGCGGCAGCGTCTCCAACGGCGGCAACTGGGGTATTGATAGCAATGTGAACATCAGCAACTGCACCGGCTCCGGCTTCACCGCGGACTTCCTTGGCCTTTACAGAGACAGCAGCATGACCGTCAGCGGCATCGGCTCCAGCGGCATCGTTACGGGAGGGCTGAATGTAGCTGAAAACAGCTCTCTGACCGTCAGCGGCTGCGGCTCCAAGCTGCCCATCGCCTCCGCCGAGGCGCCCGACGGGGTGTCCTACAAGTACCCCGTGGAGATAAGGGCGGGCGGCAATGTCAAGATCGGGCATGACTCCAAGCTGGTGCTCGAGGGCAACAATATAAACAGCGTGTACCTCGTGAGCGGCTCTTTCAGCAACGAAAGCGAGGTCAACACCGACGTCGTGTCGGCGGACGAGAACTTCTGCAAGGTAGAAATTGAGGGCTGGCCCACCCAAGTGATCCCGAAGGGGGAGTATGAACTGGTAATGCCCGAGGCGCCGTCGAAGTCGGGGTACATCTTCCTCGGCTGGTCGTACAACGGCAGCACCTACGCCCCGGGGGACGAGGTGCCGATAGACGGCCCGATGACGGTGAAAGCGGTCTGGGGCAGCCTGCCGAGCGTGAGCGAGCCCGAAGAGACGCCCGCCGAGCCGGTGACTCCGGCGCCGGTGTATACCGACGTGAGCGCGGGGGACTGGTACTATGAGGCGGTGGAATATGTGAGCAGCGAGGGTCTGATGGACGGCGTGTCCGAGGGCGAGTTCGCGCCGGGGGCGACGCTGACGCGCGCGATGGTGTGGACGATCCTGGCCCGCGCCGAGGGCGTGGACACCGGGAGCGGGACGAGCTGGTACGCCGCGGCCCACTCCTGCGCCGCCGCGAAGGGCGTGAGCGACGGCGAGCAGCCGGGGGGAGCGATAACCCGCGAGCAGCTGGTGACGATGCTGTACCGCCTGGCCGGCGAGCCGGAGACCACCGGCGAGCTGACGGCTCCGGACGCGGCGAGCGTGAGCAGCTGGGCTAAGGCTGCGATGATCTGGGCGATGGAGAACGGGCTCATCGAGGGCGACGAGACCGGCGCCGTGAACCCCGGCGCCACCGCCACCCGCGCCCAGGCCGCCGCCCTCCTGGCCCGCTACCTGACCGCCTGACCGCTGCGCGAAGCGCGCGCGCGCATGAAAGTTTCGCCCGCCTTTTCAAAGGCGGTGGAGTCTAAGGGGGAACCCTCGCCGGGGGTTCCCCCTTTTATTTTACTCTTTTGGTTTGTACGTGTGCGCCGATACGCTGGGAGGTGGTCGTTGGCCTGCCCTGCCATTCGACCCCATTTCTTTGGTGCTTGCCCAAAGAAACGGTGTCGAGCCGCCAAAGAAAAGCGCTT
>UQYT01000085.1 GCA_900545405.1 uncultured Eubacteriales bacterium | reverse complement strand
ACGGAGGGCGTCGCGGAGGAGCTGCGGCGGGCCGTGGGGCCGGGGCGGTTCTTCTCCGGCGCCGCGGTCAAGGAGCAGTACTCCCACGACGAGATGCCCATCTACGGCAAATACCCGCCCGAGGCCGTCTGCCTCGTGGAGAGCACCGAGGAGGTCTCGGCCATCATGCGCATCTGCAACGAGAACCGCGTGCCGGTGACGGTCCGCGGCGCGGGTACCGGCCTCGTCGGCGGCTGCGTGCCGCTCATGGGCGGCGTCGTGCTCTCCACCGAGCGGATGGACCGCATCCTCTCCTACGACATGAAAAACCTCACCGTCACCATCGAGCCCGGCGTGCTGCTGCGCGACCTCGCGGCGGACGCGCTCTCCCGCGGGCTGATGTACCCGCCCGACCCCGGCGAAAAGACCTCCACCGTCGGCGGCAACGTCAGCACCAACGCCGGCGGCATGCGCGCCGTCAAGTACGGCGTCACGCGCGACTATGTCCTCGCCATGACCGTGGTGCTCCCGAGCGGCGAGGTCGTCAAGCTGGGCAAGGCCGTGTGCAAGACCAGCTCCGGCTACAGCCTGCTGCACCTCATGATAGGCTCGGAGGGCACCCTCGGCGTCATCACGGAGCTGACGCTCAAGCTCATACCCAAGCCGCTCATGGACGTGAGCCTGCTGCTGCCCTTCGAGGAGATATCCGCCGCCATCGCCTCCGTGCCGGAGATAAAGCTCGCGAATCTCGAGCCGCAGAGCATCGAGTTCATGGAGCGCGACATCGTGGACTCCTCCGCCGAGTTCACCGGCAACCCCATCTTCCCGACGCACGTGAACGGCAAGAGCGTCGGCGCGTACATCCTCGTCACCCTCGTCGGCGGCAGCGAGGCCGAGCTCACGGCCAAGATGGACCGCCTCGCCGAGGTCGCCGCAAAGGCCGGGGCCTACGACGTGCTCGTGGTCTGGACGGACGGGCTGAAGAAGGAGGTCTGGGCCGCGCGCAGCGCCTTCCTCACGGCCATCGAGGCCGACTCCAAGCTGCTCGACGAGATGGACGTCGTCGTCCCCGTGGACCGCATCGCGGACTTCCTCGCCTACGCGCGTGAGGAGGCGGAGCGCAACGGGCTGGGCCTGCGCGCATTCGGCCACGCGGGCGACGGGAACCTGCACATCTACTGCTGCTCCAACGAGCTCTCCGAGGAGGAGTTCAAGCGCCGCAGCGCCAGGGCCATGGACGCCTGCTACGCCAAGTGCGGCGAGTTCGGCGGCCAGGTCTCCGGCGAGCACGCCATCGGCCACGCGAAAAAGCGCTATCTGCGCCTCTCCGCGGGCGAGACGGCCTACGGCCTCATGGCCGCCATAAAGCAGGTCTTCGACCCCAACGGTATACTCAACCCCGGCAAGGTCTGCCACGACGTCACGGGAGGTGAGGAGCATGCTTGACATACTCGTCTGCGTAAAGCAGGTGCCGGACATAAACCTCGTGAAGATGGACCCCGTCACGGGCAGCCTCATCCGCGCGGGCGTCCCGGCGATACTCAACCCGCACGACGCCAACGCCCTCGAGGCCGCGGTGCAGGTCAAGGAAAAGTACGGCGGCATGGTCACGGCCATAACCATGGGCCCGGACGCCGCGGCGGAGGCTCTGCGCGAGTGCATGGCCTCGGGCGCCGACAGGGCGGTGCTGCTCTCGGACCGCGCCTTTGCCAACGCGGACACGCTGGCGACGAGCTACGTCATCGCCACCGCCGCCCAGAGGCTGGAGAGCTTTGAGCTCATCTTCTGCGGCAAGGAGTCCCTGGACGGCGCGACGGGCCAGATGGCCGCGCAGCTCGCCGAGCGCTTCGGCGCGAGCCTCATAAGCTGCGTGCTCTCCATCGAGAACATCGACGCCGAGGAGGGCACCGTAACCGCCGTGCGCGAGCTCGAAAACGGGCTCGAGACCGTCAAGGCCAAGCTGCCCTGCCTCATCACGGTGGAAAAGACGAACTTCCGCCCGCGCATCCCGAACCTCTCGCAGTGGAAGGTCTCGCGCACGGCGGAGATACTCAGCTACAACTCCCGCTCCATCCCGGGGCTGGACTTCGCGCGCATAGGCGACCCCGGCTCGCCGACCAAGGTGCCGCGCACCTACCCGCCCGAGGCCGGGGAGCCCGGCGTCATGATAGACGAGGGCAGCGCCGAGGCCAACGCCGCAAAGCTGGCCTCCCTGCTCGCGGACGTGCTGTAAGGGGGTGGCGAAATGACGGACAAGAGCATATACAAGGACATGTGGGTATTCATAGAGCACGACGGGCGCGGGATAAGCCCCGTCTCGCTCGAGCTGCTCTGCGAGGTGCGGAAGCTCTGCGACCGCTCGGGCGACCGCCTCGCCGCCGTGCTGGCGGGCGAGCTGCCGGAGCCGGAGCTCGCGAAGATACGCCGCTGCGGGACGGACCTCATCATAGACGTCGAGGGCGAGGGCTATTTCCCGCCGAGCGTGGACGCCTACACGGCGCTCTTCACGCGGCTCTGCGCCGAGCGGCGGCCCTCCGCGGTGTTCGTGGGCGGCACCATCTTCGGGCGCGACTTCGCCCCGCGCTTTGCCTGCCGCCTCGGCACAGGCTGCACCAGCGACGCGACGGAGCTGGTGTACGACGAGAAGACCGGCTGCATCGAGTTCGTGGAGCCCGCGGTGGGCGGGCGGCTCATGGCGGTCATCACCGTGCCCGAGGCGCGGCCGCAGGTGGGCACCATCCGGCCCGGCACCTTCAAATACGCCCCGTCGGGCGAGCGCGAGTGCGTCACCGAGCGCGAGAGGATAGATTTCCCCGCCTCGGAGCAGAGCACGCGCATACTCGGCTTCGAGCCGGACGCGGCGGACGAGAGCCTTAACATCGCCGCGGCGGACGTCATCGTCTGCGTCGGCAACGGCATCAAGGGCGCGGAGAGCCTGGGGCGCTACCGCCGCCTCGCGGAGCTGCTGGGCGGCAAGCTCGCCTGCACCCGCCCGGTGTTCGACCGCGGGCTGCTGCCCTTCAAGCTGGTCATCGGCCAGTCCGGCGTGGTGGTCAAGCCGCGGCTCTACCTCTGCTTCGGCGTCTCCGGCGCGGTGAACCACGTCACCGGCTTCGCCGACGCCGGCCGCAAGATCGCCGTGAACTCCGACCCCGACGCCGCCATCTTCAACTACTGCGACTTCGGCCT
>UQYT01000084.1 GCA_900545405.1 uncultured Eubacteriales bacterium | reverse complement strand
GGCCGCGCCTGGCAGCGGCAGCACCACATCTATGAGAGCCCCTTCTACTATATAGATTACTGCCTTGCGCAGACCGTCTCCCTCCAGTTCTGGGCGGAGATCCAGAAGGACTCCAAGGCCGCCTGGGAGAAGTACATGGCCTACACCCGCCCGGCCGGCACCAAGACCTTCAAGGAGCTCGTCGCCGGAGCCGGTCTCGACTCCCCCTTCGGCGAGGAAGCGATGAAGACCATCGCCGAAGCCGCCGGCAAGTGGCTCGAGGCCTACGACCTCACCGGCATCGACTGATACGCACCAAACAAAAATCCCCCGGTCATCCGACCGGGGGATTTTTTTGCTTATACCTTATTAGAATATAGGCACGACGGCGCCGGAGTAGGTCTCCTCGATGAACTGGCGGCAGGTCTCGCTGGTGAGGGCGGTGACCAGGGCCTGGGTCTTGGCGCTGTCCTCCTCGCCCGCGCGGACGGCGAGGATGTTGGCGTAGGTCTGGGCGGCGTCGGAGTCGGCGCTCTCGCTGGCGAGGGCGTCGTTGCCGGTCAGGCCGGCCTGGAGGGCGTAGTTGCCGTTGATGACGGCGAAGGCCACGTCGGGCAGGCTGTGGGGGATGTTCTTGGCCTCCATCTCAACGATCTCGAGGTTCTGCGGGTTCTCGGCAATGTCGAGGATGGTCGCGGTCTCGGTGGAGGCGTCGATGCCCTCCTTGAGGGTGATCAGGCCCTGGTCCTGCAGCAGGAGCAGCGCGCGGGCCTCGTTGGTGCCGTCGTTGGGCACGGCGATGATGTCGCCCTCGGCGAGCTCATCGAGGGAGCTCTTGCTGCCGCCGTAGATGCCCATGGGCTCGTAGTGGATGGCCGCGGCGGAGACGAGGTCGGTGCCGTTCTCGGCGTTGAAGTTGAGGAGGTAGGGCTCGTGCTGGAAGTAGTTCGCGTCGATCTCACCGTCGGCGAGGGCGAGGTTCGGCATGACGTAGTCGTCGAAGATGGTGACCTCGAGCTCATAACCCAGGGCCTCGAGCTCGCCGCTGACAGCCTCAAGGATCTCGGCATGCGGGGTGCTGGAAGCGCCGACGACTATCTTCTCAAGCTCGCCGGAGGGAGTCTCGGCGGCGTCGGTGGCGGGGGCTTCGCTCTCGGGGGCAGCGGTGGGGTCGGAGGCGGCGGTGCCGCAGGCGGCGAGGCCGAGCACAAGCGCGGCACACAGCAGGATGGAAAGCAGCTTTTTCATTTTCATTTTCATTTTCTCCTTCAAAATATTTGTTATCTGATGCGCCGGTCGCTGAGTCTGGAGCCCAGCGTGCCCGCGCTCTGGAAGAATTGCACTACGACGACGATAACTGCGCACATGGTGAGCATGACGGCGGTGTTGTATCGCGAATAGCCGTAGTTGATGGCGATGGCGCCGAGACCGCCGCCGCCGGCCACGCCCGCCATGGCGGAGTAGCCGAGGATGGTGGTGGTGGCGATGGCCGCGCCGTTTATGAGGCTGGGCCTGGCCTCGGGGAGGATCACCTTGCGGATGACCTGGCCCACGCTCGCGCCCATGGATAGGGACGCCTCAACAACGCCCCGGTCCACCTCCCTTGCGCTGGATTCTACCAGCCTCGCCACAAAGGGGAAGGCGGAGATGAAGAGCGGCACGATGGTCGCCTTTGTGCCAATCGCCGTGCCCACAATAAAGCGGGTCACGGGGATGACGGTGTAGAGCAGAATGAGGAACGGCACGCTGCGGAGCACGTTCACTATGGCGCCGAGCACGAGGTTTACGCCGCGGTTGGGGCGGACGCCGTCGGCTGCGGTTGCGGCGAGGATGAGGCCGAGCGGCAGGCCCACGATGTAGGAGAGCACGGTGGCGCCGACGGTCATATATACGGTCTCCCAGAGGCCCTTTAGTACCAGATCTAACATCCTTATTCCTCCTCCGTAAAGATGACGCCCTCGTCGCTGAGCCAGCGGCGGAGCTTTTCGGCGACGGCGGGGTCGCTGGGGAGCTGCAAGACGGTGTGGCCGTAGAGGCGTCCCTCGATGCTGCGGGTGTCGGCGTAGACTATGCTGACGGGCGCGCCGCAGGAGAGGATCATGTCGGCGATGATGGGCCGGTCGGTGGTCTCGCCGTCGAAGGCGAGGCGGATCAGGCGGCCGCGGCACTCGTCAACGGCGCGGTTCTCGCTGTCGGAGGAGAAGCCCTCGAGCTTGCCCGCGCGGGAGGGGAGCACCAGCTTTTTGGCGGCCTCGGTCTGCGGGTTGAGGAACACGTCCTGCACGGGGCCCATCTCGGCGATGCGGCTGTCCGCGATGATGGCGACGCGGGAGCAGATGCGCTCCACGACGCGCATCTCGTGCGTTATCACGACGACCGTGACGCCGAGCTGGCGGTTGAGGCTCTTGAGCAGCTCGAGTATGCTCTCAGTGGTCGTGGGGTCGAGGGCGCTTGTGGCCTCGTCGCAGAGCAGGACTTTCGGCTTGGTCGCAAGGGCGCGGGCGATGGCGACGCGCTGCTTCTGGCCGCCGGAGAGCTGGGCGGGAAAGGCTTCGGCCCTGTCGCCGAGGCCGACCATATCGAGCAGCTCCTGGGCGCGCTTGTTGGCCTCTTTCTTGGGCACGCCCGCGAGCTCCAGTGGGAAGCGGACGTTGGCGAGGGCGTTGCGCTGCATGAGCAGGTTGAAGCTCTGGAATATCATGCCGATCTCGCGGCGCGCGGCGCGCAGCTCCTTGTCGGAGAGCGCGGTCATGTCCGCGCCGTCGACTGTGACGGTGCCGCTGGTGGGCCGCTCGAGCAGGTTCATGCAGCGGACCAGCGTGCTCTTGCCCGCGCCGGAGAGGCCGATGATGCCGAAGATCTCGCCCGCCTCGATGTCGAGGGAGACGTCCTCGAGAGCGTGGACGGCGGTGCTGCCGGTGCCGAAGGTCTTGCAGAGGTTGCGGATTTCGATAAGCGCCAAAAAAATCACCCCGAATAAAAAAGTCGTCCCCGACGCATAATGCATCAGGGACGACGTAATAAGCCGTGTTACCACCCTAATTCACCCATGCCTCACGGCAGGGGCCTCACGGAGTACCATCATACTCCCGACGCTTTAACGGGCGCACCCGTCGCAGCCTTACCGGATGACCGGCTCGGTGCGCGGCTCTGGAACCATGTTCACCCGCTTCAACGTACCCCGCTCCCACCTAACCGGGGCTCTCTGTGCCGCATCCTGCGAGCTACTCTTTCCTTCACTGCCTTTGGCTGTGCTTCAGAGCATATCACCGAAACCGGCGCATGTCAAGCAAAATTGTGCACAAATACTGGTG
>UQYT01000083.1 GCA_900545405.1 uncultured Eubacteriales bacterium | reverse complement strand
TAAAAAAGCGCTTTTCTTTGGCGGCTCGACACCGTTTCTTTGGGCAAGCACCAAAGAAATGGGGTCGAATCGCAGGGAAGGCTAACGACCCCCACCCAGCGTAACGGCGCACCCGTACAAGAGTAAATAAAAAGGGGGAACCCCCGGCGAGGGTTCCCCCTTAGACCCCCTCCTGCGCTTTATGAAGCACAAGAGCGTTCCGCGCTCTGCGGAGCGCGGGCAGGGGCTCTGCCCCTGCACCCCGCCGCCTTTGAAAAGGCGGGCGAAACTTTCATTCGCGCTCACGCGCGGCGGAAGATCAGGCGGAGCACGAGTTTACCGCCGCTCAGGCGTGCGGACACGCTGCCGCCCATCTGTTCCATGAGTGTTCGGGCGATGGAGAGGCCGAGGCCCGTCGAGCCGCGGGCGGCCTCCACGGTGAAGAAGCGCTCGAAGAGCCGCCCCACCTGCACGTCGTCCAGGCCAGGGGCTGTATTTGCAAACTCCGCCTCGCCGTCGGCCGTCAGGCGCACCGCAAGGTCGCCGGAGGAGTATTTCACCGCGTTCGAGAGCACATTCCCGAACACGCGCGAGGCCGCCGCCTCGTTCATCATGCAGTACACCGGCGCGTCCGGCATATCCACCTCGGGCGCGATGCCGCGCTCCATCAGCTTGGGATACGCCCCGGCGAGGCTCTTTTCCAGCACCGCACGCAGGTCCCCGCGCTCCAGCTCCGGCGCCGACTCCGGCGCGAGGATGACCGAGTAGCAGAAGAGCTCCTCCGTCAGCCGCCGCATCGCCTCCGCCCGCTCGCCGATGTACTCGAGATACCGCGCCGCCGCTTCGCTCTTGTCCTCGCGCTCGAGCAGCTCCAGATAGCCGCAGATGGCCGTCAGCGGCGTGCGCAGGTCGTGCGAGATGTTCGTCACGGCCTCCTTCAGCTCCCGGTCGCCGCTCATGTACTTCCACCGCAGCCGACGCAGCTCGCGCAGCTCGCGATTTAGCGCCGCGGCAAGGGCGCGGGCGTGTTTGTCCCGGCTGGATATGCCGAGCAGCACGTTTGTGTCCTCGCCCAGCAGCTCCGGGAGCTGGGCGCGCAGCTCATCCATGGCCCGGTGCAGCAGCAAGAGCCGGACGCAGAGTATAAGCACCGCGGCGGCCAGCGCCGCGCACAGCAGCCATGGGAGCATCGCGCGCCTCCTTATCTCAAATCTTTACGTTTGAAAAATACCACGCCCACCGCCGAGGTCAACACCGCGATGACTACCGACGAGACCAGCGAGAGCACGGGCCGCTCCAGCTCGTAGCTGCATACGCTGATGCTCTGCCCGCTCGGCAGCGTGTCGGAGAGGAACTGGAACACCTCCCTCTTCATGCCGCCCACATAGCTCGGGTTCGGCGTCGGCTCCGAGAGCTCCAGCCCCGCCTCGGTCATCACCATGCCCTGCTGGAACTCCGGCTGATTGAGGGCATTGAGCATGACGCTCGCGAGCATGAGCAGCGCGACGGCCAGCAGCACCGCGATGACCGCCGCCACCGCGCGGTTGGTGCAGAGCATACTCAAAAGGCAGAAGATGCCCGTAAAGGACGCCGCGCACAGCAGCAGCACGGCGCAGCCCAGCAGCAGGCCGTTCACATCCTGCCAGACGCCGATGAGGGGTATGCCCACCAGCCCGCCGAGGAACCAGCAGACCAGGAACGCGGCGGTGCCGACAAAGCATACCGCGTAATTTGCAAGGTATATCTCCCAGCGCGCACGGCCCACGACCAGCATGTTCCGCATCACGCCGTCGGAGTGCTCCGTGCCAATGAACAGGCTCACGAACGCGGCGCACATGACGCCCAGCACCGGAACGAGCCCGTAGAACACGCTGTCGAGCGTTATGCTCTGCTCGAGACCGAGCTCCGTATAGTTGAGCACCTGCCTGTATGTTGCCAGCATGACAAAGACGTTTGCGGCGAACGAGACAAGGCAGCATATCTGGAACACCCGGCTGCGCCAGAGGCGGTTGAAGCCCGCGAGGAAGAGGTCAGACATGGTGCGCACCTCCTCCCACGATGGAGATGTAGAAGCTCTCGAGGCTCTCGTCCCGCTCCTTGACCGAGACGAGCTCGCAGCCCTCTTGTGCAAGGGCGGCGGCGAGCTTGGAGACGTTGAGCCGCTCATATACGTCGGCGGTGCTCTCGGAGAGGACGCGGTAGTCGGCGCCCATGGCGTCTAGCACGCGGGCGAGCGCGCCGGTGTCCGTGACCTCCAGGCGCATGCACTTGCGGCAGGCGGCCTCCAGCTCCTCGGCGCTCATCTCGCGCACCATGCGCCCGCCGTCGATGAAGCCGTAGTGCGTGGCGAGGCGGGCGAGCTCGTCGAGGATGTGGCTGGAGATGAGCACGGTTATCTGCCTCTCGCGGTTGAGCCGCAGGATGAGCTCGCGCATCTCGATTATGCCCTCCGGGTCGAGGCCGTTCACCGGCTCGTCGAGGATGAGGAAATCCGGCCCGCCGCAGAGCGCCACGGCGATGCCGAGCCGCTGCTTCATGCCTAGGGAGAAGTTCCGCGCCTTCTTTTTGCCCGTGTCCGCAAGGCCCACGAGCGCGAGCAGCTCGTCGATGCCCTCAAAGCTCGGCAGGCCGAGGACGCGGTACTGCTGCCTGAGATTCTCCCGCGCGCTCATGTCGAGATAGATGCTCGGCGTCTCCACCACCGCGCCCATGCGGCGGCGGGAGAGCCGGATGTCGCGGCTGGTGAACTCCCGGCCGTAGATGCTGTAAGTGCCCGAGGTCGGCCGCTGAAGCCCGCAGATGAGGCGGATGAGCGTGGTCTTGCCCGCGCCGTTGCGGCCCACGATGCCGTAGATGGCGCCCTTCGGCACGTGCATGCTCAGCCCGCTGAGAGCCCGGGCCTGGCCGTAGCTCTTGACAAGGTTGTCTGTGCTTAAAACATAGTCCATGTTGACTTGCCTCCTTTACGGGACCGAGCATAGCACCGCCGCGTAAAGAAAGCGGTTAACGAAAGGGTAAAGATTTCGTCAACCCTCCCTCAGCCTGAAGCCGATGCCCCAGACGGCCTCGATGCAGTCCCCGGCGCCGGCCTCGCGCAGCTTGCGGCGCAGGTGGCTGATGTGTATCTTGAGCGAGCTTTCAGTGCAGTCCGGCGTGTCCCCGGCGATGCGCTCGAGGATGACGGAGCGGGTCACCACCTGGCCCGGGTTCGACATGAGCAGCTTCAATATGGCGTATTCCGTGCGCGTGAGCCGCACCTCGTTTTCGCCGCAGCTCACCGTGCGCGCGCCGGTGTGCAGCCGCAGCGCCCCAAAGCTCAGCGCCTCCGGCTCCGCCGCCGCGGGCGAGCGCAGCGCCGCCACGATGCGCGCCAGCAGCTCCCGCATGACGAAGGGCTTGGTCACATAGTCCGCCGCCCCGCCGAGGAGGAGTTCCACCTTGCTGTCCACGCTCGCCTTGGCGCTCATCACGATGACCGGTATCCCCCGCAGCTTCGGCAACACCTCCTCGCCGCTCAGCCCCGGCAGCATGAGGTCCAGCAGGACGAGATCTGGTTTACATAACTTTACGGACATGACGGCCTCGGTGCCGGAATAGGCGCGCGAGACGGAGTAACCCTCGCGGGCGAGGGCCTCTTCGAGCATGTTGCCGATGTGGACGTCGTCGTCGACGATGAGGATGCGTTTCATGGAAATCCTCCGTTTCCGCTGCGCGCAACGCGCGCGTTTGAAAGTTTCGTCCACCTTTTCAAAGGTGGCGGGGTGCAGGGGCGGAGCCCTTGCCCGCGCTCCGCAGAGCGCGGAA
>UQYT01000082.1 GCA_900545405.1 uncultured Eubacteriales bacterium | reverse complement strand
CTCTTGATGGGCTTGTCGCCGAAGCGCAGGTGGCTGATGGTCACGCCGCCGGTCTTCTTGGAGTCGTACTGGAAGTAGGCCTGGACATACTTGTTGGTGTGGTCGCCGATGATCTTGATGGAGTTCTTGTTCGCGCCGACAGTGCCGTCGCCGCCGAGGCCCCAGAACATGCAGGAAACGGTGCCCTTGGGCGAGGTGTCCGGAGCGGCGGTCTCACGCAGGGAGAGCTTGGTGACGTCGTCGACGATGCCGATGGTGAAGTGGGCCTTCGGATTGGCCTTGGCCAGCTCCTTGTAGACGGCGAACACGCTGGCAGGAGGAGTGTCCTTGCTGGCGAGGCCGTAGCGGCCGCCGATGACCTTGATGTCGTTCCTGCCCGCAGCGGCGAGGCTGGTCACGACGTCCATGTAGAGGGGCTCGCCCTGAGCGCCGGGCTCCTTGGTGCGGTCGAGGACCGCGATGGACTTACATGTGGCAGGAATGGCGGCGAGCAGCTTGTCCGCGCGCCAGGGGCGGTACAGGCGGACCTTCACGAGGCCGACCTTCTGTCCGTGGGCGTTCAGGTAGTCGATGACTTCCTCGGTCACGTCGCAGATGGAGCCCATCGCAACGATGACGCGGTCGGCGTCCTCGGCGCCGTAGTAGTTGAAGAGCTGGTAGTTGGTGCCGAGCTTCTTGTTGATCTTCTTCATGTAGTCCTCGACGATGCCGGGGACGGCCTCGTAGTACTTGTTGGAGGCCTCACGGTTCTGGAAGAAGATGTCGCCGTTCTCGTGGCTGCCGCGCATCTGCGGATGCTCGGGGCTCAGAGCGCGGGCGCGGAACTCCTCAACAGCCTTCATGTCGACCATGGAGGCGAGGTCCTTGTAGTCCCAGACAGCGATCTTCTGGATCTCGTGGCTGGTGCGGAAGCCGTCGAAGAAGTTCAGGAAGGGGACGCGGCCCTTGATGGCGGCGAGGTGCGCCACCGCGGAGAGGTCCATGACCTCCTGGACGTTGCTCTCGCAGAGCATGGCGAAGCCGGTCTGGCGGCAGGCCATGACGTCCTGGTGGTCACCGAAGATGGACAGGGTGTGGCTCGCGAGGGTACGCGCGGTGACATGGAAGACACCGGGCAGCAGCTCGCCAGCGATCTTGTACATGTTGGGGATCATGAGCAGCAGGCCCTGGGACGCCGTGTAGGTCGTCGTCAGAGCGCCAGCGTTGAGGGAGCCGTGCACAGCGCCGGCGGCGCCGGACTCGGCCTGCATCTCCTGCACCTTCACCGTGGTGCCGAAGATGTTCTTCAGACCGGCGGCGGACCACTGATCAACATAGTCTGCCATCGGGCTGGAGGGGGTGATGGGGTAGATGGCGGCTACCTCGGTAAACGCATAGGAAACATGCGCGGCGGCCTGGTTGCCATCCATCGTCTTGAGTTTTCTCGCCATACTTTCATCTCCACATTTATAATAATTTTAATGTGCTCCAAAAGCGCAATAATTTTATCACTCAAATGCCTCCGTGTAAACCTCTAAATGCTCAGAAATAGCACAAATTTTTACCCAATGGGTCAAAAAGTTTTTGTACTTTTGGGCGCCTGCAACCCATTGCGTCTGAAACTGCACGCCTTTAGGTGCAAACGTCGGGTAATTCCGGGCTCTGGAAAGTTCCCCTTGTGCTTTTGCCCGTATTGTATTATAATGTTTAACCGCCGCCGGAAGATCCCGGCGTGCGGAGCACATCGAAAGGAGCTGCACCATGGTTAAAATCGAAAACCAAAAGGGCGCTATCACCATCGACCCCGAGGTCTTTGCCAACCTCGCCGGGGACGCGGCGACAAGCTGCTTCGGCGTCAAGGCCATGGCTGCTCAGGCCAAGGACGGCGGCGTTTTCCAGCTCCGGCGCGAGTCGATGTCCAAGGGCATAGAGACTCAGCTCGGAGAGGACGGCAGCGTCTCTCTCGGCCTGCACATCGCGGTTGACCACGGCGTCAATCTCATGGCGCTCTGCCGCAGTATCATCAACGAGGTCAGCTACAAGGTCTCCAAGGCCACCGGCGTCCCCGTGAAGCGCGTGGACGTCTATGTGGACACCATGCTCATCGACTGACAGAAACAAAAATCAGCACCCGGAGGTAGTCCCTCTTGAGAGAATTTATTGATGCGGCAGTTTTCAAGGATATCATCCTCTGCGCAAACGCCGCCCTCGAACAGAACAGGCAGCTCATCAACGAGCTGAACGTCTTCCCCGTGCCGGACGGCGATACCGGCACCAACATGAGCCTGACCATGGGCGCCGCGGCGGCGGAGCTCTCCAAGAAGAGCTTCCCCACCCTCGGCGCGGCGGCGGACTGCGCGGCCTCGGCCATGCTCCGCGGCGCGCGCGGCAACTCGGGCGTCATCCTCTCGCTGCTCTTCCGCGGCCTTGCAAAGCGGCTCAAGGGCGTCGAGAAGGCCGACGCGAAGCTCTATGCCGCCGCGATGAGCGACGGCGTGGACGCGGCCTACAAGGCAGTCATGAAGCCGGCTGAGGGCACGATCCTCACCGTCTCCCGCGTCTCCACCAGCTCTGCGGTCGAGTTTGCCGAGCACGGCTCCGACCTTGAGCTGATGATCTCCTGCGCCATCGAGTCCGCGACCGAGGCGCTGGCGGACACGATCAACCTCAACCCCGTGCTGGCGCGCGCCGGCGTTGTGGACGCAGGCGGCAAGGGCTATGTCTTCATCCTGGAGGCGACGCTCTCTGTCCTGCGGGGCGAGGCGTATGCGCCCGAAGTACAGCCCAACAAGGGCGGCGCCTTCGAGGTCAACGAGCACGCTGACTTTGCCGCTTTCAGCCCGGAGGAGATAGAGTTCGCGTACGACACCGTGTATATCGTACGCAAGAACGGCGAGCCGCTTGAACCGCTGCGCATCTATCTGGAGAGCATCGGCGACAGTCTTGTCATTTCCGAGGACGACGAGGTGTTCAAGGTGCACGTTCACACGAACATCCCCGGTCACGCGCTGACGGAGTCGCAGAAATACGGCGAGCTGGAGGTTGCGAAGATAGAGAACATGCGCATCCAGGCCGAGCAGGTCGCGGCAGGTCAGCGTCCCACCACGGCGGACGACGCCGAGAACGAGCTGGAGCCCAGTTCTGCCGCGCCTGAGAAGCCCTACGGCGCCGTGGCGGTGTGCGCGGGCGCGGGCATGGCGGAGCTCTTCCGCGAGCTGGGCGTTGACCGCATTGTGACGGGCGGGCAGACGATGAACCCCTCGACGGAGGACATCCTCAACGAGATAAACCGCACCCCGGCCGAGACGGTGTTTGTGTTCCCGAACAACAAGAACATCATCATGGCGGCGGAGCAGTGCATACCGCTGACCGAGAAGCGCGTGGTGGTCATCCCGACCAAGACGGTGCCTCAGGGAATCACAGCGCTGCTCTCGCTGGACGAGACGGCGAGTGAGGAAGAGATCACCGAGGGCATGGCGGAGGCCATAGCGGGCGTCCACACGGCTCTGGTGACGTATGCGGCGCGCGATTCTGACTTTGACGGGCACGAGATCCACGCGGGCGAGTATCTGGCGCTGCTGGACGGCGCGCTGGTGGGCAGCTACACGAACATAGACACGCTGCTTGACGAGCTGAGCTGGTCTGTGGACGAGCTCTCCCCCGCGGTCATCTCCGTGTACTACGGCGAGGCCGTGACGGAGGCCGACGCAAATGCCGCGGCCAAGAAGCTCGGGGACCACTTCCCCGACGCGGAGCTCTCCGTAGTCAACGGCGGCCAGCCCGTGTATTATTACATGATCTCCATAGAGTGACTAAAAGGCCCCTGACCGGGGCCTTTTTTCTTCGCTGCATGCCCCGCTGCGCGGAGCGCGAATGAAAGTTTCGCCCGCCTTTTCAAAGGCGGCGGGGTGCAGGGGCGGAGCCCTTGCCCGCGCTCCGCAGA
>UQYT01000081.1 GCA_900545405.1 uncultured Eubacteriales bacterium | reverse complement strand
TTCCGCGCTCTGCGGAGCGCGGCCAGGGACGCTGTCCCTGGACCCTGCCACCTTTGAAAAGGTGGACGAAACTTTCAAACGCGCTGCGCGCGGCGCAGAGGTCAGACGGCGGAGGCGACTGAGGCTATGAGCACGGGCACGAACCAGAGCAGCAGGTAGGTCATGACGTTGGCCGCGGTCACGGCCCCGGCGCCGCCGGTGACTATCAGGATGAAGAACAGCGCCACGCCCACGACCGCGCAGAGCGCGCCGAGCACGGTGCCCAGCGCCGACGCTATGTACGCCTTGCGCCCGCAGTCCGCCACCTCGACGAAGGAGCCGAGGCCCTCGCGCGAGAGCAGCGCCGAGATCTGGCTGTCCTCGCCCGGCTCCGCGCCGGAGACCTCGTAGCGCCGCGCAAAGGGCGGGAAGTCAAAGCCGTCCGTCGGCAGGCGGTACTTCTGCCGCAGCATCAGCGGCGTCACAAGGAAGTCGCGCACCGCAAAGAGCGGGTTGCGGTTCGAGTGCAGCAGGCTCGCCAGCGCGGCGCGTACCGGGCCGGTGGGCTCGTAGTTGATGTTGAAGATGCCGGTCAGCGTCCCGCCCATCGCGATAAAGACGGAGCTGCGGGAGGCCAGCTTCTGCGGTATCATGATGCCCATCAGCCGCATGAAGCCCGCGCTGCCGCAGATGACCTCCTGGCCCTCGATGATGGAGGTCAACCCGCCGCCCTCGTGGCAGCAGAAGTCCTCCACGCGGAGCATCGTGCAGCCGTTCTTGCGCATCAGCTCGAGAAAGCTCTGCGCGAGGCCGCTGCCGGAGGCGCAGATCAGGCTGCCCGCCGCGGAGATGACCCGCACGGGCGCCATGCCGTCGAGTATGCGGATGCTCTCGATGGAGACGGCGTCGCTGGGGAAGAGGTCGGTGTCCGTGACCACCAGCCGCCGGGAGCGGCCGATGTCGCGTATCCCGGGCCAGCCCGCCACCGCCGCGCCGGAGCGGAACACCCGCCGCGCGAGCACCGCGTAGGGCAGCGCGCAGGCCATGAAGGCCGCCGCGGGCGCGGTGCAGGAGGATATCGCCGCGAGGATGCGGAAAAAGCTCGTCCAGCTTTTGCTCACCGCCGTGGCGATTATAGAGAGCAGCAGGCTCGCCGCGATGAGCCAGGGGGCGAGGGAGGAGAAGGCGTTCTCCGCCGCGTCCGGCTCCTCGGAGCGGCGCAGCCAGCCGGTCGTGGGCCGCTTGAACTTGATGAGCGCTGCGCCCTCGTCCAGCACGCCGGTCTCGGCGCTGACGCAGAAGGGGTCCTCGGCCAGCTCCTGAGCCTTGGCCGAGAGCCGCAGGCCCCGCGCCGTGAGCAGCGCGCCCCAGAGCGCAAAGGTCATCGAGAGCGCCGCCGCCCCGCAGAAGGGCAGGCCCCAGCCCGCGGTGCCGACAGCGTAGCTCACCACCGCGTCCAGCGCCGAGGCGATGCACGAGAAGGACACCAGCGTCCACAGCCCCGGGCGGTTGCGCACGAGGCTCATTATGCCGTTCGTGAAGATGTCCAGGCCCAGCATGACCACCGTCAGCTCGATGGCCAGACAGACCAGGGACGTGGTCTTGAGGTCGTGTCCCAGCGCGCCCGCCGTGGGCAGGCCGAAGGATATCCAGCAGAGTATCACGCTCAGAAAGAGCGCGAGGCGGAAGCGCAGCTTCAGCGAGGTCACGCTCGCCGCGTAGTACTTCGCGGCGCGGTCGGCGGGCATCTCCGGCCCGGTCTCGACCTCGTCCTCCACCGCGGCGGCCTCGCCCGCCGTCATCGCGCGGCGCAGCTTGTAGCCCAGGATGGCCAGCGTGCCGAGCACCGGCCCGGCCTGGTTCTCCGCCCTCTCGCGGCGGAAGCGGCGGCGCGCTCGCGGCGGTTCCCCGTCCTCGGAGCCCTCGGCGGCGTAGTCCGCGTCCTCGTCCTCCGGGCCGTAGCCGCCGGTGCGTATGTTCTCAAAGGCGTCGGGCCGGTACTGCTCCGGCTCCGGCTCCGGCTCCGTTATGTACTCCGGCTCCGGGCTGTATTCCGGCTCCGGCTCCGGGACGTAGGCCGCCTCGCCGTCCGGCTCGAACACCCGCTCAGTGCCGTAAACGGGCGCGGCGGGCTCGGCTCGGCGCTCGATGAAGCCGGCCTCGTCGCCGGGTTTCGAGACCTTCCAGTTAGCGGAGCGGCGCTCGGCCTCGGCTATGACGTCGCCGAGGTTGTAGACCTTGACGTCCTCGTCGCCCTCAGGCAGCGCACGGCCCATGCCGGGGCGGTAGACCTTGACGTCGTCGTCCTCGTCGGGCACGGCGGGGGAGGGGGCGGGCTCGTAGCGCGCGGGCTCATAGCGCTCGCGCTCGCGGCGGGGGCGGTATTCGCGCGCCTCCTCGTGCTCGCGCTCGCGGCGGCGGGAGGCGGACTTCCTGGCCCGCCGGGGGCGGTACTCGCGCGCGGGCTCGCCGTCGTCATAGGCGGGGAGGCCCTCGGTGCCCTCGGCCCCGGCGCTCGTGGCCGCGCCGGTGAAGGTCTCGCCCAGCGCCTCCATGACTATGCGCCTGGAGCGCGCGCCCACCTCGTCGGAGGGAGGCACGCCCAGGCCGAAGTCGCCATACTCGGCGAGTATGGCCTCCAGCGAGATGTCGTCCGCGGTGTCGTTCAGTTTATCTTCAAGGGAAATTCCGTTGTCGGTCAAATGCAAAACCCTCTCTTGCGCCTACGCGCAAAGATACGAATACCAATATATCATACCGGAGGGGAAACTTAAAGCATAAAAATGAGGTAATTTGTAAATTTTCGCCGGAAGCGGGCACAAAAAAAGCGCCCCGCCGGGAGGGCGGGACGGCATTTTCGTCACTTTGTCTTTTGGCGGAGCACCTCGTACATGAGCACGGCGGCGGCGGTGGAGGCGTTCAGGGAGCTGACCTTGCCGCGGAGCGGGATGCTGACGAGGAAGTCACAGCGCTCGCGCACGAGGCGGCCGAGGCCCTCGCCCTCGGAGCCTATCACCAGCGCGATGGGGCCGGAGAAGTCCGTGTCCCACATGGGCGAGCTGCCCTCGGCGGCGGCGCCGTAGACCCACAGGCCGCGGGTCTTGAGCTCCTCGAGGGCGGCGGCGATGCTGGCGACGCGGGCGACGGCCATATACTCCGCGGCGCCCGCGCTGGTCTTGCCGACGACGGCGGTGAGCCCGGCGCTGCGGTGCTTGGGGATGATGACGCCGTGGGCACCGGCGCATTCGGCGCTGCGGATTATGGCGCCGAGG
The DNA here is from genome assembly GCA_900545405.1 of uncultured Eubacteriales bacterium. Lineage (GTDB taxonomy): Bacteria > Bacillota > Clostridia > Oscillospirales > Oscillospiraceae > Scatomorpha. The sequence goes on along the minus strand of UQYT01000081.1, from coordinate 671 downwards.
TTGTGCGGGTCGGAAATCTCGTCGCAGACGACGACGAAGGGCTGCTCGCCGCGCTCGGCGGCGACGTTGAAGATGTCGTCGATGCTGGCGTACTCGCGCACGGCGCAGACGGCGATGACGCCCTGGTGGGCGTGGGTGACGCTCATGGCGTCAAGCTTGCGCCGGTCGCAGTCGGAGACGGTGATGCCTCGGTCGCGGGCCAAACCGGCGATGTGTCCGAGGGCGCGGTCGGTCTCGCCGCGTGCGATGTATATTTTGTCGATGGCGCGCCCGGCGCGGAGCGCCTCCTGCACCGCGTTGCGGCCCTCGATGATGTCGTTTCTCTGCTCGTCCATGTCATGATACCTCCACAGCTTCTTACCCCCATGATACCCCCTGCGGCGAAAACCTTCAAGCAAAATCTTCCGCCCTGCGCCGCGCGAAGCGCGAATGAAAGTTTCGCCCGCCTTTTCAAAGGCGGCGGGGTGCAGGGGCAGCGCCCCTGCCCGCGCTCCGCTTAAGCGCGGAATCCTCTTTTTGCTCTCATGAGATCAGGAAGGGGGTTTAAGGGGGAAACCCTATCAAGGGGTTTCCCCCTTCTTGTTTTTCGCTTTCTACGTGTGCGCCGATACGTTGGGAGGTGGTCGTTGCCCTGTCCTGCGATTCGACCCCATTTCTTTGGTGCTTGCCCA
>UQYT01000080.1 GCA_900545405.1 uncultured Eubacteriales bacterium | reverse complement strand
CGGACACACATCAACGAGGTCTACTCCGCCAAGCACGACACCTACTACCCCGCCGACCTCATCCTCAAGGACGACGGTGAGAGGGTGATCTACTGGCTGGATTTTGGGAAGAAGGAAAAGTAAAACTCAGCTCACTTTAACTAGGATAAACCACATCAACATAGAAAGGAGGCGGGCGCGATGCCTGCTAAGGTGGACACTTACCTGGCCTTGGCCCGCGAGACTGCGCAGGGACTGGCGGGCAGCGTGGGCGCTTGGACGGCGTTTTTGGAAACCGCGTCGCGGCTGTACAAGTACCCGTTTCACGACCAGCTCATGATCCACGCCCAGCGGCCGGGGGCGACGGCCTGCGCGAGCTACGAGGTGTGGAACGACACCATGCGCCGCTATGTCCGGCGCGGCGCGAAGGGCATCGCGCTCGTGGACAACTCCGGCGACGCGCCGAGGCTCCGCTACGTCTTCGACATCGCCGACACCGGCACCCGGCGCAGCTCGCGCCCGTTCTCGCCGTGGGAGGTAAACGACGGGAACCTCGCCGAAGTCCAGCTCGGCTTGCGGCAGGCATTCAACGCCGAGGGCGAGTGGCTCTCCAGCCAGCTTCAAGATGTGGCGCGCGACCTCGCCGAGATGTATTTCGACGCACACCGTCACGACATAGGCGGTATCGTTGACGGCTCATTGATGGCCGGGTATGATGAGGGCGAGCTGAGGGACAGCTTCATAAAAGCCGCCTATGCCAGCACAGCCTACGCCCTGCTTAGCCGCTGCGGCTATGACCCTGCGGCGTACTTCGATGAGGCGGACTTCGCGTTCCTCAGCGAGTGGGACACGTCCGAAGCCGTGACCGCCCTCGGCACGGCGGTCAGCGAGAATACACAGATGGTGCTGCGCCAGATCGAGCGCACGATACGAAGCTACGAAAGGAGCCAAAACCATGACAGAGATAACTTACACGACCGTGAACGGCGTCCAGCTGCCGAACCTGAGCCTGCCCGAGACGGAGCCAATAGGCCGCTACGGGAGGCTGAGACAGCGCTACCTCAAGGAGCACCGGCCTATACTGTGGAACCAGATGGTACTGAACGGGACGCTGTGGCCGCACCTGCACGAGACGGAGGAAGCGGCGCAGCGGCGGATAGACCTGATGCTGCCGAAGCTGGCGGAGGAAGCGGGCGCGACGGAGGCGCTGAAAGCCGTCGACCCGCTGAAGTGGACCGGCCTCATGAACAGCTGCAAGGCTCAGGCCGAAGAAGCAGTTCTGAACGAATTGATCTACAACTGAACCTTTTCGACGAAGCGGAGGACGCGCAAGCGCCCTCCGCTTTCTCTTTTCCGCAGAAGGTCATGGACGACGTGCTCCGGCTCGGCGGCAACACGGACGAGCTGCGTATGCGCGTGGTCGCGGAGTTTGAGAAGCGGCGCTCAGTTGATGAAATAGCTGCCTTCCTGCCGACTGTCTACCACGGCGGCAACGGCTTTACCGTGGATGGTTATAAATACGCCGTGTGGTTTTCCGAGGACGGCATCCGCGTCGCCCAGGGCGAGCAGGCGCGTTACGAGCGCGGCGCACAGCTCATACCGTGGGCGGACGCCGCAGTGCGCATAGGCGAGCTGCTTGGCGACGGGAGGTTTGCCACAAAGGGCGAGGTCGCAGGGGCCGAGGACTACGAGCGCGAGCTGATCGCGCAGAAGCTCTGGAATCTGTGCCGAGACCTCAGCGAAGGCAACGAGGGCCTGTTCCCTAGCCTTGCGGATGTGGGCGGCGGCTACCCGGAGGCTGTGCAGCAGATAGCCGCAAAACTCGCAGACCCGGAGGGCCGCGAGGCGGTCTTGGGCGACTATCTTGCCTTCCGCGAGGCTTACAAGGCCGATCCCGATGTGTTGTACGCCCACTACCACGACGTTGACGGCATCTTCGACTTGCTTGAATCACAGCGGCTTGAACGGCGCAAGTTTGCGTCGGACATGGAGCGCGCGCCTGAGGTCAACAGCTTCATAACGCAAGACGAGATAGACAAGGAGCTTTGCCGGGGCGGCGGAATCGCGGGCAGCAAGTGGCGCATTTTCAGGTATTTCACCGAGGAACACTCCAGGAGCGAGAAGGCCGCTGTGCTCAAAGAGCTTTATGGCACCGGCGGGCACAGTCACGCGCTCTCAGGTGCATCGGGAAGCAACGAGTCGTATGACGCCAAAGGCATCCGCCTCGAAAAGCTCGGATGCGAGGTTGTGAACCTGAAATGGAGCGCTGTTGCAAGGCGCATAGACGAGCTCATAGCCTCTGACCGCTACATGACGGAGACGGAGCTGGCAGAGTACGACCTGCACACCGCAGCTTACGCGAAGTACAGAAACATAAACATCGAAGAAATAGTGCTCGTTGAGCAGGGCGGCAATTATTACACCTACAGGCCGGATGCGGAACAAGTCTCGCGGACGCTTGACCTGCGGGTAAAGCACGCGGGCGGGCTGGATTACGTCGTCATTCCCGGTGAGCAGCTCGACACTGCCCTTGAAAAGCTGCGCTGGCGCAGAGCCGTGAGCTATGTGGACGAGGCGGGTGCAGCGCACACGCTTCCATTTGTCATCTCGGACACAGAGCGCGAGCAGTATGAGAAGATGCTCGTGGAGGCGCTTGTGAATGACAGCGCCTATGTGAACGCGGTGCGTAATTCAGACCGTCAAAACGCCCGTGACGAGGGCTATGCCGCCATCCGGCGCATAGCCGCCGCGAGCACGGATATGCGCTTCCTGAAGCTCTACCACGACAACGCCGAGTTCCGCAACGGCCTGCGCAACGACGTGCTGGCGGCGGCGTACAAGGAGGTGTCCGAGCGCCCCGCGGTGCTCCAGCCGCGCGAGCCGACGGCCTCGGCCTACGGCGTCGGGGACTTCGTGTGGCTTGAGGGACGAGAGTACACAATAACGGATTTGCAGCGCGGCTACGTCGAGCTGCTGCCGCCTGAGCTGGCCTACCCCATCTACCGCACCGAGCGCCGCGCAGACTTCGAGCGCCTGCTCCGGCGAGACGAAAGGAACCGGCACATTACGGACTACCTCGTACAAGAAACCCTCCCATCAGAAGTACCCGCCACGTCCGATAAACCTGTCCAGCCCGAAGAACCTGTCCCACCTAACGAGGCCAAGCCCGTGGTATACATTCCTGTTGACGGCGAGTGGCAGGGCTTTCCGAGCGTTGCGGCGGCGGAGGATGCGGCGCTTGAGGAGTTCCGCAAGGAGACGCGGAGGCGGGCGCGAAACTTCCGCATCACGGACGAGCATCTCGGCGAGGGCGGGGCCAAGGCTAAGTGCCGGGCGAACATCGAGGCCATCCAGCTGCTCAAATACCTTGAGAGAAACGGCTTTCAGGCCTCGCCCGAGCAGCAGGTTAAACTCTCCCACTACGTCGGCTGGGGCGGTATCCCCGAGGTGTTCGACGAGAGCAAGAGCGAGTGGTCGAAGGAATACGCCGAGCTGAAAGCCCTGCTCACGACGGAAGAATACGAGGCCGCACGAGGCTCGACGCTCAACGCGCACTACACCTCGCCCGCGGTCATCCGCACCATCTACGAGGCCGTGGGCGGCATTGGCTTCGAGGGCGGGCGCATCCTTGAGCCGTCGATGGGTATCGGCAACTTCTTCGGCCTGCTTCCCGAGAGCATGGCAAACTGCCAGCTCTACGGCGTGGAGCTGGACAGCATCACCGGGCGAATAGCAAAGCAGCTCTACCCCGAGGCAGACATCACCGTGGCGGGCTTTGAGACGACGAACCGCCCCGGCTATTTTGACCTTGCCGTCGGCAACGTTCCTTTCGGCCAGTACCAGGTACACGACCCTGAGTATGACCGGCTCGGCTTCTCAATACACAACTACTTCGCCGCCAAGATGCTCGACCAGGTGCGTCCGGGAGGCATCGTGGCCTTCGTCACCTCGCGCTACAC
>UQYT01000079.1 GCA_900545405.1 uncultured Eubacteriales bacterium | reverse complement strand
GGGCCGATTTTCCCCCCACACCCCCCCCCCGCCCCCGGGGGGGGGGGGGCGGGGGGGCCGCCCCGGCACCCCGCCGCCTTTGAAACGGCGGGCGAAACTTTCAAACGCGCTTCGCGCGGCGATGCGGGAGCGGCGGGGTGGTCAATTCAGGAGCGGGGGCTCGGAATCGACGACCACGGCGTCAGCCTTGGTGCGGAGCTCATTCGTGCGCGCGGTCGCCTGCTCCAGAGACTTGTTCAGCCAATCCAGCACGCCCTTTATGCGCACGTAGGTCTCCTCCACTTGATCCGTCGACTGCTGTATCCGGTCCAGCACCATCCAGTCCACAAACAGCCCGTCGAAGAAATAGTCCGCGAAGCGCATAAACCCGTCGATATTCACCTGCAGGCCCGACACCGACGAGCCTACATCCGCCAGCTCCGTCTTGAAGCGGCGCAGCTGGCTTTGCAGCAGCGCGACGTTATTCTGCGCGCTGTCGAGGTGGCTGTGCTTGGCGAGGTCCGAGATCAGACCGCCGCCGATGAGGTCCCATGTCGCCCAGCCCTCGGCGTCGCCCAGCTCGTCGAGTATCGCCTGCGCTGTGTTCAGCGCGTCGCTGCCCGCGGCTATCGCCTCCACTATCTCCTTCTTCCGGCTCTCCTCCGCGGCTATCTCCGCCTCTATGCGCAGCAGCTCCCGGCCCGCGCCGGAGCCGCTCCGGCGCAGTTCCTCCGCCCTGGCCTCCAGCGCGCGGCGGTACTCCTCATCCGCGTTCTCCAGCTCCCGCCGCTCGGCCCGGAACCGCTCCAGGTCGTCCTCCACGTCGGCCAGCTCCCGAGCCGCGGCCTCGTACTTCACCGCAGCGGCCGCCGCCTCCGCGCGCTCCTTGTCCAGCTTCTCCTCGCCCTTGCCTATCAGCGAGTAGAACAACGCCGCCAGCCCGCCGGACTCGAGACGGTCCACGTCCGCCTGCTCGTCGTGCTTTATGGCTGCCAGCTCCTCGACCTTAGCCTCCAGCTCGCGCCTCTGCTCCTCCAGCTCGCGCAGCTGGCTGTCGAGCTGCACCTTGCGTGCCGCCCTGCGCTGCAAATCCTTCAAATCCGCTCCGTATACTGACATGACCTCACTCCTCCGCCGTCTCCGGCCTTATTATTTCCTTCACGTTCCGCTCAAACTTCGAGCGCGGGCCCATCACCTCGCGCTTGCAGCCCTCACAGCGGAGCCTGAAGTCCGCACCTATCCTCAGCACCTGCCAGCGGCAGGAGCCGCAGGGGTGGGGCTTTTTCATCAGCAGCGTATCGCCTACCCTTATGTCCATCAGCGGCCCTCCCCCTTTATTCTCTCCCAATAGGCCCTCGCGGCCTGCTCGGTCTTGTTGTCGCCGTACTCATAGTAGTGCGCGTTCTTCAGATTGTCCGGCAGATACTGCTGCTCCACCCAGTGGCCGGGGTAGTCGTGCGGGTACTTGTAGCCCTGCTCGCGCTCAAAGCCCGTGCCGTCGGCGTGGACGTTCTGCAGCTCCCGCGGTATCGGCCCGGCCTTGCCCGCGCGCACGTCCGCCGTCGCCCGGTCTATGCCCACGACCACGGAGTTCGACTTCGGCGCCGTGGCCAGCAGCAGCGCCGCCTCCGCCAGCGGCAGCCGCGCCTCCGGCAGGCCCAACTGCAGCGCCGAGTCCACGCAGGCCTTGACTATCATCGCCGCCTGCGGATACGCCAGCCCGATGTCCTCCGAGGCCGAACACAGCAGCCGCCGGCAGGCCCCGATGAGGTCGCCCGCCTCCAGCGTCCGCGCCAGATAGTGCAGCGCCGCGTCCGGGTCCGAGCCCCGCAGCGACTTCATCAGCGCAGAGACGGAGTCGAAGTGCTCGTCCCCCTCTCTGTCGTACCGCATGGCGCTGCTCTGCGTCGCGTCCTTCGCGTCTTGCAGTGTTATGTTAACCACGCCGTCCTTCCGCGGCGCCGCCGAGAACAGCAGCTCCACGGAATTCATCGCCTTGCGCACGTCGCCGCCGCAGCTCTGAGCGATATACTCCGCCGCCCCCGGTTCCACGACGGCCTCTATGCCCTCACGCTGATATATTATGTCAACCGCACGCCTCACCGCGGGCACGACCTCGGCGGGGGGCACGGACTTGAACTCGAACACGGTGCTGCGGGAGAGCAGCGCGTTATAGACGTAGAAATACGGGTTCTCGGTGGTGGAGGCGATGAGCGTTATGCGGCCGTCCTCGATGAACTCGAGGAGGCTCTGCTGCTGCTTTTTGTTGAAGTACTGTATCTCGTCGAGGTAGAGCAGCACGCCGCCGGGGGCGAGCATTGTGTCCAGCTCGGCGATTATGGACTTGATGTCCGCGAGAGAGGCGTTGGTGGCGTTGAGACGGCGCAGCGTGCGGTCGGTCTTGCGGGCAATTATGTTTGCGACGGTCGTCTTGCCGGTGCCGGAGGGCCCGTAGAACACCATATTGGGTATGTTGCCGGAATCTATGACGCGGCGGAGGAGTCCGCCGGGGCCGAGAATGTGCTTTTGCCCCACTACGTCGTCCAGCTCGAGCGGCCTTATCTCGTCTGCCAAGGGTCTGTGCATGGCCTGACCTCCGTAATACGTTGAAATATGTGAGAAACAATGCTAAAATGCTGTAAAAATGCGAAAGCGGTGATAGATATGAGAACGCCCGAACAGACTGCGGAGATAGTTGCCCGTCTCGAGGAGGCCTATCCCCTCGCGGACTGCACGCTCGACTGGGGGAAGGACTACGAGCTGCTCTTCTCCGTGCGCCTTGCGGCGCAGTGCACGGACGAGCGGGTGAATATGATAACCCCCGCGCTCTTCGAGCGCTATCCGACGCTCAAGGACTTTGCCGAGGCCGACGTGGCCGAGGTGGAGAAATACATACGCTCCTGCGGCTTTTTCCACACCAAGGCGCGCGACATCGTCGCCTGCGCCCAGGTGCTGCTCGCCAAGCACGGCGGCAAGGTGCCGGACAACATGGACGACCTGCTCGCCCTGCCCGGCGTTGGCCGCAAGACGGCGAACCTCATCCTCGGCGACGTGTTCCACGCGCCCGGGGCGGTGGTGGTGGACACGCACTGCATTCGCCTCTCAAACCGCATGGGCTTTGTGGACACCAAGGACCCCCCGAAGATCGAGGCCGCGCTCCGCGCCGTGCTGCCGCCGGAGAAGAGCTCCGACTTCTGCCACCGCCTCGTCCTGCACGGCCGGGCGGTGTGCACTGCCCGCGCACCGAAGTGCGAGGGCTGCTGCGTGGCGCACGTCTGCCGCTACGCGACGGGCGAGTGAGCCTCAGCCCACGACCTCGCCGCAGACGCGAAATTCGCTCTCCGGCGTGAGCATTATGGGTGCATAAGCGGGGTTGACGGAGATGAGGCAGGCGCCCTTTTCGTCCACGTGCAGGCGCTTGCAATAGGCCATGCCGCCGAGGACGAAGATGCCGGTGCGCCCGCTCTCGAGCGTCTCGCGGCGGCGGACCCAGACTATCTGGCCGTCGGATATCTCGGGCTCCATGCTGTCGCCTGCGATGCGTACGGCGAAATCCGCCTCCTCCGGCGCGGCGGAGGCGTCTATGGGCTCGCAGTCGTCACCGTCTAGGAACTGGCCGGTGCCGGCCGAGGCGGCGAGGGTATAGAGCGGCAGGACGCGCCCGGTCTCCGTGTCGCGCTCCTCCGAGTACAGTCCGCTGGCGAGCAGCACGCGGATATAGTCCGCGACGAGCCTGCGCCCCTCGGAGTTGAGCCCCGCGGTGCTCCCGCCGGAGCCGGTGAAGGTTGACATAACATCAGTAACGCCGTATATCCCGCACAGGGCGAGGAACTGGACGGCGTTGGGCAATGTCATGTCCTTTTCCCACTTGCTTATGCCCGCGGGCTTTATATCAATGCCCTCTGCCGAGAGCAGCTCCGAGACCCGCGGCTGAGTGAGCCCCGCCTCACGACGCAGGGCTGTTAGTATCGTTCCAAGAGATTTTTTCAGCTTTATCATCTCCTTTTGAGATATATCATAACAAATTCCGCGCCGCATGGCAACAGGTTTGCCGCGCTTTTTTGCGTTTTGGGCAAGATATGCAGTATAAATGACAAGTATGCGCCCACCCCCGCCCCGACCCGCACCAGCCCCCTCCCCAAGTCGGGCGAAGATGAGTAAAGACCACCGAGGCAGAAGCGCTCACGCGAATGGTGGAGCCACCAGGGTAAAAAAGCGCTTTTCTTTGGCGGCTCGACACCGTTTCTTTGGGCAAGCACCAAAGAAA
>UQYT01000078.1 GCA_900545405.1 uncultured Eubacteriales bacterium | reverse complement strand
AGCTGCTGGGAGAGCCAGTCGGGCTCCTTTTCCTTCGGCACGATGACCGGCATGCGGTCGTGGATGAAGCTGATGCCGTCGGCGGCTTTGCGGGTGAGGATGGTGAAGCGCGGCAGGGCTCCGGGCTCGGGCTTTGTGTAGAGGCCGCCGAGGTAGAGCAGCTCCTTGCCCCGGGGCCGGATGGCGTATTTCACCTTGCCGTCCGCGCGGCGCTCCCATTCGAAGTAGCAGCTCGCCGGGATGAGGCAGCGGCGCAGCTGCGCGCTCTCGCGGAAAAGCGTTTTCTCCGCCGCAGTCTCGCTCCGCGCGTTTATGACGAGGCCGCCGCCCTTTCGCTCAAAGCCCCAGCGCATGGGGAACACCGCGGGTTTCAGCTGCCGGTTGTTCGCAATGACCGCCGCCGTGTCCGAGGGGAAGACCTCGCCGGTCTTGACCTCGTCAGATTTGCGCTTCGCCTCGGCTATGAGCTCTGCCAGCTCTTCCATGTCGCTCTCAGGCTCCACATAGTATCTCCCGCACATCAGCTCTCCCGCCTTTCCACAAACCAGCGCCCGTCCTTCAGGCGCATGTTCCTCGGCGCGTGGCCGCTAACGCATACGGCCCACGCAGCAGCATCCGCAGGATGCGCCGACGCACTCACTCCCCGTCCAGTTTGCCGTCGCGGAGTTTGTAGACCTTGTCGGCCTGCCCCGCGACGGCGGGGTCGTGGGTCACAACGATCACGCAGCGGCCCTCCTCGTGGGCGAGCTTTACGAGGATGTCCATGATGTTCCGGCTGTTTTCGCTGTCCAGATTGCCCGTCGGCTCGTCGGCGAGGATGAGCTCGCTGCCGGAGGCCAGGGCCCGCGCTATCGCCACGCGCTGCTGCTCGCCGCCCGAGAGCATGTTCGGGTACCTTCTGAATTGCTCCGGCGTGAGGCCCACCGCCAGCAGCTTTTCAGAGGCGGCCGCCTCGGCCTCCTTCGCGGTCAGGCCGCGGACGTACAGCGGGTAGGCCGCGTTCTCCAGCGCCGTCAGGTGGCCGAAGAGGTTGAAGTTCTGGTAGATGACCGAGACGTGGCCCAGCCTGTACTCATCCCTGTCGAGCTCCGAGGTCGCCCTACCCTCGAACTCCACAGTGCCGCCCGTCGGGACGTCCAGGCCCGCCAGCAGGCTCAAAAAGGTCGTCTTGCCGCAGCCGGAGGGGCCCGTGACCGCATAGATGCGCCCCTTTTCAAAGCCGCAGCTCACGCCGCGCAGCGCGTTCACGATCTGGTACTTGTTCCGGTAGCTGTATTCGAGCTCGTTCGTGCGCAGTATCTCCATCGCTATTCCTCCACTTTCATAAGCCGCATCACGTTGACGCCCGTTATCCGCACTATCGCTATCGCCGTGCCGAGCAGGAACACCAAAAGCAGCAGCAGCGCCTGCACCAGCGGCCCCGCGCCCACCGAGAGGCTCGCCGGGATGACGAAGCCGAGCCCGAGCAGCCAGCCGGCGGCCGTCGGTATGGCGTACTCCTCGAAGGTCCACCTGAATATCTGCCCACGCTTCATGCCCAGGCAGCGCATGACCGCGAATTCCTTTATCCTCCGCCGCGCGCTCAGGTATCCCGAGAGGAAACCTATCGCCGCCATGACCGCCAGCAGCAGCGGCGTCAGCAGCCTCAGCAGCCTTATGCCGCTCATGAGCTCGTCCCGGGACCGTATATAGGCTTCGTCCTGAATTATGACGCCGTAGCTTATGCCGTCGTTCACGTTCTCCGGCGCGGGCTCGACGAAGTATCTGAAAATCTCCGCCCGGCTCTCCTCCAGCAGGCTGTTGTCCGCGATGTCGAAGGAGCTGGAGTCCGTGGGAAAGACCTCGCTGTCCTCGCCGCGGAGCATGAAGAAGGGCACATAGAGCGTGTTCGCCGGGCCGCCTCGCACCCAGCCTATGATCTGGAGGGAAAACTCGCCGCCAAGCGTGTCGACACATTCGACCCGGAGCTCCCCCGCCTCGTCCGGCTCGACAAAGCCCTCCGGCGCAAGGCAGAGCCGCTCGCTCGAGCCCAGGGCGCTCTCGTCCCAGCCGTCGAGGAACTCGACCGTCACTCCCTCAAGCGCCGAGAGCGCGGGGTCCGAGTCCAGGCTCAGGATGCGCACGCCCCGGCAATCGACAGGATACGTGAGATTGAGACCCGCCTTTGCGCGGACATTTTTCACATACCTGCCGAGCATGCAGCCCACGTCCTCCCGCCTGCCGGTGAGCTTCTCCACCTCGGCGGAGTACATGTTCAGCCTGTCCTGCGACATGCCCTTGGCATCCGTGACGACGCAGTGCACCAGCGTGTCGCGCACGACTTCGTCGAGCGCGGACTCCTGCCTTGCCGTGAACCAGGCCAGCGCCGACGAGAGGGCTATGCCGCTGAACACCACCAGCGCCAAGAGCAGGCTTATGCCCCTCCTGCGTATGAGCGAGCGCAGGGCGAGGCCGTGCATTGCGGACATCGAGTCACCTCTTTTCCGTCATGAGCGGGCGCTTTGAGACCCGCCTTGCGCAGGCAAGGCCGCAGAGCGCGAGTATCACAAACTGCGCGAGGGCGCAGATGAGCAGCATGGCAAAGCTCAGGCCGATGTTCTCCGAGAGTATGGCCCGGGTCAGGTCCCCGAAGGCCAGAGCCGCAGCCGCCGCGCCGAGTATGACCGAAATGAGCGCTGCCGGGATGAGGAAAAACTGCATCTCGCGGAACACTGCCCTGTCCGACTGCCCCAGCAGCCGCATGGCTCTGGCCGTACCGCCCATCCTGTGCATGGCGAGCGCCATATACAGGGCCAGCACCAGCACAAGGACCGCGGAGCTGAGCACGAGCAGCCGCGTCGAGTTCTGCGTCAGCGCCTCTATGGAGGTCTCCAGCGCCGAGTATTGCTGGTCGAAGCAGATGAAGCTGTCGGTCATGCCCTGCGCGGCCATGTATTCCAGGAACGCCTCCGACGCACCGTTTTCCAGCTCGAGCGCGTTCAAAAAGGAGGCATAGTCGCTCTCATACCGCTCCGCGTCCGGCACGGAGGCCTTGGGCACGAATATGGTCTCGGCGGTGAAGCTCTGCTGCCCCGGCGTCCACTCCGGCGCGGTGTAGATGCCGACGATCTCGTACTCCTGCTCAAAACCAATGCGGTTTTCCGGCGTCATCACCAGGGTGCGGCTCGTCAGCTCCGTGATAGTGCCGCCCGTTGAAAACATCGAGTACTCCGACTGCGCAGAACCGGTGTCATAGAAGTCGAGGCCCAGCCTGTCGCCGGGCGCAAGACCGTTATACGCGGCAAATTCCGCGCTCACGAGGCAGACGGCGGCGCCGGACTCATACTCCTCCGCCTCGAAGGCCCTGCCCTCCAGGATGGACGCCGTGCCGGAGTTGAAGTTGTAGAGCGTGTAGAGGTTGTCCGTCAGCACCACCGCGGCAGAGTTGATGTTCGTCTCCACCCAGGGGATGATCTCCTCGCGCCAGACCCTGCCCTCGTCCGAGGCCAGGAAGGCGCCAACGTCGCCCTCGTACTCGGCGTAGAAGGGCAGCTGGCCCTCTGCAGCGCAGTAGTAGACATTGTAGTATCCCTCGTGCTGCTCTGTCATCTGCTCCAGCCGCAGACCCTCCGCCCCGGCGAGGATGGGGTTGCCCTCATCCGCAGTCTCCTGCGCTCCTGAGACGCCGTCGAGCATTTTGGGGCTGAAGTAGAAATAGCGCGGGAGGCCGTCGTCATCCACGCTGCGAACTTCGGTGCTCACAAGGTCCCCGTTTTCGCCCTCAATGTATTCAAGCCGGCTCTCAACTCTGAGGTCGCTGAAAAAGCCCCGGACGATGTAAGTCTTTCCCTCCTCGAGCACAAAGGTTCCGTCCTCTCTGCACAGGCTCTGGCCGTAAAGAGGGAACACCGTGAGCGTACAGCCGACAAGCGCCTCCGGCGAATAGCTCTCCGAAATTGCGATGCAGTCGAGCACCTCGAGCTCGGCGCTGTAATCCTTGCTGCCCAGGGTCGTGATGTTTCCGGAAACGCCGCCCTCCATTCCCATGTCCATCACCTCGCCGCAGCGCACGGCGAGGACGCAGAAATTGTGGTTCCACTCGTCGAAGCCGAGGTTGTAGTTGAGCCTGTCCACGCTGCCTGAGGCGAGCGGCTCAGCGCCCGAGAGCTCCGCCCGCATTGCGGCGCCGGAGCAGCTGCTCACCACCTGCGGCGCACTGCGTGCGGCGTCCATTATTACGCCCGAGGGGTAGACCGTGCGGAGCACCTCATCCGTCTCAGGGTCAAGGTAGCTGACGCTGCCGTCCTCATTATACTCGAGATGCGTTTTGCCTCTGATGCCGCCGTTTTCGTCCGTGATGTACTCCATGGCGCCCGCGTTGGGATTCGACGGGGCGCCTACGGGCACGGCGATGGTCGTGTACGAGCCCTCGATGCTCCGCACCTGCCGCATAGCGCTCTCCCATGCCCCGAAGCCCAGGCACGAAAAGGCCGATGCAAGCGCCAAAATGACCGCCAGCAGTATGAACACGGGCTCGCGTTTTGCCTTTTTCAAGAAAATGTGCATGGCCTCGCCTCCATATTCCAACAGCCGCGCCTTCAAAGGAACGAGAAGGCGCGGCGATTTTTATATGTCTACGGTAATATTATACAGGAAGCCACCTGCATTGTCCAGGCTCATGCGGCGCCCCGGGGCATGT
>UQYT01000077.1 GCA_900545405.1 uncultured Eubacteriales bacterium | reverse complement strand
TTCGCCGACGCCGGCCGCAAGATCGCCGTGAACTCCGACCCCGACGCCGCCATCTTCAACTACTGCGACTTCGGCCTAGTCGGCGACATGGACGAGACCTGCGACCTCCTAATAAAGCAGCTGAGCAAATAAACATCCACCCGGGCCGCATATTCGGCCCGGGCTTTTTTATGCGCGCGGTCTGTGGTATAATGACCTAAAAAACAGCGGAGGACGCAACATGGCAAACAGGAAATACAAGCTCGGCGGGGAGCCGGGGGAGCTCAAGCTCGCGCCCTTCATGCGGCTGCTGAAGGCCGTGCACAGCCTGCAGGAGCCGGAGACGATGACGACGGAGGACCTCGAAAAGCAGCGCCGCAGCCAGGAGGCGCTCGGCAACATGGCCGCCGCCATGGGCGGGCTGGTCTGGGAGCCCTTCGAGCTCGGCGGCATGGACGCCGCCTGGATGCGCCTGGAGCGGCCGCACAAGCGCCGCCGGGTCATCCTCTACTGCCACGGCGGGGGCTACACCAGCGGCGGGCTGGGCTTTTCCAAGGTCCTCGCCAGCAAGCTCACGCGCGCCACGGGCCTGGACGTGCTCGCCTTCGACTACCGCCTCGCGCCCGAGCACCCCTATCCCGCCGCCGTTGAGGACGCGCAGGCCGCCTGGGACCACCTGATGCGCCTCGGCTTCGGCGCGCGGGACGTGGTGCTCGCGGGCGACTCCGCGGGCGGGAACATGGCGCTGGTGCTCTGCCTGAGGCTCCGCGCCGAGGGGCGGATGCTGCCGGGTGCGCTGCTGCTCATGTCGCCCTGGACGGACATGACCTGCTCCGGCGAGAGCCTCACGGAGCGCGCGGACATCGACCCCGTGCTCACGCCGGAATACATTTACGCCGTGCGCGAGGCCTACGCCGGGGGCCTCGACCCCGCGCAGCCGGAGCTCTCGCCCCTGCTCGCGGACCTCGCCGGGCTCCCGCCGACGCTCATACAGGTCGGCACGCACGAGATACTCTTCTCCGACGCCGAGCGCCTCGCCGAGCGCATGAATGCGGCCGGGACCGAGTGCCGCCTCGAGGTCTGGGAGGGCATGTGGCACGACTTTCAGATGTACCCGAGCAAGAGCGCCGCGCAGGCCATGCAGAACGCCGCGCACTTCCTCATAGAGGAGCTTTAACGCGGCATTTATCCACGTTATCCACAAAACATCCCAAAACGGGCGCGGAAAATTTGTAGAAGATTTTTTCGACTTTTTTCCTGAAAAAGCCGCGTATGATGCAAATTTGATGCAATCGTGTTATATTGTATAGGTCGGAGGTGAACGGCATGTACAGGATACTTGTCGTGGAGGACGAGAGGCCCATCAACGATCTTATCGAGATGAACCTCACGGAGGCGGGGTATTCCTGCGTCTGCGCCTACGACGGGCTGGAGGCGGCGAACCTGCTGGAGAAGGAGAGCTTCGACCTCGTGCTGCTGGACATCATGCTGCCGAAGGTCAGCGGCTACGAGCTGCTGGATTTCATAAAGCCGCTGGGCATTCCCGTGATTTTTCTCACAGCGAAGGGCACCATGGCCGACAAGGTGAAGGGCCTGCGCCTGGGCGCGGACGACTATCTTGTCAAGCCGTTTGAGATAGTGGAGCTGCTCGCGCGGGTGGAGGCCGTGCTCCGGCGCGCGGGGAAGTCGATAACCGAGATAAGCATCGGCGGGCTGACGATAGACACCCGCTCCCACACCGTGACGCGCGGCTCGCGCGCCATCGCGCTGACGGCCAAGGAGTTCGAGCTGCTGCTGCTCTTTGTCCGCAACCGCAACATCGCCCTCTTCCGCGAGACCATCTACGAGCGCGTCTGGGGCAGCGAGTACATGGGCGACTCCCGCACCGTGGACCTGCATGTCCAGCGCCTGCGCAAAAAGCTGCACTGGGACGACAAGATAAAGACGATTTACAAGGTGGGATACCGACTTGAGATCTAAGAGCGCGCGTACCGCCTTTCCGTGGGGGCTGTTCCTGCACTCGGCCTGCGCCGTGGCGATAGTCATCTGCGCCGGGGCCTGCCTCGCCATAGCGCGGGGGGCGGAGCTCGCCTACGGGACATACGCGGCCTTCCTGCTCCTCGCCGCACCGGCGGGGGGCGGCTTTGTCGCGCTCTCGGCCATGCGCGCGCAGGGCCGCACGGAGCGGGAGGCCGAGCGCCGCCGCCAGCGGGCCGAGGAGCTCGAGGGCGAGATAAAGCTGCTCGAGGAGGCCGCCGACCGCCGCGAGGAGTTCATCGCGAGCTTCGCCCACGAGCTCAAGACCCCGCTCACCGCCATAATCGGCTACGCGGACATGCTCCGCTCCCGGGAAATGAGCCCCAAAAACCGCTTCACCGCCGCGGGCTACATCTTCTCGGAGGGCAAGCGGCTCGAGGCGCTCTCCCTCAAGCTGATGGAGATAATCGTCTCCGGCAAGCAGGGCATAGAGCGCCGCCGGTTCGACGCGCCGTATTTCATCCGCGAGGTCGCCGCCGTGACGGTGCCGAGCCTCGCAGCCGACGGCATGACGCTCGACATGCGCTGGGAGCCGGGCGAGGTGGAGATAGAGCCCGACCTCTTCAAGACGCTGATGATAAACCTCATCGACAACGCGCGCAAGGCCTCGCGCAAGGGCCAGACCGTGGAGCTCTTCGGCAAGCGGGAGGAGGGGGGCTACGCCTTCTACGTCCGCGACCACGGCCGGGGCATGAAGAAGGAGGACCTCTCGCGCATAACGGAGCCCTTCTACATGATAGACAAGAGCCGCTCCCGCGCGCAGAACGGCGCGGGCCTCGGCCTTGCGCTCTGCCAGAGGATAGCCGAGCTGCACGGCACCGCGCTCGAGTACGAGAGCGAGCCGGGGCAGGGGACCACCGTGCGCGTGTACCTGAAGGGGGGCGGGCAGGAGTGAAAAAACCCGGCCCCGGCGCCGCCGCCGCGATACTCACCGCGCTGGTGTTCGCCGTCTGCCTCGCCGCGCCCGCGCTGATGCTCCGCGCCCGGACCGCGCAGGCGGAGGAGGAGCCCGCGCCGACCGAGGCGCTGAGCCTGGACGAGCGCGTGGAGCTCTACGAGAGCTACGACGCCGGAGAGCTCGCCCGCCGCGACCTGGACGAGGCCGAGATAGACAACGACACGCTCATCGCCGCCGTGCGCCTCGCCAACGCGCTGGAGACCTCGCTGGTGGCCGACCGCGGCGCGCAGCGCAGCCTCAGCTCCACCGGCACCAACTTCTACACCGTCTCCGACGGCGAGGGCGCCATCCGCATAATGGAGTACTACCGCGAGTGGATAGGCGACTGGAGCAACTGGTTCTGGGTCAAGCTGAACATAGACACGCTGGAGGTGTTCTACTGCTACTATTCCGCCGCCTGCGAGCGGAACCTCTCGGACTACGACAGCGACGACTACTACAACGTCAGCGCCATGATAATGGATTTGGCCGGCGCCATCGGCTTCGACGGCTTCGACTACTACACCCGCGAGAGCGTGACGGACAACATGCCCTTTGAGGTGGACATCACGAACAGCGTCACCGGCGAGAGCCTCCGCTACGAGTGCCGCATGCACACCTACTCCGACGCCGCCTCGCTGCTGGTGGACCGCGAATACACGCTGGTGGGCTGAAAAAATTGCAAAAAAGATGCGAAAATGATACAACTCCGACGAAAATACGATACAACCGCCCTGTATGCTGTACATACGGGGCGGCTTTTTTCGCCCCTGCGGAGAAAGGAGCGGGATATGAAAAGACTGTCGGGGACCCTGCTGGCGATACTTTTGGCCGCGCTGCTGGGGATGGGGGTCATGGCCTTCACGACGGCCTCGCCGGAGACGAGCGCGCCGCCGGCGTCGGACACGGACCCGGCGCCGGAGCTGCCGGAGCCGGTGCGCGAGCCGGACTGGCGGCTGACGCTGGTGAACGAGGCAAACCCGCTGCCCGAGGACTACGAGCCGGAGACCGCGGAGGCGGACAACGGCTATCTCTTCGACATCCGCGCCGTGGAGCCGCTGCGCGCGCTGCTGCAGGCCGGGCGCGAGGCGGGGCTGGACCTCGTCGTGACCTCCGGCTGGCGGAGCTGGGCGTATCAGGAGCAGCTCTTTGAGGACAAGGTCGCGCGCGTGATGTCCGGCACCGGCCTCGACCGCGCCGCCGCCGAGGAGGCCGCCGCCGACGAGGTAGCCCGCCCCGGCACCAGCGAGCACCAGCTGGGGCTGGCGGTTGACATAATATCCAACGCCCATCCGGAGCTGAACTCGGCGTGGGCGGAGACGGAGGAGGCGGAGTGGCTGAAGGCGCACTGTGCGGAGTACGGGTTCATATTGCGGTATCCGCCGGAGAAGTCGGAGATAACGGGCATCACGTGGGAGCCGTGGCATTTCCGGTACGTGGGCGAGGAGGCCGCGGTTTACATAATGGAAAATGACCTCTGCCTGGAGGAATATCTCGAGGAGGTATGCGCGAAGCGCGCATGAAAGTTTCGCCCGCCTTTACAAAGGCGGCGGGGTGCAGGGGCAGCGCCCCTGCCCGCGCTCCGCAGAGCGCGGAATTCTCTTGTGCTTATTGAAGCGCAGGAGGGGGTCCAAGGGGGAACCCTCGCCGGGGGTTCCCCCTTTTATTTACGCTTCTACGTGTGCGCCGATACGCTGGGTGGTTTTCGTTAGCCTGTCCTGCCATTCGACCCCATTTCTTTGGTGCTTGCCCAAAGAAACGGTGTCGAGCCGCCAAAGAAAAGCGCTT
>UQYT01000076.1 GCA_900545405.1 uncultured Eubacteriales bacterium | reverse complement strand
ACCATCTTGCCGGTCTCGTCGAGTATAACGGCCTTTGTGTAGGTGGAGCCGACGTCGCATCCTCCGTAGTACTTCATTATATATTCTTCCTCCTAATAATCTTTTTATTGGATCACAAGAGACATTACCAGGTGATGTCGTCCTCGAACTCGAGCAGGCTCTCGTCCGTGGGCTCCGCCTGAATGATGGCGCGCATGTAGTTGTTGACCTTGGCGCGCATGTCGCGGCGGGAGACGGTGCGCGGGTCCATGAGGTCGTGCTCGACCCAGATGAGGTGCAGGCCGCGCTCGCGCGCCTGCTCGTCAAAGAGGCCCTGCAGACCGGCCATGGTCTTGCAGCACACGTGCTGGTACATGATGATAAAGTTGGCGTTGAACTGCTCGCAGACCTTCCACAGCTCGTCGAGCACGTGGACATAGCCGCCGTTGGTGTGCTTGCGCATGACCATGCGCTCGTACAGGCGGGCGAGGTCGCGGATGGCTTCCTCGTGGTCCTCGGTCTCAAGCTGCTTGGTGAAGTTGAGGCTCTCCATCTCGACGAGGACGCCCATGCCCCAGGCGTTGGCCAGCCAGTTGGAGAAGTTCGCGTAGTAGTGGGCCGGGCAGCTCCAGACAACGGCGCGGTACTTCATCGGGTGGCGGTAGGGGTTGCACTTCTCCTCGTAGGACTGGTACATCAGCTTGCGGACCTTGTAGAAGGTCTTCATGACGCTGGGCTCCAGGCCGCCGTCCATCTCGTAGTTCCACTTGCGGAAGAGCTCGTAGCAGGGGCCGATCAGCTGCGGATACGGGGTGGAGTTCATCTCCCACTTCTCCATCTCCATCTTGGTCTGCTCGTTGAAGCGGCGGATGACGGTGAAGTAGTGCTCCCAATCCCACTTCTCGCCGGTGATCTCCTCGACCCACTTGATGCAGTGCCACATGTCCTGGGCGCCGCACTCGACGGTGTCCTCGTCGTCGTAGCGGACGGGCAGCGTGAGCGGGTAGGTCGGCAGGCCGATCTGCTTCAGGCGGCGATCCTGGAAGCTGGTGGCCATGTCGGAGCCGTCGCAGGGGGTGGAGGTGGAGATGAAGCCGAGACCGCAGTGCGGCAGGGCGTCGATGATGGCGCAGCCGCTCTCGCTTGTGGGCACCGGGCAGGTGTCGGAGGGCAGGCCGTAGCTCTCGACCGCGTCGATGTAGGGGATGCAGATGAGCTGGTCGAGCTCGGAGACAAGGAACATCGGGATGAGCTGATACGGTATGCCGATGAGGCCCGGGAAACCGGCCATCATCTGGGCCATCGTCATCTCGTCGAACAGCATGAGCTTGCTGTTGATCTTGTCGTTGCCGCCGATGCGGCGGTCGGCCATCAGCAGCGTGGCGATGACGTTCTCGACGTAGCGGTACACGTCGGCGAGCAGCAGGCGGTTCATGGTGACGGCCCTGCCGCGGTAGCCGAGGGTGTTGCGGTCGAAGAACGCGACGGAGGCGAGGTAGGAGCTGAACCAGCGGTACTCAAAGAGGCCGAGGGCGATGCTCATCGGGTCGCGCATGACCATCTTGAGCATGTCGGCCCAGAGGATGAGCCAGTTCTGGAAGTCGCGGGCGGTGGACTCGACGCCCTTCCACTCGCGGCGCGTGAAGGCGATGGCGCCCTTCTGGTACAGGCGGCCGAGCTGGCGCTCGCCGTTTATGAAGCGGTCCCACTTCTCGGCCGGGGAGAGGGCGATGAAGTCGCGGACCTCGCTCTGGATGCGCTCCTTGTCCATGCGCATCTTGTTGAGCTGCTTTTTCTTGACGTCCTTCCAGTCGATCTCGGAGATCATTTCCTTCCAGATCTTGAGGTCGCCCGGGACGTTTTTCTTTATCCACTCGATATTGGTTTTCAGCATCTTATTTGACCTCCTTGCCCTGCTGGATGCGTTTTATCTCCAGGGATTCCACGAAGGCCTGGAAGCGGGTGCGGAGCTGGCCGGATGTCTTGGCGTTGTAGGGACGGTCGATGGTGAGCACGGGGTGGCCGTATTCCTCATGCTGGATGTGGCTGGCCAGGGCGCGCTCGAAGCCCCAGAAGTCGCAGAACTTGACGTTCTCGTAGATGATGCCGTCGGCCTTGAACTCGCGGGCAAGGCGGTCGGCGGTCTCGCGGCGCTGGTTGATCTTCTCGTCCGACATGAAGCGCGGGCACTCGCTCGTGAGCAGATAGTGGCGGCAGATCTGGACGAGAGCGGGCTCCTCGTCGTTCAGCTCTATGACTTCCCTGCCGGGAAGCGCGCCGAAGCAGAAGCGGTCGAACGCTATGAACGCGCCTGCATCCTCGAGCATGCGGGTCAGGTTGGGGTCGTCCACCTCGGAGCCGACGATGCCCACACGGCAGCGGTACCAGGGCTTGTCGTCGACCTCGCGGTTCTTGATCTCCTCCAGGGTCTCCTGCAGGTAGGGCAGTATCAGCTGCTGCGGGCAGCAGAAGCTGACCATGTTGATTATGTGGAACTCATAGCCGGTGATGGGCGGATTGTCGAGCTTGCGGAACTCGCTTATCTCCGTGATGACCCGGCAGATCTCGTTGTGGCGCGCAACGGCATCGCGCAGCGCGGCGTCCGAGATGTCCACACCCAGCTTCTCGTGCATCGTGTTGAGCACGCGGTTCTGCATCTGGGTGACGTAGTGCTTGAGGGTGTAGTCGGTGTACTTATAGGGGATGTCCGCGTGGGTGACGAAGAAGTTCGGCTTGTCAACGCACTTGAGCAGCTCGATATTCTCCATGCAGCGGTTCATCTGCGCACATGCGTCGACGCCGCAGATGCCGTCCAGGAAGTTGTAGCCGCCCTCGATAGACCTCTCCAGCAGGGCGCGGCAATACTCGCAGGTGTAGTTGGACATATAGTAAGAGGCTATGTCCACACTGCCGGTATTGGGCGCGCGCATTCGCACGGAGAAGCAGTTGTCTACGTTGAGAAGCACCTCAGGCATGTGGTAGCAGGTGAAGCCCAGCGCGAGCTTGCCGTCCTCCTTAGCCTTGCGGACCAGCTCGTTATTCGTCTCGTCGAGCAGGTTCTCAAAGTAGATCAGATGCTTTAGATCTTTCAAATGTTTACACCTCTCTTATAAAATCTCTATTTTCCGGAGTGCTTCCCTCACTCCGTAGAGCACCTGGGAATCCTGGGGGAGCTCAAAGACGCTCTTGCCCTGGATGTCGTTGGCGGCGTGGGTGTCGTCCGCGGCGATGAACGCCAGGATCTCCACGCCGGGTATCTGGATGTACTGGTTGAGCTCCGGGTTCGTGACCCGGTTGATGATGGCGCCGATGTGGTCGTACATCACCAGCTCGTCCGCGACTTCCTTTATCGTCTCCGCGACCTTTGTCCCCTTCCGGCTCTGGTCCGAGATGAGGATGAGGTGCGTGACCTTCTCCATGACGCGGCGCTGTATCTGCTCGATACCGGCCTCGCCGTCTATAACAACATAGTCGAAGTCGTTGGCCAGCATGCTTACGACTTCCTTGAGATATGCGTTGACGCTGCAATAGCAGCCCTCGTTCTCCGGGCGGCCTATGGCGAGGAAGGAGAAGCCCTTGGTCTCGACCATCGTGTCGAATATCCTGAAGCGGGACTCGTTGAGCATCTCGATGGCCTCGCGGGGGCGGCCGTCCTCGGCGCTCTTGATGACCGCGCGGCGGATGTCGTCCAGCGAGGAGGTGACCTTGATGCCCAGCGCCGTGGAGAGGCCGACGGCGGGGTCCGCGTCTATGGCCAGGATCCTGGAGCCCGGGCGGTCCTCCGTCAGCACGCGGACGATGGACGCCGCCAGCGAGGTCTTGCCGACTCCGCCCTTTCCCGCCAGTGCGATTATCTTTGCCCTGCTGTCGCCCATTTTCAAAATCCTCCCTTATGGCCCCATATGCAAAGGAGCGCGCGCCTCCTCAGGCGGGCTCTCCGTAAACATTCGTCAGGCGTCAATGTGTATTCTTTCTGACATTTGCTTTTCATTTAACAAAATACCACATCGGTCCCCGTTTTTCAAGGGTTACTGTACAATTCTATTTGAGTTTGTGCAAATTTTATGCCCCGGTATGTCAAGAATGTGCAAAGCGGGCATAAAATCTGCCATGTTCTAGATATTTGCTCACTTGGCGTCCCGGGCCGCGGGGGGAGCTGAATTTTAGTTGAATGTGGAGGGCGGCTGTGATATGATTTAGGCGGCGGGCGGGCGCCCAGGCGCAGAGATGCCCGAAGGAGGCATGAATATGTTTACAAAACGTATGGCCCTGCACGAGGGCGGGCACGGACACGCGGGCTGCTGCGGCGAGCACGCGCACGAGCACGCTCACGAGCACGTCTGCGGCCACCACCACGAGCACGGCGCCGAGGTGCCGGAGCTGTCGCCGGAGCAGACGCTGGCGCTGATGAGCTACATGTCGGAGCACAACCGGAGCCACGCGGCGGAGCTGCACGGGGTGGCTCACTCGCTGGAGAATCAGGGCAAACTGGAGGCGGCCACGCTGGTTGCGGAGGCCGTGCACTATTTTGACCACTGCAACGACAAGCTGGACGAGGCGCTCCGGCTGGTAAAGGGGGAATAAGCATGTGCCTTTCGGATGCGTTCGAGCTGGTGAACGGCGAGCGCAGGCCGGTGATGAACTACGTCTCAGGCATCAGCGTGGACGAAAACGGCGTAACGCTGACGGACATGCTGGGCGCGCGCAAGACCGTACCCGGCACGCTCAAGAGCGTGGACCTGACGAAAAACGTCATATTGATAGAGGCCAAGTAAAAGACCGCCGCCCGATATGGGGCGGCGGTTTTTTTGCGTTTGTGCGGGGGCGGGTGCGCCTTTTTCGGCGCGAAGCGCGTTTGAAAGTTTCGCCCGCCTTTTCAAAGGCGGCGGGGTGCAGGGGCAGAGCCCCTGCCCGCGCTCCGCAGAGCGCGGAA
>UQYT01000075.1 GCA_900545405.1 uncultured Eubacteriales bacterium | reverse complement strand
CCGAGCACCTTGAAGGCGTTCAGGCCGAAGCGGTAGCTCTCGTCCTTCACGAACAGCTTGCCGAGGCCCAGATACTTAGCCATCCCGTCCAGCTTCGCCAGCGGCGTCTCCGCGTACTGCGGAAAGCTCTTGTGGAACGCCCGGGCCTTCTTCACGTTCTCCAGGCTCATCACCGGCAGACTCGCGTCCGCCGTCTTCGGCATATGGTTTGCCACCCACTTGATCTTGTCCATATTTCATGCCCTCCGAATCAGTCGTACATCAGCCAGGGGAAGCGCTTGGCGACGGCCTCGATGACCTCGGCGATCTCCGCCGGGACGGCGCTGTTGGCCGCGCCAAGCTCGTATTCGCAGCTCTCGCCCGCGAGGCGGACGGCAAACTTCGTCTTTTCCGCGTTCACCGGCGCAAAGCCGCTGTTGCGGCTCTCCGCCATCTCCGCGGCGCTGCAGAAGAGCGTCAGCTTCTCCAGATAGGGCGCGTGCTTCTCGGGGCAGAAGCTCGCGCAGTTGCCGCACTCGTTGCACATGCCGTCGATGTGGAGCATCTGCGTGCGGCCCTCGACCGGGATGACCACATTGGCGCGGTTCGGGCAGAGCGTGGCGCAGCTGCCGCAGACCGTCTTGCAGAGGGGCGCGAACTCGTCGAACTCCGCCTTGGACTTGCGCTTGCGGCCGTTGCGCACCGCGCCCGCGGGGCCGCAGAGGGTCTTTGCAAGGCGCTCGAGCGTCTCGGCGTCCGGCTTGGGCGGCGGGGTGATGGCAGCCTTCTCAAGGGCGAGGGCCATCGAATTGAGCCGGTGATAGCCGCCCGGCTTGAGGATGTCCGTGCAGACCGTGATGGGCATCAGGCCCGCCGCGTAGAGCTCCGCCATGTTCTGGGCGTTCGCGCCGCCGCAGTAGCTGATGGGCAGCTCGCCGTCGAACTCGCGGGTCAGCGCCGCGGCCACGCCGAGGCTCAGCGGGAGCAGCGTCCGGCCGCTCATGTACATCGCCTCGTCCGGCAGCTCGCCGCGCAGCACCTGCACGGGGAAGGTGTTCGTCAGCTTCACGCCGAAGGCGAGGCCCAGCGCCGCCGCCTTCTCACGGAGCCTGCCCAGCATGGGCACCGCGTCCGCATACTGCAGGTCGGACTCGAACTGCTCGCGGCCGAAGCTGATGTCCGTGAAGCCCAGGTCGTCGAGCGCCTTGCGGGCGTACTCGTAGCCGAGCAGGGTGGGGTTGCACTTGAGGTAGAGGTTCAGGCCCTTGACCTCCATGAGGTAGCTCGCGATGCCCTCTATCTCGCCCGCGGGACAGCCGTGCATCGTCGAGAGCGTGATGCTGCTGCACACGTTGGGGGAGATGGCCTCCACGTCGGCGGCGGTGAGGTACTTGCAGCGCGGCAGGGCCTCGAGCAGCTCGGCGCGGCACTTTTGCCAGATCTCGGTACCGGAGGCGTCCTTCAGGCCCTCGATGAAGCGGTCTATCTTCTCGCTCTTGATGCCCGCGAGGTCGTAGCCGACGCTCATGTTGAAGACAAAGCCGTCCTGCCTGCCCAGGGAGAGCTCCTTGGCCAGCAGGTGGAGGAGGAACCAGGCCTTTATGTACTCCTCAAAGGCCTGCTGCACGGTGAGCTCGGTGCTCCACTCGCAGTTGTAGCCCTCGTCCTCGGCGAGGATGCAGGGCTTCGACACATGCAGGTCCTCGCCGTCGATTATCTGCACGGTCTTGAGCTCGAACATGCGGCCGCCGCAGACGTAGGATGCGGCGATGTTCTGCGCGAGCTGGGTGTTCGGGCCCGCCGCGGGGCCGATGGGGGTCTCGAGGAAACGGCCCATGAAGGGCGCGGGGCGCAGTCCGCCGTCGCCGCCGGCGCGGTAGAGCTTCTTGCAGCCGAAGACGGAGCCGCTCTCCTCCCACTCGCCGAGGACCCAGTCCAGCAGGTTCCGGAAGGGGATGCAGTGCATACGGTCGCTCATTTTACTTGCCTCCTGTATATACACAAAATTATTCTCAGCCGTTGAGCTCGCCCCAGAGGCGCTTTGCGCTCTCCATGACGCGCGCGTTTATCGCCGCCTCGTCCGCGCAGGCGAGCTCGCGGTCCTTCACGAGCACCCTGCCGTTCACGACGGTGTGGGTGCAGCGGCGGCCCTCAAAGCCGAAGAGGATGTGCCCGTCAACGTTCTCGTCCGAGAAGGGGGTGAAGGGCCGGTAGTCGAACACCGCGACGTCCGCCGCCGCGCCGGGCTTGATGACGCCGAACTCGCGGCCGAAGTACTTGCCCGCGATCTTCGGGTTGTTCTCAAAGAGCATCCCCGTCGCCTCGCACCAGCCGACGTTCGGGTGGCAGGTGTTGTGGCGCTGTATGCCGACCACCGTCTTGCAGGACTCTATCATGTCGTGCGTGTAGGCGTCCGTGCCGAGGCCGACCAGGATGCCCTTGGCGTACATCTGCAGCACCGGGGCGCAGCCGACGGCGTTCGACATATTGCTCTGCGGGTTGTTCACCACCATCGTGTCCGTGGCCTTGATGATGTCCATCTCCGCCGTGTTCAGGTGGATGCAGTGGCCCAGCACCGTCATCGGGCCGAGGATGCCGTGGTCCTGCAATCTCTGCACCGGGCGGCGGCCGTAGTTTTGCAGGCTGTCGTAGACGTCGTTCATGCCCTCGGAGACGTGAATGTGGTAGCCGGTCATGCCGTCGTTGGCCTTGACCATGCGCTCGAAGGTCTTGTCCGAGATGGTGAAGAGCGCGTGGCCGCCGAACATGGCCTTTATCATCTCGCTGTTTTCGGCCCTGGCCCACTTTATGAACTCCGCGTTCTCCTCGATGGCGTCCAGGCACTTGGCCTCGCCGTCGCGGTCGGAGACCTCGTAGCAGAGGCAGGCGCGGATGCCGAGCTCGCGCGTCACGTCCGCGATGGCCGCGAGGCTGCCGCGGATGGCGCCGTAGCCCGCGTGGTGGTCGAAGATGGTCGTGACGCCCATCTTGAGGCTGTCCACCACCGTGCAGTAGGCGCTCGCCCTCGTGGACTCGAGGTCGAGGTGCCGGTCGATGTTCCACCAGGTGCCCTCGAGCACCTCCAGGAAGTTCGTCGGGGCGTTGCCCTTTATCGAGAGGCCGCGCGCGAGGCCGGAGTAGATGTGCGTGTGCGCGTTTATGAGGCCCGGCATGATGACGCCGCCGCGGCTGTCCAGATACTCCGCGTCCGGATACTGCGCGCGCAGCGCCGCCTCGTCGCCCGCCGCGACTATCGTGCCGCCGTCGCAGACCACCGCGCCGCGCTCAAAATAGGGGTGCTCCGCGTCCCTCGTGATGAGCCTTCCGTTTCCTATGATAAGCATGTCAACACCTCTATATCAAAAATATTTTTTAGCACTTACAGACTGTGAGCAAAAACGAAGGGGGCGCCTGTCCGGCGCCCCCGTCACGGCTGCGCAGACAGATTGAAAATGCTTGATTTAAGCAGGCAATGACCCGTGTGCGCAACACTTCGTTACAGTCATCAAATATTTAACACTTACGCCATTATAATAACAAATAGTTGAAATCGATGCAAGAACTTTTTTCTGAAAACAAAAATTTTGTAAGAATTTACGATTCAGACATTGTTATTTTTGGCAACCGGGCGTATAATCGGGGCATAACAGCAAATAAGGGGGGCAAATGAGCCATGCTCTGCATTAAAAACGGGACAATCGTGGGCCCCGAGGGGCGAATCAAGGCCGACCTGTATGTCGCCGACGGACGCATAGCCGCCGTCGGGGGCGAGCTGCCCTTTGACGAGAGCTGGGACGCGGAGGGCTGCCTGCTGTTTCCCGGCTTCATAGACTCGCACACGCACCTGGAGATGGAGTCGGCGGGCACGGTGACGGCGGACAGCTTTGCCTCCGGGACGGCGGCGGCGCTGGCGGGCGGCACGACGGTGATACTGGACTTTGCGACGCAGGACAGGGGGCACACGCTCGCGGAGGCGCTGGAGACCTGGCACCGCCGCGCGGACGGGCACTGCTCCTGCGACTACGGCTTCCACATGGCCGTGACGGACTGGAACGCGGCCACGCGCGCCGAGCTCGCGGACATGGAGCGCGAGGGCGTGACGAGCTTCAAGGCGTACATGGCCTATGAAAATCTCCGACTGGGCGACCGGGAGCTGCTGGCGCTCTTCGAGGCGACGGCGGACATCGGCGTCGTGGGCGTGCACTGCGAGCTGGGCGACGAGGTCAAGACCCGCGTGGCCAGGCTGCTCGCCGCGGGAAAGACCGGCCCTGAGTGGCACCCGCGGAGCCGCCCGAACGAGGTGGAGTCCCTTGCCGTGCGGCGCTGCCTGGAGCTGGCGCGGGAGGCCGGGGGCGCGGCCTGGGTGGTGCACCTGAGCACGCGCGAGGGCCTGGCCGAGATAGAGACCGCGCGGCGCACGGGCCAGCGCGTGCTGGTTGAGACCTGCCCGCAGTACCTGACGCTGACCGAGGAGGTCTACGAGCGGCCGAATTTCGAGGGCGCCAAGTTCGTGTGCTCGCCGCCCATCCGCTCCGAGGCTGACCGGGCCGCGCTCTGGGCCGGGATAGGCAGGGGAGAGGTTGACATAATATCCACAGACCACTGCTCGTTCAACTTCAAGCGTCAGAAGGAGCTGGGGCGTGGGGATTTCTCGAAGATACCGAACGGCCTGCCGGGGATAGAGCACCGGCCGGTGCTGTTGTGGAACGAGGGCGTGAGCAAGGGGCTGTTGAGTGCGGAGGAGTTCTGCCGGCTGCTTGCGACGGAGCCTGCGAAGGCGTTCGGGATGTACCCGCGCAAGGGCGAGCTGAAGGCGGGGGCGGACGCGGACATCGTGGTGTGGGACCCGGAGGCGACGATGCGGCTGACGGCGACGGACATGAACATGCTGACGGATTACAGTCCCTGGGAGGGGCTGCAGCTGCGCGGGCTGCCGAAGGCGGTGTTCCTGCACGGCGAGCTGGCGGCGGAGAAGGGCCGCGTGAAGAAGCCCTGCCTGGGCCGCTACGTCCCCCGCGCCAAAAGCCTGCGCGCGTAAGCGCGAATGAAAGTTTCGTCCACCTTTTCAAAGGTGGCAGGGTGCAGGGGCAGCGCCCCTGCCCGCGCTCCGCAGAGCGCGGAACTCTCCTTGTGCTTCATAAAGCGCAGGATGGGGTCCAAGGGGGAACCCTCGCCGGGGGTTCCCCCTTTTCTTTACGTTTCTGCGTGTGCGCCGTTACTTTGGGCGGGGGTCGATGGTCCCTGCTGCGATTCGACCCCATTTCTTTGGTGCTTGCCCAAAGAAACGGTGTCGAGCCGCCAAAGAAAAGCGCTTTT
>UQYT01000074.1 GCA_900545405.1 uncultured Eubacteriales bacterium | reverse complement strand
GTACGCCCGACGGGATTCGAACCCACGACCTTCAGAGTCGGAGTCTGACACTCTATCCAGCTGAGCTACGGGCGCATGTGCGCTTTGCGCCCGATTATTATAGCAAATCGCGCCCTCAAAGTAAATAGTTAAGTTTGCCTATTTCCCGCGCTTGTGCTATACTTTTAAAAAACGATCTCTCACAGGGGTTTCGCGCTTATGAAGACTTTGAGAAAACTTATCGCGGCGCTGCTCGTCTGCTGCATGGCGCTGCCGATGGCCGCCTGCGGGGAGGTTCAGGCCACGGAAAAGCAGCTCTTTGCCATGAACTCCGCCGTCTCCATCAAGGCCTACGGCAAAAACGCCGAGGCCGGGCTCAACTCCGCCGCCTCCGTCATCTCCGCCCTCGACGCCTCCCTCGACCCCGAGCGCGAGGGCAGCACCCTCTACAACACCAACTCCGCCGCCGGCGACGGCATAGTCATCACCGGCCAGGTCGCCGAGATGCTGCAGACCGCCCGCACCGTCTACGACGCCACGGGCGGCGCGCTCGACCTCTCCGTTTACCCCCTCGTCAAGGCCTGGGGCTTTATCGACGGGCTCTACAACGTCCCCAGCGAGAGCGAGATAGACAGCCTGCTCGAGCACGTGGACTTCTCCGCCGTCAACGTCTCCGCCATGACCGAGACCGACACCTACCTCCTCACCATGCCCGCCGGGATGGAGCTCACCTTCGCCGCCGTCGCGCGCGGCTGCGCCGCCATGTACGCCATGCGGGCCATGAGCCAGGCCGGAGTCGAGAGCGGCATCGTCTCCTTCGGCGGCACCGTCATGACCCTCGGCGTCAAGCCCGACGGCTCGGACTGGGTGGTCGGCCTCCAGGACCCCGTCAACACCGGCAGCTACGCCGCCACGCTCAACGTCGGCGCGGACACCGCCATCGTCACCTCCGGGGGCTATCTGCGCTACTTCGTAGACGACGACGGCAACTACCGGCAGCACATCCTCGACCCCGCCACCGGCTACCCCGCCGAGAGCGACCTGCTCTCCGTCACCGTAATCTGCGACGACGGCACCTATGCCGACGCGCTCTCCACCGCGCTCTACGTCATGGGCGAGCGCGACGCGAAGAGCTTCTACGAGGACAACACCGGCTTCGAGCTCGTGCTCATCACCAACGACAACCGCGTCGTCGTCTCCGAGGGCGTGCGCGAGGACTTCACGCTCAGCGGCAGCGACTACACCGTCGAGACGCTCAGGAGGCCCTCATGAGGCTCGGGCGCGAATTTTTCGAGCGGGACGCGCTGGTCGTAGCGCCGGAGCTGCTGGGCAAGGCGCTGGTCACGGTCACGCCCGAGGGCGCGGAGCGCCGCCTCGTCATCACCGAGGCCGAGGCCTACCGCGGCGAGGAGGACACCGCCTGCCACGCCCACCGCGGCCGCACGAAGCGCACCGAGATGCTCTACCGCGGCGGCGGCGCCGTGTACGTCTACCTCTGCTACGGCATACACTGGCTCATGAACGTCATCACCGGCCCGGAGGACTTCCCCCAGGGCGTGCTCATCCGCGCCTGCGCCGGATTCGAGGGGCCCGGGAAGCTCACCAGGTACCTCGGCATCACCGGCGCGCTTAACGGCGCGGACATCGCCTCCTCCCCGCTCATACGCATCGAGGACGAGGGGCGCGAGGTTTACATAAGAACCGCAAAGCGCGTGGGCATCGCCTACGCGGACGAGGCGGATCGGGACAGGCTGTGGAGATTCATCGGCGAGGTGCGCTAATGCAGCTTGACACGGACATCAGATACATAAAGGGCATAGGCGAGGCGAGGGCGCGCAGCATGGGAAAGCTGGGCATCCACGACCTCGCCGGTCTTGTCTCGTATTTCCCGCGCGCGTATGAGGACAGGACGCGGATCTGCCCCATAGACCAGCTCACGGACGGCGAGAGCGTCTGCGTGCGCGCCATGGTGGCCGAGACGCCCACGCTCAGCCGCATCCGGGGCGGGCAGGAGATAGTCAAGGTCCGCGCCGTGGACGAGACGGGGGCGCTGCACATCACGTTTTTCCACAGCAGCTACGTCCGCATGACGCTAAAGCGCGGGCAGTTTTACATCTTCTACGGCCGCGTGAGCGTGCAGGGGCGGCTCCGGAGCATGGTGAACCCCATCTTCGAGGCCGGCTATGAGCCCTCCAGGTTCACGGGCCGCATCGTGCCCATATACCGGCTGAAGGCGGGGCTCTCGCAGCGGACGGTGATGCAGTGCGTGCGCAGCGCGCTGGACTTCTGCGCGGACTCGCTGCCGGACTATCTGCCCGCGGGCGTGGCGCTCGATAACGGCCTCGCCACGGCGCGCTACGCCTATGAGAACATCCACTTCCCCAAGGACGCCGGGGCCCTCGCCATAGCGCGGCGGCGGCTGGTGTTCGAGGAGCTCTTCGTCCTCGTCTGCGCGCTCGGCATGATACGCGGCGGGCGGCAGAAGGCCGCGGGCACGCCGCTCGCGCGCGCGGAGCTTTCGGACTTCACGGCCTCGCTGCCCTTCACGCCCACGGGCGCGCAGCTGCGGGCCATCAATGAGGCGGCGGAGGACATGTGCTCGGGCCGGGCGATGAACCGGCTCGTGCAGGGCGACGTCGGCAGCGGCAAGACCCTCGTAGCCGCCGCCTGCGTGTGGTATGCGGCGCAGTCGGGCGCGCAGTCGGCCTTTATGGCGCCGACGGAGATACTCGCAGAGCAGCACTTCGCCACGCTCTCGGGCTTTCTGGAGCCCTTCGGCATCAGGGTGGCAAAGCTCACCGGCTCCATGCGCGCCAAGGAGCGGCGGGAGGTGCTTGCGGGCCTCGCCTCGGGCGAGACGGGCCTGTGCGTCGGCACGCACGCGCTGCTCTCGGAGGACGTGGAGTTCAAGAACCTTGCCCTCGTCGTGACGGACGAGCAGCACCGCTTCGGCGTGGAGCAGCGCGCCGCGCTCGTCGGCAAGGGCACGCGGCCGCACCTGCTGGTCATGTCCGCGACGCCCATACCGCGGACGCTGGCGCTCATCATCTACGGCGACCTCGACGTCTCCGTCATCGACGAGCTGCCCCCCGGGCGGCAGAAGGTAGGCACCTTCGCCGTGGACGAGAGCTACCGCGCGAGGCTCAACGGCTTCATCGAAAAGCTCGCGCACGAGGGGCGGCAAATCTTCGTCGTCTGCCCGCGCATCGAGGAAAACGAGGAGGGCGCGGACGGCATAAAGTCCGCCGAGGAGCACGCGGAAGCCCTCCGCGCCGCCCTGCCCGACCTCAGGATCGCCTGCATCCACGGCAAGATGAAGGCGAAGGAGAAGGACGAGATAATGTCGGCCTTCGCGCGCGGCGAGACGGACGTGCTGGTGTCCACGACGGTCATCGAGGTCGGCGTGGACGTGCCGAACGCGGCGCTGATGGTCATCGAGAACGCCGACCGCTTCGGCCTCTCGCAGCTCCACCAGCTGCGCGGGCGCGTGGGCCGCGGGCAGCACAAGAGCTGGTGCATCCTCGTTTCGGACGCGAAGGGCGAGGAGGCCCGGGCGCGGCTCTCGGCCATGGTGCACATCTCCGACGGCTTCAAGATAGCCGAGGAGGACCTGCGCATGCGCGGGCCCGGCGACTTCTTCGGCTCGCGGCAGCACGGCTTGCCGGAGCTGCACATAGCCGACCTCGGCGCGGACATGGACGTGCTCCGCCGCGCGAAGGACGCCGCCGAGCGGCTGCTCAAGGCCGACCCGGGGCTCAGGAAAATCGAAAACGCCGGGCTGAGACGGCGCGCCGAGGCGCTAATACGCCAGTCGGCGGGGACGCTCAACTAGCGGGGTCTTTGTGGGACTGCCTTCCGCATATACTCTTACGAGTACAAGCGGGGGGCAGTCCTTTTATGAAGAAGCGGCTTATTGTGAATACGGCGCTGCTCGCGGGGGCGTCGATACTGATGCGCTGCATCGGCATGGTGTTCCAGGCCTGGCTGGCCGGGCGCATAGGCGCGGCGGGGATAGGGCTATATCAGCTCGTGATGAGCGTGGAGCTGCTGGCCACGACCTTTGCGATAAGCGGGATACGCTTTGCGGCGACGCGGCTTGTGGCGGAGGAGATAGGCCTCGGGCGCGGCGGCGGCGTGGGCGGGGCGATGAGCCGCTGCGCGGCGTACAGCCTCTTCTTCGGCGCGGCGGGCTGCGCGATACTCTACGGCTTTGCAGAGCCCATAGGCTTCCTCTGGATAGGCGACGCCAGGACGGTTATGAGCCTGCGCATACTCGCCTTCGGGCTGCCGTTCATCGCGCTCTCGAGCGTGCTCTCGGGCTATTTCACCGCCTGCGGGCGCATCTGGAAGCCCTCGCTGGTGCACCTTCTCGAGCAGCTCTTCTGCGCGGGGCTGGTGGTGCTGTTCCTCTCGCGGGCGCAGGAGGGGGACATCGAGCGCAGCTGCGCGGCGGTGGCGGCGGGCGTGACGGCGGCGGATATGCTCTCGCTGGCCATGATGCTGGCCTTCTACGCGGGCGACAGGCGGCGGCACGGGGAGCGGCGCGTCGGCTCGGTGAGGCTGACGGCGCGGATGTTCGGCGTGGCGGTACCGCTCGCGGTGTCGGCGTACGCGCGCAGCGCGCTCTCGACGCTGGAGCACCTGCTGGTGCCGCGCGGGTTCCGGCGCTCCGGGCTCTCGGCGGACGCGGCGCTCGCGGGCTACGGCGTCATCCAGGGCATGGCGATGCCGATAATCGGCTTTCCGAGCTGCCTGCTCTCGGCGGCGGCGGAGCTGATGATACCCACGCTGACGGAGGCGCAGATGCGCTCCGACGCGGCGGGGATACGCCGGGCGGTGAGCTCGCTCTTGAAGCTCTGCGCGGCGTTCTCGGTGGCGGCGGCGCTCATACTGTGGCGCTTCGGCGGGGCGCTGGGCGAGGCGGTGTACGGCTCGGCGGAGGCGGGGCGGTTCATAAGGCTGCTCGCGCCGCTGGTGCCCATCATGTACACGGACATGGTGGTGGACGGCTGCCTGAAGGGGCTGGGGCAGCAGGTGTGGAGCATGGGCATAAATATCCTGGACGCCGCACTGGGCGTGGTGCTGGTGTGGCAGCTCCTCCCCATCGGCGCGCTGACGGCGTATATCGGCATCATCTACTTCAACGAGTGCCTGAACTTCGCCCTAAGCGCCGCCCGCCTCCACCGCGCCGTCAAGAAGTACGCCCCCGCGCCCGCGCGCAACGCGCGCGTCTGAAAGTTTCGCCCGCCTTTTCAAAGGCGGCTTACGTGCAGGGGCGGCGCCCTTGCCCGCGCTCCGCAGAGCGCGGAACTCTCCTTTATGCTCACAAAAGCGCAGGAGGGGGGTCAAAGGGGGAAACCCTATCAAGGGGTTTCCCCCTTTTATTTTTTTGCCTTTTACGTGTGCGCCGTTACGTTGGGAGGTGGGCGTTGGCCCCTGCTGCCGTTCGACCCCATTTCTTTGGTGCTTGCCCAAAGAAACGGTGTCGAGCCGCCAAAGAAAAGCGCTTTTGAAGCCTCCAC
>UQYT01000073.1 GCA_900545405.1 uncultured Eubacteriales bacterium | reverse complement strand
TCATTGTCCTTCCAAAGGAAGGACAAAAAGGCGTGTACACGCCTTGGGAATTTATTGATTTGCTGCCTAAAATATACTCACATTCTCCAAAATGTCAAGGCAAGCGCCCTATTCCGTCTCGCGGAAGTCCCAGGTGCGGTATTGGATGGCTTCGGCGAGGTGGGCGGGCTGGATGGCGTCCGACCCGGCTAGGTCGGCTATGGTGCGGGCGACGCGGAGGATGCGGTCGTAGCTCCTCGCGGTTAGGCCCATGGCGTTATAGGCGTTTTCCATGAGGCGGGAGCACTCGGCGCTGAGGGCGCAGCCGCTCTCGAGCTCGCGCGGGCCCATGTGGGCGTTGCAGTCGGCACCGGTGCCGGCGAGGCGGGAGCGCTGGCGGGCTCGGGCGGCGTCCACGCGCTTTTTTATCTCGCTCGAGGGCTCGGCCTCCGCCTTGCCGGAGAGCTCCGCGTAGACGAGCGCCGGGACCTCGACCATGATGTCAATCCTGTCGAGCAGCGGGCCGGACACGCGCGCGTGATAGCGCCGTATCTCCGTCTCCGAGCAGGTGCAGCGCCGCGTGGGGTGGCCGTACCAGCCGCACTTGCAGGGGTTCATGGCGCACACGAGCATGAACCGGCTCGGGTACGTCACGGTGCCCGCCGCGCGCGAGACGGTGACGACGCCGTCCTCTATCGGCTGGCGCAGCGCCTCACGCACGTCGCGGTGGAACTCCGGCAGCTCGTCCAAAAACAGCACCCCGTTGTGCGCGAGGCTCATCTCCCCCGGCTGGAGCAGCGCCCCGCCCGAGAGCGCCGCCGCCGAGGTGGTGTGGTGCGGCGCGCGGAAGGGCCGGGTGTCCACGATGGGATTGCTCCGGCTGGTGAGGCCGCAGACGGAGTGGATCTCCGTGGTCTCTATCATCTCCTCGCGGCTCATGTCCGGGAGGATGGATACCATGCGCTTTGCGAGCATGCTCTTGCCCGAGCCGGGAGGGCCGACCATGAGGATGTTGTGTCCGCCCGCGGCGGCGACCTCGAGCGCGCGCTTGACGTTCGCCTGGCCCTTGACCTCGGAGAAGTCCGGCAGCCGCCGCGCCGTGTGCTCTATCCTCGGGGGCGGGGCGGGCTCTATCTCCCGCTGGCCGCGGAAGAACTCGAGCAGCTCCGTCACGCTCTGCACGCCGTAGACCTCGAGCTCCGAGGCGAAGGCCGCCTCCGGCGCGTTGTCCGCCGGGACGAAGAGGCGCTTTATCCCCGCGCGCTGGGCGGCGAAGGCCATGGGCAGGGCGCCGCGCACGGGCCGGAGCTCCCCCGCCAGCGAGAGCTCCCCGAAGAAGGCGCAGTCGGCGGGCGGCTCCTTTATCTCACCCGTGGCGGCGAGGATGCCGAGCAGCACGGGCAGGTCGTACACCGTGCCGTTTTTCCGCGTGTCCGCGGGGGCGAGGTTCACGGTGAGGCGCGAGACGGGGAACTTGAGCCCCGAGTTCTTGATGGCCGCGCGCACGCGGTCCCGGGCCTCCCGGACGGCGGTGTCCGGCAGACCGACTATCTGGAACTCCGGCAGGCCCTGGGCGGGCGAGCACTCGACGGACACCTCGTAGCCGCCGATGCCCTTTATCCCGAGCGAGCGTATGCGCGATACCATCTGCCCACCTCCCCGCGTTTTATTTTCCGAAGGCCGTGTCGGACATAGCCTTCGCGGCGTCTATCAGGATGCTGATGTCGAGGCTGACGGTGACGCTGGTGAAGCCCTGGGCGAAATAGCCCGCGGCGGCCTCGGCGCTGCCGCAGAACATTATGCAGGGCTTGTTGGCCCGCTCGCAGGCGAGGCGCACGCGCTCCACGGCGGCGATGTGCCGGGGATCGTCGAACCTGCCGGGTATGCCGAGCGCGATGGAGAGGTCGAAGGGGCCGATGAAGATGCCGTCCACGCCCTCTATGGCGACGATCTCCTCGATGTGCTCGAGGCAGCCGGCGGTCTCGCACTGGGGGATGAGCATGGTGTTGCGGTTGGCCCAGTCCATATAGCCGGACATGCCGCCGGCGTAGTTCTCGTCGAGGCCCCAGCCGCCGTCACGGCTCGGGCAGTAGCCGCGGTTGCCCACGGGGGCGAACTTGGCCCAGCCCACGAGCTGGCGCGCCTGCTCCACGGTCTCGAGCTGGGGCACGATGAGGCCCGCGGCGCCGACGTCGAGCATCTTGAGGATGGGGCTGCGGCTCAGCTCGTCCACGCGGACGAAGGGCGCGAGCCCTGCCCCGGAGGCGACGCCGACGAGCTCCGCCGCGTGCTCGGCGCCGATGGGGCTGTGCTCCATGTCGATTATGACGTAGTCAAGTCCCGCGCGGGCCAGCGCCTCTATCGCGGGCGCGCTGAGAAGATGCGTGAAGGTGCCGAGGCTGTGCTCCCCGGCTATGTACTTTTCGAAAAAGCGGTTTCTCATCTGCTGCCTCCTTGAGAAAAATAAGCGGGGGAACCCCCTGGCAGGGTTCCCCCGGACCCCTTCCTGAGCTTTTTGAGAGGGGCTGCGTGTGCCGCGGTAGCGGCCGGAGGTTCTGCCTCCGGATTTATTCTTTGGGTTCGTCCTTGACGATGGCGATGTGCAGCTCGTCGAGCTGTTTCTGCGTGACTTCGCCGGGGGCGCCCATCATGAGGTCCTGGGCGCTCTTGTTCATCGGGAAGGGGATTATCTCGCGGATGGAGTCCTCTCCCGCGAGGAGCATGACCATGCGGTCCACGCCCGGGGCGATGCCCGCGTGCGGGGGCGCGCCGTAGCAGAAGGCGTTGTACATCGCGGGGAACTTGGCCTTCACGTCCTCCTCGCCGAGGTTGACGAGCTCAAAGGCCTTTATCATGATGTCCGGCTCGTGGTTGCGCACCGCGCCGGAGGAGAGCTCCACGCCGTTGCACACGAGGTCGTACTGGTCGGCGGTGATGGTGAGCGGGTCTATCTCCCCGCGCTCGGCGGCGAGCAGGGTGGCGAGGCCGCCCTTCGGCATCGAGAACGGGTTGTGGCAGAACTCCAGTTCGCCGCTCTCCTCGCCTATCTCGTACATCGGGAAGTCCACTATCCAGCAAAACTCGTACTTCTCCGCGTCCATGTGCTCCGGGCACTCCGCGCCCGCGAGCTTTATGAGCACGCCCGCGCTCTTCTGCGCCGCGCCCTTGCTGCCCGCGGCGAGCAGGACCAGCGTCCCCGGCTCGAGGCAGAGGCCGGACTTCACCGCGTCGGCGATGGGCTGCACGAACTTGGCTATGCCGCCGACGATCTCGCCCTTTTCGTCCACGCGGAACCAGTAGGCCTTGCTGCCGGACTGGACCTCGGCGTCGGCGCAGAGCTTGTCTATCTGCTTGCGGCTGCCGGTATAGCCGGAGACGGCGACGGCCTTGACGACCTGGCCCTCGAAGGGGCCGAAGCCGCAGCCGCCGAGCAGCTCCGTGGCGTCCTGGGCGGTGAGGTCGATGCGGAGGTCGGGCTTGTCGGTGCCGTATTTCTCAAGCGCCTCGTCGTAGGGGATGCGCTTGAAGGGCGCCTCGCTGGCGCGGGAATACTTGCCGTACTCGGCGAAGATGGGCGGCAGGACGGCCTCAAGCACCTCGAAGACGTCCTCCTGGCTGGCGAAGGCCATCTCCATGTCGAGCTGATAGAACTCGCCGGGGGAGCGGTCCGCCCTTGCGTCCTCGTCGCGGAAGCAGGGGGCTATCTGGAAATAGCGGTCAAAGCCAGAGGCCATGAGCAGCTGCTTGAACTGCTGCGGCGCCTGGGGCAGGGCGTAGAACTTGCCGGGGTGGTTCCTCGCCGGGACGAGGTAGTCGCGCGCGCCCTCGGGGGAGGACACGGTGAGGATGGGCGTGGTTATCTCCATGAAGCCCTGCTCCTCCATGGCGCGGCGGAGCGCGGAGATGACCTTGGAGCGGAGGATTATGTTCGCCTTGACCTCCGGGTTGCGCAAATCGAGGTAGCGGTAGCGGAGCCTCGTGGCCTCGTCGGCCTCGCGGGAGCGGTTTATCTGGAAGGGCAGCTCGTTATACCGGCAGCGGCCGAGCACCTCCAGCTTCTCCGGGACTATCTCGATGTCGCCGGTCGGGAGCTTCGGGTTCTTGCTCGCGCGCTCGCGGACCGTGCCCTCAACGCTTATCGTGCTCTCGCGCGTCACGGCCTTGAAGGCCTTGACCATGTCCTCCGTCTCCGCGACGACCTGGGTCGTGCCGTAGAAGTCGCGCACGACGATGAAGGCCAGCGCCGAGGAGACCTCGCGGATGTTCTCCATCCAGCCGACGATCTTCACGCTCCTGCCCGCGTCGGCGAGGCGGAGCTGGCCGCAGTTGTGTGTCCTTGACTGCATCATTTCTGCTTACCCCTTACTTTTCCTTTATGAGCCGTATCCCGGCGCTCTCGCCGAGACCGGAGAGTATCCGCTCCGCCGCCTCGTCCGGCGTGCAGCTGACCTGCTCGCCGCGGCGCATGTCCTTGAGCGCCACGAGGCCGTTTTTGACTTCGTCCTCGCCTATGATGACGGCATAGGGTATGCCGAGCTTGGAGGCGTAGGAGAGCTTCTGCTTGAACTTCTTGTCCTCGGTGTAGAGCTGGGTGCGTATGCCCGCGCCGCGCAGCTTTGTGGCGGCCGCGGCGGCAAAGCCGAGCTCCTCCGTCATGGGCAGGACTATGGCGTCCGCCGGAGCGGCCGTGAGCTCCGGGTTCAGGAGGCCCTGCTCAGAGAGGACGTAGAAGAGGCGCGTCACGCCGATGGAGATGCCGACGCCGGGGAGGGCGCGGTCCGTGTAGTACTCGGCGAGGTTGTCGTACCTGCCGCCGGAGCAGACGGAGCCTATCTCCGGGTGGGAGTTTATCATCGTCTCGTACACCGTGCCGGTGTAGTAGTCGAGCCCGCGCGCGATGGTGAGGTCGATGGCAAAGCGCTCCGCGGGCACGCCGAGGCCGGGCAGGGCCTCCGCCACGGTGCGCAGCTCGTCAACGCCGGTGTCGAAGAGCTCGTTTTTGCCGCGCATGCCCTCGAGGAAGGCGAGTTTTTCCGCTGTCGTGCCGGAAAAGCCGGTGAAAGAGAGCACCGCGGCGGCCTGGCTCTCGTCAAGGCCGCAGTCCGACAGGAGTATCTCGCGGACCTTGTCGGGGCCTATCTTCTCTAGCTTGTCTATGGTGCGGAGTATCTCGGCCGGGGCGTTCATGCCGTGCATGGCGAAGAAGCCGCCGAGGACCTTGCGGTTGTTTATGCGGATGGTGAAGTCCTCGAGCCCGAGCTCCGTGAAGGCGCGGCAGATGATGGAGGGTATCTCGGCCTCGTTCATGATGTCGAGCTTGCCGTCGCCGATGACGTCTATGTCGGCCTGGTAGAACTCGCGGAAGCGGCCGCGCTGTGCCCTCTCGCCGCGCCAGACCTTGCCTATCTGGTAGCGCCGGAAGGGGAAGGCCAGCTTTGCGTAGTTCGCCGCGACGTATTTTGCGAGCGGGACCGTGAGGTCAAAGCGCAGAGCGAGGTCGCTGTCGCCCTTCATGAAGCGGTA
>UQYT01000072.1 GCA_900545405.1 uncultured Eubacteriales bacterium | reverse complement strand
AGGCGCTTTTCTTTGGCGGCTCGACACCGTTTCTTTGGGCAAGCACCAAAGAAATGGGGTCGAAAGGCAGGGCAAGGTAACGAAAACCTCCCAGCGTATCGGCGCACCCGCAAAAGGGTAAAAAAAAGAGAGAGAGAACCCCCTTTGCCGGGGGGTTCTCCCTTAAACAAACACGCTTACGCGGCGAGCGCGGCGACGATGGCGTCGTAGACGGTGTCGGCGTTCGCGCACATGACCATGACGATGGTGCCGTCGTCGAGGGTCTCGAGCTTGGCGTTCTTCGCGATCTCGTACTGGTCGGCCAGGTAGGTCTCGAAGTTATTGCACTGGGTGTCGATGAACGCCTGGAGGCCCGCCTTCACGGTGTCCGCGCAGCCCTCGGCGGGCTTGGCGATGACGATGCCGTAGGCCTTGACGTTGATGAGCGACACGCTCATCGCGATGTCGTCCACGTCCGCGGCCGTGAAGCCCACGACCTGGTAGTACGCGTCCTCGATGGCCGCCTTGTCGCTGAACACCGGGTACGCCTCGTTCTCCTCGTCCGTGCGCGCGGACGTTATCGCGTCGGCCAGGGCGCTGGTCGCCGGGGCCTCGGTCTCGGGCGCGGTGCTCGGCTCATCGCTCGGCTGCTCGCTGGGCTCTTCGCTCGGCTCGGCGCTCTCGGTCGGGGCGGTGCTGGGCTCTTCGCTGGTCACGGGGTCGGTCTCGGCGGGCTTGTTCTCGGTGCCGCAGGCGCTCAGCAGCGCAAAGCACATGGTCAGGCAGAGGACTGCCGCAATGATCTTTTTCATCTTTTCATATTCTCCTTGGATTTATTCCGGCGGCTCGGCCGCCGTCTGCCTTAGACTTGCGCGCGTCAAAAAAGTTCCCGCGGATTTTTTAAATTTTTGTTTCCCTTGCCTGAGCCGCGCCGCGATGTTAAAATCTCTTTATACAATCTTCCCCGGAGGCCGCCATGAATAAACCGCGCACGCCCTGGTATCGCATGGACAACGCCAGCTTTATGTACTCCTCCATCCAGCGCGAGGAGTTCTCCGCCATATACCGCTTCTCCGCCGTCATGACGGAGGACGTGGACCCCGCGCTGCTGCAATCCGCCGTGGACCGCACGCTGCCGCGCTTTCCCGGCTTCGCGATGAAGATCTGCCGCGGCTTTTTCTGGTACTACTTCGAGCCGAACACCGCGCCCGGGCCCTTCGTGCGCGAGGACGTGGCCGACCCCTGCCGCCCCGTGCGCTTCAACGAGGACAACGGCTGGCTCATCCGCTTTTACTACTACCGCCGCCGCATCTCCCTCGAGGTCTTTCACGCCCTCGCGGACGGCGCGGGGGCGCTGACCTTCTTCCGGAACCTGCTGGCCGAGTACCTGAGGCAGCGCGGCGTGGACGTCCCGCCCGGCGAGGGCATCGCGGACCTCGACGAGCCGCCCCCGGCGGCCGAGCGCGAGGACGCCTATCTCCGCTACGCCGGGCCCGCCTCCCGCGCCCTGCCGAGGATACCCCGCGCCTACCAGAACCGCGGCACGCCGGAGCCCTTTTACACCTTCCACGTCACGATGGGCTTCCTCTCCGTCTCCGCGCTCCGCGAAAAGGCCCGCAGCTACGGCGCGTCCATCACGGAATACCTCGCGGCGGTGCTCCTCAAGCTGCTGGTCGAGAAGCAGCGGCGGGAGCGGCCCATTCGGGAAAGGCCCGTGGCGCTCGCCGTGCCGGTGAACCTGCGCGCCTACTTCCCCAGCGAGACGCTGCGCAACTTCATCCTCACCGTGCAGCCGAGCGTGGACCCGGCGCTCGGGGACTACGACTTCCCGCAGCTCGCGGCGCTGGTGCACAACTACATGCGCCTCACCGCCGAGCCGGTGAAGCTCCGCGCGGGCCTGACGCGGGGCGTGCGGCTGCTCTACAACCGCTTTCTCATCCTCATCCCCCGCGTGGTGAAAAACCCCATCATGCTGCTCAGCTACGGCCTCACCGGCGTGCGGCCGTACAGCGCCGTGTTCACCAACCCCGGCCCCTTCCGCGTGCCGGAGTGCATGAGGCCGTACATCGAGCACATGGAGGTCGTGCAGGGCCAGGCCACGGTGGCGAGGCCGCACGTCTCGTCCATCAGCTACGGCGACACGATGGAGATAACCTTCTCCGGCGTGCAGAAGGAGACCGACCTCGAGCGCGAATTTTTCCGCTTTCTCGTGCGCGAGGGACTGCACGTGCGCATCGAGAGCAACCGACAGGGGGTGCAATGAATGTCATACTGCGTAAACTGCGGCGTGGAGCTCAACCCCGGCGCGCGGGAGTGTCCCCTCTGCCGGACGCCCGTGGTGAACCCGGCCTGCCCCGTGGACGAGGACGCGCCGAGCTTCTTCCCCACGCGGCGGGAGGAGGTAGCGCCCGTCTCGCGGCGTGAGGCGGCGCTGCTGCTCACCAGCATGCTCGTGAGCGTGGCCATCTGCTGCGCGCTGCTGAATCTGGTGTTTTACAGCGACTTCTGGTGGTCGCTCTTCATCGGCGGGGCGATGGCGATGCTCTGGGTCTGGTTCGTGCCGCCGCTGCTGACGCGGAAGCTGCCCGTCTGGGCGCCGCTGACGCTGGACGTGCTGGCCGTGGGCGCCTACCTCTGCCTCATCGCCGCGGCGGTGGACGGCATGGACTGGTTCGTCGGCCTCGCGCTGCCCATCACGGCGGCGGGGGCGCTGGTCATACCGCTGCTCTACTGGATAATCCGCACGCGGCGCTGTTCCCTGCTGGTCTCGGCGGTGCTGGTGCTGATGGCCATAGGCCTCTTCGCCGTGCTGACGGAGTTCCTCTGCGACGAATATCTCAAGGGCGAGTGGGTCCCGGGCTGGTCGATGGTCGTGCTGGCCTCCTGCGCCGGGCTCTCCATCCCGCTCATCATAGTCCGCCGCGTGCCCTCCCTGCGCGAGGAGGCGCGGCGCAGATTCCACATGTAGGAGGCGTAAACATGCTCATGCACACAGAGCGCGAGCTCATAGCGGATTACGGCCGCAGGATGTCCACGGCGGGCCTCTGCCCCGGCACCAGCGGCAACCTCAGCGTCTACGACGCCGCGCGCGGCCTGATGGCCGTCAGCCCCTCGGGCCTCAGCTATCACGCGACCCGCGCCTGGGACGTGGTGGTCATGGACCTCGACGGCAAGATAGCCGACGGGGCGCGCAAGCCCTCGAGTGAATGGGGCCTGCACGCGGGCTTTTACCGCGCGAAGCCGGACATCGGCGCGGTGGTGCACACGCACTCGATGTACTGCACGGTGTTCGCCGTGCTGGGCCGGGAGATAGAGCCGGTGCACTACGCCATGCTCGCCTCGGGCGTGGAGCGCGTGCCCTGCGCGCCTTACCGCACCTTCGGCACGCCGGAGCTCGCGGAGGAGGCGGTGCGCGTCTGCGGCTCGGGCCGGGCGGTGC
Organism: uncultured Eubacteriales bacterium; assembly: GCA_900545405.1. Taxonomy (GTDB): domain Bacteria; phylum Bacillota; class Clostridia; order Oscillospirales; family Oscillospiraceae; genus Scatomorpha. The sequence continues at coordinate 2,096 of UQYT01000072.1, read as the reverse complement.
TGCTCGAAAACCACGGCATCGTGGTCTGCGGGGACGACCTCCCCGGGGCCTTCGCCCTCGCGCTCAACGCCGAGTACGTGGCCGAGCTGCAATACAAGGCCCTCGCCATAGGCCGCCCGCGCGTGCTGGACGCGGAGGAGCTCAAGGCCGCCGCCGCGCGCTTTGAGACCTACGGCCAGCCGGGGGGCCGGAAGGGATACTGAAAAAAAGTGCCGCCGCGGGACGCAAAAGGTCACGCGGCGGCTTTATTTGGAGGGAGAAATAGCTTATGAGAGCATGCCCGTCGGGCTGCAGGAGAGGGTGACGGTGGTGTCCACCGTGCCGAGCAGCGGGTGCTTGAACTCCCCGTTGGCTATGGCCTTGTTGTCCTCGCACCAGGCGCTGGCGCTGACGAGATACCAGCCGGCGGCGTGTATCTCGTAGTCGTAGGAGGCCAGGGTGGCTATGCAGGTGGTGCCGTTATACTTGAACGTGCCGTGCACCTCAAAGGTGATGGCGAGCTCGCCGTCGGCGCTGTACAGGCTCTGCACCTTGGTGCCGCTCGTGAGCTGCTGGGCGCGGGTCTGCACGGCGTAGAGCTCCGTGACTATGTAACAGCCGTTGTCGAGGTACTCCACCTCGGTGGAGATGGGCGCGGGCCCGTCAGCAAGTGCCGGGACCCCCGTCGAGAGCAGCAGCGCCGCCAGGGCAAGACACAGTAAGCGTTTCATAAGTGCCGTCTCCTTTGTCAAAAATGTCGGTTTCGGAAACCTTTATATGCTTTGCAGAGCCGTACCAAACCAGCGCGCAGATCGCCGCCGCCAGCGCAGCGCAGAGCAGCGCGAGCAGCAGGCGGCTGCGTTTCCAGAGCCGGCGCTCGCCCTCGCGCTCCGCCTCGCCCACGGTGAGCTGCAGCTCCTCCGCGGCCTGCTCCGGCGGGCCGAAGGCGGCCGTTATCTGCTCGAGCGTGCACTCCCCGCCCAGGGCGTCCCTTATCTCGTCGGCAAGGCCGTCCGTGAGCCGCCGCCTGGTGGCGCGGCGCGCCGTCAGCGCGCCGGAGACGGCACGGCAGTATTTCTCAATGCCGTTCACTCCCGGCCCCCCCTTTCAGCAGTGCGGAAAAGACGGCCGAGAGCTCCTCATATTCCCTTGCCGTTTCATTCAAATACGCGGTGCCCTCCGGCGTCACGGCATAGTAAGTCCGCGCGCGGCCGTCCACTATCTCCGTCCTGTCCTCGCGGATGTAGCCCTGCTCCAGCAGACGGTACAGCACGGGATAGAGGAGGGACAGCACATACCTGCCCCCGCTCCGGCGGCTCAGCTCCTGGGTTATCTCGTAGCCGTACATGGGCCGCTCCGACAGCAGGCTCAAAACGGCCAGCGGACTTGTCGCGCGCTTGAAAAAAGCCTCGAATGAATGTCCTGTCGTGTCCTTTTTCATGCTCAAGCACCTGCTGAACAGTATAAGACCGTTTTTGACTTTCGTCAACAGTTATTATGCAATGCTAAATATGCCGGATGCACAAATTTGCGGCGCAAATTTCGTCGAAACGCCCAGCGCCGGGCGATACAAATCGGATACAAGCGCGTGATAAAATGCGGAAAAAGGAGGCGGGACCATGATAAGAGGCAAAACTCTCAGGAACACGCTCCTCGTGCTCGCCGCGCTGGCGCTGGCCGTCTTCCTCGCCGTCTCGTTCGGGCTCTTTTCGCCGAGTGCGCACATGTGGCCCCTCCGCGTCGAGGGCGGGCAGCTCTATTACACAAGGCACAACTGCACCCTCGCCTACACCCCGGGCGGGGGCTCGGCCCTGCTCAAGCTCCCCTGGGACCGGGGCGGCGAGGCGCCGGACATATACACCGTGGGCGAGCGCAGCTTTACCCTCAGCGAGGACGGGACGCAGCTCCTCGAAAACGGCAAAAACCTCGTCCCCGAGGGCCTCGGCCTCTTCGCGTCACGGCTGAATGCGCAGCCGGACAGCCTCATCGTGCCGCTGAGCGACGCCCGGGGCAATGAGGCGGGCCGGCTCTGCCTGACCGCCGACCACAGCCGCGTGCTGGACGGCGCGATAGAGCCGCTCTGCGCCGCCGGGCGCTGGGCCTACGGCGTCGAGCAG
>UQYT01000071.1 GCA_900545405.1 uncultured Eubacteriales bacterium | reverse complement strand
TTCCGCGCTCTGCGGAGCGCGGCCAGAGGCTTTGCCTCTGGACTCCACCGCCTTTGAAAAGGCGGGCGAAACTTTCAGGCGCGCTTCGCGCAGGTCTAGTGCGGCGGGCGCGAAAAAAATTGACACGCGGGCGCGGCGATGCTAAATTATTGCTGAGAAGGAGGTGCTCTCTATGTACGAAAACAACGATCGCGGCGGGCAGGTCCCGGGGCAGAACGAAGCGGTGGTGAGCCTCGTGCTCGGAATCATCGCCGTCGTGCTCTGGTTCTTCGGTTACTCCAGCATCGTCTCCGTCGTGCTCGGCGTCGTCGGCCTTGTATACGCCTCCAAGGCCAAACAGCTCGGCTTCAACGGCGGCATTCGCACGGCCGGATTCGTGCTCTCGATAATCGGCATCATCGGCGGGGCCTTTGTGTTCATCGCCTGCATCGCCTGCGTCGGCGCTATCGGCGCGCTCAGCGCCTTTTCCTACTGCTGACGCGCCCTCACCTGCCAGCTTCAGTGTAACGGCCCCGCGCCGTTACACTGATTTTTTAAGGAGGCTCCATGCTCCCCTTCGTCACCATCCTCGGCCGCAGCCTGCCCATGTACGGGCTGCTCGGCCTGCTCGGCTTCCTGCTCGGGCTGCTCTTCGTCATCCTCCGCGCGCCGCGCTTCTCGCTCTCGCGGGACGACGCGGCGTACATCTATGTCTTTGCCGCCCTCGGCGCCCTCGCCGGGGCCAAGCTGCTCTACCTGCTCACCGTGCTGCCCCGGCTCGCGGAGCTCGTGCGCTCCGGCGCGGGGGCGGCGGCGCTGCTCGCCTACGTCTCCGGCGGCTTCGTGTTCCTCGGCGCCGTGCCCGGCGGGCTGGCGGCGGCCCGGCTCGCCGCCCGGGCCTACCGCGTGCGGCTCGCGGATTTCATGCCGCTGCTCGTGCCCGCGCTCGCGCTCGTGGCGGCGCTCGGGCGCGTCGGCTGCTTCTGCGCCGGCTGCTGCTACGGCGTCGAGTGCGACTCGCCCGTCTCGGTGGTCTTTCCTGCCGCCTCCCTCGCCGCGCCGCCGGGCGTGCCGCGCCTGCCCGTGCAGCTCTTTGAGGCCGCCGTGCAGCTCGCGCTCTTCCTCGCGCTGCTCTGGTTCACGGCGGGGCCGCGGCGGGCGCGCTTTGCCGCGGAGTTTTACCTCGCGTGCTACTGCCCCGCGCGCTTCGTGCTCGAGTTCTTCCGCGGCGACGTGGCCCGCGGCGCGCTCTGGGGGCTCTCCACCTCGCAATGGCTCTCGGCGGCCGGATTTCTGGCGGTTTCTTTATACTTTTTTATGCGCTCGGGGCGCAAAATGCCCGATTGATATCTAATTGGCGCTGTGATATAATAGTTGGCAATGTTTCGCGTGACCATCAAGGGAAAAGGGGGACGGTATTCCGATGAATTACGTAGTGGTGGATCTGGAGTGGAATCAGGCGATGAGCTCCAAGTCCTCCGTTTTCAACAGGCTGCCCATCCATCTCCGGGGCGAGATCATCCAGATAGGCGCGGTGCGCCTGAACGAGGACATGACGCCCGGGGAGGAATTTCAGATAGACGTCAAGCCCGTCTACTTCAAGCGCATGCACTACAAGGTCAAGAAGCTCACCGGCTTCGACAAGGAGCGCCTCTCCCACGGCGTGGCCTTTCCGGAGGCGCTCGCGCAGTTCCGCGCCTGGTGCGGGGACGGCGTGACCTTCCTCACCTGGGGCTATGACGACCAGGGCATCATGGAGCAGAACATCATCATCCACGACCTGGACTGGGACTGGATATCCGGCTGGGTGAACCTGCAGCTCATATACAACCTCCAGACCGGCGGGGACAAGAACCAGAAGTCCCTCGCCACGGCCATGGAGCACTTCGGCATAGAGCAGACCCGCGTGGCGCACGACGCGCTGGGCGACGCCTACAACACGGGCCTCGTCTGCTCCAGGCTGGACATGGCCGCGGGCATGGAGCAGTACGCGGACGCGGCGGAGATACTCGCCAGCCGCAGCCCGCACAAGGAGAAGAAGCCCCGGCCCGACATGCCGGAGCCCATCGCCCACAGCGCCTTTTCCGGCTACGCCTCCAAGGGCGACGCCTTTGCCGACTGCTCCCTCGCCGCGCCCTGCTGCCCCATCTGCGGCGGCGAGATGCAGTTTTCCAAGTGGATAAACCAGGGCGACCAGCGCTATATGTGCCTGGCCGAGTGCCCGGCCGACGGCAAGCTCCTGCTGCGCATAAAGTTCAAGCACTCTGACGACGGCAGCTACTCCGCCGGACGCCTCGCCTACCGCGCGGACGAGAACATGCAGAGCTTCTACGCCGCAAAGAGCGCCCAGCCGCGCAGCCGCGGCCGCCGCCGCCGCGCGAAAGTATCCAAACAACAGGAGCGTAAGGGACAATGAAGATCATTCTGGTCGGAGGCGGACGCATGGGGCAGGAGATCGCCCGCCGCCTCGCGGACGAGGGCCACGACATCACGGTCGTGGACAACAACGCCGAGTGTCTCGAGGAGATCTCCACCGGCGTGGACGCCATGGTGCTCTACGGCAACGGCGCGGACTACAACGTCCTCACCGAGGCCGGCGTCGCCGACGCCGACCTGCTCATCGCCGTCACGAGCGACGACTCCGTAAACATGCTCTGCTGCCTCACGGGCAAGAAGCTCGGCGTGAAGAACACCGTCGCGCGCGTGCGCACGATGGAATATTTCCGGCAGATGGTGTTCCTCAAGGACGAGCTCGGCCTCTCGCTGGTGCTAAACCCGGAGCAGGCCGCGGCGGCCGAGATCTCGCGCATACTGCGCTTCCCCTCCGCGGCGAAGGTGGAGTCCTTCGCAAAGGGCCGGGCCGAGATGGTGGAGTTCACCCTCGCGCCCGAGTCGCCGCTGTGCGGGCTGCGCCTCGTCAAGCTGCGCGACAAGCACTCCTCCAACATCCTCATCTGCGCCGTCGAGCACGACGGGCAGGTCATCATACCCAAGGGCGACTTCGTCCTCTCGGCCGGGGACACGCTCCACGTCGTGGGCCCCTCGGCGGAGATGAGCGCCTTTTTCAAGGCCGTGGGCTCCTACCGCCGCAGCGTGCGCGACGTGCTCATCCTCGGCGGCGGGCGCATCTCGCTCTACCTCGGCTCCGCGCTCATCGAGTCCGGCATCCGCGTCCGCATACTCGAGCGCAACGAGGAGCACTGCGAGATAATCAAGGGCATACTCCCCCGCGCGGAGATACTCCTCGGCGACGGCACCAACCCCAAGGTGCTCGAGGAGGAGGGCATCCGCACCACGGACGCCTTCGTCGCCCTCACCGGCAGCGACCAGAACAACATCATAACCTCCATGTTCGCCGCCCGCTCCGGCGCCGGCAAGGTCATCACCAAGGTCAACGACGACTGCTTCCGCCGCATGGTGGACTCCCACAAGCTCGACAGCTTCGTCACGCCCAAGAACATCGCCGCGGACAACATCGTCACCTACGTCCGCGCGATGCAGAACTCCATCGACGCCAGCGGCATAGAGTCCCTGCACGAGATAGCCGACGGCAAGGCCGAGGTGCTGGAGTTCTCCATAAAGCGCCCCGCGGAGTATCTGGACATCCCCCTGCGCAGCCTCAGCATCCGGCGCGACACGCTGCTCGCCGCCATAATCCGCGGCAACGAGTGCATCATCCCCGGCGGCAACGACTGCGTCCGGATGCACGACAGCGTCATAGCCGTGACCACCCGCTTCGGCATGCAGCGCTTCGACGACATTTTCGAGGAGTAGCGGCCGGATGAATTACAGGATGATTTCCAAGATACTCGGCCGCGTCATGGCGGTCGAGGCCGCGCTGATGGTGCCCCCGGCGCTGACGGCGGTGTATTACGGCGAGTCGCCCCTGCCCTTTGTCTACACGCTGCTCATCGCGGCGGCGCTCTTCGCCCTGCTCACGCTGCCAAAGCTGCGCCACCACGACATCTACGCGCGCGAGGGCTTTGTCAGCGTCGCGCTCTCGTGGCTGCTGATGAGCCTGGTGGGCGCGCTGCCCTTCGTGTTCTCCGGCGAGATGCCGAACTACTTCGACGCCTTCTTCGAGATCGTCTCCGGCTTCACCACGACGGGCGCCTCCGTTGCCGCGAACGTCGAGGAGCTCACGCGCGGCTCGCTGCTCTGGCGCAGCCTGTCGCACTGGATAGGCGGCATGGGCGTGCTGGTGTTCATCATGGCCGTGCTCCCGCTCTCGGAGGAGCGGAGCATGCACATAATGCGCGCCGAGGTCCCGGGCCCGCAGGTCGGCAAGCTCGTGCCCCGCATACGGCACAGCTCCGCGATAACTTACCTCATCTACGTCGCGCTGACGGTGATGCTGGTCATCCTCCTCTGCCTCGGCGGGATGCCGTTTTTCGACTCCATCAACCACGCCATGGCCACGGCCGCGACCGGCGGCTTCAGCATAAAGGCCGCCTCCATCGGCTATTACGACAGCGCGTACATCGACGTGGTCACGGGCGTATTCATGCTGCTCTTCGGCGTGAACTTCTCCATCTACTTCCTGCTCATCATGCGGAAGTTCCGCCCGGCGCTGCGCAACTCGGAGCTGCACCTCTACCTCGGCATCGCGGGCTTTGCCACGCTGGCGATAGCGCTGGACATCATGGGCGAGGACGGCAGCTTCTGGCACTCGCTGCGGCTCTCGTTCTTCCAGGTGTCGTCCATCATGACGACGACGGGCTTTGCGACGGCGGACTTCAACCACTGGCCGGCGTTCTCGAAGGGGATGCTGGTGCTGCTGATGTTCATCGGCGCCTCTGCGGGCAGCACGGGCGGCGGCATCAAGGTCTCGCGCATACTCATCCTCACGCGCGCGGCCAAGCAGGAGCTGGGCAAGCTGCTCAACCCCCGGCGGACGGTGTCCGTGCGCATGGACGGCCACAGCCTGGACCTCACGACGATCCGCTGCACGCTGGTGTTCTTCGCGCTGTACATCACGATAACGTTCCTCTCCACGCTGCTCGTCTCGCTCGACGGCTATGACCTGGAGACGAACTTCACCGCCGTGACGTCCTGCATCTCCAACGTCGGCCCCGGATTGAGCCTCGTCGGCCCGATGGGGAATTACGGCATGTTCTCGAACTTCTCCAAGGCCCTGCTCTCCTTCGACATGCTGGTCGGCCGCCTGGAGATCTACCCCATGCTGATCCTCTTCCTCCCCTCCACCTGGCGCAAAAACTGACCCTCCCTGCGGGGCGGGATATAAAGCAAAAGCGGTCCCCGCCGGGGGGCCGCTTTTTTTATGGTGCATGTTGGTGGTGACTTGCGCGGGTGCGGGTGCGCCGATACGTTGGGAGGGGGGCGTTGGCCTGCCCTGCCTTTCGACCCCATTTCTTTTGTCTTGCCAAAAGAAACGGTGTCGAGCCGCCAAAGAAAAGCGCTTTTTTACCTCGGCGGCTCCACCATTCGCGTGAGCGCTACAAGTCGGTGGACTATACGTTCCTCGCCCGACTTTTGCAGGGGGTTGGTGGGTGTCTGTAGGATTGTACGGGTGCGCCGATACGTTGGGCGGTGGTCGATGGCTTGTCCTGCCTTTCGACCCCATTTCTTTGGTGCTTGCCCAAAGAAACGGTGTCGAGCCGCCAAA
>UQYT01000070.1 GCA_900545405.1 uncultured Eubacteriales bacterium | reverse complement strand
GCCGACATCTTCATGGAGAACATGGTCTGGCTGGACAAGCTGGGCATCTATGACGAGGAGCTGCTCAAGGTCAACCCGAAGCTGGTCATCGTGCACGTCAGCGGCATGGGCCACAAGGAGTTCGGCGGCATCCCCAGCGTCTGCAACCGCGCGAGCTACGACATGATCGGCCAGGCCTTCTCCGGCTGGCTGTACCTGCAGGGCGACCCCGACCGCGACCCCGCCATCGCCAAGCCCTACACCAACGACTACGTCTCCGCCTTCGCCACCGTGTTCGCCGCCCTCTCCGGCTACATCTACGCCCAGAAGACCGGCAAGGGCCAGGTCATCGACGTCGCCCAGTTCGAGGCTATGGCTCAGTACATGTGCGGCACCTACACCGCCTACACGATGGCCGGCATAGTCGGCGAGCGCACCGGCAACTTCAACCCCGCCTTCCAGCCGTACAACCTCTTCAAGAGCAAGGACGGCTTCCTGGTGGCCCTCGGCGCCTTCGGCCCCGGCGTGTACAAGCGCTGCATCCCGGCCATGGGCCTCGACATCGAGTACTTCAACTACAAGGACTGCTCCTCCGGCCCCGCGGCCGTCGCCTCTGAAAAGGGCCAGGAGCTCAACGCCAAGGTCATCGAGTGGTGCGCCAACCACGACGCTCAGGAGATAGAGAGCATCATGGAGGCCGCCCGTGTCCCGTGCGCCACCGTCAACACCGCCAAGAGCGCCTACGAGAACGCGCACTTCCGCTCCCGCGGCGACTGGGTCAAGTACGTCGACCAGACCACCGACAGCGAGATCGAGGCCTTCGGCATCGCCCCGAAGATGAGCGTCACCCCGGGCCAGGTCTGGCGCGGCGCCCCGAGCATGGGCCAGGATACCGACAACATCCTCAAGACCATCCTCGGCTACGACGACGCCAAGATCGCCGAGCTGCACGAGAAGAACCTCATCTGAGACCCCGTACATAAGGAGAGGCCCCCTGCTTTTGCAGGGGGCCTTTTTCGCGCGCGGCGTTCAGCTCCAGACGGCCATGATGAGCGTGCCGCAGAGCATGAGCGCGAGGCCCGCCGCGGCCTTGCGGCTCACCTTCTCCTTGAGGAAGAGGGCGGAGAAGATCACCGTCACGAGTATGCTCATCTTGTCTATGGGCACGACGACGCTGACCACGCCGTTTTGGATGGCGTAGTAGTAGCAGAGCCAGGACGCGCCGGTGGCTATGCCGGAGAGAGCGATAAAGAGCGCCTCGCGCCTGTCGAGCGACCGGAGCTGGGCCTGCCTGCCCTTCACAAAGACGACCACCCAGGCCATGATGAGCACCACGACCGTGCGTATCGCCGTGCCGAGGTTGGACTCGATGCCCTCGATGCCGACCTTGGCCAGTATGGACGTGAGCGCCGCGAAGACGGCGGAGAACACCGCGTAGACGAGCCACCGCCCGCCGGACGCCTGCCCGCCGGTCACAGCCTTGCGCTCCACCATGAGGTAGATGCCCACGGCGAGCAGCGCCGTGCCCGTGAGCTTGACGGCGAGGTGCTCCGTCTCCGAGAAGCAGACTATGGCTATGAGCACCGTAAGTATCGTGCTGGACTTGTCGATGGGCGCGACCTTGTTCACGTCGGCGAGCGACAGGGCCTTGAAGTAGCAGAGCCACGAGGCCCCCGTCGCCAGCCCGGAGAGCACCAGAAAGAGCAGCGACCGCGGCGCGATTCGGCCTATCGTGTCCTGAGAGCCGACCACAAAGACCATGAGCCACGAGAAGACCAGCACCACGACGGTCCTCAGCGCGGTGGCGAGGTCGGAGTCCGTCTTTTTGATGCCGCACTTGGCGAGCACCGCCGTGACGCCGGCGAAGAAGGCGGAGAGCACCGCCATTAAGAGCCACATATCTATACCTCCCGCTTTATGTCCGGGCGCCTAGCGCGCCCGGGGGGCGTTGGCCTCGGCCACGGCCTTCAAGAAGAGCTCATACGCCGGGGCGATGCTCCTGAAGTCCTCCGCCACGCGCTCTGCGAGGCCGTCGGAGAAGAGCAGCTCCAGGTCCGGCTCGTTGTGCGTCAGGCACAGGCTCTTGAGGTCCAGCCACTCGCGCTTTTCCGGCGCCTCGTCCAGGAAGCGGCTGCGCTTGTAGCGCTCCGGCTCGAGCACGAAGCGCTCCTGCTTCCTGTACGCCTTCAATGCGGCGCGCCAGGCCGTGTCGCCGCGGAGTATGAGCTCGCGGAAGGCGGCCATGGTCGCGGGCTCGGTCTGGTACCAGCCGCAGCCCCAGCGCAGCGCCCGGGGCGAGAACTCGAACCAGAAGCCCGGCAGTCCCTGCTGCTTGGCCCGCAGAAAGGTCAGCCACATGACGTCCCTGTATATGGGCAGCCCCGGCCCGCGCCGCGTGTCCCGCCAGATGCGCGAGATGCTCTTGCCCACCTTGGGCACGCAGACGATGTTCGGGTCTATCTCCGCCAGCGCCGGCGTCAGAGCGCTCACCAGGTCGGCAAGCGGCTCCACCACCAGGCGCTCATATTCGCCGTGGTGCTCGTGGAACCACTCGCGCGAGTCCATCAGCTTGTTCCTGACCAGGAATTCAAGGGTCTCTTCGGTAAAAGGCAAAATACACGCCTCCTCTCGGCTGGCATTATACCACATCCCCGGCGCTGTGCGGAACATTTTGTGCCGCGCCCCCGTCTGCCGGAATACGACATTTTTCGCCCTTTATTTGTGGGGCGAAGTGTGATAAGATGTACTGGAATGTCACCAGATAATTTCCCCACGGAGGTATAACATATGCGCGGTTTCATGAAAAGGGTGGACCTGTTCTGCTACAAGCACCCCAGGTTCGGCGTGAACAACCTCATGCTGTATATCGTCTTCGGCACCCTCGCGGTCTGGCTGCTCGGCGCCATGGACACCACGGGCATGATAGAGAGCTACTTCGCCTTCGACGCGGCGGCGGTGCTCCACGGCCAGGTGTGGAGGATAATCACCTTTGTGTTCATCCCGCAGTCGAGCGGGCTGTGGCTCTTTCTGTTCCTGTACTTCTACTATTTCGTCGGCAGCACGCTAGAGCGCGAGTGGGGCCCCGGCAGGTTCACGATCTACTACCTCACCGGCATGCTCATGACGATAATCTACGGCTTCATCACCTATTTCGTCACCGGCAGGTCGTACTTCATGACCTCCAACTACATCAACCTCTCCATGTTCTTCGCCTTTGCCACGCTGTTCCCGGACAACGTGGTGCTGCTCTTCTTCATCATCCCCATCAAGATGAAGTGGCTGGCCGTCATAGACGCGCTGTACTTCGTCTATGACATCGTCGCGAACCTCGGCCGCCTCGGCATGATGAGCTTCCTGCCCCTCGTGGCCATACTCAACTACTTCCTCTTCTGCGGCGCGGACCTCTTCTACTCCGTGCTGCCCCGCAAGAGGACGCAGCGCCGCAACACGGTGGACTTCAAGCGCGAGGTGCGCAAGATAAAGTACGAGACCAAGAACAAGAACTACACGCACAAGTGTGCCGTCTGCGGCCGCACGGACGCGGATTACCCGGACCTCGAGTTCCGCTACTGCTCCCGCTGTGTGGGCTATCACTGCTTCTGCCAGGACCACATCAACAACCACGTCCACTTCACGGAGTAATAATCCGGGACAGGCAGCAATACTGATATACAAAAATCACTGGTGGTGGGAAAATGGGAACGAGACAAACCCGCGGCAGGCGGAGGTACAATCCGGACCATGTGCAGAAGGTATTGCAGACCGTGCTGATGGTCCTGCTCGTGGTGGCGCTGTGCATCATAGTCGGGCGCAACGTGGCGCTCAACCGCGCGGACACGCAGCCCGTGGAGCCGACGCCGCCCCCCGCGGACAGCGGCACGGTGGTGGACACTGACGCGCCCGCGTCCGACAGCCCGGCGCCGGACACCACGCCGGAGCCCACTCCGAGCCCGACCCCGGAGCCCTTTGAGCCCCACAGCGTGGACTCCACGGCCGAGGCGAACTTCCTCCAGTCCACGGATATCATGGTGGACGGCGAGATGTTCGAGGGCGAGTATGAGGACGACACGGGCATATACTTCGGCTACCCCGAGGAGTACAGCTCCCTGCCCGGCGTCATAACCTTCCGCGGCAACAACTTCCGCGACAGCGCCGCCTACGGCACGGCCAACATCACGCAGAAGAAGTTCGGCGGCAGCTGGACGGCGGGCACTGGCTCCCTGACGGCGCCGAACGGCACCTTCTGGTCCGGCAACGGCTGGACGGGCCAGCCCCTAATCGCCGAGTGGCCCAAGGAGACCCGCCAGATAATGAACATGTACGACTGGGCCAAGGAGGCGGAGACGCTCGTGGAGGTAATCTACCCCTCCATGGACGGCTACATATACTTCTACGAGCTCCAGACCGGCAAGGCCACGCGCGACGCGCTGAACCTGGGCTACACCTTCAAGGGCACCGGCACGCTGGACCCGCGCGGCTATCCGCTGCTCTGCGTAGGCAGCGGCTACGACAGCTACAAGGGCACCTCCCACGTGTTCGTCGTGAGCCTCATCGACTTCTCCGTGCTCTATGAGTTCGGCGCGAACGACGGCTTTGCTCACCGCGCCTGGTCGATGTACGACTCGGCCCCGCTCATAGACGCGGACACGGATAAGCTCATCTACTGCGGCGAGAACGGCGTCATCTATATAATCACCCTCGGCACGGAGTACGACGAGGAGGCGGGCACCATCTCGGTCAACCCGACCCGCGCGGCCAAGTGGCGCTATATGTCGAACCGCTTCGCCTCGACGGGGCAGTTCTGGCTGGGCTTCGAGGCCTCGCCGGTGATCTGGCAGAGCCACATGATAGTGCCGGACAACGGCGGCAACCTCATCTGCCTCGACCTCAACACCCTGACCGTGGACTGGGTGCAGGACACCCTGGACGATACCAACTGCACGCCCGTGCTGGAGATAGAGGACGGCCACCCGTACATCTACGCGAGCACGTCCTACCACCTCGGCTGGCGGAGCTGGATGACGGCCGACGTGCCGGTCTGGAAGATCGACGCCGAGACGGGCGAGATCGTCTGGCAGGTGAGCTACACCTGCTACTCGGTGGAGGAGCTCTCCGGCGGCACGCAGGGCAGCATCGCGGTGGGCAAGCACAACGTCTCGGACCTCGTCTACGTCCCGATAGCGAGGACGCCGAGCGCGAGCGGCGGCAAGCTGGTGGCGCTGGACAAGGAGACCGGCGAGGAGGTCTGGGTGATGGAGACCCAGGTGTACAGCTGGTCGACGCCGACGCTGGTGTACGACCAGAACGGCGACGGGTACATCCTGTACTGCACGACGGGGTACTATCTGTACCTGCTGGACGCGCGCACGGGTGAGATACTCGACTCGCGCAACCTGGGCGGCCTCTTCGAGGCGTCCCCGGCGGTGTACGGCAACTGGCTGGTCGTGGGCCACCGCAACGGCTCCATATACGGCATCGAGCTGACCTGAGGAAAAAAGTCGGCGCGGCGGGAAAAAAGTTCTTGCAATCCCCGCCGCGCCGTGGTATTATAACAAGGCTGAGAAGCCAATTCCCGGGTGTGGCGCAGATGGTAGCGCGCTTGAATGGGGTTCAAGAGGCCGCTGGTTCAAATCCAGTCACTCGGACCA
>UQYT01000069.1 GCA_900545405.1 uncultured Eubacteriales bacterium | reverse complement strand
CCGCCGAGGTAGGCCTTTTTTACCTGGTCGCTCTCGGCGAGCTCGCGGCCGGTGCCGGACAGGCTTATGGCGCCGGTCTCCATTACGTAGGCGCGGTCGGCGACCGAGAGGGCCATCTGTGCGTTCTGCTCCACTAATAATATAGTAGTACCGCTCTTGTGCAGGCTCTGGATGATCTCGAAGATCTGCTCCACCAGTATGGGCGCGAGGCCCATGGAGGGCTCGTCGAGCATCAGCAGCTTCGGGCGGCTCATCAGCGCGCGGCCTATGGCCAGCATCTGCTGCTCGCCGCCGGAGAGCGTGCCGGCTATCTGCCGCCGCCGCTCCTTCAGGCGCGGGAACTGCTCGAACACCCGCTCTATGTTCTCGCCCACGCCTGCGCCGCTCTGGGTATAGGCGCCCATGTCGAGGTTTTCCTGCACGCTCATCTGCAGGAAGATGCGCCGCCCCTCAGGCACCTGGGCCAGGCCCTTTTCAACTATCTTGTGCGGCGGCAGCTTGGAGATGTTCTCGCCGCAGAACTCTATGGAGCCCGTCCGGGAGCGGAGCAGGCCCGAGATGGTCTGCAATGTCGTGGACTTGCCCGCGCCGTTCGCGCCTATGAGGGTCACGATCTCGCCCTCGTCCACGTGGAAGGACACGCCCTTTATGGCGTGGATGGCGCCGTAGTAGACGTTGATGTTCTCGACTTTCAGTATCTGCTCCATGCTCAGGCCCCCTTCTTCCGGCCCAGATAGGCCTCGATGACCACGGGGTTCGACTGGATGTCCGCCGGGGTGCCCTTGGCGATGACCTTGCCGAAATTCAGCACGCAGATGCCCTCGCAGATGCCCATGACGAGGTTCATGTCGTGCTCGATGAGCATGATGGCGATCTGGAAGGTGTCGCGGATCTTGATGATGTTCTCCATGAGCTCCACCGTCTCGGAGGGGTTCATGCCCGCGGCGGGCTCGTCGAGCAGCAGGAGGCTCGGGTTCGTGCCCAGGGCGCGGACTATCTCCAGCCTGCGCTGCGCGCCGTAGGGCAGGGAGCCCGCCTTCTTGTCGGCCATGTCCTGCATGTCGAAGATGCTCAGCAGCTCCAGCGCCCGCTCGTGGGCGATGCGCTCCTGCTTCCAGTAGGCGGGCAGGCGGAGTATGCCGCCCAGCATGCCGTATTTTATCTGGTTGTGCATGCCGAGCTTCACGTTGTCCTCCACGGAGAGGTTAGCGAAGAGGCGGATGTTCTGGAAGGTGCGGGCGACGCCGAGCTTGTTCACCTGCACGGTGCTCATGCCCGCGGTGTCGCGGCCGTCCACCATGATGGTGCCGCGCGTGGGCTGATACACCTTGGTGAGCAGGTTGAACACCGTCGTCTTGCCCGCGCCGTTGGGGCCGATGAGGCCCGCTATCTCCGTGCGGCCGATGACGAGGTTGAAGTCGTCCACGGCGGTGAGGCCGCCGAAGTCTATGCCGAGGTGCCGCGCCTCCAGCACGGGCAGCTTGTCGAGGTCCCGCTCCGGGATATACGCGCCGCTCGGCATGTTCACGAGGGGGCTTTCATTTTTGGACTTAATCTTTGCCACTTGCGGCAGCTCCTTTCTGCGGGTGGGATGAGGCCCTCGAGGCCAGCGCCTTTATCGAGCGCAGGGGCTTCGAAAACAGGGCCTTGAACTGCGCGTTGTTCGTGGCCAGCATGACCAGGATGAGCACTATGGCGTAGGCCAGCATGCGGTAGTCGTCAAAGCCGCGCAGGGCCTCGGGCAGGATGGTCAGCACGGTGGCGGCGATGATGGAGCCCCAGATGTTCCCGAGCCCGCCGAGGACGACGAATACGAGGATGAGTATCGAGGTGTTGAAGTTGAACTTCGCCGCCGTGAGGTTGGAGAAATTCAGCCCGTAGAGCGCGCCGGCGGCTCCGGCGAGGGCGGCCGAGGTGACAAAGGCCATGAGCTTGTACTTGGTGACGTTTATGCCCACGCTCTCGGCGGCGATGCGGTTGTCGCGCAGGGCCATGATGGCGCGGCCGGAGCGGCTGCGGACCAGGTTCAGCACGATCACCAGCGTCACCATGATGAGGATGAAGCCCGCCGTGAAGGTCGCGAGCATCTCCGTGCCCGTCGCGCCCTGGGCGCCCTTGATTATGACGGTGCCGTCCGCGGTGAGGCCGAGGTCGTTTACGGACTTGGCGCCGGTGGCGTTGAAGATGATGTGCAGGCCGTTCTCGTCGTGGCCGACGATGAGGCAGTTTATGAGCTCCTTGATGATCTCGCCGAAGGCCAGGGTGACGATGGCGAGGTAGTCGCCGCGCAGCCGGAGCACCGGCACGCCCACGATGACGCCCGCGACGGCGGCAAACGCCGCGCCGACGACGATGGCGATTACGAGGCGCAGCTCAGCCGAGGGCACCGAGCTCTGCAAGCTCATGGCGGCGATGATGCCGGAAAAGGCGCCGACGCTCATGAAGCCCGCGTGGCCGAGGCTGAGCTCGCCGAGGATGCCGACCGTCAGGTTCAGTGAGACGGCCATGACTATGTAGCAGCAGATGGGCACGAGCTGGCCGGTGAAGGAGCGCGTGAGCATCCCCTCGCCCTTGAGCAGGCTCACGACGGCGAAGGCCAGGATGACGCCGAGATAGGTGGCGTAGTCCATCTTCGCGGTCTTGCTGAGTTTTCTTCTCTTGCTCATTTCGGCCACCTCAGACTTTCTCCGGCACATATCTGCCGAGCAGTCCCGCCGGGCGCACGAGAAGCATGATTATGAGCACGGCGAACACGATGGAGTTTGCAAGCTGGGTGGAGATATAGGCCTTGGCCAGCGCCTCGATTATGCCCAGCAGAATGCCGCCCAGGAAGGCGCCGGGGATGGAGCCTATGCCGCCGAACACCGCCGCGGTGAAGGCCTTTATGCCCGGCATGGAGCCGGTGGTGGGCATGAGCGAGGTGTTGAACGAGCACAGCAGCACGCCCGCGATGGCCGCGAGGGCGGAGCCGATGGCGAAGGTCAGGGAGATGGTGCGGTTCACGTTGATGCCCATGAGCTGGGCGGCGCCCTTGTCCTCGGAGCAGGCGCGCATGGCCTTGCCCATCTTGCTCTTGCTGGTGAAGAGCGTGAGCCCGACCATGATGACCGCGCAGACAACTATGGTCAGCAGCGAGACGTAGGAGATGGAGAGCTGCTCGCCGAAGAGCTGGAGAGAGCCGGAGACTATTGGCGTATACGACATGGGGCTGGCGCCCCAGATGAGCTGCGCGGCGTTTTGCAGGAAATAGCTGACGCCTATGGCGGTTATGAGCACCGCTAGACTGGGCGCGGCGCGCAGCGGCTTGTACGCCAGGCCCTCGATTATCACGCCCAGCACCGTGCAGACCACCATGGCCAGCAGCACGCCCACCCACCAGGGCAGGCCCAGCGAGCTCATGGCCAGCAGCGAAATATAGCCGCCCACCATGATCACGTCGCCGTGGGCGAAGTTCAGCATCTTGGCGATGCCGTAGACCATGGTGTAGCCCAGGGCTATTATGGCGTAGACGCTGCCCAGGCTCACGCCGCTTATAAGATAGGACAGAAATTCCAAAAGAGACCCACCTCGTTCATTTTGTTGTGACGCTTGCGGCTCTGCGGCAGATGCCGGGGCGGCGCTCCGCTGCCCCCGCAGCCGCCGCAGACGGCGCATCGGCTGCCGGTGGGGGTACCGGCAGCCGCGCGCCCGCGGTAGAAGTATGGCTTTTTTAGTCGGCGGAGACGTACGCGCCGTCGTGGATGACCACGGCCATGGGCATCTTGCTGACGGTGCCGTCGGTGCCCCAGGTGAGGCCGGAGCCGGTCAGGCCGTCAAAGCTCATGGTGGTGAACTGCTCTATCATGGCGGTGCAGATGTCCTCGGTGCTCATGTCGGGGGTGCAGCCCGCGTTCTCGAGGGCCTGCTTGAGGGCGTAGATGCAGTCGTAGCCGTCGGCGGCGAACTGGTTCGGGGTCTCGCCGAAGCGGTCGTTGTACTCGGCGACGAAGTTCACGGTGCGCTCATCGGTGGCGTCAGCGGAGAAGGGGGTCAGGACCATGACGCCCTCGGCGAGGCTCATGTCGAAGTTCTCGAGGGTCAGGATGCCGTCCATACCGTCCACGCCGAAGAAGGTCGGCTCATAGCCCATGGCGTTGGCCTGGGAGAGGATGATGGAGGCGGGCTGGAAGTAGATGGGCAGGAACACCACGTCGGCTCCGGCGCTCTGAGCTCCGGTCAGCTGGACGGAGAAGTCGGTGGCGGTGTCGGCGGTGAAGGTGCCCTCGTAGACCACTTCGAGGCCCTGGTTCGCGGCCTCGGCCACGAAGGTGTCGCGGATGCCCTGGGAGTAGGCGTCGTCGTTGCGGTAGATGACGGCGACCTTGCTGCCGGCCATGTTGGTGCCCATATAGGTCGCGGCGCCCATGCCCTGGTTGGGGTCGGTGAAGCAGAGCTGGAACATGTTGTCCTTACCGGTGACAACGTCGAGCGAGGAGGCGCTGGGGGTCAGGGCAAAGACGCGGTCGGTGTAGCCCTGGGCGGAGACGGAGATGGCCGGGCCGGTGGTGACGGGGCCGACGAGTATCTGCATGCCATCGTCCATCAGCTTGTTGTAGGCGTTCATCGCGGTCTCGCTGTCGGAGACGTCGTCCTGGAAGCTGAACTCGACCTGATAGCCGTTTATGCCGCCGGCGGCGTTGATCTCGTCAACGGCGATCTGCGCGCCGTTCATGACGGCGACGCCGTAGGTGGCGTTCTCACCGGTCAGGGGGCCGATGCCGCCGAACTTGAAGGCCGCGCCGGCGGCGTCGGAACCCTCGGGAGCCTCGGAAGCGGGGGCCTCGGAGGTCGGAGCGTCGGTCGCTTCGTCGCCCGCGTCCTGTCCGCAGCCGGCCAGCAGGCCGAGGCACATTACCATGGCCATCATGAGTGCAAAAAACTTTTTCATCTTCATTTCACTTTCTCCTCCTTGAGTTGGTGCGTATTTATACAAAAAACCGGTCCCGACCACATGGTCGGGACCGGTTTGAAGTATACATCAAATCAGTTTACCGATGCCAATCGTGGTCGTGCTGATGCCGTGCTGCCTACCAGGACGCCTATAATGCTTACTACGCTTACTACGATAACGGATACCAGGCTGATAAGGCGTATGACGATAAGGCGCAGGGCAGCAAAAATGGACACCGCAAGAACGGTGTCCAGGCTAAGCATTATTATGGAGTTTTCGCGGCGGGAGTCGCTGTTGGCGGCGGAAAACGCGCAGGCGGACTCATTGGCCGCAGTACGGGAACCGCGGTCGTCAAAGCGGGTATTGAAGCTGTTGAAGTAACGTTCAAACATCTCTCGCGGCTCCTTTCTTGAGGTTGTATGCAATCTAGCACGACAAATATTCACTGTCAAGCGTCCCGAATGTTTTTCCGCATATTCAACATAGTTTGCATATGCCTGAGCGTGAAAATTTTCTGTTGCTCACAGATTTTTTGCCATTTTAAGTATATTTTGTTCTGGCCTGAAACATTTTCAATTTGGCCGGGGCCGCGCTTTGTTGACTATCCCAGACCGTTCTGATAAAATCTAAACCGTCGACAGAACGCCTGAACAAGGCCGTTTTTTGTGCAGAGGTCAAAGAAGCTCGCAGGGCAGAAGCTGTGCAG
>UQYT01000068.1 GCA_900545405.1 uncultured Eubacteriales bacterium | reverse complement strand
CTGCGATTCGACCCCATTTCTTTGGTGCTTGCCCAAAGAAACGGTGTCGAGCCGCCAAAGAAAAGCGCTTTTTTACCTCGGTGGCTCCACCGGCCGCGTGAGCGCTACAAGTCGGTGGACTATACGTTCCTCGCCCGACTTGGGGCGGGGCTGGTGCGGGTTTTTCGCCTTTACTTTCCCAGATGCCCGGCCAAAACTCCGCTGGACCAGGCCCACTGGAGGTTGTAGCCGCCGCAGTCGCCGTCGATGTCGAGCACCTCGCCGCAGGCGAAGAGGCGGGGGCAGAGGCGGCTCTCCAGGGTATGGGGGTCGAACTCGGAGGTGCGTATCCCGCCCGCGGTGACCTGGGCGTTGGCAAAGCCCTCCGTGCCGCGCACGGGCAGCTTGAACCGCTTGCAGGCCGCGGCCACGGTGCGCAGCTCGCGCTCCGAGAGCGCCGAGAGAGGGGCGGCGGCTTCGACGTCCGCGTATTTTATCAGCATCCGGCCCAGCCGGTTGTGGACGCTGCCCGTGAGCAGCTCCGAGGCCGGGAGCTCCGGGGCTGTTTTCACCCGGTTTTGCAGGTGCGCGAGCACCTCCTCCGAAGTGTAGTCGCGCAGGAAGTCTATTTCGAGCTCCATCTTCGCGTCGCCCGCCTCGGAGACCGCGCGGGAAACGTCGAAGGCCGCCGGACCGGAGACGCCCGTCTCCGTGAAGAGCAATTCGCCGCAGCTTGACGCCAGCAGTCTGCCGCGCGAGAGGACGCGGAGGGCACAGTCGGCCTTGATGCCCTTGAGCGAGCGCGGATACATGGGCTCCGTCGTTATCTGCACCAGCGCGGGGCGCAGGGCCGTGCGGGTGTGGCCGAGGGCCTTCAAGAGCTCGTAGCCGTCACGGCCTCCGCCCAGCTTCTCGCCCGCGAGGCCGCCGCAGGCGACGACGACGGCGTCAAAGCTCCGCTTGTCGCCGCTCTCGGTGGTCACGGAGTAGCCGGAGCCCGCGCGACGGAGCTCCCGCACGCGGTCGCCCGCGATGAGCTCCACGCCCGCGGCGTCCAGGGCCTGACGCAGCACGTCCACGACGCTGTTGGCCGAGTTCGAGAGCGGATAGACCCGCCCGCCCCACTCCTCGCGCGCGAGGAGGCCGAGGCCGCGGAAGAAGTCAAGCGCCGCCTCGCTCGGGAAGGCCTCGAGCGCGGGACGGACGAAGTCCGGGGCCTCGCCGTGGTAGTTCGACGGCCCGGCCCCGGTGTTGGTGAGGTTGCAGCGGCCGTTGCCGGTGGCCATGAGCTTGCGGCCCACGCGGGCCTGCCGCTCGTAGAGCGTCACCTCGTGTCCCAGCCGCACAGCGGTGAGCGCCGCCGTCATGCCGGAGGCGCCCGCGCCTATGACCGCGGCTCTCACTGCTCGTAGATGCCGCCGCCGATGAACTCGCGGACCAGCGAGTCGGGCGCGACAAGGGCGTTGTCGATGTGGCCGAAGAGCTGGATGGCCGGGAGCACCTGCTTGAGCTCCTCATAGCGCTCGATGCCCTCGGGGATGGAGGAGAAGAGCTCCGTGGCGATGTGGTTCATGACCGGCAGCTCGTACTCGAGCGCGGTGTCCAGCATGAGGTTGGCCTTGTTCTTGAAGGGGCTGATATAGAGCTTCTCGCCGCGGCGGACGTTGGCCCACATGGCTATGGTCTTGGCCGGGTCGTAGGCGCGGAAGAGCTTGTCGCGCACCGTGCGGCGCACGAGGCGCATCCAGGTGCCCTTGAACACCACGCTGCCCTCAAACTCGACGTTGGAGCGCGCGGAGATGTAGAGCTTGAAGGCCTCCGGGTGCTTGGCGGTGATGTCGTCGTTCAAAGCGTGGATGCCCTCGAAGATGACGATCTCGTCTTTTTTGAGCTTGAGCGACTTGGAGGGCTCGAGCACGCGCATCTGGCGGGCGAACTCGTACTTCGGCACGAGTATCCTCTCGCCGCGCGCGAGCTTGGTGAAGTGCTCGTTGAGGAGGTCCATGTCCATGCACTTGGGGCTCTCGAAGTCGATGTCGCCCTCCTTGGTGCGCGGCGCGGTGGCGGGGTCGACGGTGCGGAAGTAGTTGTCCATGCTGATGGTGTAGGTCCTTATCCCGCGCTTGGTCAGCTCCTCCTCGATCTTCTGCGCCGTGGTCGTCTTGCCGCTGCCGGAGGGGCCGGAGAGCAGGACGATGGGGCTGGCCTTGAGGTTGTCCGCTATCATGTCCGCCGCGCCGCTGATCTTCTCGGCGTACCTCGCGTCGCAGTCGGCGAGGAAGCCCTTGGGGTCGGCCACGGTGCGGTAGTTTATCTCCTTCAAGCTAAACGCCATAGAACTCACCTATCCTTTCCTTCCCGGCGGCAAAGCCGGGGGCGGCGTTTATGTATTCCTGGGGGTATTTGGGTGCGATGAAGCGCTTTATCTGCCTGCCGTCGGCGGAGACGAGCTTGGTGGAGCCGCCCGCGCCCATGGCGATGATGGAGCAGAGCTCCTCCATGATGCAGATGTTGTATAGGTTCTCGGTACCGGGCAAGGCCCAGCCGACGTTCTCAAAGCCGCCGGCCATGTTCTTCTGGCGGTAGAGGTAGTAGGGCTCGTATCCGCTGCCGCGCAGGCGGGCCATCGCCTCGTCGAGCATCGCGCGCACCTCGTCCGCCTCGGGCAGGCCCCTGCCTGCGAGCGTGAGGCCGGAGCCGCGCTTGAGGCTGAGCGTGTGCACGGTTATGTTCTCCGGCGCGAGGGCGAGCACCTCGTCCAGCGTGCGGGAGAAGCCCTCCGGCGTGTCAGTGGGCAGACCGGCGATGAGGTCCATGTTGACCTCGAGCCCTCCGCACCTTCGCACGAGGGCGAGCGCGTCCACGATGTCCTGCGCCGTGTGGCGGCGGCCTATGGCCTCGAGGACGGAGTCCGACATGGTCTGCGGGTTCACGCTGACCCGGCCCACGCCGTGGGCGCGGAGCGTCTCCAGCTTGTCGAGGCTTATCGTGTCCGGCCGCCCGGCCTCGACGGTGTATTCCCGCAGGGCCGAGAGGTCGAACTCGCGCTCCAGCTTGGCGCAGAGCCGCTCGAGCTGAGCGGCCGAGAGCGTGGTGGGCGTGCCTCCGCCCATGTAGATGGAGACCGGCCGGAGCCCAGCGCGGCGCACCTCGGCGGCCGTGGCCTCGATGTCCAGCATCAGCGTGTCCATGAAGGGCTCGATGAGCTTCATGCTCTTTTCCACCGACTGGCTGACGAAGCTGCAATAGGCGCAGCGCGTGGGGCAGAAGGGAATGCCGACGTAGAGGCAGACGTCCCGCGCCTCCAGGCTCCGCTCGGCCTTCTGAGCCGCGAGGGCGGAGTCAAGGCAAAGCTGGGCGCGCTCCTCAGAGACGAAGTATTCGCGCTTGAAGCGGCTCTTGGCCGCGCGGGGGGAGAGCCCCTCGCGCAGATAGCCGTCCATGAGCTTGGCAGGGCGCACGCCGGAGAGGCTGCCCCACTCGGGCTTGGGCAGTCCGGAGGCGAGCGCGGCGCGGTAGAAGGCGAGCTTCACGATGCGGTTGGTATACCCCACCGTCTCAAACTCGCCCGTGAGGCGGGAATTTTCCACCTGGGCGCGGCCGCGATAGCCCACACCGCCGCGCACGAGCAGGGCGGAGCAGACGGTGTACCGTCCGCCCCGCTTGACCGTGAGCTCGCAGCGGTCGCCGGAGGGAGGGCCCTCCGGGTACTCCGGCTTTTCGCCGGGGAAGAGCATGAGCAGGGTCTGTTCCGCCGCATAGCGGCAGTCGTGACCCGAAAAATAGAGCTTCATTACACCACCGTCATGAGCAGCTCGCCGGCCTTGACAGCGCGGCCGGGCTCGATGAACACCTCGCCGACCTTGCCGTCCGTCAGCGCGACGACGCTGGTCTCCATCTTCATGGCCTCGATTATGGCGACGACCTGGTTCACCTTGACCTCGTCGCCGGGCTTTACGCTGACCTTGGATACCATGCCGGGGATGGAGGCGCCGATCTGACTCTTGTCGTTGGGGTCGGCCATGGTGACCTTGCGGGCCGTGTCGGGTGCCTTGGGGTCGGGCACGGCGACCTCGCGGCGGGAGCCGTTGAGCTCAAACTGCACGGTGCGCGTGCCGTCCTCGTTCCTGTCGCCGAGGCCGAGATATTTGATGACGAGGGTCTTGCCGTCCTCGATGTTTATCTGTGTGGTCTCGCCGACGGCCATGCCGTTGAAGAACACATGGCTGCCCATGCGCATGATGTAGCCGTACTCCTTGCGGTGCGTGAAGTAGTCCTGGAGTACCTTCGGGTACATGGCGTAGGAGATGAGGCCGCGGCGGGTGGGCTCGGGGGTGTATTTCTGCACCTCGGTGCGCACGACATCCCAGTCCACGGGCGGCAGCAGCTCGCCGGGGCGGCAGGTGATGGGCTTCTCGCCCTTGAGCACCACGCGCTGCAGGTCCTCCGGGAAGCCGCAGGGCGGCTGGCCCATCATGCCCTTGAAGTAGCTCACGACGCTGTCCGGGAAGGCGAGGCTCTCGCCGCGCTCGACTATGTTCTCGGGCGTGAGGTCGTTCTGCACCATGAAGATGGCGAGGTCGCCGACCATCTTGGAGCTGGGCGTGACCTTGATGATGTCGCCGAGCATGTCGTTGACGGTGCGGTACATTTCCTTGACGTCGTCAAAGCGGTGGCCGAGGCCGAGGGCGTCGACCTGGGGCTGGAGGTTGGTGTACTGGCCGCCGGGTATCTCGTAGCGGTAGATGTCCGTGACCGGTACGCGCAGGCCCTTGTCAAAGCTGGCGTAGCGCTCGCGGATGTCGCTCCAGTAGTCGGAGAGCTTCTGCAGTCCGACGGGGTCGAGCCCGGTGTCGCGCTCCGTACCGCGCAGAGCCTCGACCAGGGAGTTGATGCTCGGCTGGCTCGTGAGGCTGGAGAGGGGGCCGATGGCGCAGTCCACGATGTCCACGCCCGCCTCGGCGGCGAGGAGGTAGGAGGCTATCTGGTTGTCCGTGGTGTTGTGCGTGTGCAGGTGGATGGGGATGCCGGTCTCCTGCTTGAGCGTGGAGATGAGCTTCTTCGCACCGTAGGGCTTGAGGAGGCCGGACATGTCCTTTATGCAGAGCGTGTGCGCGCCGCGGCGCTCCAGCTCCTTGGCGAAGTCGACGTAGTACTTGAGCGTGTATTTGTCGCGCTTGGGGTCGAGGATGTCGCCCGTGTAGCAGACCGTGGCTTCGAGCAGCTTGCCGGTCTTGAGCACGGCCTCCATGGCCGTCTCCATGCTCGGTATCCAGTTGAGCGAGTCAAAGACGCGGAAGATGTCGATGCCCGCCTTGGCGCTCTCCTCGATGAAGGCGTTCACGAGGTTATCCGGATAGCTCGCATAGCCGACGAGGTTAGAGCCGCGCAGGAGCATCTGGAAGGGGATGTTCGGTATCTTCTCGCGCAGCATGACGAGGCGCTCCCAGGGGGACTCGTAGAGGAAGCGATAGGCCGTGTCGAAGGTCGCGCCGCCCCACATCTCGAGGGAGAAGCAGTCGGCGAGGACGTCCGCCGTGCCCTCGGCGCCCTTGACCATGTCGCGGGTGCGCATGCGGGTGGAGAGCAGGCTCTGGTGCGCGTCGCGCATCGTGGTGTCGGTCACGAGCAGCTTCTTCTGCTCGAGCACCCACTTGCTGACGGCCTCGGGGCCCTTGGTGTCCAGCAGGTGCTTGAGACCCATCTCCGCGGTGACCTCGCGCGAGGGCTTGGGATAGCGCGGGGCGGGGTATTCGCGACGCTCGGCGTCCGGGTTCTGCACCTGGAGGTTGGCGATGTACCTGAGCACGCGCGTGGCGCGGTCGCGGCTCTCCTCGATGTCGAAGAGCTCCGGCGTCTCGTCTATGAACTTGGTGTGGCACTTGCCGTTTATGAAGGTGGGGTGGTTGAGGATGTTGGTGACGAAGGAGATGTTCGTCTTGACGCCCCTGACGTGCTCCTCGTTGATGGCGCGGCGCGCCTTGCGGCAGACGGCCTCAAAGGTGCGGTCCCAGCTCGTGACCTTGACGAGCAGGGAGTCGTAGTAGGGGCTTATCTCAGCGCCCGCGGCCGCGTTGCCGCCGTCGAGGCGGACGCCGAAGCCGCCGCCGGAGCGGTAGGAGACGATCTTGCCGTTGTCGGGGGCGAAGTTGTTCTTCGGGTCCTC
>UQYT01000067.1 GCA_900545405.1 uncultured Eubacteriales bacterium | reverse complement strand
TTCCGCGCTCTGCGGAGCGCGGGCAGGGGCGCTGCCCCTGCACCCTGCCACCTTTGAAAAGGTGGACGAAACTTTCAGACGCGCGCGAAGCGCGCAGGGCGTCAGCTATTTTGGCGGAGCCAATCGGCGGCTATGAGAGGGGCGGTCTCGTTTCTCAGGCGCGCGGTGGGGTAGGCGGTGAGGCGCTGGGGATTATCGCCGTAGCCGAGCTCCACGGTCACGGAGGGGATATCCAGCGCCGAGGCGGCCCAGTCCTTATACCCGCCGCCGTCCAGCGTCTCCGTCTCCTCGAGCTCGTACCCCGCCGCCGCGCCCAGCGCCAGCCCCAGGCTCCGCGAGGCCGCGTTCGCGCGCTCGGATGCGCCCACATAGTCCGCGTAGATCAGGCTCCCCGCCGTGTGATAGCTCAGCGTCGCGTCCGGCTTGACCAGGCGCGTATAATCCGCTAGAGCCCGGCTCTCCGGCTGGTCCTCCGGCGCCGCGCCGCGGTAGTTCTCCGACGAGGGCGCGCTCCGGCTCTCAAGGCTCTCCCAGCCCGCGTCGAAGTTCCGGTTCAGGTCCACCCCCGCCGCGTTCGCCTTCCACTCCCGCGCGTACTCGTACTCGCCCAGCTCCGTGTGCCCCGCCGCGAGGTCGGACTCGTATATCGCCCGCTGCGCCTCGCCCAGCTGCCCCGTCCGGCTTATCTCCGCCCCGTCCGGGTTCACCATCGGGATAAAATGAAAGCGCACATCCTCCGGAGCCCCCGCCTCGAGCAGATGCTCCAGCTGGCTCAGCACAAGATATGCGCTCATGCCCTCCCGGCCGTGGATGCAGCCCTGGATGAGCACGTCATATTCAGCCTCCGCGCCGCCCACGACCGCGCACAGCAGCTCCCGGCCCTCCACGCTCCGGCCTATCGACGAGAGCGTCACCGAGTCCGGATGCTCCGCCGCGAGGTTCTCCAGCTCGGAGCGCATGTCGGCATAGCTCAGCTCCGCCGCGGGCACGGCGGAGTCGAGCTTCGGCACGATATAGGTCGAGAGCACGTACCCGCGCTGCCCGCCGTACTCGACCAGCGCGAACGCCCCGTCAAAGCCCGCGAGCATCATCTCGCCCCCGCGCGGTATCGTGCCCACCGCCTCCGCCTCCACGTCCGGCTCTGCGCGCAGCGTGATGTACTCCTCGCAGTCCGCGATGTACGCCTCGCCCGCGCCCGACGCGGCCAGCCCGGACGCGCCGGACTTCGGCTCTATGTACGAGGCCAGCACGTAGCCGCGCTGCCCCGCGTATTCCACATACGCAAAGTCGCCGTCACGGGAGATGAGCGTCATCTCCCCGCCCTTCGGGATGGTGGTTATCGCCTCCGCGTTCACGTCCGGGCGCTCGCGGAGGGTTATGAACTCCTCGCAGTCGGCGACGTAGATTTCGCCGCTTGTGCCTTCGCTGTCCCCGCCGCCCTCGTCCGAGCCGCCGGAGACGGGGGATCTCACGGCCGTGAGGCTCCAGAGCTGGGCCACCTGCGGCGCGAGGGCGTCGTAGCTCCAGGTGCGCTCGCTGCGCTCTATGCTGTTCGGGTCGTAGACCTTGAAGCCGAGGAAGTTGTGGCCGTAGATGACGATGAAGTGGCCGCTGGTGGTGAAGTCGCCGGGCAGCATCGAGGCGATGATGACCTCGCCGCGGTCCAGGCGCCCGGCCAGCTCCGTCCGCCCGGCGGAGATCATCTCCCCGCGCACCCCAAACTCCGCCGCGCCCTCCGAGAACAGCGACCAGGCCGTGCCCGCGCCGTCCACGTAGTGCCCGGAGGCCTCCGCGCGGTCGGCGACGTAGGCGGGGGTGTAGTCCGTGTTGCCGGTCAGGCCGATGACGGCCATGGAGAGGCAGGTCGGCCCGCAGCCGGTGAAGCCCATGACCGAGCTGCCGTAGGCGTGGTAGCACCAGCGGTAGTCGTATTGCAGCAGGTACGGCACCTCGCCCGGCTCGACGTCTATTTCGGCGTTCAGGCCCGAGGCGTTCGGCGCGCAGAAGGCCGAGAGCAGGGCGAAGGGGGTCTTTTCCGGGCCCTGCAGCGCGGTCTTGACCGCCTCCTCGGAGTAGATATCGACGTGCTCGGCCATGAACTCCAGCTCATCGGCCCAGTCGGGGTTCTCCTCGGCGCAGCGCCGGAGCTCCTCGGCCTCCGCCGCGCCGCAGTCGCCGACGTACATGTCGTCGCTTATCTGCGCGGCGAGGCGGTCAAGGTCGTAATCGAACTTCGTGTCGGTGTTCCTGAGCGAGACCTTGACGGGCAGGTGCAGCGCGGAAAAGCCGTCGGTCAGCCGGTAGGCCGCGACGGCGGCGAGCGCGAGCACGATGAGGACCAGCAGCGTCTTCCAGCGCCGCCGCCTGCGTCTCCTGCGCCTGCGCCTCCTGCGCGGCGCGGGCTCGTCCATGTATTCGACCTCACGAAAAGAATCCATTGCAGCCTCCCGTATTACTTCTATTAATACGGAGTATAAGGCCGCCCCTGTTTTTTGTCAAGCGCCGCGGCGCTTGGGTAAAAATTGCTTGCGCGAAGCGCGCATGAAAGTTTCGCCCGCCTTTTCAAAGGCGGCAGGGTCCAGGGACAGCGTCCCTGGCCGCGCTCCGCAGAGCGCGGAACTCTCTTTTTGCTTCATAAAGCGCAGGAGGGGGTCCAAGGGGGAACCCTCGCCGGGGTTTCCCCTTTTTCTTTTGTGCTTTCTGCGTGTGCGCCGATACGCTGGGAGGTGGTCGTTGCCCTGTCCTGCCTTTCGACCCCATTTCTTTGGTGCTTGCCCAAAGAAACGGTGTCGAGCCGCCAAAGAAAAGCGCTTTTTTACCCCGGCGGCTCCACCATCCGCGTGAGCGCTTCTGCCTCGGTTGTCTTTACTCATCTTCGCCCGACTTGGGGAGGGGGCTGGTGCTTGTCGGGGGGTCGACTGCCGGACAAGCGCGCGCCTTAACTTTCATGCGCGCTTTGCACGCAGGCGCAAAAAAAGCCCCGTCCGGCAGGACGGGGCTTTTATCCATTAAAGGGCGGCCTTGGCCTTCTCGCACAGGGCGGTGAAGGCGGCGGCGTCGTGGATGGCGGTCTCGGAGAGCATCTTGCGGTTCATGTCGATGCCCGCCTTCTTGAGGCCGTGCATAAAGGTGGAGTAGTTCATGCCGTTGGCTTTGCAGCCGGCGGAGATACGGGTGATCCACAGCTGACGGAAGTCGCGCTTCTTCTGCTTGCGGCCGGCGTAGGCATAGCGGCCGGACTTCATCACCTGTTCCTTCGCCATCTTGAAGTGCCGGGACTTGTTGCCCCAATAGCCCTTCGCGAGACCAAGCATTTTATTTCTTCTCTTGCGCGTCATCATCGCGCCTTTGACTCTGGCCATTGTGCTGCGACCTCCTCTTATTTATACGGGATCATGCGCTTGATCGCGGACTCGTTGGTGACGTCCGCATAGGCGCCCTGACGGAGGCCCCTCTTGCGCTTGGTGTCTTTCTTGGTGAGAATGTGGCTCTTGAAGGCGTGCGCGCGCTTGACCTTGCCGGTCTTGGTGAGGTTGAACCTCTTCTTCGCGCCGCTGTGAGACTTCAGTTTCGGCATGGCTTTTGTTGCTCCTTCCCTTGGTTTACTTACTCTTTGGCTTCCTCGGCGGCCTCGGGCTTAGGCTCCTTCGGCTTGCCGGGCTTCTTTGCGGGGGCCTGCGGCTTTGGGGAGAGGAAGATGGACATGTTCCGCCCCTCCAGCTTCGGCTGCTTGTCGAGGTTGGCAAGCTCCGAGCACTTGGCGGCGAAATCCCGCAGCAGCTGCTCGCCGATGTTCGTGTGAGCCATCTCCCTGCCGCGGAAACGGACCGTGACCTTCACCCTGTCGCCGTCGGTCAGGAACTTCTGACCGTTCTTCAGCTTCACGAGAAAGTCGTTCTCGCCTATGCTCGGCGACATGCGGATCTCCTTGATCTCAATGACGCGCTGATTCTTCCGCGCTTCCTTCTCGCGCTTGGACTGCTCGAAACGGTACTTGCCGTAATCCATTATCTTGCAGACCGGCGGGTTGGAGCCCGGTGCGATCTTCACGAGATCGAGGTCCTTTTCTATCGCGATGTTCAGCGCCGCCGCCGCGGACATTATCCCCAGCTGCTCGCCGTCCTCGCCGATAAGGCGCAC
Source organism: uncultured Eubacteriales bacterium (assembly GCA_900545405.1). Classification (GTDB taxonomy): domain Bacteria; phylum Bacillota; class Clostridia; order Oscillospirales; family Oscillospiraceae; genus Scatomorpha. The sequence goes on along the minus strand of UQYT01000067.1, from coordinate 2,252 downwards.
CTCTCTGTCGCGTATCTCCTCGTTTACCAGATACTCTGTGACTGCTATCAAAAACACCTCCCGCAAAATCGTAGGCCCGGACTCGCGAAAAAACGCGGATACCTTCCGGCATCCGCGCATCACAAACACTCTGCCGCCCCCACTGAGGGCGGGTATGTTATTGACCTCGGCGCGCGCATTTGCGGCCGGGTGAGGACGGCGGACACCGTTCTGCTTTGTTTTAGCCTAGTTACTATACCAGCCCGGCGCCGCCTTGTCAAGTCTTTTTTACAGTTCGCCCAAGATCTCCCGGCGCTTGACCTCGTACTCCTCCTCGGTGATGAGCCGCTGGTCGTAGAGCTCGCGCAAGCGGCGCAGCCGCTCCTCCGGGTCCTCGGACTGGGGCGTCTCGTCCTCGATGTGCACCTCGGGGCCGATGTATTTCTTGCCGAAGGCGACGTAGGCGTTGTAGCCCGTGATGCACACGGCCAGCAGCGTCCAGAGTATGCCGAAGGCCCCGGCGGAGGGGATGACGACGAATATGCCGATGAGCACGAAGACGCAGCCGAAGATCAGGCCGAAGGCTCCGCTCACCTTGCTGGGCCGGTAGGTCACCCTCCGGCCCCAACGCCGGTTGTTCATCAATAGACGCCCTCCGGCGTGTCGTCCTCGCGCTGCTGCTCAAGGGCGATGGCAAGCTTGACTATGCGGCTGGTGCCGAGCCGCTCCGCGCCGAGGTTGATGAAGTCCTCCGCGTCCTGGAGGGTCTTTATGCCGCCGGCGGCCTTGACCTTGACGTGGTCGTCGCAGCAGGCGCGCAGCAGCGCGACGTCCTCGCGCGTGGCGCCGCCCGTGGAAAAGCCGGTGCTGGTCTTGATGAAGTCCGCGCCGGAGTCCGAGACGATGCGGCAGAGGCGGCGCTTTTCGTCGTCGGTGAGCAGGCAGCACTCGATGATGACCTTGAGGATGTGGCCCTCGGTGGCGCGGCGCACGGCGGCGATGTCCTCGGCGACGGCGTCCCAGTCGCCGTCCTTGACCATGGCGAGGTTGATGACCATGTCGACCTCGTCCGCGCCCTTGGCGACGGCGTCCGCGGCCTCGAAGGCCTTGGCGGCGGTGGTCATGTAGCCGTTGGGGAAGCCGATGACGGTGCAGACGGGCACGCGGCCCGCGAGGTATTTCTTCGCGCCCGGGACGTGGCAGGGCGGTATGCAGACGGAGGCGCAGCCGTACTTCACGGCCTCGTCGCAGAGCTGGCGGATCTCAGCGCTGCCCGCGTCGGTGCGCAGCAGGGTGTGGTCGCAGCGGGAAAGTATTTCTGAAAGCTCCATTTTGTCTTTCTCCTTTCGGCGTCGTGGGAATATTATACTACTCCGCGCGAGAATATACAAGCCGGGCTGCGAATATGCTGTTATGACCCGTACAGGAGCGGCGCGGCGCGTCCGCCGCGGCTGTGCGGCATCCGACGATACGGAGGCAAAGGCATGGAAGAGGTCAGGATCAGAAACCTTGCGGAGCTCCGGGGCGTGCTCGCGGCCGCGCCGGTGTTTTCGCACATGAGCCGCGGCGAGCGGTTTTTCATTTTTCCCATTGAGACGCGGCGGCTCTCTGGCGCCGTGGACAGGATAAACGTGGTGGCGCGGCAGTCGCTGCTGGACGCCGTGCCGATAGGGGAGACGGGCTGCCTGCACATAACGGGCGAGCTGCGCTCGTTCAACAACAAGCGCGGCGAGGGCGCGAAGCTGGTGATAACGGTGTTTGCGCGCAGCATCGCCTTTGACGAGGGCGAGGACATAAACCGCGTGGCGCTCACGGGCACGCTGTGCAAGCCGCCGAACCTGCGCATCACGCCCAAGGGCCGGGACATCTGCGACCTGATGCTGGCCGTGAACCGGCGCTGCGGCCGCTCGGACTACCTCCCCTGCATCTGCTGGGGCCGCCGCGCCCGCGACGCCGCCCTGCTCGGCGTCGGCGACCGCCTGAGCCTCTGCGGCCGCATCCAGAGCCGGCCTTACATAAAGGTGATAGACGGCATCCAGGTGGATAAAGTGGCCTTCGAGGTGTCCGTCACCGAGCTGGAGCCGCTAGATCCCTGGTGAGCCCGCACCGGCCCGATGGCGAGGCTGCCTTGTCTTTGGCTTGGTGCTTGTCGGGGGCTGGTACGTGTGCGCCGTTTTGTTGGGTAGTGTGTTGTGGCCCCTACTGCCCATTCCACCCCATTTCTTTGCTCTTGCGCAAAGAAACGGGGTGGAGCCCCAAAGAAACGCGCTTTT
>UQYT01000066.1 GCA_900545405.1 uncultured Eubacteriales bacterium | reverse complement strand
GGGTTGACCTTGAGCAGCTCCTCGTCATAGATGCCCAGCTTGTCCAGCCAGACCATGTTCTCCATGAAGATGTCGGCTTCCTTGATGAGGCCGTAGAATATCTCCTTGACCTCGTCGAACTTGAGGTTCAGCTCCAGGGCCATGGCCAGCTTGTTGCGGGCGTTCTGGGCCCAGGCGGTGGAGACCTTCTTGCCGTTCACATCTGCGAAGGGAGCCAGCATACGAAGCGTATCGCCGACGCCGGGACGCTCTATCTGGATGACCTCGGCGCCGAAGTCGGCCAGCATGGTCGCCGCAAACGGCATGGCGACAAGGGAGCCGGAGCAGACGACGCGCATGCCCGCGAAGGGGCCGTACTCGGGGATTATAAACTTGCGTTCACTCATTATACTGCACTCCTTTTAAAATATTGTGGATGCTTATTTGGCCTTTCTGCGCTCTATCTCGTCGATGACGGCGGGGATGAGCTTGCGGTAGTCGATAACGGCGCCGTAGTGCGAGACGTCGTAGATGGGCGCCGACGCAGTGTGGTTGATGCTCATGATGCAGCCCGCGTTCTGCATGCCGGCCAGGTACTGCACCGAGCCGGAAATGGCGACGTTGAGGATGAACTTCGGCTTGACGGTGGTGCCGCTCTGGCCTATCTGCTCCTCGTGGGGCATCCAGCCGCAGTCGCACAGCGGCCTGGAGCAGGCCAGCTCGCCGCCGATGAGGCCCGCCAGCTTACGCAGCTCGGCGAGGTCCTCCTCGCTCTTGATGCCGCGGCCGCCGGCTACCAGCACGTCGCACTCGTCGATGGGCTTGCCGTCGTAGACCTTCTTGGTGCTCTCGACGACGACATAGTCGCTGTCGGGCTCCACGTCCACGGTCTCGGTGATGAGCTCGCCGGTCGCGCCCTCCTTGGGCTCGAAGGGCTCGAACACGCGCGGGTGGACGGTGACCATCTGCGGGCGCTTCTCCGGGATGGCGATGTGGCTGAGTATGTTGCCGCCGAAGTTCGGCGTAGTCTGGACGAAGGTGCCCTCCTCGTCGACGTCGAGGTCGATGGCGTCGGCGGTCAGGCCGGTGCGCAGCGAGCACATGACGCGGGGCGCCACGTCGCGGCCCTGCACAGAGGCGGCGAAGAGGAAGATGGAGGGCTTGCGCTTTTCGCACAGCTGCACCAGCGCCTTCTCGTAGGGGCGGGCGCTGTACTGGGCGAGGGCGTCGTTCTCGGCCACGATGACCTTCTCCGCGCCGTAGGCGAAGAGCGTGGGCGCGAGGCCCGCAACGCCGCTGCCCAGCAGCACGGCGACGACCGCGTCGGTCCCGCCGAGCTTGGCCTTCAGGTCGTGCGCCTTGGCCAGCAGCTCAAAGGTGGTGCCGGAGAGGACGCCGTCCTCCTGCTCGGCGAACACCCATATGTCCTTGTATGCTTCTTTTCCCATGGATGCCGCCTCCTTCATATCAGACGCTCGGCTTCGAGCGTGTCCACTATTGCCTTGGCCATCTCTTCAACGCTGCCCTCGAAGAACTTGGTGTCCGTGTTCCGCTTGGGCGGGGCGAACACGCGCTTGTTGACGGAGGGCGAGCCCGGGATGCCTATCATATCCGGCTCGCAGCCGAGGTCGGCGGCGTTCCAGACGTGGCGGGGCTTCTTGAGGGCCTTCATGATGCCGATGGGGGTCGGGTAGCGCGGCTCGTTGGCCTCGGCGCAGACGGTGATGAGCGCCGGGAGCTTGACGCGGACCTTCTCGGTGCGGTCGGGTAGCAGCCTCTCGCAGACGGCCCAGCCGTCCTCTATCTCGACCTCGCCGCAGAGGGTGACCTGCGGGATGCCGAGGAAGGCAGCGATGATGGGGCCGGTCTGGGCGGTCTCGGCGTCGGTGGCGTGGCGGCCGCAGATCAGCAGGTCGTAGTCGCCGAGCTTCTCGGCCGCCTTGGCGAGCGGATAGCCCGTGGCCAGCGTGTCGGCGCCGCCGAGGGCGCGGTCGGAGAGCAGCGCGGATTCGTCGCAGCCCATGGCCAGCGCCTTCTTGAGCACGTCGTCCGCCTGCGGGGGGCCCATGCTGACGGCAACTACGCTGCCGCCGTACTTCTCCTTGAGCCTGAGCGCCGTCTCCACAGCGTTGGCGTCAAGGGGGTTCATTATGCTCTGTACTCCCTCTCTCTGGAGGTTGCCGGTCTTGGGATCGAGCTTCACATCGTCCGTATCCGGGACCTGCTTTACAAAAACTATGATCTTCATCTTATTTCTCTCTCAATCCAGCTTATTTCTGAGCCAGCACGGTGCCTCCGATGAGCATGCGGAGGATCTCGTTGGTGCCCTCGCCTATCTCAAGCAGCTTGGCGTCGCGGACGAAGCGCTCCACGTGGTACTCCTTGCTGTAGCCGTTGCCGCCGAGGACCTGCTGGCACTCGAGGCAGATCTGCGTGCAGTGGACGCCGGAGAAGAGCTTGGTCTGCGCGGCCTCGAGGGTGTGGCGCTTGCCCTCGGCCTTCATGCGGGCGGTGTCGTAGGTCATGAGCTCCATGGCGCGGATCTCGGCGGACATGTCCGCGAACTTGAACTGGATGCCCTCGAACTTGCCGATGGGCTTGCCGAAGGCGGTGCGCTCGTTGGCGTAGTTCTTGGCGATGGTCATGGCGTGCTCGGCAAGGCCGGCGGCGATGGCGCCGATGCTGATGCGGGCGCCGTCCAGGGCCTGCATGGCCATCTTGAAGCCCATGCCCAGGGAGCCGAGCAGCGCGTCGGCGGGCAGGTGGATGTTGTCGAAGGAGAGCTCGCAGGTGGCGCTGCCACGCATGCCCATCTTGTCCTCGAACTTGCCGATGGTCAGGCCCTCGGCGTCCTTCGGGACGATGAAGGTGGAGATGCCCTTGTTGCCGGCCGCGGGGTCGGTCTTGGCGAGGATTATGTAGTAGTCGGCGACGCCGGAGTTGGTGATCCAGGCCTTGCCGCCGTTGAGGATCCAGCCGCCGTCGTCAGCGGGGACCACGGTGGACTTGATGCCGGCCGCGTCGGAGCCCGCGCAGGACTCGGTCAGGCCGAAGGCGAAGATCTTGCCCTGGGCGGCCTGGGGCAGATACTTGTCCTTCTGCGCCTCGGTGCCGTGGTAGAGGATGAGGTCGGCAGCCAGCCAGTTGGCGTCCAGGAACAGGGCCTCGGAGGCGCTGCCCTTGGCTATCTCGTGGATGACTATGATGCTGGTGACCGCATCTCCGCCGCCGCCGCCGTACTTCTCGTCCAGGTGTATTCCCATGAGGCCGGCCTGCGTCAGCTTCTTATGCAGCTCGTAGTCAAAGCCGTTCTCGTCCATCCATTTGTCACGGGGTTCGACTTCCTTCTTGGTAAATTCCCTTACCATGTCGCGGATCATAATTTGCTCTTCCGTGAAGTTGAACGTCATGTCTATTCCTCCCGTTAATTTTTTATCGCTACCCTGTCCGGGGCCGCTTTCAGCATGATTATCTTATTTTTGTCATTCAAACTCAATTAAGAATTGTGCTGCAAATACTTTATATCTTGCTCCGTTAAATAGTTGACTATTTCAAAGTAGCAAGATATAATGGTTCTGGGCAACATTCTGCTGTACGGGACTTTTGGCGGCCATAATTTATTCATTTTTATTTAGTTGACGATATTGCGCAAATCTTTTATAATGAACTTGTATAAAAAAACGAAGCCTGCGGGGCGCCCTGCGGAGGGGCCTCATTTCCCGCCGAGCGGGAAATAAGGCGCGCCGCTTTTCAATCGTGCTATGGCGCTGCCACATGTTTCTATATATTTTGCTTCATCATTCATAAGGGGGTGGACGCCTTCATCGGGAGAAACTACCTCGTTGCGGACAGCGCGGCGGACGAGGAGGAATATTTGGACGCATTCCTCGAAATGGCAATAGAGCCGGAGGACCGCGCGGAGACCGGGGGCGGAGAAGAGGAATATCTCTCGCTCTTCATGGCCCACTCGATGGAAGAGGCGGACGAATTCGAGCAGGTCGTGTCCCCGTCCTCCTCCGACACGGGGCTGGAGATAAAGTATTCGCGCTTCGTCTCCTCATACAACCAGCTCGACCCCGGCTCCGGCATCGGGCTCATACGGCTCTCCTCCGCGGCGCTCTCCACCAGCGGCATCAACGTCTACTCCGGGGACGCCACGCTGCTGTGCTATTCCCTGCTCGGCGAGGGCGAGGTCGTGGTGGACGGGCGCGGGATAAAGTGCCGGAAGTACGACTGCGTCTGGCTGGACTGCAGCCGCCGCGCGCACTACCGCGCCAGCCCCGGCCAGGTCTGGGAGTGCGCCTTCGTCCGCGTCCAGGGCCGGATGAACTCCCACCTCTTTGCCGAGACCTGCCGCAGGCTCAATGAGGACGGCATCATCCAGCTCACCTTCGGCGCCGGCTCGCGCTTCCGCTCCCTCATCTGGCAGCTGCTCAGCACGCGGACCGACTCCAGCCCGAACCCGGACTCCGTCTTTGCGCACCTGCTGCTGAGCCTCTTCGTGGAGGTGGACCTCGCCGTGGTCAGCGCCTCGGCGAAGCAGGTCATCGTCCCGGACATCATCGTGGCCATACAGAGCTATCTCGACCGCAATTACAGCCGGAACATCTCGCTCGACGACCTCTCGCGCATCTTCAGCATCAGCAAGTTCCACATGTCCCGCGAGTTCAAGCGCTACGTCGGCAAGAGCCCGAACGACTACCTCATCGGCATCCGCCTGGACAAGGCCAAGGTGCTGCTGGTGGACTCGCGCCGCTCCATCGCGGAGATAGGCCAGCTCGTGGGCATACCGAACACGAACCACTTCCTCTACCTCTTCAAGAGCCGCGAGGGCATCACGCCCTCGGCCTTCCGCAAGCAGAGGGTATGAAAAGAGCCCCGGTGCAAAACCGCACCGGGGCTCTTTGCGTCGTCAGCGCCGCTTTGTGGAGGCGCGGATTATGAGGTTTGAGGCCGTGGCGTAGGTCTGGGTCTGGAAGTTCGGGCGGCGGATGCCATCGGCGAGGAGCTTGGCCGCCTGGGCGCCCATGTCGCGGACGTCTATGTCCACCACCGTGAGCTCCGGCGTGGTGAAGCGCGAATAGGGGTAGTCGTCAAAGGTCATGACCGCCGCGTCCTGCGGGATGCGCGCCCCCAGCTCCTCCAGCGCGGCCACGCAGCCGAGCGCGAGGAGGTTGTTCGCGCAGACGATGGCGTCCGGCGCCGGGCGCGCGCTCATGAGGCCCAGCGCCATGCGCCGCCCCTCCGCGCGCGTGCTCTCGCCCAGCCAGATATAGCTCTCGGGCAGCTCCCGCCCCGCGCTCTCCAGCCCCTGGCGCACGCCCTCCAGCCGGTGGGCCGAGATCATGTCGTGCTCGCTGCCGCCGATGAAGGCGATGCGCCGGTAGCCCTCGTCCAGCAGGTGCGCCGCGGCGGTCATGCCGGAGAACACGTTGTTGATGTCTATCCAGCAGACCTGGCTCTCGAAATTGGGCAGGCCCAGCACGATGTGCGGAAAGCGCGTGCGCGTGAGCAGCGCCGCGAGCGGGCGGCTCATCACCGAGGCGTGCACCGCGAGCCCGTCGCAGCCGCGGCGGTTTATGAGCTCCGTCGCTATCTCGCAGGCCTCCGTCGTGTCCGTGGAGCGCAGCGTCAGCGAGTAGCCCCGGGCGCGCAGGCCCTCCTCCAGGCCGGAGATCATCTCAAAGAGGTGCGGGTTCTCGAAGGCGGTGTTCGGCCTGAGCTCCGCGAGGCAGACCACCGCGCGGGTGGAGCCCCGGGCAAAGCTCTGGGCGCTGGCGCTGGGGTAATAGCCCAGCTCGCGCATGACGGCGCGCACGCGCTCCGCCGTGGCCTCGGAGATGCTGTAATGCCCGTTTATGACCTTGGACACCGTGGATATCGAAGTCCCCGCGGCCTTTGCCACGTCCTTTATCGTGACGGCCAAGGCGCCCTACCCCCTCTCTATGGAGACTGCAAAGCCGTACGGCCCTATTTTACCACCCGCGAGGCCCTCAGACCAGAGCAGCTCGCCCGCGGGAGCGAAGTTTTCGGCCCTCTCCGAGCAGTTGAGCGCCACGGTAACGCGCTCGCCGCCATACTCCCGCGCGAAGGCGAAGAGGCCGCTGCCCCGCCGGGCCTCGAGGGCACGGAACTCGCCCCTTTGCAGCGGCGCGAGCGTGCGGCGCAGAGCGATGGCGCGCTTGTAGAACGCGAGGGTCCCGGCGTCCCCGCCCTGCCAGGTCATGGGGCGGCGGTAGTCGGCCTCCAGCACGCCCGCGACGCCCAGCTCGTCGCCGTAGAACACGCTGGGCATGCCGGGGAAGCACATCTGAAAGAGCACGGCGAGGCGGTGCCGCCGCTCGTCGCCCCCGCAGAGGGAGAGGAAGCGGCTCACGTCGTGGCTGTCCAGCACGCCGAGCTGCGCCGTGACGATGACGCTTGGCTTTGCGAGCGGCAGCACGATGCGCGTCACGACCTGCAGATCCGACGCCCCGTCC
>UQYT01000065.1 GCA_900545405.1 uncultured Eubacteriales bacterium | reverse complement strand
TTCGACCCCATTTCTTTGGTGCTTGCCCAAAGAAACGGTGTCGAGCCGCCAAAGAAAAGCGCCTTTTTACCCCGGCGGCTCCACCATTCGCGTGAGCGCTACTGCCTCGGTGGACGGGGGTCATCTTCGCCCGACTTGGGGCGGGGCTGGTGGTCATCTGAGCGGTTGCCTTCGCCGGGGGCGAACGGGATTTGTTATGGCCGCTTTGCGCGGTCAGTCTACTGCACGGGCGTCACTGTCGTTATCAGGTTCCGCCCACCTCCAAAAGCGCGTTTCTTTGGGGCTCCACCCCATTTCTTTGCGCAAGAGCAAAGAAATGGGGTGGAATTGGCAGTAGGGGGCGGCAGCTTTTGACCGGGGAACGGCGCACACGTACAGGCACAAATGAGGGGCCGCCTTATCAGATGTTGAAAAGGGGAACCCCTTTTTTGGGGGTTCCCCTTGGACGAAGCTCTTATTTGTGCAGCGGAGGGCGGGGTCAGGCGGCGGGGGCGGTGCCCTTGCGGCTGCTCAGGTACTGGTAGGACGTGAGGGCTGCGAGCAGCACCAGGCCGGCGATGTCCGTCGCCAGGCCAGGGATCAGCAGCATCAGGCCGCCCACCATGAAGGCGATGCGCATATACCACTGGATCTTCTTGAACAGATAGCCGTTCATCGCCGCAGCTATGCCGAACATGCCCAGCACCGCCGTGGCGCAGATGAGCACTATGTCGCCCACGCTCGCGTTAATGAACAGCATCGACGGGTTCAGCGCGAACACGTACGGCACTATGAACGCGCCTATGGCCAGCTTCGTGGCCTGCACGCCCGTCTTCATCGGGTTGCTCTTGGCGATGGCGCTGCCGGCGTAGGCCGCGAGCGCGACCGGCGGCGTGATGTCCGCCACGATGCCGAAGTAGAACACAAAGAAGTGCGCCGCGATGAGGTTCACGCCCAGCTCCTGGAGTATGGGGGCGCAGGTCGTCGCCATGATGCAGTAGTTGGCCGTGGTCGGCACGCCCATGCCGAGGATGATGCAGCAGATCATCGTCAGCACCAGGCCGATCATCACGTTGCCGCCGGAGAGGGCGATGACGCCGCTTATCAGCTTGCTGCCCAGGCCGGTGACCGTGATGCAGCCGGCGATGACGCCCGCGATGCCGCAGGCCACGGCGACCGTGATGGTGCCCCTGGCGCCGGCCGCCAGCGCCTCGAAAAAGCGCTTGGGCGTTATGCGGTTGTCCTTGTCGAACAGGCTGGCCACTACCGCCACGATGATGGCAATGGAGGCGCTGACCTGGATGGTGTTCGAGTTTGAGGTGACGAGGTAGATGAGTATCACCAGCGGGGCAAGAAGATATATCTTGCGGATGAGCTGGAAGAACTTCGGCAGCTCGCTGCGGGGGATGCCGCGCAGGCCGAACTTCTTGGCCTCGAGGTGGACCGCGATGAAGATGCCGAGGAAGTAGAGCACCGCGGGCAGTATGGCGCGCACGGCGATCTGGCCGTAGGGCTCGTTGACGTACTCGGTCATCAGGAAGGCGGCGGCGCCCATGATGGGCGGCATGATCTGGCCGCCGGTGGAGGCTGCGGCCTCGACTGCGCCGGCGAATTCGGCGCGGTAGCCGGTCTTTTTCATCATGGGTATCGTGATGGAGCCGGAGCCGACGGTGTTGGCGACCGAACTGCCGGACACCATGCCCTCCAGCGCGCTTGCCACGACCGCGACCTTGGCCGGGCCGCCGGAGGCGGAGCCCGCCACGGAGTTGGCCAGGTCTATGAAGAAGTTCGCTATGCCCGTGCGCTCAAGGAAGGCGCCGAAGATTATGAACACCACGATGAACTTGGCGCAGACGTTGACAGGCGTGGAGAGGATGCCCTGCGTGGAGTAGAAGAGGCTGTGGATGACGGCGTTGAGGCTCTGGCCGCTTGCAAAGGTGTATATGAGCAGCGCGCCCGCCACGAAGAGTATGGGCAGGCCCACGCAGCGGCGGCAGAGCTCCGCGAGCACGAGCACGCCGACTATGCCGATGATGTTGTAGGTCATCGTCATGCGGATGGGACTCGTGAGCACGCGGCTCAGGTCGTTGTAGGAGAGGCTGTAATAGAAGAACGCCGCCGCGCCCAGGATCATGAGCACGATGTCGTACCACGGCAGGGAGTTGACCTTGACGTGCTTCTTGCTGGCCGGGTAGGTCAGGAAGCCGAGGATCATGATGCAGCCCATGAAGGCGGTGAGGCGTATCTCGATGGCGGCCTTGGTGGTAAGCGTGGAGTAGATGCAGTAGGCCGAGAAGAGCGCCATGAGGATATCGACGATGAGCTTGGGAGTGCCCTGCCAGATGCGCGTGTTCGACTCGCGGTCGTACTTGCGCATGATGGCCTCGACGTCCTCCATCGTGCCCACGTCGGCGGACTGGTCCTCCTCCGGCTCGAAGGACGCCCCGTCAAAGCCCTTGACGTGCGGATGCTCGTAGTGCGGCTGCTCGCTGACGTCGGAGTCGACTATCCGGCTGTCGAACAGGCCGTCTGTTTTCTTTTTCTTCTCAGACATTGTATACCTCCCTTGCGAAAGCCGCGGCACCCTGGCTGGGCGCCGCGGACTGACGCGAGTTCAAAAGTGCGAGCTCAGGCCCTCGGAACGGTGAAGCCCTGCTCCTCGAAGTAGCGGGCGGCGCCCTCGTTGTAGGGGACGTCCGTGACGGAGGCGCCGAACTCACGGCTCAGCTCGGCAGCCTTGGCGTGGCTGATCTTGTCCGCGTTCTGGAAGAGCGTGTAGACGATGGTGTAGGCCACGTCGGGGTCGAGGTCCGCGCGGCCGATCAGCACGGCGCTGATGGCGACGGTGGTGCAGTCCTCAGCGGTGCCGTAGACGTCGGCGCCGATGGTGTAGGCGCTGTAGTAGGGGCTGACCTCGATGAGCTTGTCGATGTGCTCCTGGTCGAGGCTGACGAGGTGGACCTCCTGGGTGGTGGCCAGCTGCACGATGCTGGTGGTGGGGGCGCCGGCGACGATGAAGGCGGCGTCGATGCGGCCGTCCTGCAGGCTCTCGACGCTGTCGTCGAAGTTCTGGTAGACGGGGCTGATGTCGTCCTCGGTGAGGTCATAGGCGCCGAGCACGTCGATGGCGTTGAAGTACACGCCGGAGCCGACGGCGCCGATGGAGACGGTCTTGCCGGCCAGGTCGCCGACGGTCTTTATCTCGGGGTCGAGGGTGACGATCTGCACCTGCTCCATGTAGAGGGCCGCGAGGGTGGTGAAGCCGGTCACGGGCTCGGTGAAGAGGTTGGTGCCGCTGTAGGCGTAGCTCATGACGTCGGACTGCACGAAGCCGAGGTCATACTCGCCCGCGTCGACCATCTCGATGTTGGCCTGAGAGCCGGCGGTGGTGACGGCGGTGATGGTCACGCCGGTGTTGTTGGAGATGTAGGTGCCGAAGGCGCCGCCGAAGCCGTAGTAGGTGCCGGTGGAGCTGCCGGTGCCGAAGTCGAGGTTGGCGGAGACATCCAGGTCGGGGACGTCCGCCGGGGCGACGGGCGCGGCGCTCTCCGTGGGGGCTGCGCTCTCGGTCGCGGGGGCGGCCTCTCCGCAGGCGGCGAGCGCAAATACCAGTGCCAGGCACAGTACCAGCGCGGCTATTCTCTTTTTCATTTGTGATCCTCCCTTTGACAAAAAAATTGCATTTTGCATTTCCGCAAATTTCAAGACAAACTCAGTATACGCCATGCCAAACCTTATTTCAAGCCTTAAAATGAATTTGTTGGGTCAGAGGTTGCAAAATATTTCATACGCTAATTCACGACAAGGTGTTCTGTAACCGTGAATAGTGCTCGCGGACCCAGTCGGAGACGCAGTCGGCGAAGCGGAGCGTGGCGGGGCCGGCCCTGTCCGCGTCGGGGAGACAGAGGCCGATGGTCCGGCTCGCGGGCGGGGTCAGCTCCATGACGCGGACGTTGTCGCTGCGGCCCGAGAGCAGCAGCTCCGGCATTATGCTCACGCCGAGGCCCTGCTCCACCATGGCGATTATGGCGTAGTCGTCCTTGGTCGTGTACCGTATGTTGGGTGTGACGCCCGCGGCCTCCAGCGCGCGGCGCGCGTCGTGGTCGCTGGTCTCCAGCAGGCTGATGAAGGGCTCGTGCTCCACCTCCTTGATGGGAAAGCGCGGCAGGCTCGCGAGGCGGTGGTCCCGCGGCACCACGGCCAGCAGCCGGTCCTCCAGCAGCGCCGTAACCCGCCCGCGCTGCTTGGTCGGCAGCGCCACGAAGCCGAGGTCGCAGTTCCCGTCCGAGAGCCACTGCTCCACGTCGTGGTAGTCGCCGTTCATCAGCTTGAGCTCCACGTTGGGGTAGGCCGCCTGAAAGCGCTTTATCATCCCCGGCAGCCAGTGCACCGCCACGCTGGTGAAGGTGCCTATCCTCACCGTGCCGCAGTCCAGGCCCCGGATGGCCGCCGCCGTCTGCTCCAGCTGCTCCTTCGAGTTCAGCATCCCCCGGATGGCGGGCAGCACCCGCTCGCCCTCCGCCGTAGGCCGCGCGCCCGTGCGCCCTCTTTTTAATAAGGAGAAGCCCAGCTCCTCCTCCAGCGAGCCTATCATGTGCGACACCGCCGACTGAGTCACCCCCAGCTCCGCCGCCGCCCGCGTCAGGCTCCCCAGCTCCGCCGCCTTCAAAAACGCCTCATACTTGCTTACCGGCATGTTACATGAATTCCTTTCATGTATAGATGAAAATAAATCAATAAATTTGATGTAAGGCCCGAAAAAAGCCCCTTTGCGCCCCAAAAATCCGGGCCCGGGGCTTGCCAATTGGCCTGATGAAGATTATAATTCAAAAGCATTCATTTGTAAAGTTGATGGAATGTATTAATTTTTTTCATGTGTGGGGTAGACGGAATGAACGTAGCAGAGCTTGTGGTATTTATCATCTACTTTGTGTTCATGGTGGGGATAGGCATTTATTTCTTCGCCAAGAGCAAGGGCGACAACGAGAAGGACTACTTCCTGGGCGGGCGTCAGATGGGGCCGTGGGTATCGGCGCTGTCGGCGGGCGCCTCGGACATGAGCGCCTGGGTACTTATGGGCCTGCCGGCGTCGGTGTACGCGCTGGGCATGGGCCAGATCTGGATCGCGGTGGGTCTTGCGATAGGCTACGCGCTCTCGTGGATATTTGAGGCGCCGAGGCTGCGCAAGTTCTCGATAGCGGCGAAGGACTCTATCACGATACCGCAGTATCTGACGAACCGTTTCCTGTCGAAGAGCAAGTTTCTGCAGATCATCTGCGCGATCATCTTCCTGGTGGCGTACACGATATACGCGGCGTCGAGCATCAAGGCCTGCGGCACGCTGTTCAGCACGGTCATAGGCATAAACGAGACTACGGCGATGTATCTGGCGGCGTTCATCATCATCGCGTACACCTTCCTGGGCGGCTTCAACGCGGTGTGCTGGACGGACTTTTTCCAGGGCCTGCTGATGCTGGCGGCGCTGCTGATCGCGCCCATCTTCGCGCTGGCGCTGGTGAACGGCGGCGAGGCCGTGGCGGCGAGCGCGCCGACCCCGGAGGGCTACTGGGATGCCTTCACGAGCTGGAGCGACATCATCTCCGGCCTGGGCTGGGGCCTCGGCTACTTCGGCATGCCGCACATCATAATAAGGTTCATGTCCATCCGCTCGAACAAGGACCTGCGCAAGTCGAGCGTGATAGGCATCAGCTGGACGTTCATAATCCTGATCTTCTCGGTGGCCTCGGGCCTGATAGGGCGCATGTTCCTGGGCGAGATATCCGATTCCTCGGCCGTGTTCATCACGATGGTGCGCACGATATTCCCGGCGGTGGTGAGCGGCATACTGCTCTCGGCCATCCTTGCGGCGGCGATGAGCACCTGCGACTCGCAGCTGCTGGCCTCGGCCTCGGCGTTTGCGAGCGACGTGTATAAGCCGGTGTTCCGCAAGAACGCGAGCGACAACGAGATGCTGTGGGCGGGCCGCATAGTGGTCGTGGTCATCTCGGTGATCGCGCTGCTGATCGCGGCGGACCCGGGCAGCGGCACCATCATGGGCCTTGTCGAGAACGCCTGGGGCGTGTTCGGCGCGGCGTTCGGGCCGGTGATCATGCTCTCGCTGTTCTGGCGCCGGTTCACGTTCGGCGGCGCGGTGGCGGGCATCGTGGTCGGCGCGGTGGTTGACGTGGCGTGGCTGGCGTTCCTCTCCGGGACGGGCGTGTACGAGATCATCCCCGGCTTCTTCGCGGGCCTGATCGCCGCCGTGATAGCCGCCTCCGTGGGCAAGGCCCCGAGCAAGGAGGTCGAGGCGCTGTACGACGCCGCCGTCGCCATGAAGGATTGACGCTGCGCGCGCCGCGCGCGAATGAAAGTTTCGCCCGCCTTTTCAAAGGCGGTGGAGTCCAGAAGCAAAGCCTCTGGCCGCGCTCCGCAGAGCGCGGAACCCTCCTGATGCTCACAAAAGCGCAGGAGGGGGTCCAAGGGGGAACCCTCGCCGGGGGTTCCCCCTTTTATTTGTTCTTTTGGTTTGGTACGTGTGCGCCGATACGCTGGGAGGTGGTCGATTGCTTGTCCTGCCATTCGACCCCATTTCTTTGGTGCTTGCCCAAAGAAACGGTGTCGAGCCGCCAAAGAAAGGCGCTT
>UQYT01000064.1 GCA_900545405.1 uncultured Eubacteriales bacterium | reverse complement strand
CTCTGCGGAGCGCGGCCAGAGGCTTTGCCTCTGGACTCCACCACCTTTGAAAAGGTGGACGAAACTTTCAAACGCGCTTCGCGCGGCGCGGGGGGTCAGCCCAGGGCGTAGAAGTCGAGGAAGGCGCGGGTTTGGGGCTCGCGGGGGGTCTCGAGGACCTGGGCGGCGGGGCCCTGCTCCGCGAGGCGGCCCTCGCTCAGGAACAGCACGCGGTCCGCGAGGCGCTTCGCCTGCGAGAGCGAGTGCGTCACCAGCAGCACCGTGCAGCCAGTGCGCTCACGATAGCGGCGCAGGCAGTCCTCGGCCAGCAGCGTGGCCGCGATGTCCATCGCCGCCGTCGGCTCGTCCAGGATGAGCAGCGGATAGTCCTCCATCAGCAGCCGCGCCAGCGCCAGACGCGCGGTCTCGCCGCCGGAGAGGCTCGGCGCCTTTTGCCGCGCCAGCGCGCCCAGGCCGAAGGTCTCCAGCTGCGCCTGCGCCCGAGCCCGGTCCGCACCCGTCAGGCGCAGATTGCTCAGCGCGCTCATGTGGAAGGCATACGAGCGCTGCGGCATGTACCCCGCGCGCGCCGGGCGCGCGTCCCGGCCGTCGTCCGGCCTTATCGCCCCCGCCGCCAGCCGCGCCAGCGTCGATTTCCCGCTGCCGTTCGCGCCTATCACCGCGTGCACGGCCCCGTCGGCGAGCTCTATCTCCGGCACGTCCAGCACCGTCCGGCCGGAATATGTCTTGGTCATGGGCGGCAGTCTCATCTCTCCAGCCTCCAGTGCAGCAGCGCCGCCCCCGCGTTCAGCAGCAGGGACACGGCCAGCAGTATGATCCCCAGCGCGAGCGCCGAGGTGAACGCGCCCATGTTCGTGTAGTTCATGATCGCGGTGGTCATGACGTTGGTCTTGTAGGCGATGGCGCCGCCGACCATCGACACCGCCCCCACCTCGGCCAGCGCCCGGCCCAGACCCAGCAGGTACGCGGCCACGAGCTGATATTGGCTCTCCCCGAGCAACAGCAGCAGCGTCCGGCCCCGGCGCAGACCCAGACCCAGCGCCGTCTCGCGTATGTCCGGCGCCACGGTGGAGAGGTGCGCCTCCAGACTGCCCACGATGAGCGGCACCAGCAGTATCACCTGCGCTATGACCATGCCCCGTATCGTGTACAGCAGCCGCAGATGCCGGAGCGGCCCCACGCCGGAGAACAGCATGTAGCACACCAGCCCCACCACCACCGGCGGCAGACCCATCAGCGTGCGGTTCACCGTCACCAGCGCGCGCTTGCCCCGGCCCGCGTAGCCGCCGAGCAGCACGCCCAGCGGCGCGCCGATGAGCAGCGCTATGACCGAGCTCGCAAGGGCCATGCGCAGAGTCGTGACCAGTATGATGGCCAGCTGCCTGTCGCCGGAGAGTATGAGCTCCACCGCCTCGGCCAGAGCTGTTTTCACGCGCACGCCCCCTTTCCTTATAATAAGGACAGGCTCCGCAAAAGCGCTTACCCGGCGCCGCCTGCCTGGAAGGTCAGGAAGGTGGCCTTGTCGGAGAGGATGTAGCTCCCGGTCTCGGCGGCCATGGTGAGGCAGACGCCCATCCCGGCGTTGGAGTAGGTGTACCAGTCGGCGTACTGCTCCACGGAGGCGGCGTCCACGGTGATGCCGAGCTCCTCGGGCCAGAGGCTGACCTCCTTGGTGTGCGTCCCGGACTGGTCGCCGCGGGAGACGAAGGGGTACTTGCCCTCGGCGATGGCGGCGAAGGCGTCGCGCACGCTGGGCGCGTCCTTGACCCCGGCGGGGTCGTCGGCGGGGCCGCAGAGGACGAAGTAGTTGTAGAGGAAGGTCAGCCGCTCGCTCTCAAAGCCGGGCAGGACATAGGAATAGCCCGCCGCGACGAACTCCTCCTCCTGGCTCTTGGAGTGCACCAGCAGCAGGTCCGCGTTCCCGCTCTCGGCGTTGGCGATGGCCTTGCCGGTGCCGGCGGAGGTGACCTCCACCTCGTAGCCGTACTCGGCCTCGAACATGGGCAGCAGATAGCCCAGCAGGCCGGAGTCGTTCACGGAGGTGGTGGTGGACATGCGGATGACCCGCGTCTCGTCCGTCGCCCGGGGTATCTCGGCGGTGGAGACGGGCGCGCCGTCCGCGAGGTAGAAGAGATACTCGCCGTACTCGGCGTAGCCGTAGTCCGCGGCGGCGGCCTCGCCCTCGGCGGCGTCCTGGCCGCAGGCGGTCAGCGCAAGGGCCAGCAGCAGCGCGCAGAGCAGGGCAAGCGCAGTTTTTTTCATGCTCACAGCTCCGATCATGCGTAATATACCCAACACTCAATGGGGATTTTTTACTATACTAAACTGCTGCCCCTCACTTGTCAAGCGCCACGCCGAAGAGGCGGGAGGCGTTCTCGCTCGTCGCGCGCGCGACGGCCTCGGCGCCGAGGCCCTTTATCTCGGCGATCTTCTCCACGATATAGCGCAGCTTGGTCGAGTCGTTCCGCTTGCCGCGGAAGGGCACGGGCGTGAGGTACGGACTGTCAGTCTCCACCAGTATCCGCTCCAGCGGGCACCACTCGAGCACCTCGAGGGCTTTCCGCGCGTTCTTGTACGTCACCGGCCCGTCGAAGCCGAGGTACCAGCCCCGCCGCACCAGCTCGCGCGCCATCTCCACGCTGCCGGAGTAGCAGTGGAACACCCCGCGCAGCGCCGGATAGCGCCCCGTGATGTTCAGGCAGTCCTCGTGCGCCTCGCGGTCGTGGATGATGACGGGCATGTCCAGCGCGAGCGCGAGCTCCAGCTGCGTGACGAACATCTCGTACTGTATCTCCTTGTGCTCCTTATCCCAATAGTAGTCGAGCCCTATCTCGCCTATGGCGACGCACTTCGGGTGCGCGGCGAGGGAGCGCACGAGCGCCTCGCTCTCGTACGTCCAGCTCTCCCACTCCTCCGGCTGCCAGCCCACCGCGGCGTACACGAAGGGGTACTTTTCCGCGAGCGCGATGGCCGCGCGGCTCGAGGCGGCGTCGCAGCCGGGGTCTATTATATAGTCCACGCCCTCGGCCGGCATCGAGGCGAGCAGCGCGTCCCGGTCGGCGTTGAACTGTTCGGCGTCATAGTGTGCGTGCGTGTCAAAATACATCGGAACACCTCCGGCTCGATAATAACGCAAGCCGCCGTTGCGCGCAAGGGGCGAGATGTGCTAAAATAGCCGCATGGAAAATTCGGCGCGCCGGCTCACGGACAAGTTCATCTGCCTCATGCTCCTCGCCCTGCCGCTCTGGCCGGGGCTCGAGGGCTACTCGGACATCACGGGGGCAAAATTCCGCCTCTTCGCCGCGCTCACGCTCGTCTGGCTCGCGGCGCTGGGCGTCTGCGCCGTAAAATACCGCTGGAGGCCCTCGCGGCCCGGCGTTTTCGCCGCCTGGGCGCTCGCCTTCATGGCCGCCGTCTGCCTCTCCACGCTCTGCTCCGGGCGCATAGGCTATTGCCTCCTCGGCTCCGCGCGGCGCGACGGGGCTGTCACTTTGCTGCTCTACGGCGCCATCGCCCTCGGCGTCTCCCGCTGGGGGGAGATGCGGGAGCGTTATGTTAACCTCACGGCCCTTGCGGCGGCGCTCTGCAGCGCCGTGGCCCTCTTGCAGCTGAGCCGCGTGAACGTCCTCGGGCTCTATCCCGAGGGGCTGAGCTTCTACGACGCGGGGACGCGGTATTCGGGCGAATTCCTGGGCACGATGGGGAACACGAACCTGCTCGCGGCCTGGTTTTGCCTCGTTATCCCGCTGCTGACCGTCTCGGCGCTCCGCTCGCGCGCCCCGCTGCGCCGGGCGCTGCTCCTGCTGCCCGCCGCGGAGTGTCTGGCGCTGCTCTTTGCCATAAGGGCCGAGTCCGGCCTCGTCGGCTGCCTCGGCTGCGCGGTCGTGACCGTGCCTTATTATGTAAACTACACGGGCCGCAAAAGGGCCGCGCGGCTTTTGATATGTTGCCTCGCGGGTTTAGCGATATTGGCGATAATCATTATATATCTTGCGCCGCCGGGGGGCGGGACGCTCTGGGAGCTCTCGGAGATACTGCACGGGCGGGCGCAGGACGGCTTCGGCTCGAGCCGGGTGGCCATCTGGCGGGAGGCGCTGCGGCTCTTCGGCGAGAGGCCGCTCACCGGCGGGGGGCCGGACACCTTCGACGCGCGCTCGCTGCTCGACTTTGAGCGCTATGTGCCGGAGACGGGGCTCACGCTCTCGACGCACGCGGACAACGCGCACAGCGAGCCGCTGGGCTGCCTCGTGAACCTCGGCCTGGTGGGCTTTGCGGCCTACGCGGGGCTGGTGGTGACGGCGCTCAGGCGCTGGCTGCGCGGCTCGGGGCCGGAATACGGCGCGGGGCTGGTCGGCTATCTGGTGCAGAGCCTCTTCGGGCTCGGGCTGTGCCTGGTGGTGCCGGTGGCGTGGATATACATGGGGCTCATCTGCTCCGGGAACAGGGGGGACGGGAGATGTCCGAGGTGAAGGGGCGCGCGCTGGCGCCCGACGTAATAAAGCTCGCGGCCTGCGCGGGCGTCATAGTCATACACACCTCGGGCTACGGCCTGAGCCTCTTTGAGACAGGCAGCTTCGCGTGGCTCTCGTGTACGTTCTGGGACTGCCTCGCGCGCTTTGCGGTGCCGGTGTTCTTCATGTGCACGGGCGCGCTGATGCTCGCGCCGGAGCGGAGGCTCACGGGGCGGGACATCTTCCGGCGCTACTTCCTGCGCGTGCTGATAATCCTGCTGGTCTGGGCCTGGCTCTATTACGTCTACAACGTCGCGGGCACGTACCTCTTCACCGGCTGGCTGGAGCCGGGCTGGCTCTGGAACTCCGTGCGCGAGACGCTGCGCTTCAACCACCACCTGCACCTCTACTACCTGCAAATCCTGCTGCTGCTCTACGCCGCGCTGCCGGTGCTGCGCGCGCTCGTGCGGGGGGCGACGGAGCGGGAGCTCGACTGGGCGGTGTTCCTCTGGGCGGTGCTCGGCATCTGCTGGCCGCTCTTCAGGCTCTGGCCGCCGCTCGCGTGGCTGGGCGGCATAACGGCGCAGTATCCGCTGAACATGTGCTGGTCGGCGCTCGGCTACGCGCTGCTCGGCTACGTCATGAGCTCCCGGCCCGCGCGGCGGGAGCGGCTCGGGAGGTATATTGCGGCGCTGGCGCTGGGCTTTGCCGTGACCTTCGGCGGGACGGTGTTCATGTCCCTCCGGAACGGCGCGGTGTTCGAGGCCTTCATGGAGGGCATGTCCCCCGGCCCGGCGCTGATGGCTTACGGCCTCTTCGGCGCGGCGCGCTGCGTCTTTGACGGCCGGGAGAGCACGCCGCGGCTCGCGCGGCTGGTCAAGGCCAGCTTCTGCGTGTATCTCGCGCACCACGCCTTCGTCATGGCCTTCCGCCAGCTGGGCTTCGACCTCACGGTCATGCCGCCGCTCCTCGCCGTGCCCGTGCAGGGCGCGGCCGTGTTCGCGCTCAGCCTCGCCGCCTGGTGGGTGCTCTCGAAGATACCCTTCGTCAACCGACATCTTATATAAACAGGGAGTATGAGACATGGAAAAATTCGCTGACAAGAGCCTTAACGACTTTGCCGCCGCCCTGGCCTCGGACGCGCCGACCCCCGGCGGAGGGGGCGCCGCCGCCCTCTGCGGGGCCCTGGCCGCCGCGCTGGGGGAGATGGTCTGCAACCTCACCGCCGGCAAGCCCAAGTACGCCGAATATGAGGCCGACATCGCCGACGCGGTGAAGAAGCTCTCGCTCACGCGCACGTATATGCTCCGCCTCATCGACGAGGACGCCAAGGCCTTTGAGCCGCTGCGCAAGTACCTGGCCCTGCCGAAGGACGACCCCGCGCGCGCCGAGCACATGGATTCCGCCCTCCGCGTGGCCTGCTTCATCCCCACCGAGGTCATGTACACCGCCGCCCAGACGGCGGAGACGCTGCGCTCCCTCGCGGACAAGGGCGTGAAGGGCGCGATCTCCGACGTGGGCGTGGGCCTCGAGCTCTGCCGCGCGGCGATGCGCGCCTCGCGCTTGAACATCCTCATCAACGCCGCGGGCATGACGGACGAGGTGTTCGCCATGACGCTCCGCCGCGAGTGCGAGCTGGTGTTCGAGCAGTACGGCCCCGTCATCGACGCGGGCCTCGCCGCCGTGGAAGCGAGGATAGGCTGATGGCTCAGATACTCAGCGGCGCGCCCGCGGCCGAGGCGCTGACCGCGGGCCTCACCGTCCGCAGCCGGGCGCTGCGCGAGCGCGGCATAACGCCCACGCTGGTCATACTCCGCGTCGGCGCGCAGGAGGAGAGCCGGTCCTACGAGCGCGCGGCCAAAAAGGCCTGCACCGCCGCGGGGGTCGAGGCCTTCACGATAGAGCTGCCCGAGAACGCGCACATGGACGCCGTGCTCCACGCCGTGCGCAGCATAAACGCTGAGCCGGGCGTCCACGGGGCGCTGCTGCTCCGGCCCATGCCCTTCAAAAAGACGGAGCGCGCCGCCTGCGCCGAACTCGCCGCGGCCAAGGACGTGGACGGCGTGAGCCCCGCCTCCCTCGCGGGGGTGTTCACCGGCTCGGGCGGGGGCTTTGCGCCCTGCACCGCCCGCGCGGTGCTCGAGCTGCTCGACTATTACGGCATCGACCCCGCGGGCAAGCGCGTGGCCGTCGTGGGCCGCAGCCTCGTCGTGGGCCGCCCGCTCGCGATGCTGCTCATGGCCCGGGACGCCACCGTGACGCTCTGCCACAGCCGGACGCGCGACCTCCCCGGCGTCTGCCGCGGCGCGGACATCGTCGTCGCCGCCGCGGGGCACGCGGGGCTGCTCGGCGCGGACTGCTTTGCGCCGGGGCAGGTGGTCGTGGACGTCGGCACCAACGTGACGCCGGAGGGCCTGCGGGGCGACGTCGACTTCGCCGCCGCGGAGAGTATCGCCGCCGCCGTCTCGCCCGTGCCGGGAGGCGTGGGCCGCGTCACCACCGCCGTGCTCGCGCTGCACACCATCGAGGCCGCCGAGCGCGCCAATATATAAAGAAGAAAAGCAGAAAAGAAGCAAAAGGAGGCAAAGCATATGCCTGCGTACAACAAACTTACGGAGGGCGTCGCGGAGGAGCTGCGGCGGGCCGTGGGGCCGGGGCGGTTCTTCTCCGGCGCCGCGGTCAAGGAGCA
>UQYT01000063.1 GCA_900545405.1 uncultured Eubacteriales bacterium | reverse complement strand
GAGGGCGACCCGCTGGAGATTTTTACGGACAAGGACGGGGAGGTCATTTTTAAGAAGTACTCGCCCATTGGGGAGCTATCGGATTTCGCGGCGCAGATATGCGATTCGCTGCACAAGTCCACGGACTGCGTGGCCGCCGTCTGCGACAGGGACGTCGTCATCGCCGTGGCCGGAGGGGGCAGGCGCGAGCTCTTTGAAAAGCGCATTTCCCCCGAGCTCGAGCAGATCATGGAGTCGCGCCGCGTTTATCGGCATGAGTCCGGTGGCAGCTCCGTGCCCGTCACCGACGGCGAGAGCGGCTACTGCGTCTCTGTCGCCGCGCCCGTCATCTCCGAGGGCGACCTCATGGGCTGCGTCATCTTCGCCTCGCCCAAGAACGCCCCGCCCTCCGGCGATGTGGAATACAAGCTCGCCCAGACCGTGGCGTCCTTCCTCGGCAAGCAGATGGAGAGCTGAAAGTTGCTGTCCCCCTTCCCGCGCCCATTGCGCCGGGGAGGGGGATGGTTTATAATACGGGGGAAAGCGAGGTCTCTGCATGGAACTTGAAGCCTTTTTCCCCGGCGTCTGGGACAAGCTCACCGACGCCCAGCGGCGCGCGCTGGAGTCCGCGGCGTCTCCGCGCAGACTTGAGGCGGGCGAACAGCTCTCCGGCGCGGGCGAATGCGTCGGCCTGCTCGCGGTGCGCTCCGGGCGTCTGCGGGCCTATATGATATCCGATACCGGGCGCGAGATAACCCTCTACCGGCTTTTTGAGCGCGACATCTGCCTCTTTTCCGCCTCCTGCGTGATGAGGGGTCTGCAATTTGACGTCTCCATCGAGGCCGAGCAGCCCTCGGAGGTGCTGGTCGTCTCCCCGGAGGTCTATAAGCGCGTGATGGAGGAGTCCGCGCCGCTTGCAAACTACACTAACGAGCTGATGGCCTCGCGCTTTTCCGAGGTCATGTGGCTTGTGGAACAGATACTCTGGAAGAGCTTTGACCGCCGCCTCGCGGCCTTCCTACTCGAGGAATCGGCCCTTGAGAGCAGCGATGAGCTGCGCATCACGCACGAGCGCATCGCCGCGCACCTCGGCACCGCGCGCGAGGTCGTGACGCGGATGCTGCGCTATTTTCAGTCCGAGGGTCTGGTCAGCCTCTCGCGCGGGACGGTGCGCATCGCGGACAGGCAGGGCCTCGAGGCCCTGGCCGAATGAGGGTGGAGAGTATTATGAAGACATGCTATATCGTCGCCGCGGCGGAGCTCGCGGAGGAGCGGCTCCGGCCGGAGGAGGGCGACCTTGTTATCGCGGCGGACGCGGGGCTCAGGCACCTGGCGCGCCTCGGCATACAGCCGGACCTCGCGCTCGGCGACTTCGACTCCCTCGGCTATGTGCCGGAGGCGCCCAGCGTGGAGGTCTGCCCCGTGCGCAAGGACGACACGGACACCATGGCCGCGCTCAAGCGGGCGCACGAGCTGGGTTTCCGGCGCGTGCTGATCTTCGGCGGGCTCGGCGGAGCGCGCTTCGACCACTCGCTGGCCAACGTCCAGTCCCTGGCCTGGGCGGATGCGCACGGCATGGAGGCCATACTCGTCGGCCGCGGCTGCGCGCTGACGGCCATCTCGGACGGCGCGGCGCTGGAGTTCGACGCGCGCTGTTCCGGCGACTTTTCGGCCTTCTGCTTCGGGCCGGAGGCCTCCGGCGTCTGTGAGTCGGGGCTGAGCTACGCCCTTGACGGCGCGGTGCTCACGCCGGACTTCCCCCTCGCCGTGAGCAACAGCTTCACGGGGGAGCGCGCCCGCATCTCCGTGGCGCGCGGCCGGCTCATCATCTATTGGCACGACGACCCGGCCCTGCCGCTGCCGGAACGGACAAGAGCATAAGGAAGGCGCCCCGGAAAAGTCCGGGGCGCCGCTTTATTTGGAGGGGCTGAGTATCATTCGATTACCGTGCCGCTGATCCAGAGCGCGGCGCTGTCGGCGTCGAAGGCGTCGGCCGGGGCGTAGAGATAGCAGCTGGCATAGGCGTCAGTGCCCTTGAGCAGCACGTAGTACCAGCTGATGCCGTCCTCGTCCGTGAACTGGGCGGCGTAGCTGCCGTAGCTGTCGTAGGCGAACTCGGTGCCCGCGGGCACGGCGTTCTGCACGCCGCTGCGGGTGGAATACTCCTCCACGTCCGCGGGCAGGGGCACTCCGGCAGCCTCATAGGCGTCCTTGCCGAAGCGGCTGCAGGAGATGGTCACGCCGTCTTTTTCAAAGACGACGTAGTTCGTGGGCAGGGGCTCGGTGGTGGAGCCGGTCTCCATCTCGAAGCCTTCGGGCAGGCGGAAGGTACCGACGCCCTCGACGGTGTAGTCCACCAGGCCGTCGTCCGCCGCCGGGGCGTCGGAGACGGGGGACTCCTCCGCGCCGCAGGCGGCGAGCGCCAGGCAGAGGGAGAGCAGCAGGACGAGCGCGGTGAGCTTTTTCAGTTTCATTACGGGTGTGCCTCCTTGCTTTGTTTATGCCTGGAGCATACCACACCCGGCCCGCGCCGCCGTCCAAGTGTTTTCCCTCAGCGGTAGGCGCGCTCGAAGATGGCGAGGCAGTCCTCGTCGGAGAGCGCGGCGGGGTCGGACTCGAAGAGGCCGCCCATGGTGGCCCTGGCGTTGCGCGCGAGCTCAGGGAGCTCCTCGCGCATGAAGCCGTAGTCCGACATCCGCAGGCCGTCCACGCCGCAGTCGGCCTGCAGCCGCTCCAGCGCGGTTATGAAGTCCTGCGCACGGCTCGCCCCGGTCATGCCCATGGCCTGAGCCAGGCGGACGAAGCGCTCGTCGCAGACGTGCAGGTCCACGAAGTGCTGGTAATAGGCCCTGGAGATCATGATGAGCCCGGCGCCGTGGGGCAGCTCGCGGTGGAAGGCGCTCATGGCGTGCTCCATGGCGTGCTCGCTGGTGCAGCAGCCGGTGACCATGGAATAGCCGGAGAGCGTGTTGGCAAAGGCGACCTTCTCGCGCGCGGCCATGTCGGAGCCGCAGCGCACCGCGGCGGCGAGGTTTTGCGCCACATTCTCAACGGCGGTCAGGGCCACCATGTCGGAGAACGGGTTGGCAAAGCGGGAGATGTACACCTCGACGCTGTGGAAGAGCGCGTCGAAGCCCTGATGGGCCGTGTAGTCCGGCGGCACCGTGGCCATCAGCTCCGGGTCGACGATGGAGAGCACGGGGAAGAGCGAGTCATAGCCGCCGAAGCCTATCTTCTCCCGGGCCTCGGTGTTGGAGACGACGCCCCACTGGTCCACCTCGCTGCCGGTGCCGGAGGTGGTGGTTATGGCTATGACGGGCAGGGGCTCGTGCGCCAGGGGCAGGCCCTTGCCAGAGCCGCCGGAGACGTAGTCCCAGAGGTCGCCGTCGTTCGTGGACATGGCCGCTATGGCCTTGGCGGCGTCCATGACGCTGCCGCCGCCGAGCGCGACGACGAAGTCGCAGCCGTTTCGCCGCGCGAACCGGGCGCCCGCCATGACCGTGTCCTTGGAGGGGTTGGACTCGACCTAGTCAAAGAGCCGAAACTCCGCGCCGCTGTGGGCCAGCAGCTCCATGACCCGGTAGAGGGAGCCGGAGTCCTTTGCCGAGCGGCCGGAGGACGAGACCAGCAGTGCCGTCCGGCCGGGGAGGGGCTGACGGCCAAGCTCGTTGAGCGCGCCCGCGCCGAAGTACCAGCGCGTGGGCATGTATATGGAAAAGCTCATGATCTTTTTACTTCCTTTCCGGGCGGCTCAGCCTATTGCGCTCTCCGCCCATTTTTTGAGTTCGCCGTCGGAAGAGCCGCCGTTGAGGAGCCTGCCGGGCAGGACCTCCGCGCTGGGGCAGCTGGCGCGCAGCGCCTCGGCGGTCCGGCCCAGGCCGCTGCCGCCGGAGGTGGCGAAGGGGACGACGCGCTTGCCCGCGAAGTCGTGGCTCTCTAGGAAGCTCTGTATTATCCTCGGCGCGGTGTACCACCAGATGGGGAAGCCGACAAAGACGGTGCCGTAGCCCGAGAGGTCCACCGGCTCCCCGGCTATGGCGGGGCGGCAGGCGGCTTCGTGCGCCTCGAGGGTGCTGCGGCTCTTGCTGTCGGCCCAATTGAGGTCGGCGCGGGTGTAGGGGACCGCGGGGCGGATCTCGTAGAGGTCGGCTCCGACGGACTCGGCCAGCCGCCGGGCCGCACGCGCGGTGGTGCCCGTGGCCGAGAAATATGCCACAAGGGTCTTGCTGCTCATGTGAATACCTCCAGATTCAGATTTGCGCCCCGATTACGCGGAAGGTCTTCCGTCTCCGGCCGCGGACGCAAAAGCGGCGGGCGGACGCATATGACCGCAGAAATCCGCATCATGTGGCACGCCTCCCATATAAAGATCAAGGCGCCGCCGGGAGGTGTTTCCCGACTGCGCCTTGATTGTAAACCGGAACGCGCGTTATATCAAATACTTAGTTTATCGCCTCTATCCATGCCTAAAAAGCATTTTATGTGCTCAATGAACCGGGCCGATGCAAGGCTGAAGGGCTGGCCGCGCTTCCAGGCGAGCACGCTGGTGGCCGTGAGCGCGGGGCTGAGGGGCCGGTAGGTCACCTTGCTCTGGTCCCAGAGCGGCACGGCGCCCTCGATGACGACGGAATAGGCGAGGCCGCTGGCCACCATGAGCGCGCCGTTGGTGTTGAGGTTGCTGGTGAACACGACGTTCAGCCGCTCGTAAAAGTCCCCGAACCAGCTGGCCAGCTCGCCGCGCACGCTGGTGCGGCGGGGGAGTATCAGCGGACGGCCCAGCAGGTCCTGCGCCGTCACGTTCTCCTGCGAGGCCAGCGGATCGTCCGGGCGCATCAGGACGACCCAGCGCTCCTTTATGTCCAGGCGGATGAACTCGTACTTGCCTATGTCCACGGGCTCGAGCAGCAGCCCGATGTCCAGCAGGCCGCGGTCCATCTGCTCCGTGACCAGGTCAGCCGTGGCAGTGTAGAGGTCGAAGCCGACGCGGGGATGGCGCTCCCGGAAGCTGCGGAAGAGCTCCGGCAGCAGCGAGACGGAGGCCAGCTCGCCGCAGCCGATGGAGATTCGGCCCTCCACCAGCTCATCCTGCTCTGAGAGCTCAGCCTCGGTCTTGTCCACGAGCTCGAGTATCTCCTCAGCCCGGCGGCGGAGCAGCATGCCCTCGCTCGTGAGCCTTATGCGGCGCGGCCCGCGCTCCAGGAGCCGGACGCCCGTCTCCTCCTCCAGCTGAGAGAGCTGGCGGCTGAGCGTCGGCTGAGTTATGTGCAGCACCTCGGCCGCCCGGGTTATGCTCTCCTCCCGGGCGACGGTAAGGAAATAGCGCAGCACCCTTATCTCCATGAAAAAGCCCCCTTTACGCTCGGATGTATGCCTTGATAAGCAAATTTTATCATGTCCATGCCCGAGGGGCAACAAAAACAGCGCCGCACTCAGGTGCGGCGCTGTGTGGGGAAACGTGTGCTGCTCAGGCCCGGCCCCGGGAGACAGCGCGCTGGATGAGCTTGATGAGCTCGACGATGGGGATGACGCTGACGGCAAAGCACAGGGCGATGAGGTACTCGCTGAGCTCCACGCTGGTGAAGTCGAAAGCGTTGGCAATGAACGGCACCTCGCAGACGAGGGTCGTGGCGATCAGGCTGCCGAGAGCGGCCCAGTTGAGGGTCTTGTTCATGCTGTGCAGCGTGAAGATGCTGCCGCGCTGCGAGCGCATGTTGAAGCTGTGGAAGATCTCGGCCATGCTCATGGTGACGAAGGCCATGGTAGTGCCGTCGGGGCTGTCGGCGATCTCCCAGACGCCGGACTCGATGTAGTGGCCGACAAAGTAGCTCGCGAGGGTCAGCAGGCTGACGAGCAGGCCCTGATAGGCGATGTCGAAGCCCATGCCGCCGGCAAAGACGCCGGCCTTGGCGTCACGCGGCTTGCGGCGCATGATGTCGGGTTCGGCCTTTTCCATGCCGAGCGCGAGAGCGGGGAAGCAGTCGGTGACGAGGTTTATCCAGAGCAGGTGGACGGGCTGGAGTATCGTGAAGCCCATGAGCGTGGCGACGAAGATGCTGATGACCTCGCTCATGTTGGAGCCGAGCAGGAACTGGATGGCCTTGCGTATGTTGTCGTAGATGCGGCGGCCCTCTTCAACGGCGCCGACGATGGTGGCGAAGTTGTCGTCCGCGAGGACCATGTCCGCGACGTTCTTGGTGACGTCGGTGCCGGTGATGCCCATGCCGACGCCGATGTCGGCGCTCTTGATGCTGGGCGCGTCGTTTACGCCGTCGCCGGTCATGGCGGTGACGGAGCCGTGCTTGCGCCAGGCGTTCACTATGCGGGTCTTGTGCTCGGGCTGCACGCGGGCGTAGACGCTGATGTCCTTGAACTGGCGGTCAAACTCCTCGTCGCTCATGTCATTGAGCTGGCTGCCGGTGATGGCGCGGGTCTCGGGCGTGAGGATGCCGAGCTCGCGGGCGATGGCCATGGCGGTGTCGATGTGGTCGCCGGTTATCATGATGGGGCGGATGCCGGCGCTGCGGCACTCCTCGATGGCGGCCTTGACCTCGGGGCGCACCGGGTCGATCATGCCGGTGAGGCCGATGAAGGTGAGGTCATGCTCGAGGTTTGCGGGGCTGCAGTCGGCGGGGACGGAGTCCCAGAGCCGCTCGCTGGCGGCGAGGACGCGCAGTGCGCGGTCGGCCATGGCCTTGTTGGCGGCGAGGATCTCGCTGCGCTTGGCGTCGGTCATGGGCTTGACGGCGCCGTTGTCCAGATAGGACGTGCAGAGCTTGAGTATCTCGTCGGGCGCGCCCTTGGTGTACTGGACTATGCCCTGCGCCGTCTTGTGGATGGTGCTCATCATCTTGCGCATGGAGTCGAAGGGTGCCTCGCCCACCCGGGGCTGGGCCTCCTTGAGCGCGGGCTTGCCGAGGCCGAGGCCGTGGGCGTAGTTGACGAGGGCGCACTCTGTCGGCTCGCCGACGGCGACGCCGCTCTCGTCCTCCTCCGCGTCGGAACACAGGCTCATTGCGGTGGCGAGGAGCTTCTCGTCGTCGCCGTAGTGGTCGACGACGGTCATCTTGTTCTGGGTGAGGGTGCCGGTCTTATCCGAGCAGATGACCTGGGCGCAGCCGAGGGTCTCGACGGCGGTCAGGCGGCGGATTATGGCGTTGCGCCTGGACATGTTCGTGACGCCTATCGAGAGCACCACGGTGACGACCGCGGCCAGGCCCTCGGGTATGGCGGCGACGGCCAGGGAGACGGCTACCATGAAGCTGTCGAGCACGACGTTGAAGTTGAGCCCGCCCGCGCGGAGTATCTGCACGGCGAATATGACGACGCAGATGCCGAGCACGAGCCAGGTGAGGATCTTGGAGAGCTGGCTGAGCTTGATCTG
The DNA here is from genome assembly GCA_900545405.1 of uncultured Eubacteriales bacterium. Classification (GTDB taxonomy): domain Bacteria; phylum Bacillota; class Clostridia; order Oscillospirales; family Oscillospiraceae; genus Scatomorpha. The sequence continues at coordinate 12 of UQYT01000063.1, read as the reverse complement.
CAGCGGGGTCTG
>UQYT01000062.1 GCA_900545405.1 uncultured Eubacteriales bacterium | reverse complement strand
ACCGTCAAGGGCGGCCGTGTCATGAAGTTCTCGGCGCTGTGCGTCGTGGGCGACGGCAAGGGCCGCGTGGGCTACGGTCTCGGCAAGGCCAACGAGGTCTCCGAGGCTATCCGCAAGGGCCTCGAGGACGCTAAGAAGCACATTGTCACCATCACGCTGCAGGGCACGACGATACCCCACGAGGTCATCGGCGAGTTCGGCGCGGGCCGCGTGCTGCTCAAGCCCGCCCCGGAAGGCACCGGCGTCATCGCCGGCGGCGCCGTCCGTGCGGTGGTCGAGGCGGCCGGCATCAAGAACATCCGTACGAAGTGCCTGCGCTCCAACAACCCGCAGAACGTCGTTGCGGCCACCATGGTCGGGCTCCAGTCCCTGAGGAACGCGCAGCAGGTCGCGGCCTACAGGGGCAAGACCGCCGACGAGATAGTCGGTTAAGGGGGGCTTGCGAAATGGCTAAGAACATCAGAGTCAAGCTCGTAAAGAGCCTCAACGGGCGCCATGACAAGCACATTGCCACCGCCCACTCCCTCGGACTGCACAAGGTCGGCAACGAGACCGTCCAGCCCGACAATCCCCAGACGCGGGGCAAGATAGCCCAGATCGGCTATCTCCTCCAGGTCACGGAAGAATAAGGAGGGTACGCTATGAAACTCAGTGAACTTTCCCCGGCCGCCGGCAGCACCCAGATCGCCAAGCGCAAGGGCAGGGGTCACGGCACAGGCAACGGCAAGACCGCGGGCCGCGGCCACAAGGGCCAGAAGGCCAGGAGCGGCGGCGGTGTCCGCGTCGGCTTCGAAGGCGGCCAGATGCCCCTCGCCAGGCGTATCCCCAAGAGAGGCTTCCACAACATCTTCGCCGAGCCGCTGGAGGCCGTCAACGTCTCCGCCCTCAACCGCTTTGAGGACGGCGCCGAGGTCGACGCCGCCGCGCTGCTCGCCGCCGGCGTGCTCTCCAAGTGCGTTTACGGCGTGAAGGTGCTCGGCAACGGCAGCCTCACCAAGAAACTCACTGTCAAGGCTTCCGCCTTCTCCGAATCTGCAAAGCAAAAGATAGAGGCGGTGGGCGGAAAGGCCGAGGTGGTGTAAGGTGCTTAAGACTCTCAAGAATGCGTGGGGCATCGAGGAGCTTCGCAAGAAAATACTCTTCACGCTGTTCATCATTCTCGTCTATCGTCTTGGCAACGCCGTCCCCGTGCCCTATGTCAACACGGCCATGCTGGAGAGCTACTTCAACACGGTCAACAACACGATACTCGGACTCTGGAACACCATGTCCGGCGGCAGCTTCTCGATGGCAACCATCTTTGCGCTGTCCATCCAGCCGTACATCAACGCCTCCATCATCATCCAGCTGCTCACGATAGCCATCCCGGCCCTTGAGCGGCTGCAGAAGGAAGGCGGCGAGGAAGGCCGCAAGAAGCTCGCCTCCATCACCCGCTATACCACCGTGGGCATCGGCCTCATCATGGGCTTTGCCTACTACATGCTCATCAAGAACGGCGTCAACGGCCAGAGCATGCTCACCGCGGACGGCGCCGGCGTGTGGCCCGCCATCGTCATCATCATGACCTTCATGGCCGGCTCCGCGCTCATCATGTGGATGGGCGAGCAGGTCACCGAGTTCGGTGTCGGCAACGGCATCTCCATCATCCTGTTCGCGAGCATCATCGCCCGCTTCCCCAGCTCCATCGGCACCATGATCACCAACGTCTCCAACGGCAGCCTCGCCTGGTGGGCCCTCGCGCTCGTCATAGTCGGCGCCCTGGCGATAGTCGTGCTCATAGTCATCGTCAACGATGCCGAGCGCAGGATCCCGGTGCAGTACTCCAAGCGCGTCGTGGGCCGCAAGCTCTACGGCGGCCAGAGCACTCATCTCCCGATGAAGGTGAATATGTCCGGCGTCATGCCCATCATCTTCGCCCAGTCCATCGCGAGCATCCCGGCCACCATCTGCGCCTTCGTGCCGAGCTGGCAGAACTCCTGGCTCATGGTCAACGTGTTCAACACGAACACCGTGCCCTACGCCATCATCTACTTCCTGCTGATCATCGCGTTCAGCTACTTCTACGCCACCATCCAGTTCGACCCCGTCGAGATCGCCAACAACCTGAAGAAGAACGGCGGCTTCATCCCTGGCTTCCGCGCCGGCAAGCCGACCAGCGAGTATATCAGGAAGGTGCTCAACAAGATCACCCTCATGGGCGCTCTGTACCTGAGCATCGTGGCCGTAGTGCCCATCCTGATAGGCTGCTTCACCACGGCGACCAGCCTTTCCGGCATATCCCTCGGCGGCACCTCCATAATCATAGTTGTGGGCGTTGCACTTGAGACCGTCCGTGCCGTTGAGGCCCAGATGCTCATGCGCAACTACAAGGGTTTTCTTGACTGATCGGAGGAACGTATGAAACTGATACTTTTGGGCGCGCCGGGCGCCGGGAAAGGCACCCAGGCAGAGATACTCAGCCGTAAGTTGTCCATCCCGACCATTTCCACCGGCAACATCCTCCGGGCCGCCATGAAAAACGGCACGCCCGTGGGCCTGAAGGCGAAGGAATACGTTGAAAGCGGCAGGCTCGTTCCCGACGATGTCATAATCGGCATCGTCGAGGAGCGCCTCGCCGAGCCCGACTGTGCGGGCGGCTACATCCTCGACGGCATGCCGAGGACGATCCCCCAGGCGGAGGCCCTTGAGGCAAGGGGCATAGACATCGACTGCGCGCTGTCCATCGAGATAGCCGACGAGACGATAGTCGAGCGCATGTCCGGCAGGCGTACCTGCCCGAACTGCGGCGCCACCTACCACGTTGTTTCCGCTCCCCCCAAGACCGAGGGCCGCTGCGACAACTGCGGCGCGGAGCTCACCATCCGCAAGGATGACGCCCCGGAGACCGTCAAGGCCCGCCTCGAGGTCTACCACCGTGAGACCGAACCGCTCAAGGCTTTCTACGCCGCGCGCGGCAAGCTCAAGTCGGTGAACAACCAACCCACCATCGAGGCCACCACGGCCGAGATAGCAAAGACGCTGGGGATCGAATTATGATAATAGTCAAGTCCCCGCGTGAGATCGAATTCATGCGCGAGGCCTGCCGGATAACGGCGGGCGCGCGCACCGTGGCACGCCAGGCCATCGCGGCCGGCGTGGCCACGCGTGAGATCGACAGGGAAGTCCACAAATTCATACTGCGCTCCGGAGCGACCCCGTCCTTCCTGAACTACGGCGGCTTTCCGGCAAGCACCTGCATCTCGGTGAACGAGGAGGTCGTACACGGCTTCCCGGGCGCGAGAAAGGTCCGCGAGGGCGACATCGTCAGCGTGGACGTGGGTGCGAAGGTGCACGGCTTCAACGGCGACTGCGCGGGGACCTACCCCTGCGGCGAGATAAGCGAGGAGGCAAAGCGGCTCATCGAGGTGACGCGGCAGAGCTTCTTCGAGGGCATCAAGTTCGCCAGGCCGGGCTACCGCATCTCGGACATCGGCCACGCGATACAGGAATATGTCGAGAGCCACGGCTTTGCGGTCGTGCGCGAATACGAGGGCCACGGCGTCGGCGCCAAGCTGCACGAGGACCCCGAGATACCCAACTTCGGCGCGCCGGGCCACGGCCCGAGACTGGTGAAGGGCATGACCCTCGCCATCGAGCCCATGGTCACCGCCGGTGACTGGAAGGTCCGGGTGCTGGACAACGACTGGACGGCCGTTACAATCGACGGCAGCCTCGCCGCACACTATGAGAACACCATCCTCATAACGGACGGCGAGCCCGAGATCCTGACAACGGCAGAGGATCTATGACGAGCAACCGCAAGGGAGGTTATTGAATTTGGCGAAAGACGATATGATCGAGCTTGAGGGCACGGTCGTCGAATCCCTGCCCAACACGATGTTCAACGTGGACATCGGCGGCGGCCACACGATATTGGCCCACATATCCGGGAAACTGCGTATGAACTTCATCCGCATCCTGCCCGGCGACAAGGTCACGGTCCAGATGAGCCCCTACGACCTGACTCGCGGCAGGATAACCTGGAGATCCAAGTAAGGGAACGCGGAAGCGTTCAAGTGCGAACCGAATAGGAGGAGCTTAAATGAAAGTCAGACCTTCGGTTAAGCCCATGTGCGAGAAGTGCAAGATCATCAAGCGCCATGGCAAAGTCATGGTGATCTGCGAGAACCCGAAGCACAAGCAGCGTCAGGGCTGAGACCCTCAGAGAGACACCCATATCAAGACGACACCGAGCACACCACATCCCCCGCGGGACGGAGGTTCCCTCCGGCGGGACCAAGCCTCCGCCTGAATGGCGCGGGGAAGATCATTGAAAGGAATGATTGCGAAAGATGGCACGTATAGCCGGCGTTGACCTGCCCAAAGACAAGAGGATAGAGATCGGCCTCACCTATGTCTACGGTATCGGCAGAACCAGCGCGAATAAGATTCTCGAGATGACCGGTATAAATCCCGACACTCGCGTTAAGGATCTCACCGACGAGGAAGAGGCCAAGATCCGTGAGTGCATAGACCACAATTTCGTCGTGGAAGGCGACCTGCGCCGCAGCGTGGCGCTGGACATCAAGCGCCTGACCGAGATCGGCTCCTACCGCGGCCTTCGCCACAGGAAGGGCCTGCCCGTCCGCGGCCAGCGCAGCAAGACCAACGCCCGTACCCGCAAGGGCCCGAAGCGCACGATAGCCAATAAGAAGAAGTAAGGGAGGGATATGTAATGGCAGCACCCAAGAAGAAGGTCCGCACTCGCCGCAGAGAGCGGAAGAACATTGAACGTGGAGCCGTGCATATCAGCTCTTCTTTCAACAACACCATGGTGACTATCACCGACACCAACGGCAACGCCATTTCCTGGGCTTCCGCGGGCGGCATGGGCTTCCGCGGCAGCAAGAAGAGCACCCCGTTCGCGGCTCAGACCGCCGCCGAGACGGCCGCCAAGGCCGCCATGGAGCACGGTCTCAAGACCGTCGAGGTCTACGTAAAGGGCCCCGGCTCGGGCCGTGAGGCGGCGATCCGCGCTCTGCAGACCGCGGGTCTCGAGGTCACGATGATCAAGGACGTCACGCCCATCCCGCACAACGGCTGCCGTCCGCCGAAGCGCCGCCGCGTGTAATCAGGGGAGGTAAGAAGAAATGGCAAGATATACAGACGCCGTCTGCCGCCAGTGCCGCAGGGAGGGCCAGAAGCTCTTCCTCAAGGGCGACAGGTGCTACACTCAGAAGTGCGCAATGGAGAACCGCGCCTATCCCCCCGGACAGCACGGTCAGGGCAGGAGCAAGACCTCCGAGTACGGCCAGCAGATGCGTGAGAAGCAGAAGGCCAAGAGGTACTACGGCCTCCTCGAGAGCCAGTTCCGCAGCTACTTCGACATGGCCGAGCGCCGTCCCGGCCAGACCGGTGAGAACCTGCTCGCCATCTGCGAGAGCCGCCTGGACAACGTCGTTTACCGCCTCGGCTTCGCCATGAGCCGCGCGGAGGCCCGCCAGCTGGTCAACCACGGCCACTTCACCGTGAACGGCCGCAAGGTCAACATCCCCAGCTTCCAGGTGAAGCCGGGCATGGTCGTCTCCCTGCGTGAGCGCAGCCGCAGCCTCGAAAAGATAAAGGCCAACGTGGAGGCCAACGCCTTCCGTCAGCCCCCGAAGTGGCTTGAGTATGATGCCGCCAACATGATCGCGAAGGTGACCGCTGTCCCCGCCCGCGAGGACATAGATCTGCCGATAGAGGAGCACCTCATCGTCGAGCTCTATTCCAAGTGATAAAAAAACCCTCGATTGGAAAGCTGAACAACGCGCGCGCCCCCCAATGGCGCAAATTTTGAAGGAGGGTTAGTTCGCAAATGATTGAAATAGAAAAGCCGCGTATCGAGTGCATCGAAACTCCTACGGACGATTCTTACGGCAAGTATGTAATCGAGCCCCTGGAGCGCGGCTACGGCACGACTTTGGGCAACTCTCTCCGTCGGGTGCTCCTGTCGTCCCTGCCCGGCACGGCGGTGACGAGCATCAGGATATCCGGCATCCAGCACGAGTTTTCCACCATCCCCGGCGTGAAGGAGGACGTGACCGAGATCGTCCTCAACATCAAGCGCATCATCGCGCGCCTCCACAGTGACGAGCCCAAGACCGTCTACATCGAGGCCTCCGGCGAGTGCGAGGTCACGGCGGGCGACATCAAGGCCGACGGCGAGGTCGAGATCCTGAACCCGGAGCTGCACATTGCCACGCTGGGCCCGGACGCTTCGCTGTCGATGGAGCTGACCCTCGATCACGGCAGGGGCTATGTCCCGGCGGACAAGAACAAGAATCCGCAGCAGATAATCGGCACCATCCCCGTGGACTCCATCTACACGCCGGTCCTGAAGGTCAACTACGCGGTGGAGAACACCCGTGTCGGCAACCAGACGGACTTCGACAAGCTGACGCTTGAGGTCTGGACTGACAGGACCATAACCCCGCGCGACGCGGTGTCGCTGGGCGCCAAGATACTGGTGGACCACTTCACGCTGTTTACGGACCTGTCCGACAGCATCGGGAGCCGCTCCACCGTCGTCGAGAAGGTGGAGACCCAGCGCGACAAGGTGCTCGAGATGACTATTGAGGAACTGGACCTCTCGGTCCGCAGCTTCAACTGCCTCAAGCGCGCCAACATCAACACTGTCGAGGATCTTATCAGCAAGACCCAGGACGAGATGATAAAGGTTCGTAATCTGGGCCGGAAGTCCCTGGAGGAGGTCGAGCACAAGCTCGCCATGATGGGACTGAGCCTGGCCAGCGACGACAACCAGTAAGGAGGAAACCACAATGCCCGGTACAAGGAAACTCGGCAAGCCGACTGCGGCGCGCATGGCCATGCTGCGCCAGCAGGTGACTGATCTCCTGGACAAGGGCCGGATGGAGACGACCTTCACCCGCGCCAAGGAGATCCAGCCGCTGGCTGAGAAGATGATAACGCTCGGCAAGCAGAAGGACATGGCGTCTTACCGCCAGGCCCTGAGCTTCATCACCCGCGAGGACGTGGCCCACAAGGTCTTCAACGAGACCGCCGCGAAGTATGCCGACCGCAACGGCGGCTATACCCGCGTCACCCGCACCGGCCCCCGCCGCGGCGACGCCGCCGAGATGGCCGTCATCGAGCTCGTGTGATCGAGCCCAAACGTTAGCAGAAGGCCCCCGAAAACTTCGGGGGCCTTTTTGCACCCCTACGTGTGCGCACCCACCCTCGACCCGCCCAGCCCCGCCCTCCCCAAGTCGGGCGAGGAACGTACAGTCCACCGACCGGTAGCGCTCACGCGAATGGTGGAGCCGCCGAGGTAAAAAAAGCGCTTTTCTTTGGCGGCTCGACACCGTTTCTTTGGGCAAGCACCAAAGAAATGGGGTCGAAT
>UQYT01000061.1 GCA_900545405.1 uncultured Eubacteriales bacterium | reverse complement strand
TGGGTTGACCGGGCGCTCAAGTCAGCTTGACGCAGTCGGCTGTGATGTTGGGGCTTCGAGTCCGTGGGAGAGGCGGGTGGGACCGAACTGCTCCCGTGGCGGCACCCATAAGCGCGTTTCTTTGTGGCTCCACCCCGTTTCTTTGCGCAAGAGCAAAGAAATGGGGTGGAACGGGCAGCAGGGGGGAGCGAATACCGCCAAGTGTAACGGCGCACACGCACAAAGTGCAAAAATTCAGGGGGAACCCCCGGCGAGGGTTCCCCCTTAGACCCCCTCCTGCGCTTATGAGAGCACAGGAGAGTTCCGCGCTTAAGCGGAGCGCGGGCAGGGGCTCTGCCCCTGCACCCTGCCACCTTTGAAAAGGTGGACGAAACTTTTATTCGCGCTTCGCGCAAAGAGCCCCGCAGCCTGAGATAAGGCGGTGGGGCTCTTTTTATTCTTCTTCCTCGTCCGGCGGGGCGATGCGCTTTATCTCTACCTCGTCCACGCGGCGGCTCGATACGGACAGGACCGTGAAGCACAGCCCGCCGTATGTAAAGCTGTCGCCGGCTTTGGGGATGCGGTCGAGTTGCTCCATGACCCAGCCGCTGAGCGTGACGCTCTCGCTCTCGCACTCGATGCCGAAGTACTCGAACACGCCGTCAAGCTCCGCGGAGCCGCTGACGCGGTAGGTGTCCTCGCCGGTCTGGCGGAGCTCCTCCACCACCTCGTCGTGCTCGTCCCAGATCTCGCCGACAAGCTCCTCGAGTATGTCCTCCATCGTGACGATGCCCAGCGTGCCGCCGTACTCGTCCGTGACCACGGCCATGTGCGCCTTGGCGCGCTGGAGCGTCTTGAGCAGGGAGCTGATGCGCGTGCCGGGCGGGACGTAGACGGGCGTGGTCATGATGGCGCGCAGGCCGCCCTCGCCCAGGCCGTCGGAGTCGTAAAAGTCCTTCTGGTGCACTACGCCGGTGATGTTGTCTATGCTGCCCTCAAAGACGGGCAGGCGCGAAAAGCGCGAGGAGCGGAAGGCCGCGGCGACCTCCTCGGAAGTGGCGTCCACCGGCACGGCCTCGAGGTCCACGCGGGGCGTGAGGATGTCCCCAGCCTCGAGCTCCGTGAACTCAAGCGCGGAGCGCAGCAGCTCCACCTCGTCGCTGTCGATGCCGCCCTCCTCGCCCGCCTCGTCCACGAGGACGGAGAGCTCCTCCTGAGTCATGCGGTGGTCGGCCTTGATGCGGATGAGCTTGGAGAGCAGGCGCTTCCACATGCTGAAGATGAAGTTCAGCGGCGTGAGTATCCACATGAACACCCTCAGCAGCGGCGCAGAGAAGCGGGCAAAGCTCTCGGGGGCCTCCTTGGCGATGCTCTTGGGCGAGATCTCGCCGAAGATGAGGACGACGACGGTGATGACCGCCGTGGCGACCGAGGCGCCCGCATCCTCGCCCAGGTGCCGGATGAAGAGCACCGTGCCGATGGAGGAGAGGGCGATGTTCACGATGTTGTTGCCGATGAGCAGCGTGGAGAGCAGCTTGTCGTACTGCCCGGCGAGGCGGAGCACATCCGCCGCGCGCTTGTCGCCGCGGTCTGCGTCGGCCTTGAGCCTGGCGCGGTTGAGGGTGGAAAAGGCCGTCTCCGTCGCCGAAAAATAGGCGGAGAAGATGACCAGCACGGCCATGAATATTATTGTAGCCAAGTCGTCCATTGAGTGTGTTGATTCCTCCAGTTAAAAATCTCGGGAGTCCGTCCGTTTCAGGGCGCAAAAAAGCATACCTGTGCCCCGGTGGGTACAGATATGCGCGATATGGCGGATGTGCACGCGGTGTGTTTGTCTCCGTCGCCGGTATTGCCGTCCTCCATGGGACTTCGTTCGCTCCTTTCCGCTTGAAGCGGTGACTAATGGCGGAATTATATACTATGCGCGTCCTCTTGTCAACATAAAGACCACATAAAGGAAAAGGGCGGGGCCTCTGTGGGAGGTCCCGCCCTCAGTCTGTCAAAAAGCCTCGCAGAGTTTCGCGGCCGCAGCCGCGAAATAGATTCAATCATTTTCGGCGGCGGCGTGTACGTCGCCGAAAATACTTCTCGCGGAGCGGAGTGTCGAATTGTCCGCCCCGGCGGACAACCGAGGCGCGCAGCGGAGTGCTATCCCCTTTGTCGAAGAAGGCTCTGCCTTCTTCGACAAGCTGGGGGCGGGGCCTCCGTGGGAGGTCCCGCCCTGAAAAAGCGGATCATTTGAGCTTGGCGAGGCTGGCCTCGAGGTTCGCGATGAGCGCCTTGGCCTTTTCGGCTCTCTCGCGCTCGGCGTTGACGACGGCCTCGGGCGCGCGGGAGACGAAGGACTCGTTGGCGAGCTTCTTCTCCTGGGCCTCGAGCTGCTTGTGCGCCTTCTCAAGCTCTTTCTCGATCCTGGCGCGCTCGGCGTCGAGGTCGACCAGCTCAGCCATCGGCATGAGGACGCGGGCGCTGGGAGTGGTGACGGTGACCATGCCCTCGGCGCTCTCCTCCTCGTCGCTGCCCGCGCCGGCAATGCCGCGGACCTCCACCTCACTCGCTGAGGCGAGACGGGTCAGATACTTCGCGCCCGCGCGGTAGGTGTCCTGATCCAGGGCGCAGACGATGAGCTTGGCCTTGCGGGAGGGCGGGACGTTCATCTCGGCGCGGCGGCTGCGCACGGCGCGGATGACCTCCATGACGCGCTCAAAGCCGGCCTCGTCCTCGGGGAAGGAAAGAGCCTCGTCGTACTTCGGGTAGGGCGCCACGATGAGCGCCTCGCCCTCGTGCGGGATGGCCTGGAAGATCTCCTCGGTGATGAAGGGCATGAAGGGGTGCAGCAGCTTGAGTATGCCGGTGAGGACATAGAGCAGCACGCGCTCCGCGCCCTCGCGGGCCTCGGCGTCGCCGGAGTTCAGGCGCTCCTTGGTGAGCTCGATGTACCAGTCGCAGTAGGTGTCCCAGATGAAGTCGTATATCTTCTGCGCCGCGATGCCTAGCTCGTAGCGGTCGAGGTTGTCGCGCACCTCGCCGACGAGGCTGTTGTACTTGCTGAGCACCCACTTATCGGGCAGCTCCAGCTTCTCGGGCAGGGCGGTGTCCTCGATAGAGAGGTTCATCATTACAAAGCGGCTGGCGTTCCAGAGCTTGTTGGCGAAGTTGCGCATCGCCTCGCAGCGCTCGACGTAGAAGCGCATGTCGTTGCCGGGGCTGTTGCCGGTTATGATGTTGAACCTCAGCGCGTCGGCGCCGAAGCGGTCTATCATCTCGATGGGGTCCACACCGTTGCCCGCGGACTTGCTCATCTTCTTGCCCTGCGGGTCACGGATGAGGCCGTGGATGAGCACGGTGTGGAAGGGTATCTCGTGCATCTGCTCGCAGGCGGAGAAGATCATGCGGGCGACCCAGAAGAAGATGATGTCGTAGCCCGTGACGAGCACGTCGGTGGGGTAGAAATACTTGAGGTCCTCGGTCTTTTCGGGCCAGCCGAGCGTGGAGAAGGGCCAGAGCGCGGAGGAGAACCAGGTGTCCAGCACGTCGGGGTCCTGCTCGATGTTCTTGCTGTGGCAGGCCTCGCACTCGGTGGCGTCCTCCTTGGAGACGGTGACGTGGCCGCAGTCCTTGCAGTACCAGGCCGGGATGCGGTGGCCCCACCAGAGCTGGCGGGAGATACACCAGTCGCGGACGTTATACATCCAGTTGAGGTAGGTCTTGGAGAAGCGGTCGGGCACGAACTTGACCTCGCCGTCCTCGACGACGCGGATGGCCTCCTTCGCGAGGGGCTGCATCTTCACGAACCACTGCTCGGAGGAGATGGGCTCCACGTCGCTGTGGCAGCGGTAGCAGGTGCCGACGCTGTGGGAATAGTCCTCCACCTTGACGAGATAGCCGCCGGCCTCGAGGTCGTCGACTATGGCCTTGCGGGCCTCGTAGCGGTCCATGCCGTTGTACTTGCCGCCGTTTATGATCTTCGCGTCGTCGTCGAGGATGAGGATGTAGTCGAGGTCGTGCCTCTGGGCGACCTCGAAGTCGTTCGGGTCGTGGCAGGGCGTCATCTTGACGCAGCCGGTGCCGAAGTCCATCTCGACGTAGTCGTCCGCGACGATGGGTATCTCGCGGCCCACGAGGGGCAGGATGCAGGTCTTGCCGACGATGTCCTTATAGCGCTCGTCGTTCGGGTTGACGGCGACGCCGGTGTCGCCGAGCATGGTCTCGGGACGGGTCGTGGCGATGATGAGGTCGCCGGAGCCGTCGGAGAGCGGATAGCGTATATGCCAGAGGTGGCCCGGCTTTTCGACGTACTCGACCTCGGCGTCGGAGAGCGCGGTGGTGCACTTGGGGCACCAGTTTATGATGCGTTTGCCCTTGTAGATGAGCTTTTTCTTGTAGAGGTCGACGAAGGTCTCGCGCACGGCGCGGGCGCAGGTGTCGTCCATCGTGAAGCGCTGGCGCTCCCAGTCGCAGGAGGAGCCCAGGGTCTTGAGCTGCTCTACGATGCGGTCGCCGTACTTGTTCTTCCAGGCCCAGACCTCGTCGAGAAAGCCCTCGCGGCCGAGGTCGAAGCGGGTCTTGCCCTCACCCCGGAGCTTCTCCTCAACCTTTATCTGCGTGGCTATGCCCGCGTGGTCGTAGCCGGGCAGCCAGAGGGCGGAGTAGCCGTCCATGCGCTTGTAGCGGATGAGCACGTCCTGGATGGTCTCGTCAAATGCGTGGCCCAGGTGGAGCTGGCCGGTGACGTTCGGGGGCGGGATGACGATGGTGAAGGGCTTCTTGGCCGGGTCGCGCTCGGCATGGAAGTAGTTCCCTCCGAGCCACATCTGGTAGATCTTCTTTTCGACCTGTTTGGGGTCGTACACCTTGGGAAGTTCTCTCATTAGCGTTTCCTCCTTTTCGGGGCATGAAAAAGCGCCCCGAAGCGTTAGCCTCAGGGCGCAGTAATATACCGCGTGGTACCACCTGAGTTCCACACCTGACGTGTGACACTCTCGGCTCTGTAACGGGAGCACCCGTCCGGCCTACTCGAAAACTTTCAGCCCGGCGGCTCGGGGCCGACCTTCGGCGCCGCTTCACGGGGACTTGCACCGTCCGTCCCCTCTCTTCGCGTCGGCAAACGCCTACTCCTGCCCGTCTCAGCCTCTTTCCAAGCGATTATAGCCCAAACCTCGGGCAAAGTCAACAGCTTTTGCCGCTTTTTGGGGCCTTATACGCCAAGCGCGTCGGCTATCTGCTCCTTCATCTGCACACCGACGGCCTTGCCTATCTGCTTGCCGTCCTCGAAGTAGATGAGGGTCGGGATGCTCATGATGCCGAAGCGCGAGGCCAGCGCGGGCTCCGCGTCCACGTCCACCTTGCAGGCCTTGACCTCGGGGTGCTCCATCGCGAACTCGTCGAGTATCGGAGCCTGCATGCGGCAGGGGCCGCACCAGGTCGCCCAAAAATCCACCACGCAGCGGCCGGTAGAGATCGCGCTGTCAAAATCCGCGCTTGTAAGATGCTGTACTGCCATTGTTTATTCCTCCTCGTGTATATTTTCCACATATTTTGCGGCTGATATACCCGCAATGTTGCCCTCGCCCGCGGCCTTTGCGACCTGATAGGGCGCGCCCACGCAGTCGCCCGCGGCAAAGACGCCGGGGACGCTGGTGGACATGTCGGCATTCACCTTGATGTGCGGCCCGTCGAGCTCCAGCCCCGGCACAAGGGAGCCGGGCGCCACGCCCGCGCGCAGGATGAACACGCAGCTGACGTCGAATTCCTTGCCGTCCGCCACGAGCTTTTCCACGCGCTCGCCGCCCTTTATCTCGTACTTCTTCGCCCGCGCGGCGTCGAAATACTCCACCTCGCAGCCGATGGAGCGCAGGAACTCCGCCTCCTCCGGCGCGTCCGCCGAGAGCCCGATGACCGCAACCTTTTTGCCGCGGTAGAGCATGCCGTCGCAGGTGGCGCAGTAGCTCACGCCCGCGCCTAGGTACTCGGCCTCGCCCGGATACGGCTTCGCCCGCGAGAGGCCCGACGCGATGACCACCGCGCGCCCCTGCACGAAGTCCGAGCCCACCGAGACGCCGAAGCTCGTGCCCATGGGCATGATGCTCAGTACCCGCCCGCGCATCAGCTGGGCGCCGGAGCCCTCCGCGTGCAGCAGCAGCTTTTGCAGCAGCTCGCGCCCGGTAACGCCCGGCAGCCCGGGGTAGTTGTCTATGTGCTCCGCCTTCCAGAGCGGGGAGTCCTCCGGCGGGGAGGAGACGATGAGCGCCGTCTTGCCCCGGTGCATCGCCGTCAGCGCCGCCGACACTCCGGCCGGCCCGCCGCCTATTATAACAACGTCTGTCATGTACGCCTCCGTTTGGTTTTATACCAAGATTATAGCGCCCAAAATCACCGTTGTAAACAGGGATAATTGCGTGTATAATGGGAAGACATCTAAAACAGGATAAAGCTGTGAGGGGATAACATGGAAGAAGTATCCAAGAACTTTATAGAGACGTTCATAGACGAGGACCTGGCCCCCGGCGGGCGCTGCGAGGGCATGAATGTGCATACCCGCTTCCCGCCCGAGCCGAACGGTTATCTGCACATCGGCCACTGCAAGGCGCTGGTCATAGACTTCGGCACCGCGGAGAAATACGGCGGCCTGTGCAACCTGCGCATGGACGACACGAACCCCGCCAAGGAGGACACCGAGTATGTCGACGCCATCAAGGAGGACATCCACTGGCTGGGCTTTGACTGGGGCGACAGGTTCTATTACGCCTCGGACTACTTTGAAAAGATGTACGAGTGCGCGGAGGACCTCATAAAGCGCGGCCTCGCCTACGTCTGCGAGCTGACGCCCGAGCAGTTCAAGGAATACCGCGGCGACGTGAACGTCCCGGCGCGCTCCCCCTGGAGGGACAGGCCGATGGAGGAGAGCCTCGACCTCTTCCGCCGCATGCGCGCGGGCGAGTTCCCGAACGGGGCCATGACGCTGCGCGCGAAGATCGACCTCGCGAGCGGCAACTTCAACATGCGCGACCCGGTCATATACCGCATCAACCACTCCGAGCACCACCGCCAGGGCAACAAGTGGTGCATCTACCCGATGTACGACTTCGCGCACCCCATCGAGGACGCGATGGAGCACATCACGCACTCGCTCTGCTCGCTGGAGTTTGAGGACCACCGCCCGCTGTACGACTGGGTGATAAACAACTGCGACCTGCCCTCCAAACCGCGTCAGATAGAGTTTGCGCGCCTGGGCATCAACTATACGGTGATGAGCAAGCGCAAGCTGCGTAAGCTGGTGGAGGAGGGCCGGGTGTCCGGCTGGGACGACCCGAGAATGCCGACGCTCTGCGGCCTGCGCCGCCGTGGCTACACCGCGGCGTCCGTGCGGAACTTCTGTGAGCGCATCGGCGTTGCGAAGGTGCCGAACACGGTGGACTACGCGCTGCTGGAGCACTGCCTGCGCGAGGACCTCAACGAGCACGCGCAGAGGGCGATGGCCGTGCTGCGCCCGCTCAAGCTGACGCTGGTGAACTACCCGGAGGGCCAGAGCGAGGAGCTGGAGATAGAGAACAACCCGAACGACCCGGCGGCGGGCACGAGGAAGGTCACGTTCTCCCGCCACCTTTACATCGAGCACGACGACTTCATGGAGCACCGGGCGCCGAAGTACAAGCGCCTGTGCCCGGACGAGGGCGAGAGCTGCGGCCTGGAGTGCCGCCTGAAGGGCGCGTATCTCATCAAGTGCGCGGGCTTTGTGAAGGACGAGAACGGCGAGGTGACTGAGGTGCTGGCGACCTACGACCCGGAGAGCCGCGGCGGCGACCCGGCGGACGGGCGCAAGGTCAAGGGCGCGACGATGCACTGGGTGGACGCGAACAACTGCGCGGACGCGGAGGTGCGCCTCTACGGCAGCCTGTTCTCCGACCCGGATCCGGACGCCGCGGGCAAGGACTTCATCGAGTGCCTGAATCCCGAGAGCCTTGAGGTGCTGACCGGCTGCAAGGTGGAGCGCATGCTCGAGAACGCCAAACCGAGCGACCACTTCCAGTTCCTGCGCATGGGCTATTTCTGCGCCGACAGCAGGGATTCCAAGCCCGGCCACCTGGTTTTCAACCGCTCCGTCATGCTCAAGGGCAGCTATAAACCCGAATAAAGTGCTTCGCTGCGCGAAGCGCGAATGAAAGTTTCGCCCGCCTTTTCAAAGGCGGCAGGGTGCAGGGGCGGCGCCCCTGCCCGCGC
>UQYT01000060.1 GCA_900545405.1 uncultured Eubacteriales bacterium | reverse complement strand
CTCTGCGGAGCGCGGGCAAGGGCTCCGCCCCTGCACCCCGCCGCCTTTGAAAAGGCGGGCGAAACTTTCAGACGCGCGCGAAGCGCGCAGAGAAGTTTTACACCAGGGGGGCAAAAAATGCGGTATCATATGCGTGGGATTTCGCATTCAGGCGCGTATATAAAGTCAGAGAGGGGGTGAGGGCCGCGGAAGCGAAGCTTGAGGAGCTGCTGGAGCAATACTCCGACATGCTCGAATACATCGCGCGGGGCATACTGCGCGAGGACGAGGCGGTTGAGGACTGCCTCTCACGGGTCTGGCTCCGGGCCGTGGAGCGCTTTCCCGCCTACGACCCGGCGCGCGGCGCGGTCTCTACCTGGCTCTCGGTGCTCTGCCGCAGCACGGCCCTCGACTGCCTGCGTGAGCACCGCCGCAAGGGCGACCTCGCTGCCGGGACCCTCGGTGAGGAGCTGGCCGACTCCGCGCCCGGGCCCGAGGAGGAGCTGCTCCGCCGTGAGCGCGCCGAGAGGCTCCGCGCCGCGCTGGGGAGGCTCAGCGAGGCCGACCGGCAGCTGTTTTACCGGAAATATTACTACCTCCAGTCCACCGCCCAGCTCGCGGCGGAGCTGGGGATGACCGAGCGCGCCGTCGAGGGGCGGCTCTACCGCATAAAAAAGCGCCTGCGCGCAATGCTGGGAGGTGACGAGGCGTGAACGAGCGCGAATATGACCTCCTACTCGCCGAGACCGCGGGCGAACTCCCGCCACCGCCGGAGGAGCAGGCCGAGCCCTGGAGCCGCGCCATGAAGTACATCCTCTGGGGTCTCGCCCTCGTGACTTTCCGGCTGGAGCTGTTCTATCTCCAATTCATTCTGCCCTGCATCGGCTCCGTACTCGTGTTCCTCGGCTTCCGCAGCCTGAGACGCAGCGCACGCGGCTTCGCCGCAGCGTATGCGGCGTCCGCGATCCTGCTTGTGATGGATGCGCTCGGCACCGCCGCTAATGCGGTCCGCCCGGAATATTTCGGCGCGCTGGGTTACTTCACATTTGCGGCAAACATAGTGCTGAAATTCACGCTCCTGTTCGGGCTGCGCTCCGGCATCCGCACGGCCTTCTCAGCGACGTCGGGTGAAAGGCGGCAAGACCTCTCGTTCTGGGTCGCTGCCGCCTACACCGGGGTCGTGCTAATAGCGCTGCTCGAGACCCTTGTCCCCGCCCGGGACAATGAGGACGCCTTGCTGCGCGTGCTCGTCGCCGCCGCGCTGTACATTGCGCTGCTCGCACTGCTGCGCCGTCTGAGCCGGAGACATCGGATAGCGCCTGCGGAGAGGCCGCAAGACCTGGGGCTCTGGGCCGTTGCCGCCTACACCGGGGTCGTGGCCATTGCGCTGCTCGAGACCCTTACTCCAGCCCGGAGCACCGAGGACGCCCAGCTCCGCGCGCTCGCGGCCGCGGCGCTGTATATCGCGCTGCTCGTGCTGCTGCGCCGTCAGGGCCGGGCGCTGGCCGGCCGGGGCTATCGGATAACGCCCGCGCCGGTGCGGCTCAGTGCCCGGGCCGTGTTCGCGCTCTACGCGCTGGCCCTCGCCGTGCTGCTCGTGCCCGCTCTGCTGCTTGGGCCGAGGCTGAAGAGCGCCGAGGCGGAGCCTTTCGAGACAGCCGAAACTGCGCAGGCGCGCGCCGAGCTGGTGGAGCTGGGCATGCCGGAGTGGCTGGCTGGCTCGCTGACGGAGCAGGAGCTGGCTCTCTGCGAGGGCGCGTCGGAGGTGCAGGGCGCGGTAGTCGAGGAAAAAGCGCTTGAGACGCCGGACGCGGAGCGGCTGGAGCTCGGGGTCTGGGCCGTGTACCTCGCGGACGGGCGGACGCGGTTCTACACGGCCTTCCGCTGGCTGGAGCCGCCGCGGTTCAACTTGCAGGAGGCTCTGCGCGCGGAGCCGGATGGGAACGAAGCCGTGAGTGATTTCGCGGCCTGCCTGCTGTATACGAAGGACGGCGAGGAGCTGGCCGCGCCGCTGGAGGTGAGCCTCGGCGGCGGCCTGAAGGCGGAGGAGCTCGGCGAATTCGGCCTGTTTTGGAACGAGCACTCGCTGGAGAAACTGGGCCACACGCAGTACGAGCCCTATGTGGAGTTTTCGATGCCCTTCGGCGCGGAGGACGTGCACGGCTGGCTGGCCTATACCTATGACGCCGGCGTCGAGCTTGAGGGCAGCGGCACGGTGTTCGGTACCGTGGTGTATTATCACCAGAGCACCCCGCAATACCCCTTCTCCGACCTGAGCGACAGCTTTATGGTCTTCGGCAATCAACGCTGGCTCCGCAGCTCCCACTATTGCCTGCTCTAACGCCCCGCGCGAAGCGCGTTTGAAAGTTTCGTCCACCTTTTCAAAGGTGGCAGGGTCCAGGGACAGAGTCCCTGGCCGCCCGCCGCAGCGGGCGGAACCCCCTTATGCTTATTGAAGCGCAGGAGGGGGTTTAAGGGGGAACCCTCGCCGGGGGTTCCCCCTTTTATCTTTACCCGAACGCAAAAAAAGAGCCGACGGGAAAAACCCATCGGCTCTCGCATATGTGGTTTACTCTTTCTCGAACATGTCCTTGCTCAGGCCGCAGACGGGGCAGACCCAATCGGCGGGGACATCTTCCCAGGCAGTGCCGGGGGCGACGCCGTTATCGGGATCGCCAACGGCGGGGTCATAAACATAGCCGCAGGGGCAGACATACTTATCCATAGTCAACGCTCCTTTAAACTTATTTAAGGTGCAAACTCAGCCGAAGTAACGCTCCAGCAGGCCCTTGAAAGCCTTGCCGTGACGGGCCTCGTCGCGAGCCATCTCGTGGACGGTGTCGTGGATGGCGTCGAGATTCAGCTGCTTGGCCAGCTTGGCCAGCTCGAACTTGCCGGCGGTGGCGCCGTTCTCGGCCTCAACGCGCATCTCGAGGTTCTTCTTGGTGGAGTCGGTCACGACCTCGCCCAGCAGCTCGGCGAACTTCGCGGCGTGCTCGGCCTCTTCGTAGGCGGCCTTCTCCCAGTACAGGCCGATCTCGGGGTAGCCCTCGCGGTGAGCGACACGGGCCATGGCCAGATACATGCCAACCTCGGAGCACTCGCCCTCGAAATTCATGCGGAGACCGGAGATTATCTCTTCGGGAGCGCCCTTGGCAACGCCGACAACGTGCTCGGCAGCCCAGGACATCTCGCCCTCTTCAACCTTCTTGAACTTGTCGGCCGGAGCCTTGCACTGCGGGCACTTCTCCGGAGGAGTGTCGCCCTCGTAAACGTAACCACAAACGCTGCAGATCCACTTTGCCATGATGTTTTTCCTCCCGTAATTTATAGTTTATTTGAGAATAGTTTATGTAAAAAACGGCTTAGACGGCCGTTTTTTGCCCGTTAAGGCAGCCTTGGCAGGTGCCCGAGAAGCTCAGGGAGTGTCCCGAGACCGCGCCGCCCGTCTCGCGCTCGACCTCCTTGTCCAGCGCATTGAGGCAGGGGCAGCAGACGTCCAGCACCCGGCCGCATTCGGAGCAGATGAAGTGCGCGTGCGGATGGGTGTCCGCATCGTAACGCTCCTGGCCCGCAACGGTGCCGACGCTGACCGCGTCCCCGTCGCGTATGAACATCGCCAGATTCCGATACACCGTGCCGAGGCTCAGGTCCGGGAACTCCGGCTTCAGCCTCGCGTAGAGCATCTCGGCGCTCGGGTGCTCCGTCGTGTTGCGCAGGGCTTCAAGTATAGCTTCTCGCTTTTTGCTGTACTTGCGCGCCTCCATTGTTACCTCCAAAACGATAATAATTCTTATTACGATGTGATAATACCACAGCCCTTGCGATTTGTAAAGACCTATTTTGAATTTTCTTCAGATTTTTTTGGGACCTGGGCGCGGCGGAGGTTGGAGGAGATGTCGGCGAGCGCGGCGGCGGCCTCCATATCGCAGCGGCGGGCCATGTCGGCGAGGGAGACCATGCCGACGAGCTTGCCGTGGTCGACAACGGGCAGGCGGCGGACCTGATCGCCGCGCATGAGGCGCGCGGCCTCCGCCACGTCGGCGCCGGGCGCGGCGGTGACCACACCGCGGCTCATTATCTCGCGTATCTCCAGCGTCTTGGGGTCGGCCCCGGCGGCGACGCAGCGGAGCACGATGTCGCGGTCAGTGAGTATGCCGCGCAGGCGGCCGCTGTCGTCGGTGACGGGCAGGGCGCCGAGGTTCATGCGCTTCAAAAGCCGCGCCGCGGCGATGACCGGCTCCTTCTGGCCTATGGTCACGACCCGCCCTGACATTATATCGGATACCTTCATTATAAAAAACACCTCCCGGTACGTTCTAACAGGATTCTTGACGCACCGGGAGGCAAATATTCAATTTTCCGCCACAAGTTTCAAAAGCGCGGGGCCGACGGCGTCGGCGTAGAGCCTGACGGCGGTCAGCGCCTCCTGCAAAGTGTTCCCGCTCGAGCCGACCTCGAGGATCATCGAGCCGGTGGTGAGCTGCTGGTTATAGCGCTCCTGCGTCACGGAGATGGGCCGCGCGAGGGTGGGATACTTGGCGTTCACCGCCTGCTGGAGATAGAGTGCGAGACGGAGGTTCTGCTCCCAGTTCGGGTGGGAGAGGCCGCCCTCGCCGGTGCCGACGAGCATCATGAGCTGCGACGAGGTCTGCCCGTCCAGCTCGGCCATGGTCTTGTACGTCACGTCCCCGTCGCCGAGGGCGTCGCGGTGGAGGTCGATGACCACCGCTATGTCCGGATACTGCGCGAGATATTCCTCCACCGCCGCGCCGGAGCGGGAATAGGAGCCGGTGTAGCTGGGGTAGTCGTATATCTCGCGGTCGTGCAGCACGGAGAGCCCCTGCGCCTCGAGTGCCGCGGCCAGCTCGTCGCCGACGCGCACTACATTATAATTGAGGTCCTCCGTCCGGTAGCTGTCGGACTCCTCGTACTGGTCGTCCCTGTCCGGGGTGTAGGCCTCGCTGCCGTGGGTGTGGACGATGAGAATCTGCGGGCCCTCGGCGGGCAGGACCTGTGTGGGGCCGAGCTTCACCAGCTCGCCGACGTCGATGTCGTAGCTGGTGGAGTTTTTTATGGAGAGGCCGCTGTATATCGTCGTCTCCACGATGTTGCCGTCCTCCGCACCCTCGATGACCGGCTCAGGCGTTTCCTCTGGCTCGGGCGAGGGCGAGAGGCTGTCGAGGACGATGGAGGGGTAGACCGGGTCGGAGGCGTCGGGGCTCGCGGGGGCCTCCGTCTCGCGGGGGCCGAGCTCGAGGTCTATGCTCGCGGAGACCATCTGGCCGCTGAGGGCCTCGCCCAGCTTTGCAGCCAGGGCCTCGCCCGCGCCGCCGGAGAGCAGTGCCCGCGCGCCCAGCAGCAGCACGCCCGCCGCCGCCAGCTTTTTTGCCCAGCCCATGCCGTCACCCCCTTCAGGCATATGTTATGCCCCGCCCGTCCCAAAGATGCCGCGCCGCCGCCCGGCCTTGCAAGGAAACAAAGTTTGTGGTATATTATTCCGGCGCGTCGCGCAAAGATAGACATAATACGTCGAATCCTGACGGAAGGGAAGGCACAAAAATGGTCCATGTTTTCAAGCCCCGCGGGGTCTGCTCCAGCGAAATGCGGGTGGAGGTCGAGAACGGAATAATCCGGAAAGTTGAGGTAAAAGGGGGATGCAGCGGCAATTTGCAGGGCATTTCCAGGCTCGTGGTGGGGATGGACGCCCGCGAGGCCATCTCCCGCATGGAGGGCATCCGCTGCGGCATGAAGCCCACATCCTGCCCCGATCAGCTCTCGAAAGCGCTGCGTGAGTGCCTCGAAAAAGCTGCAAATTGATTTACATAATATCTCGAAATAATTACAAAGGTAACAAAATTCGAGGTTATTGTCACCCAAACTTGCGAAATTGCAAAAAAATTAAGTCGTTTTCCGTCGAAAGGAAAAAGTTCGGCAAGAAGCACAACACAATATGTAGAACAAAATAGCGAAATTCGTCCAAATAAGCCATATACTGTGGTGGCTTGTTTACTATAATTAAATTTGCGAAACTCAGTTTATGCAAAATGCCGATTGAATTTGCACTGCATTTTTGACTATAATTATTGCAGGAATCGGTTTTTGATGTCCGCGTGCCCGTTCAGGCGGGCGCAAGGGAGAATAAACTGAGGTGCAAAATGGCCAAGAGAACAAAAAACAATATCATAGTACTTATCGCGCTGGCTGTGCTGTGCCTGACGGCGAGCGGTTCCTTCTGGACCGGCGGACAAGCCGATGCGGTGTATTCGCCGCCCGTATGGGACCTGCCGCTCTTTGAGGCGGACGACGCCCCGGAATCGGCCGAGCCCTCCGCGGAACCGGCTGAGCCGGCTTTGGAAGCCTACGGCGGCACACTTACCGCCCTATACATAAACGGCGCGTACAGCACCGACTGCCGCATCATAGACGGCAAGGTGCGCATGACCCTGGCCGAGTTCGCCGACGTCACCGGCCTCGCGTACTCGGAGAGCGCGCTTGACGGCATACAGCTCCACCTCGCCGAGGGCGGGGAGTACGTCGAGGTCAACGGCCGCTACCTCTACCTCGAGGGCGGACTGCTGGTCATCGACGGCAAGGAGCTTTGGCCCGTGAGCGAGCTCTGCCGCATCTTCGGCTTCACCGCCGACTGGGACAGCGCAACCGCCAGTGTGAACATCGACACGACGCAAAAGAAGCTCATAGAGTCCGGGGACAACTTCTATTCAGAGGAGGACGTCTACTGGCTCTCCCGCATCATCTATGCGGAGAGCGGCAACCAGACGCTGACAGGCATGCTCGGCGTGGGCGACGTGGTCATGAACCGCGTGGCCTCCGCGGCCTTCCCGAACACGGTCAAGGAGGTCATCTTTGACTCGCGCTACGGCGTGCAGTTCTCGCCCGTGGATACGGGCAGCATCTACTCGGAGCCGAGCGAGGAGTGCGTCATCGCGGCGAAGATCTGCCTCGAGGGCTACGACATAGTCGGCGGTGCGCTCTACTTCGTGAACCCGGACATAGGCGTGTCCAGCTGGTTCCGGCAGACGCGGACCTTCGTCACCAGCATAGGCGACCACGACTTCTACGCGTGATTGTAATTTACCGCGCGGCGTGATATAATACCGGGCGCACATCGTGCGTCCGGTATTGTTTTTGAGGTGATTTTGATGGAAAATATCCTGCGCTCCGGCCTTGAAGAGCTGGGCATCTCCGCGCCCGAGGCGGCTTTTGCGCGTTTTCGCACATACTATGAGCGGCTGACGGAGGTCGGCTCCGTCATGAACCTCACGGCCATAGAGGGCGAGGGCCCCGTGGCCCGGCTGCACTTCCTGGACAGTGCGGCGCTCTTGAACTACGCCGATTTCTCCGGCGCGCGCGTGGTGGACGTGGGCACGGGCGCAGGCTTTCCTGGCCTGCCGCTGGCGATACTGCGCCCGGACGCGGACTTCACGCTGCTGGACAGCCAGCAAAAGCGCATAGACTTCATCGCAGAGACGGCGGCGCTGCTGGGCCTTGAGAACACGCACTGCGAGGCAATGCGCGCGGAGGAGGCCCCGGCGGAGTACCGCGAGGGCTTCGGCATCGCGGTGAGCCGGGCGGTCGCGCGGCTGAACGTGCTCTGCGAGCTCTGCCTGCCCTTTGTGCGCGTGGGCGGGAGCTTTGTCTCGATGAAGGCGGCAGACTGCGCGGAGGAGGTCGCGGAGGCGGCCAAGGCGATAGAGACCCTGGGCGGCTCGGCGCCCGAGATCAGGACGTACACCATCCCCGGCACGGACGTCGTGCGTACCGCGGTGATAATAAAAAAGACGGCGCCCACGCCCGCGAAATATCCCCGGCGCTGGGCAAGAATTTCCAAACAGCCGCTGTGAGGAACATTTGCGCCCCTCGCGGCGTCTCAAAAGCGAACCCTTTGGCACATGGAGGTCTGGCATGAAAATGAAAAAGCTCATATCGGCGCTGCTCGCGGTCTGCCTGCTGGCGGGCGCGGTGCCGGCGCTTGCGGTGGACGCGGGCGAGGCCCGCGCGGTCATCGGCGCGAACCTGACGGACGAGCAGATCGCGGACGTTTACAAGAATTTCGGCATAAGCCGCGGCGACGTGACGGAGCTGCGCGTGACGAACGCGGACGAGCGCAAGTATCTCTCCAGCTACGTGGACGACTCGGTCATCGGCACGAACTCCATCTCCTGCGTGTACATCGAGGTGCTGAACGAGGGCGAGGGCCTGGACGTGACGACCTCGAACATCAACTGGTGCACGTCGCAGATGTACGTGAGCGCGCTGGCGACGGCGGGCATAACGGACGCGAAGATAATCGTCGCGGCGCCCTTTGAGGTGTCGGGCACGGCGGCGCTGACGGGCGTGTACATGGCGTATGAGGACATCACCGGCGAGGAACTGGACGAGACGGCGAAGCTGGTGAGCACTCAGGAGCTGACGCTGACGGCGGAGCTGGCGGACAAAATAGGCAGCTACGACTCGGTGGAGATCGTCAACGAGCTGAAGCTCCTCCTCAGTGAGACGCGGAACATGACGGACGAGCAGCTGCGAGCGGAGATAGTGTCGATAGCCTCCGACCTCGGCGTGACGCTGACGGACACGCAGATAAACCAGCTGATCAGCCTCTGCCGCTCGCTGGAGAAGCTCAATCCGGACGAGCTGAAGGCGAAGGTTGAGTCGGTGCAGAATACGATAGCCAAGCTCGGCCAGGCGAAGGAGACCGTGTCGAACTTCCTCACCGGCGTCAAGAACGTCTGGAACTCGATAGTGGATTTCTTCAAGAACATCTTCGGTTGAAAAAACACCCCGGCGCCTCAGCGCCGGGGTGTTTTTGCCCAACACTGCGCGAAGCGCGAATGAAAGTTTCGCCCGCCTTTTCAAAGGCGGCAGGGTGCAGGGGCGGCGCCCCTGCCCGCGCTCCGCAGAGCGCGGAATTCTCTTTATGCTCTCATAAGATCAGGAAGGGGGTCTAAGGGGGAAACCCTATCAAGGGGTTTCCCCCTTCTTTTTTTACGCTTGTACGTGTGCGCCGATACGTTGGGAGGTAGTCTTTGCCCTGTCCTGCGATTCGACCCCATTTCTTTGGTGCTTGCCCAAAGAAACGGTGTCGAGCCGCCAAAGAAA
>UQYT01000059.1 GCA_900545405.1 uncultured Eubacteriales bacterium | reverse complement strand
GCGCACACGCAGAAGGCGAAAAACAAGAAGGGGGAACCCCCGGCGAGGGTTCCCCCTTAGACCCCCTCCTGCGCTTATGAGAGCACAAGGGAGTTCCGCGCTCTGCGGAGCTCGGGCAAGGGCTCCGCCCCTGCACCCCGCCACCTTTGAAAAGGTGGACGAAACTTTCAAACGCGCTTCGCGCAGCGCGCATGAAATGAGGCCCCCGGTGAGGGGGCCTCGGGTTGGAGGAAGAGCGGTAGGGTCAATGCCCGGCGCGGGAGTCATGGCAAGCTCCCCCGCAGGCTCCGCAGCTGCCGCAATCGCAGGAGCAGCTGCCCGTTCCGCGTTTTTTATCGTGTCTTACTTTCCAGAACGCCAGCACTACCGCCGCGAGGACGATCAGCCCCACGAGCAGCGACGCCCAGTTCTGAGCTATCCATTCAAACATTTGCCGTAGCCTTTCTTTCAACAAGTCGCTCGCCGTACTCGCCGTACTTGTTCTTCCTGAAGAGCAGGTACAGCACGCCGATGAGCACCGCGACCGCCGCAACAGTGCCGAGGCCGAAGCTCAGCTCGCCCGTAATCAGGCCGCCGAACTGGTATATCATCAAACTCGCGCAGTACGCAGCGCCGCACATGTAGCCTATGGCCGCCAGCGTCCACTTCGGGCTGTTCATCTCGCGCTTGATAGCGCCCATGGCCGCGAAGCAGGGGGCGCACAGGAGGTTAAACACCATGAAGCTGTAAGCCGCCACCGGGCTGAAGGTGCTCTGGAGTATGCCCCAGATCTCTTCGCCGGTCTCGCTGGCCTCGCTCACGCCGTAGCAGATGGCCATGATGGTGACGAGGTTCTCCTTCGCCACAAGGCCGCCCACGACGCCGACCGTCGCCTGCCACACGCCGAAGCCCAGCGGCAGGAAGATGAACGCCACCGCGCCGCCTATCGCCGCCAGCAGGGAGTCGTTGTTGTCCTCAACCATGCCGAAACCGCTCTCCGTCACGCCGAAGGCCTGCAGGAACCAGATGACGACGGCGCTGAGCAGTATCACTGTGCCCGCGCGCTTTATGAAGCTCCAGCCGCGCTCCCAAGTGGCCCGGAGCACGTTGGACGCCGCCGGGGCGTGATAAGGCGGCAGCTCCATGACGAAGGGGGCCGCCTCGCCCGCAAAAGCCTTGAGCTTCTTGAGGATTATGCCGGAGATGATGATGGTCGCCACGCCGATGAAGTACGCGCTGGTTGCGACCCACCAGGCGTTGTTGAAAAATGCGCCTGCTATCATGCCGATGATGGGCATCTTCGCGCCGCAGGGGATGAAGCAGGTGGTCATTATGGTCATACGCCTGTCGCGCTCGTTTTCAATGGTGCGGCTGGCCATAACGCCGGGCACGCCGCAGCCGGAGCCGATGAGCATCGGGATGAAGCTCTTGCCGGAGAGCCCGAACTTGCGGAAAATGCGGTCCATGATGAAGGCCACGCGCGCCATGTAGCCCACGTCCTCAAGAATGGAGAGCAGCAGGAAGAGGATGAGCATCTGCGGCACAAAGCCAAGCACCGCGCCGACGCCGGCGACTATGCCGTCGATGACGAGGCCGGAGAGCCAGGGAGCGACGTTCCAGCCGGCAAAGAGCGTGGTCAGTCCGCCGGTTATCCACTCGCCGAAGAGCGTGTCGTTCATGAAGCCGACCGTCCAGTCGCCCACGCTGCCGATGGAGATGTAATACACCAGGCCCATAATGACGACGAAGATGGGCAGGGCCAGAATGCGGTTCGTCACGATGCGGTCTATCTTGTCGGAGACGTTCAGCTTCTGCCCCGAGTGCTTCTTCTTCACCGCGGAGCCGACAACCTTCGCTATGTAGGCGTAGCGCTGGTTCGTGATGATGCTCTCGGAGTCGTCGTCGAGCTCGTTTTCGCAGTCGGTGATGTGCTCCTCTATATGCGCGGCAAGGTCCGGCTCGAGCTTTAGCTCCTCGGCAACCTTCTCGTCGCGCTCAAAGAGCTTGATGGCGTACCAGCGGAGGAAGCGGGGCTCGACCAGGCCCTCTATGCTCTCCTCTATGTGCGCTATCGCATGCTCCACGCTGCCCTCGAACACAGAGGGCGCGGAAAATTCGCGGCCCTCCGCGGCTATCCTCGCCGCGCGCTCCGCCGCCTCCTTGGAGCCCTCGCCCTTGAGCGCCGAGGTCGCCACCACCTCGCAGCCGAGCGCTGCGCCGAGTCGCTTGAGGTCGATGACGTCGCCGTTTTTGCGCACGACGTCTATCATGTTCACGGCCACCACCGTGGGGATGCCCAGCTCGATGAGCTGGGTGGTCAGATACAGGTTTCGCTCTATATTTGTGCCGTCTACTATATTGATGATGGCGTCCGGCTTCTCGCCGACGAGATAGTTCCTCGCGACGACCTCCTCAAGCGTGTAGGGAGACAGCGAATATATGCCGGGCAGGTCCTGGATTATGACGTCGGGACGGCCCTTGAGACGGCCTTCCTTTTTTTCGACCGTGACGCCGGGCCAGTTGCCCACGCGCTGGTTGGAGCCCGTCAGGTCGTTGAACATCGTCGTCTTGCCGCAGTTCGGGTTGCCGGCAAGCGCAATTTTCACACTCATGCGTTTTCTCCTCTCTCATGCGGATAGTTTAGACTAACTCAGGCGGTCAAAAGTGCCCGGCGCTGAGGCCGGGATATGACAAGGCGGCTTATTCTATCTCTATCATCTCCGCGTCCGCGCGGCGGATGGAGAGCTCATAGCCGCGGACGGTGGTCTCCAGCGGGTCGCCCAGGGGCGCGACCTTGCGGATGTACACCTCCACGCCCTTGGTGATGCCCATGTCCATGATGCGGCGCTTGAGCGGGCCCGCACCGTTCAGGCGCACGACCTTGACCGTTTCCCCCACCTTGGCGTCTTTAAGCGTTCTCATCTTCAAACCCCCTTACCATAATTCTGTTTGCCAGACCCCTGTCCAGGGCGATACGGCTGTCCTTGACCTGAAGTATCAGGTTGCCGCCAAGCGAGTTCATCACGGTGACCTCCTCGCCTACCACAAGTCCCAGCTCGGCAAGATGCCGCCTTACCTCGTCCCTTCCGGTTATCTTGAATATTGCCTGTGTCTCGCCCGGCGCGGCCATCGAAAGCGGAAGCATGCCCCTATCACTCCAAGACAGTTATTTTTGACTAACTATAGCGCAACCAAAAAGTTAGATATCTCTAACTGCCTTGCAGTTTAATACAATGACGCTCATTTGTCAATAGGTAAGGAATAAAAAACTTGCACTGGAACATTCGTCCAAAAACCTTCCGGGCAAATCTGACAGGTTTCACAAATCGTGTCGGACGGCTCGTATTGTTGTTGACTTTGTGCACAAAAGTGGTAAATTGATAACAAAGGGCCCGGAAACGTTACCGGGAACGTTTTCGCGAAGGGCCCGGGGAGTGTGTGGAATGACTATCAAGGACATTGCGAGGCAGTGCGGCGTCTCGGTGAGCACGGTCTCGAGGGTGCTGAACGACAGGCCGGACGTGAGCCCGGCGGTTCGGGCCGCGGTGCTCGAAGCCGTGCGCAGCAGCAACTATGTGCCGAACAACAGCGCCCGCGACCTGGTCAAGGTCACGTCGGACGCCGTGGGAATCATAGTCCGCGGGGTGTCGAACCCCTTTTACGCGGACATCATAAAGACCGTCGAACGCGAGATAGACGCCGCGGGCTACACGATGGTCATGCAGCAGATAGGCACGGCCGAGGACGAGATCGCCCGAGGCGCGATAATGGAGCGGGAGAAAAAGCTCCGCGGCATCATATTCCTCGGCGGGCGCTCGGACTGCACGCCGGAGGACATGGGCACGGTGACGGTCCCCTTCGTCTGCTGCTCGTTTACAAACAGCTTTGGAACGCTCTCGAAGAGCGAATATTCCTCGGTCTCCATCGAGGACGTGGAGACGGCGAGCCGCGCGGTGCGGGAGCTGCACCGGCTGGGGCACCGGCGCATAGCGGCGCTGGTGGCCGCCACGGACGACCGCTCCATAAGCGAGCTGCGCTACCACGGCTACGCCAGGGCGCTGCGCGAATGCGGCCTGGAGCCGGAGCCGGAGCTCGTGGCCTGCGCGGGCAGCTTCGGCATGCACGACGCCTACGCCGCGACGCAGCGGCTGCTGGACTCCGGCGCGGAGTTCACGGCGATATTCGCGATATCGGACATGATGGCGATAGCGGCGATAAAGGCCCTGGAGGACCGGGGCCGCAGAGTGCCGGAGTCCTGCTCGGTCATCGCGATAGACGGGCTGGAGCTCTCGGAGTACACGAGGCCCACACTGACGACGCTCTGCCAGCCGAGCGAGCGCATGGGCGCGGAGAGCGTCCGCATACTTATGGAAATGATAGAGGGCCGCGGAGGCAACCGGCAGATACTGCTGGAGCCCGAGCTCAGGCCCGGCGGCTCCGTGAGGGCCGTCTGAGCACGTATTTTCCGGTGAAATGCCGTGGAAATAAATATTAATAGGAGATGTAAAACAGAATGAAGAAGTTTCTTGCACTGCTCCTCGCTCTTGTGATGGTCTTTGCGCTCGCCGCCTGCGGCGAGGCCGAGAGCACTCCGAGCGACACCCCGGCGAGCGACACCCCGGACGATTCCGCCGTCAGCGAAGCTCCCGAGGGCGGCGACACTGCCGCTGCGGGCAGCGTCTATTACCTCAACTTCAAGCCCGAGCAGGACAGCCAGTGGCAGGAGCTCGCCGCGCTCTACACCGAGCAGACCGGCGTGACCGTCAAGGTCGTCACCGCCGCCTCCGGCGAGTATGAGACCTACCTGACCTCCGAGATGGCCAAGGAAGACGCCCCGACCCTGTTCCAGGTGAACGGCCCCGTCGGCCTCGCCAGCTGGAAG
Source organism: uncultured Eubacteriales bacterium (assembly GCA_900545405.1). Lineage (GTDB taxonomy): Bacteria > Bacillota > Clostridia > Oscillospirales > Oscillospiraceae > Scatomorpha. The sequence goes on along the minus strand of UQYT01000059.1, from coordinate 4,559 downwards.
GACTACTGCTACGACCTCGCTGACTCCGCCATCTACGGCGAGCTCACCAGCACCGATTACGCCCTTACCGAGGGCGACGTCGTCTACGGCATCGGCTACGTCATTGAGAGCTACGGCCTCATCGTGAACACCGACCTCCTCAGCCAGGCGGGCTACACCGTCGACGACATCCAGAGCTTTGCAGACCTCAAGGCCGTCGCCGAGGACATCACCGCCCGCAAGGATGAGCTGGGCTTCGCCGCCTTCACCTCCGCCGGCATGGACTCCAGCTCCGACTGGCGCTTCAAGACCCACCTTGCCAACCTGCCCATCTACTTCGAGTATCAGGACAAGGGCATAACCTCCACCGACGCCATCGAGGGCACCTACCTCGACAACTACCGCGCCATGTGGGATCTCTACATAAACAACTCCACCTGCAGCCCCGCCGAGCTGACCGCCAAGACCGCCAACGACACCCTCAATGAGTTCCTCGCGGGCCAGGCCGTGTTCTATCAGAACGGCTCCTGGGAGTATGCCAACGTCAGCGGCGAGGGCAAGTTCTCCGACGATCAGCTCGCGATGATCCCCATCTACTTCGGCGTGGGCGACGAGGCCAACCAGGGCCTGTGCACCGGCACCGAGAACTACTGGTGCGTCAACAAGAACGCCTCTGCTGAGGACATCCAGGCCACCCTCGACTTCATGGAGTGGTGCGTCACCGACGAGGTCGCCCTCAAGGCGATGACCGGCGGCGAGGGCGCCATGCCCAGCGGCGGCGCCGGCATGGGCTTCGCCATCCCCTTCAAGTCCGCCCCCGAGAGCAGCAACCTCTTCGTCAAGACCGACGCTGAGATGACCGCTGCCGGCAAGACTCCTGTGTCCTGGAACTTCACCACCATGCCTTCCGAGGAGTGGAAGAACGGCGTGGGCACCGCTCTCGCCATCTACGCGGCTGACCAGACCGACGACAACTGGGCCGGCGTTGTCAGCGCCTTCGTGGACGGCTGGGCCACCGAGTACGCCCTGGCCAACGGCTGATAAACGCAGCCTGAGTCAGAAAGCAAAACGCTTTCCGGGGCCGCCGGATATGTCCGGCGGCCCCGTTTTGAAGGCACCGCCCGGGCGGGACCCGCGCAGGGGGCGAGTTCGGCCCGGACGGTGTCAATTTTTATTAGGGGGGAAAAGCGGGTGGAAAGAGCCATACGCAAATACTGGCCGATCTTCGTCCTGCCGACGTTGCTCGCCTTCGTATTCGGGTTCATCATCCCGTTCATAGAGGGCGTCTATCTGGCGTTCTGCCAGTTCACGACCGTCAAGGACGCGACCTTCATCGGCCTTTCAAACTTCACAAAGGTCTTCGCGGACAGCACCTTCACGCACGCCTTCTGGTATAACTGCGCCTTCGTCGTGGTCTCCACGCTGGTCATCAACGTGGGCGGTCTCGCCGTGGCGCTCGTTCTGACCAAGGCCATACGCGGCACCAACGCCTTCCGCACGGTGTTCTTCATGCCGAACCTCATCGGCGGCATCGTGCTCGGCTACATCTGGCAGATACTGCTCAACTGCGCACTGAGCCTGCTCGAGCAGCCGCTGCTGCGCCTGGACGCCACGGCGGGCTTCTGGGGCCTGGTCATACTCATGGCCTGGCAGCAGATAGGCTATATGATGATAATCTACATAGCCGGCCTCCAGAGCATACCCGATACGCTCGTTGAGGCCGCAGAGATAGACGGCGCGACGCCCTGGCAGACCTTCTGGAAGGTCAAACTGCCCATGCTCATGCCGAGCATCACCATCTGTCTCTTCCTGACCATAACCAACAGCTTCAAGCTCTTCGACCAGAACCTCGCCCTCACCGGCGGCGAGCCGAACCACGCCTCCGAGCTGCTGGCCTATAACATCTACTACACCTTCTACGGCCGCTCCGGCCCGCAGTGGCGCGGCATAGGCCAGGCCAAGGCCGTTGTGTTCTGCCTGATCGTCGTGGCCATCTCGCTCATACAGCTCCGCTCCACCCGCAGGAAGGAGGTACAGCAGTGAGAAAGTCCAAAGCGCGCACCAACGTCATATGGAGCATCGTGATGACCATCATCTGCGTCATCTACATGTACCCCATATTCATGGTGCTCATGAACTCGCTCAAGGTCGAGTCCGCCATCAGCACCTCCACGGCCTTCCAGCTGCCGAATTCCGAGACCTTCGCGGGGTTTGACAACTATGTGAACGCCATAACCGCGCGCGGCTTCTTCGCCAGCTTCGGCTATACGCTGTTCATAACCGTCAGCTCCGTCGCGGCCATTCTGCTCTTCTGCTCCATGTTCGCCTGGTATATAACCAGGGTCAGGAGCTGGGTCACCAAGGGGCTGTACCTGCTGTGCGCCTTCTCCATGGTCGTGCCCTTCCAGATGGTCATGTTCACGCTGTCCTCTCTGGCCGACAGCATGAGGATAAACTTCTTTGACCTCTACACCCTGCGCTTCAACACGCCCTGGATGCTCTGGTTCGTATACCTGGGCTTCGGCGCGGGCCTCGCCGTGTTCATGTTCTGCGGCTTTATGAAGAGCGTGCCCATAGAGATCGAAGAGGCCTCGATGATCGACGGCTGCAACCCGATACAGACCTACTTCAAGGTCGTGTTCCCGCTGCTCAAGCCCACGATGGTCTCCGTCGCCATACTCGAGGCCATGTGGATCTGGAACGACTACCTGCTGCCCACGCTGATACTCGACATAGACAAGTACAAGACCATCTCGATGCTGATCCAGTACTTCCGCGGCAGCTACGGCCGCGTTGAGATGGGCCCGATGATGGCCTGCATCATGCTTGCTATCTTCCCCATCATCATCGTCTATCTCGCGGGGCAGAAATACATCATCAAGGGCGTCGTCTCCGGCGCAGTAAAGGGGTAAGCAGCCATGGAACGCAAAAGCGGCATACTTATGCCGATATCCTCCCTGCCGTCGAAACACGGCATAGGCACCTTCGGAAAGGAAGCATACAAATTCGCGGATTTCCTCGCGGCGGCGGGGCAGAGGGCCTGGCAGCTCCTGCCCCTCGGCCCGACGAGCTACGGCGACTCGCCGTACTCCTCCTTCTCCACCTACGCGGGGAACCCGTACTTCATAGACCTCGACATGCTGGTCGCCGACGGCCTGCTCACGAAGGCCGAGGTCGAGGCCCCGGACTGGGGCGACGACCCCGCCAACGTGGACTACGGCAAGATCTACGAGAACCGGTTCGACCTGCTGCGCCTCGCCTGCGAGCGCGGCTGGGACCGCGACGCGAAGGAGCTCGCCGCCTTCCGCGAGCAGAACGCGGGCTGGCTGCCGGATTACGCGCTGTTCATGGCGCTCAAGCGGCACTTCGGCATGGTGTCCTGGACGCTCTGGCCCGACGAGGCCGTGAGGCTCCGCAAGCCGGAGAGCCTGGACCACTACCGCAGACTGCTGGACGCGGACGTGCGGCTTTTCACCTACGCTCAGTTCCTGTTTTTCAAGCAGTGGACCGCCCTGCGCGAGTATGTGCACTCGCTGGACATTGAGATAATCGGCGACCTGCCCATCTACGTGGCGCTCGACTCCTCGGACGTCTGGGCGGACCCGAAGAGCTTCCTGCTCGACGAGAAGAACATACCCACCTGCGTCTCCGGAGTGCCGCCCGACTATTTCTGCGAGGACGGCCAGCTCTGGGGCAACCCGATCTACAACTGGGAGCGCATGAGGTCCGACGGCTACGGCTGGTGGATACGCCGCATCGAGGGCGCGAAGAAGCTCTACGACGTCATCCGCATCGACCACTTCCGCGGCTTTGAGAGCTACTGGAGCGTGCCCTACGGCGAGGAGACCGCGAAAAACGGCAAGTGGATGCCCGGCCCGGGCATGAGCCTGGTGGGCGTACTGCGCGACTGGTTCCACGACACGAAGTTCATCGCGGAGGACCTGGGCTTCCTCACGCCGGGGGTAGAGCAGCTGCTGCGCGACTCGGGTTTCCCGGGGATGAAGGTGCTGGAGTTCGCGTTCGACTCGCGCGAGCCGAGCAACTATCTGCCGCACACCTACACGCCGAACTGCGTGTGCTACGTCGGCACTCACGACAACGAGACGTTGATGCAATGGTACGAGGGCGGCAACCGGGATGACGTGGCCTACGCGGGCCTCTACCTCGGCCTCAACGAAGAGGAAGGCGTGAACTGGGGCGTCATCCGCGGCGGCATGTCCAGCGTGGCGCAGCTGTTTGTGGCGCAGATGCAGGACTATCTGGGCCTTGGCGCGGAGGCGCGCATGAACGTGCCCGGCACGTCCCAGGGCAACTGGCGCTGGCGCATGCTGCCCGGCGCCGCCACGCCTGAGCTCGCCGCCAAGATCCGGAAGTATTCCACGATGTACGGCCGCTTCTGGGCCCCTCCCGAGCCCGAAAAGCCCGAAGAGGCCGATGAACCCGCCAAATCCAAGGCGTAAATGAAAAAGGGGCCCTCTCCGAGGAGCCCCTTTTCTGCGCGCATCGCGCGCGAATGAAAGTTTCGCCCGCCTTTTCAAAGGCGGCAGGGTCCAGGGACAGAGTCCCTGGCCGCGCTCCGC
>UQYT01000058.1 GCA_900545405.1 uncultured Eubacteriales bacterium | reverse complement strand
CACCGAGGTAAAAAAGCGCTTTTCTTTGGCGGCTCGACACCGTTTCTTTGGGCAAGCACCAAAGAAATGGGGTCGAAGGGCAGGGCAGGGTAACGAAAACCTCCCAGCGTATCGGCGCACCCGCACCCGCGCGGGGGTGGGGTTTGGCTCTTCGGAGGGGGGCTTTTTGGCGGGTTTTTTGCCTATTGCCAAGAACGTGTAATTATTGTATAATTGAAAGCTGTGAGTTGGCAAAAATACTATGTATTTAGTTTATATAAGGAGAGGACCTACACATGAGCTATGCATCCAAGGACATCCGCAACATCGCGCTGCTCGGACACGGCGGCAACGGCAAGACCAGCCTCGCCGAGAGCATCCTCTTTCTGACCGGCGTTACCGACAGGCTCGGCAGCACCGCCGCGGGCAACTCCGTCTCGGACTACGACCAGGAGGAGATACGCCGCCAGATCAGCATCTCCGCCAGCACCATGTACACCGAGTATCAGAAGACCAAGATCAACATCATCGACACCCCGGGATACTTCGACTTCGCCGGCGAGGTCGCCCAGGCCCTGCGCGTCGCGGACATCGGCATCATCTGCGTCTCCGCGAAGGACGGCCTGAACGTCGGCGCCGAAAAGGCCTGGAAGGCCCTTACCGACGCGGGTGTGCCCCGTGCCATATACATCTCCAAGGTGGACGAGGAGCACGCCGACTTCTACAAGGCCTTTGAGCAGCTGCGCGAGAAATTCGGCCCCTCGCTGAGCCCCATGTCCGCCCCCATCATGGACGGCACCAAGGTCGCCGGCCTGGTGGACATCCTCGCCCGCAAGGCCTACAAGTACGAGGGCAAGAAGCGCACCGAGATCCCCATGCCCGCCGACATGTCCGGCCGCGTTGAGGAGCTTTACAGCGAGATCGCCGAGAACGCCGCCGGCACCAGCGAGGAGCTGATGGACAAGTACCTCGAGACCATGGAGCTCTCCGCCGAGGAGATATACGGCGCGCTCGGCACCGGCATCGCCGAGTGCGAGATCACCCCCGTCTTCTGCGGCAGCGCCGTCACCGGCCTCGGCACCATCGTGCTGCTCGACGCCATCAAGAACTTCTTCCCCTACCCGCGCGAGGGCGGCAAGCGCGTGGACGAGAACGCCCCGGCCAAGGCCATAGTCTACAAGACCATCTCCGACCAGTTCGGCAAGTTCTCCCTCTTCAAGGTCATCGCCGGCAAGGTCACGCCGGACATGACCCTGGTGAACGCCCGCTCCGGCGCGCAGGAGAAGCTCGGCCACATCTACTACATGCAGGGCAAGAAGAACATCGAGGTCCAGGAGATCGGCTGCGGCGACATCGGCGCCGTGTCGAAGCTCTCCGACACCAAGACCGGCGACACCCTCTGCGACAGCAAGGCCGTTGAGGCCGCGCCCGGCATCGAGTACGCCGTCCCCTGCTACTCCATGGCCATCGCCCCCAAGACGAAGGGCCAGGAGGACAAGGTCGCCCAGGGCCTCGCGAGGCTCGGCGAGGAGGACCGCTCCTTCACCGTCACCAACAACGCGGAGACCAAGCAGATGGTCATCGCCGGCGCCGGCGACATCCACCTCGACGTGCTCTGCTCCAAGCTGAAGAACAAGTTCGGCGTCGAGGTCGAGCTTTCCCCCGCCAAGGTGCCCTACCGCGAGAAGATCCGCAAGCCGCTCAAGGCCCACGGCCGCCACAAGAAGCAGTCCGGCGGACACGGCCAGTTCGGCGACGTCTGGATAGAGTTCGAGCCCCAGGACGAGCAGGAGGACATGATCTTCGCCGAGAACGTCTTCGGCGGCAGCGTGCCGAAGAACTTCTTCCCCGCCGTTGAAAAGGGCCTGCGCGAGTGCTGCCAGAAGGGCGTCCTCGCCGGTTACCCGATGGTCTTCCTGAAGGCTACCCTCTACGACGGCTCCTACCACCCGGTCGACTCCTCCGAAATGGCCTTCAAGACCGCGGCGAGCCTGGCCTACAAGGAGCTCGTCAACGCGAGCCCGGTCATCCTCGAGCCCATCGGCCTGCTGAAGGTCACCATCCCCGACGCCAACATGGGCGACATCATGTCCGACATCAGCTCCAAGCGGCGCGGCACCGTCATGGGCATGAACGCCGAGGGCGGCATGCAGACCGTCGAGGCCGAGGTCCCCATGGCCGAGATGAGCACCTACGCCATCGACCTGCGCTCCATGACCCAGGGCCGCGGCTCCTTCACGCTGGAGTTCTCCCGCTACAGCGAGGCTCCCGCCGCCGTGCAGCAGAAGATCATCGACGAGGCCAAGGCCAACGCCGACGAGTAATCCCCCACACTACGACCACACGGGCCGCCGTTTCGACGGCGGCCCTCTTTACAGGTGATTTCTATGACAAAGAGAACCAGAAATGTAAAATTCCTCTCCGCGCTGCTCTGCGCCGCGCTCGCGCTCGGCCTGCTGGCCGGCTGCGGCTCCGAGGCCGCCCAGCCCGAGATGAGCGAGGTCGTCGCCGCCGTCGAGGCCGTCGTGCCCACGGACGGCATGACGCAGTACGACGCCAACTACATCAAGAACGTCTTCAAGCTCGAGGAGGGCGACTACGCCGACTGCTGCGTCATGGCCACGAACGTCGGCACCACCATCGACGAGTTCGGCATATTCAAGGGCGCGGATGCGACCCAGGCCGCGGCGCTCAAGACCGCCGTGGAGGAGTATCTCCAGTTCCGGCTCGACTCCTGGATGCCCGAGTACCTGCCCGAGGAGTTCCCGAAGCTCCAGGGCGCGCAGCTCTGGGCCGAGGGCGACTATGTGATGTACGCCATCCTCTCAGACGACGCCAAGGCCGCCGCCGGCGAGGCTTTCACCGGCTGCTTCGCGGGCTGAGGCGTCCGCTGACCCCACGTTTTCTCTGAGGTTCACACTATGAAAAGAAAATCCAGAAGCTCACAGTTCTTCGTCTGGGCCTTTGCGATACTGGCCTGCCTCGTGCTGGTGCTCTTCGCGCTCATCTTCTCCTCCTGCGGCGAGGGGGCGGGCGTGCCCGTGACGACCGACCCGCCCGCAGCGAGCGAGCAGCCCGCTGACGGCGGCGAGACCGACCACGGCGTCAGCACCGCGCCCGACAGCGCCGTCACCGACGGCGGCGAGCAGGGCGGCGAGACCACCGACGCGCCGGACACCTCCTCCGTCGTGCTCGGCGAGACCGAGGACGCCGGCCAGGCGTACATCGACAAGATGGTCTTCCTGGGCGACAGCACGACCTACGGCCTCAAGTACTACGAGGTCCTCTCCGGCGGCAAGAACACCCAGCAGGTCTGGACGCCCGCCAGCGGCACTCTGACGCTCTACAACTACGCCACGGCGACCATCGTGTTCCCCGAGACGGGCGAGGAGATAAGCATAGTCGACGCGGTGACGCGCAAGCAGCCGGAGTATCTGGTCATCACGCTCGGCGTCAACGGCGTCTCGCAGATGGACGAGGACTGGTTTAAGACCGACTACACCGGCCTTGTGCAGAGCATCCAGGCCGCGAGCCCGAACACCAAGATAATCTGCAACTCCATCTACCCCGTCGAGAACGACTATGAGCATATAGACTCCATCAACAACACCAACATCCCGCAGGCCAACGAGTGGATAAAGGCCGTGGCCGAGGCCACGGGCTGCAAGTATACCGACAGCGCCAGCGTCCTCAAGGCCGAGGACGGCAGCCTCCGCGAGGACTACGGCAACGGCGACGGCATCCACCTCAACGCCGACGGCTTCAACGCCGTGCTGCAATACCTGCGCACCCACGCTTATCAATGAGCAAAGCCCCCGGACCAAGGGTCCGGGGGCATTTTTTACAGGCACATGCCGGGGAGGGCGGTGCCGGTCAGGAGGTTTGCAAAGCAGTCGGGGGCGGGGTCGCGCGCGGCGCGGTAACCCTCGATCCTTATCGGGCGCAGCCGCGCGTAGTTGTAGCTCACCAGCGCCCTGTCGAAGGCGTCGAAGCTGTGGGCCGCGACGAGGTAGGTGCCGGGGCGGTAGCCGGTTATCAGCAGCGTGTGGTAAAACCGCCCGTCCGCGCCGCCGAGCTGCACGATGTCGCCTATCTGCAGCTCGTCGATGTCCGCGTCCCGGCCCCAGGGGCCGCTGCCCTCGTTGGCGGTGAGGAAGTCGTAGAGATACTGCACGCCCGTCCAGGAGGGCGTCCGGTCGTAGGAGCTGTTGTAGTACCAGCCGAAGGTCTCCCGGCAGTTCATCGTGCAGCAGCCGGCGAGGAGGCACTGGGAGATGAAGTTCGTGCAGTCCCCGCCGATGCCCGTGAAGTTGTAGAAAAGCGGATTGCGCCCGTAGGCCCAGCGGCGCGCGTACTCGCGGGCGCGGCGGCGGTCGTATTCCCTCTCCTTGAGCATAAAAAATCACCTCACGGCATAATACGCCGTGAGGCCCGTCTTGCTGTCAGCGGCGGCGCTGCTCCGGCGCGCAGAGGGGCGCGAGCCGCCTCGAGAGCGTGGCCGCGAGGAATATCTTGGCCGCGTCCGCCGGGATGAAGGGCACGACGCAGGCGGCGAGCACCGCCGAGACGCTCTTCACCTCGCCCGCGCGGGCGTAGACGGCGACGTACCAGGCCGTGCCCAGGGCGTAGCAGACCAGGAGCCCGGCGCACATGGAGAGGATGAGCGCGGGCAGGCCGCGCCCGAGGCGCTCGGCCCCCAGCCCCGCGATGGCCGCGGCGGGCAGAAAGCCGACGATGTAGCCCCCCGTCGCGCCCAGCAGCGCGCCGACGCCGCCCTGAAAGCCCGAGAACACCGGCAGTCCCAGCGCCCCGAGCAGGATGTACAGCCCCAGCGCCGCCGCGCCCCGGCGCGCCCCCAGCGTCCCCGCCGCGGCGAACACCGCGAAGGTCTGCATCGTGAAGGGTATCGCCGCCGGTACGCTCAGCCAGGCGCAGAGCGCGATGAGCGCCGCGGATATCGAGATATAGGCCATGTCCCTCGTCTTCATGTGTTCCCCCGGAAATAAAAAATGCGCGGGGAGAGGGCGCGCCCTCTCCCCACCGCCGCTCAGCCGACGACCTTTTCGCCGCCGACGAATACGGCCTTGACGTTCAGCTCACTGTCGAGCACCACGACGTCGCCCCGCTTGCCGGGGGCGAGCTCGCCGCAGTCCGTGAGCCGCGCCGCGCGGGCCGGTATGCTTGTCGCCGCGGCTATCGCGCGCTCGAGCGGGATGCCGAAGCTCACCGCGCGCCTCACGGCCTCGCCGACGTTGATGCTGCTGCCCGCGAGGGTGCCGTCGAGCAGCCGCGCCACGCCGCCGCCGAGCTTGATGGGCAGTCCGCCGAGCTCGTAGTCGCCGTCCGGCATGCCCGCGCAGCGCAGGGAGTCCGAGATGAGCGCGAGCCTGCCCTCGAAGAGCTGCATCGCGCAGCGCACCGCCGAGGGGTGGATGTGCAGCCCGTCGCAGATGAGCTCCACCGTCGCGCCCGAGTCGAAGGCCGCGCCGATGACGCCGGGCTTGCGGTGGTGCAGCCCCGGCATGCCGTTGAAGAGGTGCGTCGCGTGGCTCGCGCCGGCCTCGTAGGCGCGCATGGCGGTGTCGTAATCCGCCTCCGTGTGGCCGATGGAGACGGTGCACACGGGCGAGACGCGGCGGATGAACTCTATGCCGCCGTCCTCCTCGGGCGCCACGGTGACGAGCCTGACCACGCCGCCGGAGGCCTCGTTCAGGCGCATGAACATGTCCGCGTCGGGCTTGTGCAGGTTCTCCGGGTTCTGCGCGCCGCGCTTGGCGTAGGAGAGGAAGGGCCCCTCAAGGTGCACGCCCGCGCAGCGAGCGCCGGGCAGGGCTCCGGCGTTCTTCACGCAGGCCATGGCGGGCAGGAGCTGGGGCTCCTTGAGCGTCATCGTCGTGGCGAGAAAGCTGGTGACGCCGTTTTCGGCGTAGTAGCGCGAGGTCACGGCCAGGGCCTCCGGGTCGCCGTCCGAAAAGTCGCGGCCCATCGCCCCGTGGGTGTGGATGTCGACGAAGCCCGGCACCACGTAGCAGCCGGAGGCGTCCAGGCCCTCGCCCTCAAATTCGCCCACGCCCTCGATGGTCTTGCCGAAGCTGAGCGCGCAGTCGTGGAACTTTCCGTCGCGGAGGAATACCTTGCCATTTTTGATCAGCATTTATATCGCTCCTTATACCTTATTTTAGTTGACTAAATCTCTGATTGAGGGTATTATTTTTCTGATATGAAATTCTCTCAGGGAGGCAGATAAAATGTCAGGTGTTATCTCAAGAGGCGTCCGTGCCCCTATCATACGCGAAGGCGACGACATAGTCAAGCTCACGGCCGACGCTGTCGAGGCCGCAATGGCCGAGGAGGGCTTTGAGCTGCACGCGCGCGACATCGTCGCCGTCACCGAGAGCGTCGTGGCCCGTGCCGACGGCAACTACGCCTCCGTCGACGACATCGCCGCCGACGTGCGCGCCAAGCTGGGCGGCGAGACCGTCGCCGTCGTTTTCCCCATCCTTTCCAGAAACCGCTTCGCCATCTGCCTGCGCGGCATCGCCCGCGGCTGCAAAAAGGTCGTGCTGATGCTCTCCTACCCCTCCGACGAGGTCGGCAACCACCTCTTTGACGAGGACACTATGGACGACAGCGGCGTGAACCCCTACGCCGACGTGCTGACGCTGGCCAAGTACCGCCGCATCTTCGGCAGCGTGCGCCACCCCTTCACCGGCGTGGACTACGTCGAGTACTACGAGAACATCATCCGCGAGGAGGGCGCGGAGAGCGAGATAGTCTTTGCGAACCGCCCCGAGACCGCCGCCGCGCTGGCGGAGAACATCCTCTGCTGCGACATCCACACCCGCAGCCGCACCCAGCGCCGCATCCTTGCCGCCGGAGGCCGGAACGTGCTCACCCTCTGCGACATCCTCAACGCCCCCGTGAACGGCAGCGGCTACTGCCCCGAGTACGGCCTGCTCGGCTCCAACAAGGCCACCGAGGACAAGGTCAAGCTCTTCCCGAAGAACGCCCAGGCCGTGGCCGAGGGCATCCAGGCCGAGCTGCTCCGCCGCACCGGCGTCAAGGTCGAGGCCATGGTCTACGGCGACGGCGCCTTCAAGGACCCGGCGGGCAAGATCTGGGAGCTGGCCGACCCCGTCGTCAGCCCCGGCTTCACCGAGGGCCTGCGCGGCCTGCCCAACGAGCTCAAGCTCAAGTACCTCGCCGACAACGAGTTCGCCGGCCTCTCCGGCGACGAGCTCAAGGCCGCCATCCAGGAGTCCATCCGCCGTAAGGACGCCGACCTCAAGGGCCAGATGGCCTCCGAGGGCACCACGCCGAGGCGCCTCACCGACCTCATCGGCTCGCTCTGCGACCTCACCAGCGGCAGCGGCGACAAGGGCACGCCCATCATCGTGGTGCAGAACTACTTCAAAAACTACGCCGAATAACGCGGCCGCCGGGACGGGGGAGGTCAGAACATGAAATGCCCGAACTGCGGGATGGACATAGTCATAGCCACGCACCTGTGCCCGCACTGCGGCTATGCCCACGACTTTGACGGCGCCATAGAGCCCCGGCGCGACCTGCCCGAGCCCTGGGACCTCACGCCGGACACCACCCGCCGCCGCGACCGGCACGAGCGCGAGGCCCGCTTCCGCGCCGCCCGGCGCGAGGACAGGGCCCGGCGGGACGCCCTGCGCCGTGAGGCCGGGGTCTACGTCCGGGACGAGCGCGTAAACCAGGCGCGCGAGAGCCGCTCCCGGGATGGGGAGAACGTTGGACGCATCTGGGTGGTCACGCGCAACCTCGTGCTGGCCAGCCTCGCGCTGTGCGCGCTGCTGCTCCTCGGCGCCGCCGCGTTCTATGTGACCGGGGCGTATTTCGAGCTCGACGGGCGCTATACGGGCAGCTACGCCTACTGGGTGCTGCCTGAGCTGCGCTATCTGGACACGGTGTTCGGCGCGGCCTGCGCGGTGACGGCGCTGGTGGTCGTCGCGGCTCTCGCGGCGCTCCGGCGCGGAAAGCGCGCGGGGAGCGGCCTCGTCATCTTTGCCGCGGTGCTCTTTGGCGTCGCGCGCTTTGCCTACGCCGTGGCGCTGACGGCGGCCTTCGACCTCGGCTCCGGGCTGCTCGCCTCCAGCGGCGATTGGTTCATACCCCTCGTGCTGTACGTCGTGTTCGTGCAGCTCATCATCCGCAAAAATCCCGCCTTGCGCGCGGAGGAGGGAACATAAGCCGCCCGGATCCGTCACAAGGAACAGCCTGCCGCTTGCAAAGGGCGGCGGGCTGTGCTATATTTATGTAAACCCCGGGGCCGAGGCCCCGCTATTGGAGGCGCATCCATGATAAGAAACAAGAAGCTGCGCGCCGCGGCGGCGTTTCTTGCGCTGGTGATACTGGCGCTGGCGCTGATGCCGGCGGGACCGGCGCTGGCCGTGTCGCAGTCCGAGATAGACGCCCTTGAGGAGCAGCGCGACGAGCTCAAGGCCCAGCGCGAGGAGATGCAGGCCGGCATAGACGAGCTCAAGAACCAGCAGGCCGGCGTGCTGGAGCAAAAGCGCGCCCTGGACGAGCAGAACGAGGTCTACCGCCAGGAGCTGGAGCTCATAGAGGAGCAGGTCTCGCTCTACACCCGGCTCGTGGACGAGAAGGCCGCCGAGCTGGAGAAGGCCACGGCGGACGAGGCCGAGCAGCTGGCCATATACAAGCAGCACGTCCGCGCGATGGAGGAAAACGGCGAGTATACATACCTCTCCATCATCTTCGGCTCCAAGAGCCTGTCGCAGCTCATGAGCAATCTCGACATGATAGGCGAGATCATGGACGCGGACAAGCGCATCTACGACCAGTACACCGCCGCGCGCGAAGACGCGGAGGAGATAAAGGCCGAGTATGAGACCACGCTCTCCGCGCTCGCGGACAAGCAGGCCGAGTACGAGGCCGAGAAGGCCGACCTCGAGGCGAAGATCGCCGAGGCCAACGACATGATCGCCCAGCTCGAGGAGGAGATAAACAGCAACTACGACCTCTATCTGGAGGTCCTGGCCCAGGAGGAGGCGCTCGAGAGCGACATCCAGAGCATGATCGCCGAGCTGGAGCGCCAGGAGGCCGCGAACAGCATCACGAGCACGGGCACGTACATCTGGCCCTTGCCGGGCTATTCCCCCGGCTCCGCCTACGGCTGGCGCATGCACCCGATATATCATGAGATGCGCTTCCACGCGGGCGAGGACATCGGCGCGCCGAGCGGGACGCCCATCCTGGCGGCCGACAGCGGCATGGCGACGGTCATAGCCGACAACGGCAACGGCTACGGCAACTACATCATGATAAACCACGGCGGCGGGCGCGTGACGCTCTACGCCCACATGAGCGCCTTCGCCATCTCCAACGGCGCGACCGTGAGCCAGGGCCAGGTCATCGGCTACGTCGGCTCCACCGGCAACTCCACCGGCCCGCACCTCCACTTCGAAGTCCGCGTCAACGGCGCCACCACCGACCCGAAGAGCTACTTCAACTTCGGCTGATTAAATCCCCCGGCGAAAAACCCGCCGGGGGGTTTTCTCTATTTTGCACTTGTGCGTGTGCGCCGATACGTTGGGAGGTGGTCGATGGCTTGTCCTGCCATTCGACCCCATTTCTTTGGTGTTTGCCCAAAGAAACGGTGTCGAGCCGCCAAAGAAAAGCGCTTTTTTACCTCGGTGGCTCCACCATTCGCGTGAGCGC
>UQYT01000057.1 GCA_900545405.1 uncultured Eubacteriales bacterium | reverse complement strand
GACCCCGCCGAAGAGCCCGCCGAGGACGACGCGCTCGAGATAGCCGAGGTCACCGCCATAGCCGACGACGGCACGCTGAGCATGACGCTCTACACCCTCACCGAGGGCGCCGAGCAGCCGACCGACTACGCGGCCATCGACATGGACCTCTACGTCGCCGGCACCGACACCGCCGAGTACCTGCCCGATGAGAGCGTGCAGATCTACGTCGCCTCGGACGGCACCCTGACTGCCGCCACCGCCGCCGACATCGCCGTCGGCGACATGCTGGCCTTCTACAAGACCGAGGACGGCGGCAACGCCATCGCCATCTACCACCCCGCCGCCGCGGAGTGAGCGGAACACATTAAAAACTGAGGCCGGGTCATCGGACCCGGCCTTTTTTGCGCCTATTTGTCGAACTGCGCCACTACGGCGAGGAAGCGCTCGGCGTATTTGTCGGCCTTTTTCTCGCCCACGCCGCTCACACCGAGGAACTCTTGGCGGCTGCGCGGCTTCTTCACGGCCATGTCCTCCAGCGTGGCGTTGGAGAACACGACGTAGGGCGGCACGCCCTCCTCGGAGGCGATCTTCGTGCGCAGGGAGCGCAGCGCGGAGTACAGGTCCGGCGCGGCCACGGCGGCGTCGTCCTTGCTCCGGCGGCGCTTCGTCACCGGCTTGGGCTCCTCGCGGCGGACGTACATCTCCACCGTCTTGCCCCGGAAGAGCACGTCCCCCGCCTCGGCGGTCAGGAGCAGCACCAGGTGTTCCGGCTCGACCACGATATAGCCCAGCTCCAGCAGGCGGTCGATGATGAGGTGCAGCTCGCCCTCGCTCACGTCGCGCATCAGCCCGTAGGTGGGCAGGCGGTCGAGCCCGCGCTCCTTCACGCGCTGGTTCCCGCTCCCGCGCAGCACCTGGATGATGAGCTGGCGGCCCACGCCGTAGCCCAGGCGGTCGCGCACGCGCTTGATGCAGGAGAGCACCTTCTGCGCCTCCACGGTTATGTCCCGGGTGACGAGCCCGCTGCGGCAGTTCGCGCACTTGCCGCAGCTCTCCGGGTGCTCCTGGCCGAAGTAGCCGAGGATATAGCCGCGCAGACACGCGCCCGTGCGGCAGTATTCGGCCATGGCGTTGAGCCTGTCGAGGTCGCGGCGGCGCAGGGCCTCGCGCTCGGCGGCGCTGAGGCTTTCGTTCTCGCCGCCGTGTTCTATGAGGAACTTGGCCGTCATAATATCAGCGGGGGAGTAGAGCAGCACGCACTCGGCCTCGGAGCCGTCCCGCCCGGCGCGTCCGGCCTCCTGGTAATAGGCCTCCAGGCTCTTGGGCATGTTGTAGTGCACGACGTAGGCGACGTTGGACTTGTCTATGCCCATGCCGAAGGCGTTGGTGGCCACCATGACCTCGGCGCGGTCGAACTGGAAGTCCTCCTGGCTGCGGCGGCGCTCGGCGTCGGGGAGCCCGGCGTGGTACTGCACGGCGGCAAAGCCCGCGCGGCGGAGCCGGGCGCAGACCTTTTCCACCTCCGCGCGCGTGGCGCAGTAGACTATCCCGCTGCGTCCGCTCCGGCGGGCGAGGAAATTCCGCAGCTCCGCGAACTTGTCCGCCGGGCGGCGCACGTCGAAGAAGAGGTTCGGCCTGTCAAAGCCCGTGACCAGCACGTCGGGCTCGTCGAGGCCCAGCAGGCGGACGATGTCCTCGCGCACCTCGGGCGTGGCCGTGGCGGTGAAGGCCGCGACGACGGGACGCCGGGGCAGGGCGCGGATGCAGGGCGCTATCTTGAGGTAGCTGGGCCGGAAATCCTGGCCCCACTGTGAGATGCAGTGCGCCTCGTCCACGGCGACGAGCGAGACATCGGCCCCGCCGAGCGCATCGGCAAAGGAGGCGCTCTCCAGCCGCTCGGGCGCTATGTAGAGCAGGCGGTAGACATCCCGGCGCAGGCCGCGGAGCACCTCGCGGTACTCCTCCGCGCCCAGGCTGCTGTTGAGGCAGGCGGCGGGGATGCCCGCGCCGCGCAGGGCGTCCACCTGGTCCTTCATCAGCGAGATGAGCGGGGAGACCACCAGCGTCAGCCCCGGCAGCAGCATGGCCGGGAGCTGATAGCACAGCGACTTGCCCCCGCCGGTGGGCATGATGCCGAGACAGTCGCGCCCGGCGAGTATGTCGTCCACCAGCCGCTCCTGACCCGGGCGGAAGCCGCCGAGGCCGAAGTAACGGCGCAGGATATCCAGCTTGTCCGGCACAGCACACACCACCTTTAAAAGCCCGGCCCTCGCCGTGCTTGACAAAAAGGGCCGGGGTATCTTAGAATCAGCTCATGGGAGTTGATAGCATGAGCGAGCATACGCATACGCACATAGGGCCGGACGGCGTGGAGTATACGCACAGCCACGAGCACAAGCACTCTCACACGCAGACCAAGGCCGTTTTGAACCGCCTCTCGCGCGCGATAGGCCACCTCGAGTCCGTGCGCAAGATGGTCGAGGACGGGCGCGACTGCACCGAGGTGCTGGTCCAGCTCGCCGCGGTGCGCTCCGCCCTCAACAACACCGCCAAGGTCATACTCAAGGACCACGTCGAGCACTGCCTGGCCGACGCCGTGGAGCACGGCGACATGGAGGCCATAGCCCAGCTCGACCGCGCCATCGAGCAGTTCATGAACTAGATTATCATGCCGCCGTCCGCGCCGAGTATCTGGCCCGTGACGAAGGAGGCGGCGTCGCTCGCCAGGAAGGCGACCACGCCCGCGATGTCCTCCGGCCGGCCGATGCGGCAGAGCGCGGAGTTTTCGGCCATCGCGGCCTTGTCCTCCGCCGTGAAGCAGGAGAGCATGTCCGTGTCAACGGCCCCGGGCGCCACGGCGTTCACGCGGATGCCCGAGGGGCCGAGCTCCTTGGCGAGCCCCTTGACGAAGGCTATGACCGCGCCCTTGGTGGCGGAATACGCTGTCTCGCAGGAGCCGCCGCGCACGCCGAGAATGGAGGAAGTGCAGACTATGCAGCCGCGCTTTTGCTCCACCATATAGGGTATCGCCTCGCGGCAGCAGTGGAACATACCGCTCACATTCACGTCGAAGATATGCCGCCACTCGGCGTCCGTCATGTCCTGCAAGAGCCCGCTCCAGGCGACTCCGGCGTTGCACACCAGCAGGTCGAAGGGCCCGGCGGCCTCGAACATGGCCCGCACCTGCGCCGGATCCGCGACGTCCGCGCGCAGGGCCTCGGTGCCGAGCTCGGCGGCGAGGGCCTCGGCCTTTTCGCGGCTCGTGAGATAGTTGATGGTCACGCGCCAGCCGGCTGCGGCCAGCGCCCGGGCCTCTGCCGCGCCTATGCCGCGCGAGGAACCCGTGACAAGAGCTTTTTTCATAATTATCACCCATGCACGATTTTACCACAGCCCGCGGATTTGTAAAGCGGGCGCGGAGTGAGGACAAAAATGAGCAACGACAACATGAAAAGGAACGCCCCGCCCCCCGGAAACGGGCGGGACAGGGAACGCGAACGCGAACGTGCCCGGGCCCGGGAGCGCGAGCGGGAATACGAGGAGGAATACGACCGCGGCTACGAAGACCGCGGCGACGGCTACGACGCGGCGCCCAGGACCCGCACCTGGGGCTTTATCGTGGGCGCGGTGCTGCTGCTCGCGGTGCTCACCGTGGTGCTCTGCGTCATGGGCGGCGTATTCGACTTCAACCGCGGCGCCTCCGAGACGGAGCCGCCCGCCGCCGAGACCCAGGCCCCGCAGGCCGAGCAGACCGCGCCCCCGGCGGAGAACACGCCGGCGCCCACGCCCACGCCTCCCGAGGAGAGCGAGGCTCCCGAGATGCACACCGTAAACGCCATCGCCGGCAATGGCGGGTCCATCTCGCCCTCCGGCATAGTCGAGGTCGAGGACGGCGACAGCGTCACCTTCACGATAACGGCGGACGCGGGCTATGAGCTCTCCGAGCTCAAGGTGGACGGCTACACGGCCGAGGTCTCCGGCAGCTACACCTTCACCAACGTGACGGGGGAGCACACCATCTACGCCATCTTCCGCGAGGTCGTGCCCGAGACCCCGCAGCCCACGCCGACTCCTACGCCGACGCCCGTGCCCGTCGAGACGGCAGACCCCTACTGGCCCTACATCACCGTCCCGCCCTATGAGCCGGACAGCGGCTACATCGAGACGCCGGTGGACCCGGGCACCGTCTATCTGCCGGATCAATTCGGCTGATACGACCCAAATATCGCCAAAAAACCGCAGGTATGACGCCGTTTCGCCTGCGGTTTTTCGCGCCCGGAAGTCAAACGACTTGTTTTTCCCCACCCGTGATGTTATAATTCCAGATAAACTCGGCACATCCCCCACCGGTCATCCACCCCAAAGAGAGGAGGCGAGGCGGCATGAAGACCCGGCATGTTCTGCTGGCATTCACCTTCGTG
The DNA here is from genome assembly GCA_900545405.1 of uncultured Eubacteriales bacterium. Lineage (GTDB taxonomy): Bacteria > Bacillota > Clostridia > Oscillospirales > Oscillospiraceae > Scatomorpha. The sequence goes on along the minus strand of UQYT01000057.1, from coordinate 5,306 downwards.
GTGTTGACGATATTCCTCATCATCGTCGTCTCTTCGCGCTCCAGCGAGATGAGCAGGCTCTACCCGGACGACGTCGTCGTGGACGCGGGCATGCTCCAGACTACGCAGGAACCCCAGGTGAGCGCGGACCCCAATATAGATGTAAACCCCGCCCCGGAGGACACCAACCGCCCGCAGGACACCAAGCCGGACGTGGACATAGACTCCTGGGAATATCTCCTCGCGAACAGCGAGCACAACATAGGCAAATACTCCCCGCAGGTCGTGGCGATAGAGGACAGCGCCCAGTACTTCGACGAGCGCGCCGTGAGCGCGCTGGAGGACTTCCTCAACGCCGCGCGGGCCGCGGGCTACACCCCGTACATCATGACGGCCTACCGCCCGTATTCCACGCAGGAGTACAACTATAACGGCAAGGCCAGCCAGATAAGCTGGCCGGACTACCCGGACGCTGAGGACTACGCCGAGGCCGCCAAGCTCGTGGCGCCCCCCGGCACCAGCGACCACCAGACCGGCCTCGCCGTGGACATCACCGACAAGTATTACAGCCAGATGGACGCCTCCAAGATGGACCAGGACTTCCTCGCCTGGCTCAAGGACAACTGCGCGGAGTACGGCTTCATCCTCCGCTACCCCAGCTCCAAGGTCTCCATAACCGGCTGGGACGAGCCCTGGCACTTCCGCTATGTCGGCAAGGTGGCCGCGGAGTTCATCATGGACAACAACCTCTGCCTGGAGCAGTTCATCTCGCTCTACGAGTGAGCCGTGAGCAGAACATACCGCCCGAAGCCTGAAGACCCAGGCCCCGGGCGGTTTTTTCGAGATTTTTATTATAAAAAATCTTGACTAATCTTGTGCAATATGCTAAAATCTATCTTCGCTCGGGCATATTATGCCACGAGGTGGGATTTTTGCGGGAAAAGCCGAAAAAACGTGCCGATCCTGCGGATATCCGACACAAATCCTAATATATCAGGAAAGGAGGAAAACCATGCCGACATTCAACCAGCTCGTGAGAAAAGGAAGGGAGCAGGCCACGTACAAGTCCACCTCCCCCGCCATGCAGAAGGGTCTCAACACCATCAAGAACTGCGAGACGGACATCTCCTGCCCTCAGAAGCGCGGCGTCTGCACCGCGGTGCGTACCTCGACCCCCAAAAAGCCGAACTCCGCTCTGCGTAAGATCGCCCGTGTGCGTCTGACCAACGGCTACGAGGTCACCGCCTACATCCCCGGCGTCGGCCACAACCTGCAGGAGCACAGCGTCGTCATGATCCGCGGCGGCCGTGTCAAGGATCTGCCTGGTGTTCGTTACCACATCATCCGCGGCACGCTCGATACCCAGGGCGTCTCCGGACGTATGCAGGGCCGCAGCAAGTACGGCGCCAAGCGTCCCAAGGCCGGCAAGAAATAATCCGGCAGCCTAAGCTCCGACTGTTTGTATGATATTGATATTTTTCCGTATCGTATGGACCTGCGGGGCGCAGCGGGGGGCGTGGGAGCCCCTCGAGTACCGATGAAGTCATTTTTTAATGAAGGAGGGAAGCATAGTGCCCAGAAGAGGTAACGTTCCCAAAAGAGAAATTTTGCCGGATCCTGTGTACAACAGCGTGCTGGTGACCAAGCTCATCAACAGCATCATGCTGGACGGCAAGAAGGGCGTCGCACAGAAGGTCGTGTACGATGCGTTTGATATAATCAAGAACAAGAGCGGGAAGGATCCCCTCGAGGCTTTCACTGAGGCCATGAACAACATCATGCCCAGCCTGGAGGTCAAGGCCCGCCGCGTCGGCGGCGCCACCTATCAGGTGCCTATCGAGGTCCGTCCCGAGCGCCGTCAGACCCTCGGCCTGCGCTGGCTGACTCTGTATGCCCGCAAGCGCAGCGAGAAGACGATGAAGGAGCGCCTTGCCGGCGAGATAATGGACGCCTGCAACGGCCTCGGCGCCGCAGTCAAGAAGCGTGAGGATACTCACAAGATGGCGGAGTCCAACAAGGCCTTCGCACATTTCAGGTGGTAAGAAGTTTAGTAGGAAGTTTAGGAGCGTTCTATGCCCAGAGATTATTCGCTTGAGAATACCAGAAATATCGGCATAATGGCCCACATCGACGCGGGCAAGACCACGACCACGGAGCGCATTCTGTTCTATACGGGCGTCAACTACAAGATAGGCGAGACGCACGAGGGCACCGCTACGATGGACTGGATGGAGCAGGAGCAGGAGCGCGGCATCACGATCACGAGCGCCGCGACGACCTGCCACTGGCGCGGCTGCCGTCTCAACATCATCGACACCCCGGGACACGTCGACTTCACCGTTGAGGTGGAGCGCAGTCTCCGCGTGCTCGACGGCTGCGTCACTGTGCTCTGTGCCAAGGGCGGCGTTGAGCCCCAGTCCGAAACGGTCTGGCGCCAGGCCGACCACTATAACGTACCTCGCATCATCTATGTCAACAAGATGGACATCATGGGCGCGGACTTCTACAACGTGATCGACATGGTCCACGACCGTCTGAAAGCCAACGCGGTCCCGATCCAGCTCCCGATAGGCAAGGAGGCGGACTTCCGCGGCATAATCGACCTGGTCGAAATGAAGGCCGATATCTACTATGACGATCTGGGCAAGGACATGCGCGTTGAGGAGATACCCGCGGACATGCTCGAGCAGGCGAAGGAGTACCGCAACCAGATGCTGGAGGCGGTCAGCGACTTCGACGACGAGATCATGGAGATGTACCTTGAGGGCGAGGAAGTGCCTTCGGACAAGATCCGCGCCGCCATCCGCCGCGCCACCGTCGCGGTCAAGATGGTGCCCGTCGTCTGCGGCACCTCTTACAAGAACAAGGGCGTGCAGAAGCTGCTCGACGCCATCGTCGACTATCTGCCCAGCCCGCTCGACATCCCGCCTGTCGAGGGCGTCAACCCCAAGACCGGCGAGACCGAGGAGCGCCCGGCGAGCGACGATGCTCCGTTCTCCGCGCTCGCGTTCAAGATCATGACCGACCCCTATGTCGGCAAGCTCGCCTTCTTCCGCGTCTATTCCGGCACGGTCAACGCGGGCGACACCGTCATCAACGCCACGAAGGGCCAGCGCGAGCGCATGGGCCGCATCCTGCTGATGCACGCCAATCACCGTGAGGACCTGCAGACCGCCTACTCCGGCGACATCGCCGCGGCCGTCGGCCTGAAGAACACCACCACGGGCGACACGCTCTGCGATGACAAGCACCAGATCGTGCTCGAGAACATGGAGTTCCCCGAGCCCGTCATCCGCGTGGCCATCGAGCCCAAGACCAAGGCCGGCCAGGAGAAGATGAGCATCGCTCTCGCAAAGCTGGCCGAAGAGGACCCGACCTTCAAGACCTACACCGACGAAGAGACCGGCCAGACGATCATCGCCGGTATGGGCGAGCTGCACCTGGAGATAATAGTCGACAGGCTGCTGCGCGAGTTCAAGGTCGAGGCCAACGTCGGCAAGCCCCAGGTCTCTTACAAGGAGACCATCACCAAGCCCGCCACCGTCGACACGCGCTTCGTGCGCCAGACCGGCGGCCGCGGCCAGTTCGCGCACGTCAAGCTCACCATCGAGCCCAACGAGTCCGGCAAGGGCTACGAGTTCGTTGACGACATCCACGGCGGCGCGATACCGAAGGAATATATCCCCTGCGTGGACCAGGGCATCCAGGGCGCCATGCAGGCCGGCATACTCGGCGGCTATCAGGTCGTCGACGTGAAGGCCACGCTGATAGACGGCTCCTTCCACGAGGTCGACTCCAGCGAGAACGCCTTCCGCATCTGCGGCAGCATGGCTTTCAAAGAGGCCATGGCCAAGGCCGGCCCGACGCTGCTCGAGCCCATCATGAAGGTCAGCGTGACCGCACCCGAGGACTATATGGGCACCGTAGTCGGCGACCTCAACGCCCGCCGCGGTCAGGTAGTCGGAACGGATATCCGCAACGGCGCCGTCATCGTGACGGCCAATGTGCCGCTGAGCACCATGTTCGGCTACGCCACCGACCTGCGCAGCAAGACCCAGGGCCGCGCCAACTACTCCATGGAGCCCAGCCACTTCGTCGAGCTGCCCAAGAGCCTGCAGGAGAAGATTATCGGAAACCGGGGCTGAGCCTCGCTTACGATACATTCTAAGTAAATCTTAAAAACCACTGATTACTAAGGAGGATATCAAAATGGCAAAGCAGATGTTTAACCGCACCAAGCCCCATGTCAACATTGGCACCATCGGCCACATCGACCACGGCAAGACCACCCTGACCGCGGCCATCACTAAGGTTCTGCACATGGCTGACGCCGGCGCCGCCGAGTACACCGCCTACGACCAGATAGACAAGGCTCCCGAGGAGCGCGCCCGCGGCATCACCATCAACACCGCCCACGTCGAGTACCAGACCGACGACCGCACCGGCCTCAACGGCGAGCAGATCCAGGGCCGTCACTACGCCCACGTCGACTGCCCGGGACACGCCGACTATATCAAGAACATGATCACCGGTGCTGCTCAGATGGACGGCGCCATCCTCGTCATCGCCGCCTCCGACGGCCCCATGGCTCAGACTCGTGAGCACCTGCTGCTCGCCCGTCAGGTCAACGTGCCTTATATAGTCGTTTTCCTGAACAAGTGCGACCAGGTCGACGACCCCGAGCTCCTCGAGCTCGTCGAGATGGAGGTTCGTGAGCTGCTCGACAAGTACGAGTTCCCCGGCGACGACACCCCGATCATCAAGGGCTCCGCTCTGAAGGTCCTCGAGAGCAACAGCACCGATCCTCACGCCCCCGAGTACCAGTGCATCTGGGAGCTCATGGACGCTGTCGACACCTGGATCAAGACCCCCGAGCGCAAGGCTGACCAGCCGTTCCTGATGCCCATCGAGGACGTCTTCACCATCACCGGCCGCGGCACCGTCACTACTGGCCGTGTCGAGCGTGGCCGCGTCAAGGTCGGCGACAAGGTCGAGATCGTCGGCATCAAGCCCACCCAGGAGACCGTCGTCACCGGCACTGAGATGTTCCACAAGACCCTCGAGTTCGCCGAGGCCGGCGACAACGTCGGCACCCTGCTCCGCGGCATCGCGAAGAAGGACGTCGAGCGTGGACAGGTCCTCGCCGCTCCGAAGAGCATTCACCCCCACACCAAGTTCAAGGGCCAGGTCTACGTCCTGAGCAAGGACGAGGGCGGCCGTCACACCCCGTTCTTCAACAATTATCGTCCCCAGTTCTACTTCCGTACCACCGACGTGACCGGCGTCATCTCCCTGCCCGAGGGCGTTGAGATGTGCATGCCCGGCGA
>UQYT01000056.1 GCA_900545405.1 uncultured Eubacteriales bacterium | reverse complement strand
ATGATGGGCCGCGAGTGGGGCGGCATGGGCCAGAACTACCTCAGAAGCCTCTTTGCCCTCGCGTTCCAGGCCTTCTTAATCATTGTCTGCGTGGCCATCTACGCCGTGCTGGTGCGGAATATAGCGCTGGATGAGGACGTATCCAAGGCCATCTGGACGTGCATGGGCTACACGGTGCTGCTCTGCTTTACGCTGTTCAAAACCAGCAGCATGGCGCGGAGCATCTTTGCAGCACATTAAGGAAAGGAGGAATCTCACTTGAATGAAAATAACACCGGCGCGATGGACATGACCGTAAAGGTCTTCCCCGTGCAGAACAGCAAAAACCTGTTGGCGACAGCCAGCGTGACACTCGGCGGCTGCTTCGCCGTTTGCGGCATTCAAATTCGTGACGGCAAGAACGGCACCTTCGTGTCGATGCCACAGCGAAAGGACGCGAAGGGCGAATACCACGACATCTGCTTCCCCACCACCGCGGAAATGCGCCAAGCCATCAACGCAGCGGTTCTCGGCGAGTACGAGCGCACGGCTCAGAGAGACCAGAGCCGTGGCTCAGTGCTCAGCGCCATGCGTGACACGCAGGCGAAGCCCGGCAGAGTCCACGAGGGCTATAAGAGCAGAAATGTGGAGACGCGCTGATGCGATGCGGCTCCCTCTTGCAATCTGTGAATAATTCTTGTAGAATAATCGTAGAATTATATGCAGGAGGTGCGAAGCATGATTATTAAGTCGTCCACGGCGTTGCGCAACGACTATGGCACAATATCCGACCTTGCCCACGCGGAGGCGGAGCCCATCTACATCACTAAAAACGGCGAGGGAGATCTGGTCGTCATGAGTATCGAGGCCTTCGAGCAGCGTGAGGAGACGCTGAAGCTGCGCGCAAAGCTGGAAGCGGCTGAGCAAGCCCGGCTTACCGGAGCGCCGACTTACACACTGGAGGAATCCAGAAATCGGCTGGAGGCGATCTATCAGGGTGGCTAAGCTTATCATTCTTGAGCCAGCGCAGCGAGAGCTTGAGGAGATAGCGCTCTTGCATTTGAATCTTGTGGGGCCAAACTCGGCCCGAAAGATAACAAATCTCATCCTGGACACGCTGTCTCGTCTTGAGCTGTTCCCGCTTTCGGGACACATCCCTCGGGACAAGGAGCTTAGGCTCGGCGGCTACCGCTATGTCATTGCCGGAAAGTACATCTGCGTATACCGCGTGGTTCTGGACAATGTCTTTGTCTACCACATAGCACACGGAGCCAGCAACTATCCGAGCCTGTTCAAGAGGCTCCTAAAAGAAGAAAACGAATGAGTAAAACGCCTTTCCAATGGAAGGGCGTTTTTTGTTAAGCCGCGCATAAAAAAAGCCGGACTTTCGTCCGGCTTACGCGCTTGTGCTTCTGTTTTGCTCTGCGTCGTTTTTGGCGGCAGATAGAGGCATGGGCCAGAACTACCTCAGACGCCTCTTGGCCCTCGCGTACCAAGCCTTCCTCATCATCGTCTGAGTAGCCATCTGCGCCGTGCTGGTACAGAACATTGCGCTCGACGAGGAGGTTTCCAAGGCCATCTGGACTTGCATGGGCTACACGATTCTGCTCTGCTTTACGCTGTTCAAGACCTCAAGCATGGCGCGGAGCATCTTTGCCGCGCATTAAGAAACGAAAGGAGCATTTACAATGCCATACATACCCGTACCCAAAGACCTCACGAGGGTCAAGACCAAGTTTCTGTTCAATCTCACGAAGCGCCAGCTCGTCTGCTTCGGCGGCGGGGCGCTCGTTGGGGTTCCGCTATTTTTCCTGCTCAAAGGGCCGCTGGGGAACTCGTCGGCGGCCATCTGCATGATCGTCGTCATGATGCCGTTCTTTCTGTTCGCGTTGTATGAACGAAACGGCCTGCCGCTGGAGAAGTGCCTGCTGTACTTCGTCCGGGCGTGCTTTATACGCCCCAAGCAGCGGCCTTACATGACGAATAACTTCTATGCGGCCCTTGAGAAGCAGGACGAGCTAGACCGGGAGGTGCATAGAATCGTCCACCGCAAAACTTAACCGTTCCCAGCGCCGGGAAGTGCGCGCGGCCATCGCCGCCGCAAAGCGCCCGGCGAACGTGCTCTCCGCGCAGGACAGCATACCGTTCGAGAGAATGTTCCCCGACGGTATCTGCCGCGTAGAGGGCAATTTTTATTCCAAGACCATAGCGTTCCAGGACATTAACTACCAGTTGAGCCAAAGTGAGGACAAGGACGCCATCTTTGACGGCTGGTGCGAGTTCCTCAACTACTTCGACGCCTCGGTGCGCTTTCAGCTTTCGTTCGTCAACTCGTCCGCTAACAAGGAGACCTACCGCGAGCGCATCGTCATCCCCCTGCGCGGCGACGCCGACGACAGCCTGCGCATCGAGTATTCGCAGATGCTCCAAAACCAGCTCGAGCGCGGCAACAACGGCCTCGTCAAGAGCAAGTACCTGACCTTCGGCATCGAGGCCGAGAGCTGCAAGACCGCGAAGCCCCGGCTTGAGCGCCTTGAGCTGGACATCCTCAACAACTTCCGCAAGCTCGGCGTCAAGGCCGAGCCTCTGGACGGCAAAGCCCGCCTTGCCCTGATGCACGGCATCTTCCACATCGACGGGCAGGAGCAGTTCAAGTTCGACTGGAAGCAGCTCGCGCCCAGCGGTATGTCTGTGAAGGACTTCATCGCGCCAAGCAGCTTTGCGTTCGCGTCCAGCCGCCACTTCCGCATGGGCGCGAAATACGGCTCCGTGTCCTTCCTCAACATCATCGCGCCGGAGCTCAATGACCGGCTGCTCGCGGACTTCCTCGAGATGGACAGCTCGCTCGTCATAGGTATGTACGTCAAGCCCCTCGACCAGATGAAAGCCATAAAAACGGTCAAGAGGAAATTGACCGAGCTGAACGCGACAAAGATACAGGAGCAGAAGAAGGCGGTCCGCGCCGGCTACGACATGGACATCCTGCCCTCTGACCTCTCAACCTACGGCAGCGAGGCGCAGAAGCTCTTGCAGGAGCTGCAAAGCCGCAACGAGAGGATGTTCCTGCTCACCTTCACCGTGCTCAACACGGCAAACACCTTGCCGAAACTCAAGGACACGGTGCTGCAGGCCAAGGGCATCGCGCAGAAGCACAACTGCCAGCTCGTCAGCCTGGACTTCCAGCAGGAGAACGGGCTCATGTCCCTGCTCCCGCTGGGAATGAACCGCATAGAGATACAGCGAGGCCTGACCACGTCGAGCCTCGCTATTTTTGTGCCTTTCACCACGCAGGAGCTGTTCCAGCGCGGCGCGGGCGCTTTCTATTGTGGAGTGAACGCCCTCAGCGGCAACCTCATCATGGTAGACCGGCTGAGACAAAAGAACCCCAACGGCCTTATCCTGGGCGTCCCCGGCTCCGGCAAGAGCTTTTCCGCCAAACGTGAAATGTTCAGCGTCTATCTGCTCACGAATGACGACATCATCATCTGCGACCCCGAGGCCGAGTATTGGCCGCTGGTGCGGCGTCTGCACGGGCAGGTCATCAAAATCTCGCCGACCTCGAAGCAGTATGTGAACCCGATGGACTTGAACCTGGACTACTCCGACGACGACAACCCCCTGTCGCTCAAGGTGGACTTCATACTCTCATTCTGCGACATCGTCGTCGGGGCAAAGGAGGGCCTCAAGCCTGTGGAAAAGACCATCATTGACCGCTGCGTCAGGCTCGTCTACCGGAACTACCTCGCAGACCCGAAGCCAGAGAATATGCCCATACTCCAAGACCTCTACGACTGCCTCCGGGCGCAGGACGAGAAGGAGGCGCAGTTTCTGGCGACAGCGCTTGAGATCTACGTCACCGGATCGCTCAACGTGTTCAATCACAGGACGAACGTGGACATCGACAACCGCGTCGTCTGCTACGACATCAAGGAGTTGGGCAAGCAGTTAAAGCAGCTCGGTATGTTGGTCGTACAAGACCAAGTCTGGAACAGGGTCACTCGCAACCGCGAGGCGGGCAGGACCACGCGCTATTACGTCGATGAGTTCCACCTGCTGCTCCGCGGCGAGCTGGCCGCGTGGAGCGTGGAGATATGGAAGCGCTTTCGCAAATGGGGCGGCGTGCCGACGGGCATAACGCAGAACGTGAAAGACCTTTTGGCCTCTCCGGAAATTGAAAACATACTCGAAAACTCGGACTATATCTGTATGCTCAACCAGGCCAGCGGCGACCGGCAGATACTTGCGCAAAAGCTCAACATCTCGCCGCATCAGCTCAGCTACGTCACCCAGGCTAACGAGGGCGAGGGGCTGCTGTTCTACGGCAACGTCATTGTGCCGTTTGTGGATAGGTTCCCCAAGGACACCGAAATGTACCGACTTATGACCACAAAACCGAACGAAATAAAAGGAGGAAATGCAGCATGACAAGCACCAACATCGAGATTTTCAAGAACGAGGAGTTCGGCAGCGTCCGGGTAGTTGTCATAGACAATGACCCGTGGTTTGTTGGCCGCGACGTGGCGACGGCGCTTGGCTACGCGAATACGAAAGACGCGCTCGCAAAGCACGTCGACCATGAAGATAAGCGGATAATTCAAAGGTCGTCTGGCGCGACCTTTGAGATTCCGGTGCGAGGACTGACCATTATAAATGAATCCGGCCTATACTCTCTCATGCTTTCCTGCCGCCTGGCGTCGGGAAAGAGCTTCAAGCGCTGGATAACCGCCGAAGTCCTGCCCACTATCCGCAAAAACGGCTTCTACATAACCGACCCGCTGCTCCAGCAGTTCGCGCGTGACCCGGACTTCGCCCACGCCGTAGTTGACGCGCTCTATGAGCAGTCGGAGCGTGTCAACGAGCTTGTGCCGAAAGCATACTACTTCGACGCCTTTGTTTCCCCCGGGGACGCCGTGCCTATCCGCATCGCCGCAAAGCAGCTCGGCGTGTCCGAACACTGGCTCGTGCGGCTGCTCGTCGGGTGCAGGATGCTCTACCGCTGCGACGGGCGGCTCGTGCCGTATGCGGACAGGCGCTTCCGCGGGATGTTCACGGTCAAGGAGCGCCGCACGCTGGTGACACCGCTGGGCAAACAGGTGCTGCATGAGTTCATCGGGATGCTGACCAGTGACGAGAAAGCTGCGGTCTGAGCTGAAAAAGCCGCGCCCATCGGAGAAGCTGACCGAGCTGCCGAGCGCCGCCGCGCACCGCGAGGCGGCGCAGTACGAGGACGACAACGTCGGCGTCGAGGCCGCTAACCGCACGACGCAGGCGGCGGAGGGCGGCGCACGCTACGCGGCAAAGCTCTCAGCAAGACCAAGGCATGAGGTGAAACCCGAGCCGCATGGCGCAAAGCAGCAGCAAAAGCGCGGCATCAAGGAGGCTTACACCAAGGCGCGGCAGGGCAAACCCACGACCACCGCCACGGCCAAGAGCGCAAAGAAGGCGGTGGAAAAGGAAAAGAAGACGGCGCAGTTCATCTACCGCCACAGAAAGGGCATCGGCATAGCCGTTGCCCTTTTCCTCGCTGTCGCCTTCATCATGAACGCGCTCACGTCCTGCTCCGTGTTCCTGCAAGGCGGGCTGAACGGCGTCGGGATGACCACTTTCCCCAGCTCAGACGAGGATATGCTCGCGGCTGAAGCGGCGTACACGGCGATGGAGGCTGAGCTGCAAGCCTACCTCGACAGCTACGAGGCCGAGCACGACTACGACGAGTACCACATGGACATCGACGACATTGAGCACGACCCCTATGTGCTCATATCCATCCTCACCGCGTGGTTCGGCGGGGAGTGGACGATGGACGAGGCAGAAGCCGTGCTCGGCACCCTCTTTGACCGCCAGTACATCCTGACTGAGACCATTCAGACCTACGGCGAGGGCGAGGATGAATACACGGTCTGCACCGTCACGCTGGAGAACTTCGACCTCTCGCACCTGCCTGTATATATCTTCCCCGAGGAGAAGCTCTCGCTCTACGCCATGTATATGGGTACGCTGGGCAACCGGCCCGACCTGTTCCCGGACTCGGAGTACATCGCCAAATACGAGAACGCCATCCTCGAACTTGAGATACCAGAGGAATACTTCGAGGACGAGCGCTTCGCCGCGATGATGGAGGAGGCCGAAAAATACCTGGGCTACCCCTATGTCTGGGGCGGGTATAACCCGAACACGTCCTTCGACTGCTCCGGCTTCGTGAGCTGGGTCGTCAACAACTGCGGCCTTGGCTACGACATAGGCAGGCTCGACGCCGGAGGTCTGTACTACCTCTGCACGCCCGTGAGCGAGGCCGAGGCTAGGCCCGGCGACCTCGTGTTCTTCGAGCACACCTTTGAAGGCCCCTGGATAACTCACGTCGGCATCTACGTCGGCGACGGCTGGATGATCCATGCGGGCTCGCCCATCAGCTACATCAAGTTTATGGAATCGTATTACTCAGATAACTTTGTTGGATTCGGCAGGCTTCCTGCCCCCTGAAAGGAGAGATAACTTGGACGCAAGAATACCGAAGCTGCGCACCGAGGCCGCAAGGCTCAAGACGCGCATTGAAAATCTCACGGCGCGTTACAACGCGACTGTTGAGAAGATAACCGAGCTTGAGAATCTTGAGATAGTGGGCATGGTTCGCGCTCAGAACATGAGCATAGAGCAGCTCGCCGCACTCATCAAGGGAGGTGTGCCGGATGAAGATTAAGCTCGCGCCGCTGCTGTGCGCCCTCGCACTCTGCCTTGCCCTGCCCGTGGGCGCGTACTACGCCTCGAACGAGGACGGCGCGAACGAACCGGGCGGCCCCATGACGAGCATCAGCGTCACGACGGAACCGGTAGCAGAGCCTGAGCTGCCCTCGCTCGGCGGGCTGACGCCGGACGGCAACCTCGCGCTCATGGACGACATCCTCGACGGCAGTTACTATTCCAGCGAGGAGATAGGCGAGGGCGGCAAGATGCAGTTCGTGACGGTCGAGACCAAAAGCGGCAACGTGTTCTACCTCGTCATCGACCACAGCACCGGTGACGTCTACTTCCTCAACCTCGTGGACGAGTCCGACCTGCTCGCGCTGCTGGAGGATGAGGGCTACGAGGCCGAGTGCGACTGCGAGGTCAAGTGCGAGGCGGGCGAGGTGAACACCGACTGCCCCGTATGCCGCACAGACCTCAAGGGCTGCAAGGGCGAAGAACCCGAGCCGACGCCCACTCCGACCCCGGCTGCGACAACCGAGCCTGAAGATGAAGGCGGCTTCAACGCGGCAGCCATTCTTCCCATCGTACTCATCCTGCTGCTCATCGCGGGCGCTGCCGCAGCCTTCCTGAAGCTCCGCCAGAAGAAGCCCGCCACCAGCGGCGACACCGACCTCGACGACTACGAGTTCCCCGAGGACGACGAGGAGGACGAGGCCAAGTGAAATACCGCTTCACGAGCAGCCCCTTCGAGGCCCTGATGACAAAGATACCGCCCGCACCGAAACCTGACCCGCCGCCCAAACCTCCCGAAGGCCACTTCTGCTACGGCTGTGCAAGATATGGGCTGGGCTGTGTCAGGCCGTGTTACAGGGATGCGGAGAAATACGACAAAACCTCCTGTTGACATTATACCGGTACGCCGGTATAATAATTGCAAGGAGGCGAGGAACATGACGCTGAAGGAACAGATCGCTCGTCATAACACGACCATGTACAGGCTCGCCAAGGACAGCGGAGTCCCTTACTCCACCATCAACGACATATGTACCGGCAAGTCCCGCATCGAGAATGCCAGTGCCGGGACAGTATACAGACTTGCAAAGGCGCTTGGGACAACTGCTGACGAGCTTATTGCGCCGAGCTTCGAGCGCCCGGCCTTCGGCATTTTCAAGGGCAACGTATGCCACACGCTCAAGGAGCAGGGAGATATACAGTTTATAATCAACACGCTTGAAAGCGGCGAGATACGCAAGCTGTTCAGCAAGGGATGGTATGAGGAGAGCTTATATCTTCTCGCCATGCTGGACTATGTGAGTCGAGTCAACCACGTGCCTCTTTGCAGTGAATACAGCGACATTCGCTCCACCAAGCTGGACAGGGTCGTATACTCATCGAGCGTCCTGATGCTTTGCAGGATGACAAAAAGCGAGGAGCCGAAAGTGAAGGCCAGGAAAGAAGCCATCCCGGAGTTCATGCGATTCAATATTGCGGAGGCTGATGTGAGGAATGTCGTCTGATTTCAACAAGTCCGGCATGGACAACTATCTGAAGGAACTGGCAAAGGAATACCGGCGCATGGTCGGAAAAAACATGCCCGCTGAGATCGTGCTTGTCGGCGGTGCGGCTATACTTGCAAATTACGGTTTTCGGGAATCCACGCAGGATATTGACGCCATAATAACTGCCGCATCTGCAATGAAGGATGCGATCACCGTCGTTGGGGACAGGTATGACCTCCCCATTGGATGGCTCAATTCAGACTTCATAAAAACCGACTCGTACTCGCCAAAGCTAATAGAGTTTTCATGCTATTACAGGACATTTGCAAACGTTGTCACGGTGAGGACGATAGAAGCCGAGTATCTAATTGCCATGAAGCTGCGGGCCGGAAGGCAGTACAAATACGATTTGTCAGACGTAATTGGTATCCTTGCCGAGTGCAAACGCAGCGGGAACCCGGTCTCACCCGAGCAAATCCGCATAGCCTATGAGAACCTGTACGGCAAAGGGGCTTCCATGCCGGAAAGCTCAAAGGCGCTGCTTGACAGGCTGTCGGTCGTCCAAGACTATGAGAATGAGTATGCGCAAGTTGCAATGGAAGAAAAACAGCGGGCCGGTTTGCTGAGAGACTTCCAGCAAAACTATCCCGGAGCAGCAAATGCTCAGAATGTAAACAGTATTTTGGAACGCCTGAAAACGCGCAAAGAAAACATGCCTAACCACTCCGACACAGATACAGCAAAAGTCGATCCAGATTCCAGATGTTGAAATATGATATAAACCAAACACAACGCCGAGAGGCCAGCGAGAGCTGGCCTCTTTTATTTTGCACGAAAAGGAGAAATACATATTGAACAAACTCATAATAACCGAAAAGCCCTCCGTCGCGCAGGCTATCGCCGCGGTGGTCGGGGCGCTGGCGCGTAAGGACGGGTACTTTGAGGGCGGCGGGTATCTCGTCGGCTGGTGCCTTGGGCATCTGGCGCAGCTCGTAAGCGCTGAGGCATACGACCCGCAGCTCAGCCGCTGGCGCGTGGCCGACCTGCCCATACTGCCCCAGGACTGGCGCTACAGGGTGCCGCAGGACAAGCGAAAACAGTTCGGCATCCTTCGCGGCCTCATGCTCAGGGACGACGTCTCTCAGGTCATAAACGCCTGCGACGCGGGACGCGAGGGCGAGCTTATCTTCCGCAACCTCAACTACCTCACGGGCTGCACCAAGCCCACGCTGCGCCTCTGGCTCAACTCCATGGAGGAAAGCGAGATACGCCGCGCCCTCGGCGATCTGCGCCCCGGTGCGGACTATGACAGGCTATTTGCCGCCGCCCGCTGCCGGGAGCGCGCCGACTGGCTCGTCGGCATCAACGCCACGCGCCTGCTCTCCGTCACCTACCACCGCACCCTGAACACAGGCCGCGTGGTATCGCCGACGCTCGCCCTGCTCACGCGGCGCGAGGCAAACATCGCGGGCTTTGTTCCTGAGTCCTTCTACACCGCCCAGCTGCACCTCGGCTCCTTTTCCGCTGAGAGCAAGCTGTTCAGCAACAGGGCTGAGGCTGAGGAAGCTGTGGTCTCTGCCGGCGGCAAGTGCGTCGTGTCAGCGGTCAGCACCAAGGAGAAATCCGAGAACGCCCCCGCGCTCTTCGACCTGACCACGCTCCAGCGCGAGGCCAACCGCGTCCTCGGCTACACCGCCCAGCAGACGCTGGACTACGCGCAGAGCCTCTATGAAAAGCGCCTGTGTACCTACCCTCGCACGGACGGCCGTTTCCTCACGGATGGAATGGCAGACGGCGTGAAGCCCCTCGTCCTCTGCGCGGCTGGCATCTGCGGCCTTGAGCCGCCGTTCGCCGTCTACGCCGAACAGGTCTGCGACAGCGCCAAGGTCTCCGACCACCACGCTCTTGTTCCCACCATGAGCGCCGCGGACTGCGAGCTTGACGCCCTGCCTGCGGGCGAGCGCGAGCTGCTCCGGCTCATGGCGGCGCAGGTGCTCCGGGCCGTCTGCGCGCCCCACCGCTGGCTGGAGACGAGCGTCGAGCTTACCTG
>UQYT01000055.1 GCA_900545405.1 uncultured Eubacteriales bacterium | reverse complement strand
TTTCTTTGGCGGCTCGACACCGTTTCTTTGGGCAAGCACCAAAGAAATGGGGTCGAATGGCAGGACAGGGTAACGACTACCGCCCAAGGAAACGGCGCACACGCACAAGCGTAAAGAAAAAGGACCCCCGGGTTGGGGGCCCTTTCTATATCGAATTGCTCACAGGCTGTCGCCGAAGTGGGCGCGGAATTTGGCGACGAGCTTTTGCTGCCAGTCGCTGGTCGGCTCCAGGCGGCCGAAGAAGAAGCGCAGGCTCGTCGGCTCCTCCACCCAGCGCAGGCCGCCTACCAGCTCGCGGTTCTCGAAGAGCCACGTGATGCGGTCCACGGCGTAGAGCACCTGGCTCATCGTGAACACGCGCCGCGGCATCGCCAGGCGCAGCAGCTCCACGTCCGCGATGGGCTCCGTGCCGTCCGGCTCGCGCTGCTCGCTTAGCGTGCCGCGCTCCATGCCGCGGATGCCGCCCGCGAGGTACACCGCCGCCGCCAGCGCGCCCGCCGGGTACTCGTGGTCGTCGATGTGCGGCAGGAACTCCCGCGCGTTCAGGTGGCAGCCCAGGCCGCCCGCCGGCGTCACCACCGGCACGCCCCGCTTCTGGAACTCCCGGCACATGAAGTCTATGAAGATCGGCCCCTGGCTGATGACGTCCTCGTCCATCGTCTCCTCCAGGCCCACCGTGATGGCCTCCATCTCGCGCACGCTCATGCCGCCGTAGGTCAGGAAGCCCTCGAACATCGGCACCAGCTCGCGCATCTGCTCGCAGAGCTTCTGGTCGCGCATCGCGATGCCGCCGCCGCGCGCGAAGCCGAACTTGCGCGCGGAGAAGTAGATGATGTCGAACTGGTCCGCCACCGCGCGGGTTATCTCGCGGATGGACATGTCCTTGCACGCGGCCTCGCGCGTCTTGATGAAGTAGAGGTTATCCTGCAGCAGGCTCGCGTCCAGCACGGTCATGATGCCGTGCTCGCGGCAGATCTCGCAGGTCTCGCGCATGTTCTGCAGGCTCAGCGGCTGACCGCCGATGAGGTTCGTGCCCGCCTCCACGCGCAGGAAGGGGATGTGCTCCGCGCCGACCTCGGCGATGAGCCGGCGCAGCTTGTCGAGGTCGAAGTTGCCCTTGAAGGGGCAGTCGCTCGTCGTGGCGAGGCCCTCCTCGGCCACCAGCTCCTCCACGCGGCCGCCCAGGCGGGTGATGTGCGCCTTGGTCGTGGTGAAGTGGAAGTTCATCGGCACCACGTCGCCGGGCTTGACGAAGGCCATGGCGATGATGTTCTCGCAGGCGCGGCCCTGGTGCGCCGGGAGCAGGAACTTCGTGCCGAATATCTCGTGCACCTTGTTCTCCAGCCGCGTGAAGGACGCGCTGCCCGCGTAGCTGTCGTCGCAGATGAGCATCGCGGCGGTCTGGCGGTCGCTCATCGCGTTCACGCCGGAGTCGGTGAGCATGTCGAGGAAGATGTCCTCGTTCTTGAGCAGGAAGGTGTTGTTCCCCGCCTCGGCGATGGCCGCCGCGCGGCGCTCGACGGGCTGGAGATTGAGCTTCTGCACCATGCGCACCTTGTGCAGCTCGAGGGGGATGTCCATTCCGGTGAAGAATTTGATGTTGGCCATTTTTTTGCTCTCCTTTTCATTTATTGCGCCCGCCCTTTGGCGGCGGCGGACGCCGGAAGAAGAGTAAAAAAATAAACGCCCTTCCTCCCTGACAGAGGACGAGCGCCAAATCCCGTGTTACCACCTCAATTTACCGGAGCCTCACGACTCACGGCCTCTTCGGGTACGCCCGCATGCGGGAAATATACCCTATCTCTGTAACGGGAGAAACCCGGCCCGTCCTACCGGCGAATGCTCGCTTTCGAGGGGCGGCTCTTGCGTGTATTCCCCGGCTCTCGCCTCGTGCCTTGCACCGACCGGCACTTCTCTGCAGGCTCAAAATCCGGGTACTCTGCGCAGTCACAGCCTTTTGCTGTCTTTCGGTTGTGTGCATTATACCACTTCGCTTTAAATTGTCAATGTACGCATTGCACGATTTATTTTTCCATCTTCGCCGCTTTCCCGGCGTGTTGCACAAATTTCCGCCTTTTGCGGGAAAATTCCCAAAATTTTATATACTTGACGTATTTGTGGGACGCACACAGGTGCGCGGCGGAGGAAAAGGCGGGATTTGGGCGTTTTTCGTCCGCTTGCGGGGTTGTGCGGGAGGATTTGATGTGGTAGAATATCGCTGCTATGGATAAAGACTTTGAAAAACGATATATCGCGGCGCGAAAGCGGGTCGTCGAGGCCGATTTTGCAAAGCTCAACCCCATGCAGAGGGAGGCCGTGCTCGCCACGGAAGGCCCTCTGCTGGTTCTTGCAGGGGCTGGAAGCGGCAAGACCACGGTGCTGATAAACAGGGTCGCAAATCTGCTCAAATATGGCCGCGCCTCGGATACGGACGAGGTGCCGGAGAGCGCAACGGAGGCGGACCTTGCAGTGCTGGAGGCCGGGCCCTCGGACGAGGCGCGCCGCCTCGCCGCGTACGAGCCCGTGGAGCCCTGGCGCATCATCGCCATCACCTTCACCAACAAGGCCGCCGACGAGCTCAAGGCCCGTCTCGAGGCCATGCTCGGCGAGCGGGCCAACGACATCTGGGCCCGCACCTTCCACTCCGCCTGCGTGCGCATACTCCGCCGCGACGCCGACAAGCTCGGCTATCCGCGCGACTTCACCATCTACGACACGTCGGACCGCCTCTCCATAATGAAGAGCATCATCCGCGAGATGGACCTGGACGACAAGGTATATCCGCCCAAGGCCATCCTCGCCCGGCTGGACTCCGCGCGCGACGAGCTGCTCTCCCCCGAGGGCTTTGCCTCCAAGTACGGCTCCGCCTCGGACCCGCGGCTGCGGAAGATCGCCGAGATATACAAGGTCTACGCCGCCCGCCTCTTCTCCGCCGGGGCCATGGACTTCGACGACCTGCTCTACAACACCGTCCGCCTCTTCAACGAGCACCCGGACGTGCTCGAGCACTATCAGAGGCAGTTCAAGTACGTCCTCATCGACGAGTATCAGGACACGAACAACCTCCAGTACATGCTGGCCTCCATGCTGGCCGGCGGCTGGGGCAACATCTGCGTCGTGGGCGACGACGACCAGAGCATATACAAGTTCCGCGGCGCCACCATCGAGAACATCCTCAGCTTTGAAAAGCAGTACAAAGGCTGCCGAACCATCCGGCTGGAGCAGAACTACCGCTCCACGGGCCACATCCTCTCCGCGGCCAATGCCGTCATCGCCAACAACACGGAGCGCAAGGGCAAGACCCTCTGGACCAACGCCGGCGCGGGCGACAAGCTGCTGCTGTACACCGCGCGCAACGAGGACGACGAGGCCCAGTTCGTCGCGGCCAAGATCCTCGCCCACCGCGGCGAGGGCGGCAACTTCCGCGACTGCGCCGTGCTCTACCGCATGAACGCGCAGTCGAACCGCCTCGAGTTCGCCTTCAAGCGCAACGGCATCCCCTACCGCGTCGTCGGCGGCATGCGCTTCTTCGACCGCGCGGAGATAAAGGACATGCTGGCCTACCTCTGCGTGCTGCTCTCCCCCGCGGACGACCTGCGCCTCGCGCGCATCATAAACACCCCCGCCCGCGGCATCGGCGCCAAGAGCATAGAGCAGGCGCAGGAGATCGCCGCGCGCGAGGGCCGCAGCCTCTACGACGTCATCCGCCGCGCCAACGAGTATGAGGAGCTCAAGCGCGCCGCGGTGAAGCTCATCCAGTTCTGCGACATGCTCAGCTACCTGCGCGAGCTCTCCGAGACGCAGCCCGTGGACGCGCTCTACGACGCCGTGCTCGAGCAGACCGGCTACATACGCGCCCTCCAGGAGAAGGGCGGCGACGAGTCCCTCGCCCGCATCGAGAACGTAAACGAGCTCAAGACCAACATCCTCGGCTACATCAAGGAGACGGGCGACACCTCCCTCTCCGGCTTCCTGGACGAGGTCGCGCTCTACACGGACATAGACAGCTACGACCGCGACGCGGACTGCGCCGTGATGATGACGATGCACAGCGCCAAGGGCCTGGAGTTCCCGGACGTGTTCATCGTCGGCATGGAGGAGGGGCTCTTCCCCGGCGCGCGCTGCATAGGCGACCCCGAGGAGATGGAGGAGGAGCGCCGTCTCTGCTACGTGGCGCTGACCCGCGCCAAGGAGCGGCTCTGCCTGACCTGCGCGCGGCAGAGGATGATCTTCGGCCGCACCTCCATGAACCTGCCCTCCCGCTTCACGGAGGAGATACCCGCCGAGGACATAGAGCGCGCGGGCGTCAGCCGCGACCACGGCGGCGAGGACGAGGCCCGGCCGCGCCAGCACGAGCGGCCCCGCCCCGGCGCGCTGGCCGCGCTCCGCCAGCAGAAGCAGCGCGGCACCTTCCAGGCCCCGGCGGCGCACAAGGACGCGCCCGCCTTCAAGCTCGGCGACCGGGTGGTGCACACCGCCTTCGGCCGCGGCGAGATTACCAAGGTCACGCCCATGGGCGGCGACGCGCTCATAGAGATAACCTTCCAGGACGCCGGCGTGAAGAAGCTGATGCTCCGCGCCGCGTCACAGCACATGAAAAAGGACACGTGATATAACCTATGGCAAACACCCAAAACCGCGGCATAGGCCGGCTCTCCCTCCTGGGCGCGACGCTCATCTGGGGCTCGTCGTTCATCATCCTCAAGTCCACGCTCGACTCCGTGCCCACGCTGTGGGTGCTCGCGCTCCGCTTCACCGGCGCGGCGCTGCTGATGGCGCTCATCGGCATAAAGGAGCTGCGCCTGCTCGACAGGCAGTACCTCCTGAAGGGCCTCGGCCTCGGCACGGCGCTCTTTGCGGCCTACACGCTGCAGACCTTCGGCCTCGAGTACACCACGCCCGGCAAGAACGCCTTCCTCACGGCGACCTACTGCGTCATCGTGCCCTTCATGTGGTGGTTCTTCACCAAGAAGCGGCCGGACAGGTTCAACATCGCGGCGGCGCTGGTGTGCATAATCGGCATGGCGCTGGTCTCGCTCGACGGCGGGCTGAGCCTCGGCCTGGGCGACGCGCTGACCATCTGCTGCGGCTTTTTCTACGCGCTGCACATCATCCTCACCGCCCGCGCGGTGGAGGGGCGCAGCCCGGTGCTGCTCTCCATGGTGCAGTTCGCCGTGGCGGCGGTCTGGTGCTGGGTGACCGCGCCCATCGTCTCGCCCTTCCCGCAGGGCGTCCCGGCCTCCGCCTGGTGGAGCATCGCCTACCTCTGCTTCATGTGCACGGGCGTCTGCTTCCTGCTGCAGACCATCGGCCAGAAGCACACCCCGCCGCAGACGGCCTCCATCATCCTCACGCTCGAGTCCGTGTTCGGCACGCTGCTCTCGGTGCTCTTCTACCACGAGCGCCTGAGCTTCAAGACCGCCGCCGGCTTCGTGCTCATCTTCGTCGCGGTGCTCATCTCCGAGACCAAGCTGAGCTTCCTCAAGCCCCGCAGCGCAAAGCGCGCCTGAATCCCCCCGCCGCGGGACGATGACAGCTTGCAAATGCCGCGGAAAGATGTTAGAATTACCAAAGTACCGGATTTTGGAGGTATCGCGCTATGGAAATGAAAATCATGTACGGTGCGCTCATCTTTGTGGGGGGCTGGTTTTACTTTTACATCTGCCTGAGACAGCTCATCTTCAACTTCACCGTCGCCTATCCGCTCATCTCCCGCTTCGGCAAGGCCAAGGACGGCGAGCTCTTCGGCGCCAGGGGCGCGTTCAGGATGAACACCATCTCCGTGGTCATCTGGCTGGTCATCTGCGTCGGCCTCGGCTTCCTGGTGGTGCACTTCGCGGCGCTCTACCTCATCATCTGCTTCTTCGTCGGCGCCCTGCTCGGCCTCATCCTCTACATAAAGAAGCTCGGGCCCCGCACCAAGAGCAACTTTGAGGCCTTCTGCCGCACCTACTGCCGCTTCGTCCCCGACGACGACCTGCGCCAGGCCATGAACCAGTGCGACTTCCCCAAAATGCGCGCCGCCCTCCGCGCCCTCGAGTGCGAGCTCAAGTTCGAGTTCGTCAACTGAGGCGCGTTAATCGGCCGGGTATCCACCTGCGTCGCCGGGCAGTACGGCTGAGACCGATGCGCGCGAGTTCATAAAATATTCGCAGCGCCGCCTGTTGACTTTTCGCGGGCGGCGCTGTATTATTTTCCGCGTGAATATTTAGACCTCTAACTTTTAGAGCATTAACTATCGGAGGCGACTATGGAAAACTGCTGCATGGAACAAGGCGACGCCGTGCTCTCGGCGCCGGCCTGGCAATTCCGGATGCTGCACCTGGCGCACAGGACTGCGACGGACGCGCTGCTGGACAAATACGGCCTGCGCGACTGCGGGCATCCGTTCATCCTCTTCCTGCTCGAGCACTGCGGCAGCGACGGGGGCTTCGCTATGCAAAAGGAGCTCTCGCGCCGGCTCATGGTCTCGCCCGCCTCGGTCACGGCGGCGCTCAAGGCCCTTGAAAAGCAGGGCTGCATCGTCCGCGAGGCCGGGGAACAGGACATGCGCCGCAAGCGCATCAGGATAACCGACAAGGGCCGCGAGATCGCCAGGCGCTACGTCGAGGTGTTCACCGAGGTGGACGAGGCGATGTACAGCGGCTTCACCGACGAGGAGCTCCGCTCCGTCTCGGCATACTTCGGGCGCATCACGGAGAACCTCCGCGCCCTCGCCGCAAAGGAGGGCGCACAATGCTGAAAAAACTCTCTGTACACATCCGCGGCTTCGAGAAGGATGCGATAAAGGCGCCCCTGTTCATCGGCATCGAGGCCGTGTGCGAGCTCTTTCTCCCCCTGCTCATGGCCGGGATAATCGACGACGGCATAAACGGCGACGGAGGCATGGCCTACATCTGGAAGGCCGGGCTCGGGATGCTGGCGCTCTCGGTGCTCTCGCTCTACTGCGGCATGACCGCGGCCAAAAGCTCCGCCGTGGCCAGCCAGGGCCTCGGCCGCAACCTCAGAAGCGAGATGTTCAGCAAGATACAGGACTTCTCCTTTGCGGACATCGACCGCTTCTCCTCCGCCTCGCTCATCACGAGGCTGACCAACGACGTGAACACCATCCAGCTCACGACCATGATGTGCCTGCGCATGCTGGTGCGCGCGCCGGTGCAGCTCATCTCCGCGCTGGTGGTCTGCCTCGTTATGAACGCGCGGCTGACGCTGGTCATCGTCGTGGTCATACCCGTCATGTGCCTGCTGCTCTGGCTCATCATGCGCAGCTGCGAAAAGCTCTTCACCCGCTTCCAGGAGAA
Source organism: uncultured Eubacteriales bacterium (assembly GCA_900545405.1). Taxonomy (GTDB): domain Bacteria; phylum Bacillota; class Clostridia; order Oscillospirales; family Oscillospiraceae; genus Scatomorpha. The sequence continues at coordinate 3,504 of UQYT01000055.1, read as the reverse complement.
GATAGACGGCCTGAACAACACCGTGCAGGAGAACCTCATCGGCATCCGCGTGGTCAAGGCCTTCGTCCGCGCCAACCACGAGCGCGCCAAGTTCAAGAAGTCCAACGACGAGCTGCGCGACGCCGGTCTCGCCGCCGTCATGCGGGTCATACTCATCAGCCCCGTCATGATGCTGGCCATGTACGCCTCCATCCTCGGCGTGATGTGGTTCGGCGGCGGCTTCGTCGCCCGCGGCGAGCTGCTGCCCGGCGAGCTCTACGCCTTCTTCTCCTACATCGTGCAGGTGCTCATGAGCGTGCTCATGGTGGGCGTCTGCCTGCTGATGCTCACCCGCGCCGTCGCCTGCGCCAAGCGCGTCGTCGAGGTGCTTGAGGCCGAGCCCGACATCGCGGACTCCCCCGAGAGCCGCGGCCGCGCCCTGCCCGAGAGCCGCGGCAAGGTGGAGTTCAGGGGCGTCAACTTCAAATACAGCGCCTCCGGCAGCGGCGACGACGTGCTCCACGGCATAGACCTCACGGTCGAGCCCGGGCAGTTCGTGGCCATCGTCGGCGGCACCGGCACGGGCAAGTCCACGCTGGTGAACCTCATCCCCCGCTTTTACGACGTGACCGGCGGCCAGGTGCTCGTGGACGGCATGGACGTGCGCGACTACCCGCTCGCCGAGCTGCGCAGCCGCATCGGCATGGTGCTGCAGACCAACGTCCTCTTCTCCGGAACGGTGCGCGAGAACCTGCTCTGGGGCCGCGCCGACGCGACAGAAGAGGAACTCGTACAGGCCGCGAAGAACGCCCAGGCCTACGACTTCATCATGGCCATGCCCCAGGGCTTCGACACCCGGCTCGACCAGGGCGGCGTGAACGTCTCCGGCGGCCAGAAGCAGCGGCTCTGCATCGCCCGCGCCATGCTCAGGCACCCCGCGATACTCATACTCGACGACTCCACCTCCGCGGTCGACTCCGCCACCGAGGCCGAGATACGCCGCTCCTTCTCCGAGAACCTGAAGGACACCACCGTCATCATCATCGCCCAGCGCATCAGCTCCGTCCGCTACGCCGACAAGATAGTCGTCCTCGACGACGACCACATCGCGGCCGAGGGCACGCACGAGGAGCTCATGCAGACGAGCGACATCTACCGCGAGATCTACCAGTCCCAGCAGGAAGGAGCGATCGACAATGGCTGAGAACAGAGGCGGGCACGGCCCCGGCGCCCGGGGCGGCTATCAGAAACCCAAGGACGCAAAGCGCACCATGCTCCGGCTGATGAAGTACATCAGCGGCAGGAAGTGGCTGCTCGTCATAGTGTTCCTCTGCGTCATCGCCAGCTCCATCGCGAGCATTGCGGGCACCTATCTCATCCGGCCCGTGCTCAACGAGCTGGTCGGCGCGGGCACGCTCTCCGACAAGCTCGGCTACCTCGCCAAGATGCTGGCCGTCATGGCGGCGGTGTTTCTGTTCGGCGCGGTGTGCACCTACGCGCAGTCGGCCATCATGGCCCAGCTGGCCCACCGCGGCACCAACAAGCTCAGGGGCGAGCTCTTCGACAAGATGCAGGACCTGCCCCTCTCCTTCTACGACAAGCACCCCCACGGCGAGCTCATGAGCCGCTTCTCCAACGACGCGGACTACGTCCAGCAGATGCTCGAGCAGAGCATAGTCTCGGTCATCTCCTCCTCGCTGCTCTTTGTGGGCATCGTGGTGGTCATGCTCTTCACCTGCGCGCCGCTCTTCCTCGTGACGCTGCTGGTGCTCTTCGGCAGCTTCTTCGCCATCCGCATCGTCGGCGGGCGCAGCCGCAAGCTCTACCGCCAGCAGCAGAAGGCCCTCGGCGAGATGAACGGCAACATCCAGGAGATGATAGAGGGCCTGCGCGTTGTGAAGGCCTTCACGCACGAGGACGCCGCCAAGGAGCAGTTCGGCGAGCTCAACGACGCCTACTTCGACGTCGCCAAAGACGCGAACTTCTACGGCACGGCCATGATGCCCATCGTGGCCAACGTCATGAACATCGGCTACGCGCTGACCTCCATCGTCGGCGGGCTCTTCGCCTTCGGCGGGATGCTCGACCTCGGCGGCCTGGCGGTCTACCTCCAGTACGGCAGGCAGATATCCCAGCCGATGAGCCAGGTCTCGCAGCAGATGACCTCCATACTCTCCGCCCTCGCGGGCGCGGAGCGCATCTTTGAGATAATCGACATGGAGCCCGAGGTGGACGAGGGCGTCGTCACGCTCGTGGGCGCGCACAAGGACGCCAACGGCGCCATCACCGAGGACCGCGAGTCCGTCCACCCGCACACCTGGGCCTGGAAGGTGCCGCGCTCGTCGCGCCTGACGCTGGTGCCGGTGGCGATAGAGCCGGACGGCTCGCCCATAGAGCTGGGCCAGGCCGTGCGCGAGGGCGGCGCGCTCAGGATGCTCGCGTCGAACGTGGACTCCCCGGACGGCATCTGGGTCCGTGCCGAACGCGACGGGTCGCTCACCGAGGTCAAGGACCTCGCGGCCCTGGCCTCCCACGGCTGGGCCTGGAAGTACCCGGACAGCGCGGGCGAGAGCACGCTGCACATCGTCCGCGGCAGCGTCCGGAACGTCCCGGGCGAGGACTACTGCCTCGCGGAGCTCAAGGGCGCGGTGCGGCTCATCGACGTCTGCTTCTCCTACGTGCCGGAAAAACCGATACTCAAGCACGTGAGCGTCTACGCGAACCCGGGGCAGAAGATAGCCTTCGTCGGCTCCACGGGCGCGGGCAAGACGACGATCACGAACCTCATAAACCGCTTCTACGAGATCGACTCCGGCATGATAACCTACGACGGCATCGACGTGCGGGACATCCGCAAGGACGACCTGCGCCGCTCGCTGGGCGCGGTGCTGCAGGACACGCACCTCTTCACGGGCACGGTGATGGACAACATCCGCTACGGGCGGCTGAACGCGACGGACGAGGAGTGCATCGCGGCGGCGAAGAGCGCGAACGCGCACAGCTTCATCCGGCGCCTGCCGGACGGCTACAACACGGTGGTCTCGGGCGACGGCGCGAACCTCTCGCAGGGCCAGCGCCAGCTGCTGGCCATCGCCCGCGCGGCGGTGGCGGACCCGCCGGTGATGGTGCTGGACGAGGCGACGAGCTCCATCGACACCCGCACGGAGCGCCACATCGAGCGCGGCATGGACGCGCTGATGGAAGGCCGCACGGTGTTCGTAATTGCCCACCGGCTCTCGACGGTGCGCAACTCGAACTGCATCGTGGTCATCGAGCACGGCGAGATACAGGAAAAAGGCGACCACGAGGACCTGCTCAAGCAAAAGGGCCGCTACTACAAGCTCTATACCGGGCAGAACATCCTCGACTGAGCGCGAAAAAGGGACTCTCCGTTTCGGAGGGTCCCTTTGTTTGCGCCTGTACGCGTGCGCCGTTTCCCGGGCAAAAATCTCTCCCCCCTGCTGCCCGTTCCACCCCATTTCTTTGCTCTTGCGCAAAGAAACGGGGTGGAGCCCCAAAGAAACG
>UQYT01000054.1 GCA_900545405.1 uncultured Eubacteriales bacterium | reverse complement strand
CTCTGCGGAGCGCGGGCAGGGGCTCTGCCCCTGCACCCTGCCACCTTTGAAAAGGTGGACGAAACTTTCATTCGCGCGCGTTGCGCGCGGGTGCTTTATTTGCGCTCGCCGCAGGGGTAGTGCTCGTTATCGGCCTTTTCCTTGGTCACGAGCTGATAGAAGCGCCAGCCGCCGGCGAGATTGGAGCAGTCGAAGCCGTTGCCGGTCAGGATGCGGCAGGCGATATAGCTGCGCATGCCGGAGAAGCAGTTCACGAAGATCGGCTTGCTCTTGTCCAGCTCGCCCAGCCTCGAGCGCAGCTCGTGCAGCGGGATGTTCACCGCGCCCTCGATGCAGCCGCCCGCGAACTCCGACGCGGTGCGCACGTCCAGTATCGTCACGCTGCCGTCGCGCGGGAGGCTCGGCACGTCCTCCGGGAAGTGCTGCTTCACAATGCCGTTCATCACGTTCTGGATCATGAAGCCCGCCATGTTCACCGGGTCCTTTGCCGAGGAGTACGGAGGCGCGTAGGCCAGCTCAAGGTCGCAGAGCTCGTCCGCCGTGAGCCCCGAGCGTATCGCCGTCGCCATAACGTCTATCCTCTTGTCCACGCCGTCAAAGCCCACGATCTGCGCGCCCAGGATGCGGCCCGTGTCGGGGTCGAACAGCGTCTTGATGCTCATGTTGTGCCCGCCGGGGTAGTAGCTCGCGTGGCTGGCCGAGTAGCCGAGGACCTTCGCGTACTTCACGCCCGCAGCCTTCGCCGCCTTCTCGTTCAGGCCCGTCACCGCCGCCGTCATGTCGAAGACCTTGATGACCGTCGAGCCCTGTGTGCCCTTGTACTCGGAGGGGATGCCGCAGATGTTGTCCGCCGCGATGCGGCCCTGCTTGTTCGCCGGGCCCGCCAGCGCCACCAGCGCGCTCTTGCCCGTGACGGGGTTCACGACCTCCACCGCGTCGCCCACAGCGTAGATGTCCGGGTCCGAGGTGCGCATGTGGCTGTCGACCTTTATCGAGCCCTTCATGCCGAGCTCCAGGCCCGCCGCCTTGGCGAGGTCCGTCTCCGGCACGACGCCCACGCCCAGCACCACAAAGCCGCACTCGATGGGCTCGTGGTCCTTCACGTGCACGATTATGCCGTTATCCGTCTCCTCATAGCTCTCCACCGCGTGCTTGAAGCGCAAATCGAGCCCCTTCGCGCGCAGGTGCGCGTGCAGTTCGCAGGCCATGTCCCAGTCCAGGGGCGGCAGCACCTGCTCGCTGCGCTGCAGAAGCGTGACCTTCACGCCCGCTTCCATCAGGTTCTCCGCCGTCTCCAGGCCGATGAAGCCGCCGCCGACCACGACAGCGCGCTCCGGGTGCTCCTCCTCGATGAGCTCGCGCATCTTCAGCGCGTCCTCAACAGTGCGCAGAGTCAGCACCCTGTCGGAATACACGCCCGGGGTGTCCGGGATCATCGCCTTCGCGCCCGGGGAGAGGATGAGCTTGTCGTAGCTCTCCACGTACTCGCGGCCCTCGTCAAAGCTGAAGACAGTGACGGTCTTGTTGGCCCGGTCTATGCTCGTGACCTCGCTGGAGACGCGCACGTCGATGTTGAAGCGGGAAAAGAAGCTCTGCGGGGACTGCAATGTCAGGTCGTCCTGGTCCTCGATGACGCCGCCGACGTAGTACGGCAGGCCGCAGTTGGCGTAGGAGACGAAGCCGGTGCGCTCGATGACGATTATCTCCGCCTTCTCGTCGAGACGGCGGAGCCTCGCCGCCGCGGTGGCGCCGCCGGCGACGCCGCCGACTATGACTATCTTGCTCATGTGTTTTCCTCCTTGTATGTGGGTTTATTTGTCTTCTATTATCCTGACGTCGAGCCGGTCGAAGGCCATGGAGAGGCCGTTTTTCTCCAGCTCGGTGCGGCAGTTCTCGTTGAGCGCGAAGTATACGTTCCAGTACTCCGCGTTGGTCGTCCAGACGCGCAGGGTGTATTCCACGCTGCTGGCCTGGTACGCGCTGACCACTACCTCGGGCGCGGGCTCGGTGAGCACGCGGCTGTCGGCCCTCGCGGCGTCGAGCAGTGCCTCGCGCACGGCTGCGGCGGGGCAGGAGTATTCGAGCCCGAAGGTGAGGTCCACGCGGCGGTTCGGTTCCGCGCTGTAGTTGGTGATGCGCGAGGCCGCGGCGTCGCTGTTCGGGATGTGTATCTCCTTGCGGTCCGCCGTGACCAGCGACACGTAGAAGAGACCCGAGGAGATGACTGTGCCCGTGGTCGTGCCCAGCTCCACGAAGTCGCCCGAGGAAAACGGGCGCGTCATCAGCAGCGTGAAGCCCGCAAAGACGTTTGAGAGCGTGTTCTGCAGCGAGAGCGAGAACGCAAGGCCCGCCACGGAGAGCACCGCCACCAGCGAGGCCGAGGGTATGCTCAGCTTGTCCGCGATGATGAGTGCCACGAGCACCCAGAGCAGCACCCGCGCGCACGAGAGTATGAAGCTGCGTATCGCCCGCTCCAGCTTCGAGCGGTCCAGCGCCCTTTTTATCGCCTTCATCAGCAGCTTTATGATGATGAGCGAGACGAGGAATATGACCACGGAGGCCAGCAGGTTCCCCAGTGAGAAACCGCCTATGTCCGTGTCGAGCAGCTTTTCGAGGTCCGGCATATCTTGTTCTCCTTTGTTTGATGCGCATCCATTATACACCGGTCGGTGCGGCGCTGTCACCAACAGATTTTGTGCTTGACGAAACGCCGGAAAGCGTATTTAATATAGGGGCCGAGCGAAAGGAGGCCAAGCATGAAGGTTGCTGTAACATACGACGAGGAAGAGATGATCTTCCAGCACTTTGGACACACCGAGCGCTTCAAGCTGTACGACATAGAAAACGGCGAGATCGTCTCGTCCGAGGTGGTGGACACCGCCGGCACGGGACATGAGGCGCTGGCCGAGTTCCTGGCCAAGCGCGGCGTGCAGACGCTCATCTGCGGCGGCATCGGCGCCGGCGCGGTGCAGGCGCTGGGCATGGCGGGCATACAGGTCTACGGCGGGATAACCGGCCTTGCGGACTACGCCGTCGAGGCGCTCATCCGCGGCGTCCTGGCCCACGACCCCAACCCCAACTGCCGCCACCACGAGGAAGAAGGCCACGAGTGCTGCCACGGCGAAGGCGGCCACGGCTGCTGCCACTGAGCAAAAACTGCCCCCGGTCCCCAGGACCGGGGGTTTTTTACGGGAATTTCTGCCCCGAGCCCCTTGCCTGTTTGGGCGCAGCAATGTTATAATATAACTTCCGCCTGGAGGTGTTTTCATATGTCTGAACCCTACGTTCTCGGCATAGGCGCCGCGAACATCGACGTGCACGGCAAGAGCCGCGTGCCCATAGTAATGCGTGATTCCAACCCCGGCCACCTGCGGACCTCCGCCGGCGGCGTCACGAGGAACGTGCTGGAGAATCTCGCGCGCCTCGGCGTGCGCACAAAGCTGATCTCCGCCGTCGGGGCCGACCTCTACGGCGAGATGGTGCTGCGCAGCTCCGCCTCCGCGGGCATCGACATCTCCGGCGTCGTCACCGTCCCCGGCGCGGCCTCCAGCTGCTATATCTCTGTCCTCGACCAGAAGGGCGACATGCTGGTCGCCATGTCCGACATGGGCATACTCGAGAACGTCACGCCCGAGCTCGTGCGCAGTCACGGCGACGAGCTGCGCGCGGCGGAGGCCGTGGTCTGCGACCCCTGCCTGCCCGTGGAGACCATTGAGGCCATCATCAGCGAGGCGGGGGACACGCCCGTGTTCCTCGACCCGGTCAGCACCAGCTACGCGCGCAAGGTCCGCCACCTCGTCGGCGGGCTCAGCTGCATAAAGCCCAACCGCATCGAGCTCGGCGTCCTTGCGGACATGGACACGGACACGCCTGAGCGCGTGGAGGCTGCCTGCGCCGAGCTGCTCGCGAGGGGCGTGCGCCGCGTCGCCGTCAGCCTGGGCGAGCGCGGCTGCTACTACGCGGACGCGGAGGGCCGGCGCATCCAGCGCGCACTGCGGCCCGTGGAGATCATGGCCAACGCCAACGGCGCGGGCGACGCCTTCATGGCCGGGCTCGTTTACGGCAGCGTGAACGGCCTGGACGCGGAAGAGAGCATCAGCTTCGCCCTCGGCGCGGGCGCGCTCTCGGTCTCCAGCGAGCTCACCATCAACCCCGCGATGTCCGTCGAGAACGTCCGGAGCCTTTTGGAGGAGAACGGACGCTGAAATGGGCAGACTCAACGTAAGAAAATTCACTCACGCGCACAACATGCGGTACATAACCGAGGCCGAATTTGCGGACATCGCCGCGCTGTGCGCGGGAAACCCGCTCTACTACGAGTATTACGGCTGCCCCCCTCCCACTGTGGCTGAGGTGCACGCCGACCTGGAGGCCCTGCCTCCCGGAAAGAGCAAGCGGGACAAATATTACCTCGGCGTTTTCGGCCGGAACGGACAGCTGAATGCCGTCCTGGACCTGATCGTAGGCTGGCCGGACGCGGAGACGGCGTGGATAGGCTTTTTCATGGTCGACGCCGCGCTCCAGGGCTGCGGGGAGGGCTCGCGGATCATCTCCGAGCTGCTGGAGGCGCTCACAGGCTACGGTTTCCGCCGCGCGGCGCTCGGCGTAGTTAGCGGGAACCCGCAGGCGGAGGCCTTCTGGCTCAAAAACGGCTTTTACTTCTACGGCGAGCCGCGCAAGGACCGGAGCCCCGTCATAAGGACGATGGAGCGGATCCTCAACCCGCCCGATAAAGTGCGTACCCATCATATTGATATAGGAGGAAGTCACATGAACGAATATCTGGACATAAAGCCCGAAGTGCGCGAGGCTCTGGAAGCCGGCGCGCCTGTGGTCGCGCTCGAGAGCACGATCCTCAGCCACGGCATGCCCTGGCCCGAGAACCTGGACTTTGCCGCCAAGGTCGAGGACGTCGTGCGCTCCGAGGGCGCCGTCCCCGCAACCATGGCCGTCATGGGCGGCAAGCTGAAGGTCGGCCTCTCCCAGGAGGACCTGGAGGTCATGTGCCGCGCCGACGGAGTGGGCAAGGTCAGCCGCCGCGACGTGCCGGTGTACATCGCCTCCGGCCGCAACGGTGCCACTACCGTCGCCACCACCATGCTCATCGCCCAGATGGCCGGCGTGCGCGTGTTCGCCACGGGCGGCATCGGCGGCGTGCACAGGCACGGCGAGGTCACGATGGATATCTCCGCCGACCTGCAGGAGCTGGCCCACACCTCCGTGGCCGTGGTCTGCGCGGGCGCCAAGCAGATCCTCGACATCGGCCGCACCCTCGAGTACCTCGAGACCATGGGCGTGCCGGTCATCGGCGTGGGCACCGACGAGTTCCCCGCCTTCTACTGCCGCCGCAGCGGCCACAAGCTCGACTACGCCGCCAAGGACGAGGCCGAGATAGCCGCCATACTCAAGGCCAAGTGGGCCCTCGGTATGGAGGGCGGCGTCCTCATCGCCAACCCGATAGACGAGGCCGACGGGCTCGACTTCAACTACATGGAGGGCATCATCAACGTCGCCCTCGAGGCCGCCGACGCCGCCGGCGTGCACGGCAAGGACATCACGCCCTTCCTGCTGGCCAAGGTCAAGGAGCTGACCGGCGGCGAGAGCTTCAAGTCCAACGTCGCCCTCGCGCTCAACAACGCGCGCGTCGCCGCGAAGATCGCTGTCGAATACGCCAAGAAGTGAGCCGAAAGGCAAACAAAAACGCCGCCCATTGGGCGGCGTTTTTGTGGATATGGGAGTTTGGAAGAGGAAAATCAATTATATTTTCTCGCACCGTGGATGGGGGTGCTGTCTCTTTCGTTTAAAAAGTAACATACATATTGATATTAGTAAAGAGAGACATTATAATATCAGATATTAGATTTTGTAATATCAAGGGGGTCGTCCCATGGACACGGCAAAAATAGCTGCGCTGCTGGCCGCGGCGGAGCTGGGGAGCATCTCGAAGGCGGCGGACAGCCTGGGCTACACGCAGTCGGGCGTGACGCACATCGTGAACTCGCTGGAGGAGGAGGCGGGCTTTCCGCTGCTGCTGCGCGGGAACCGGGGCGTGCGCCTGACGGCGGAGGGCGAGCGCCTGGCGCCGCTGATGCGCGAGCTGCTGCAGAACGCCGACCGCCTGGAACAGGAGATGGCCCTCACCCGCGGCGTGGAGCGCGGCACGGTGCGCATAGGCACCTACTCGAGCATCTCCCTGCGCTGGATACCCCGCATACTCGAGGCCTTTCAGGAGCGCTACCCCGGCATCTCGGTGGAGCTGCTGGAGGGCAACGGGCCCGAGATCGAGGAGTGGCTCAGCTCCGGGCGCATAGACATAGCCTTCACCAGCCTGCAGCCGCACTTCAATTTCGACACGATAAAGATACAGGACGACCCCATGATGGCCGTCCTGCCGCGCACCCACCCCATGGCCGGGGCGGAGGTGTTCCCGATAGGCCGCTTCAAGGGCGAGCCCTTCCTGGTGTACACCACGACCTCCAACGTCCCGGACGAGGACCTGGCCCGCGCGATGCGCATCGCGGGCATACCGAAAAAGGCGAAGCTCTCCTCGAACTTCGACGTGACCATCCTCTCAATGGTGGAGCACAACCTGGGCGTGACCATTCTGCCCAAGCTCATCCTTGACGGCAACACGGCGGACGTCGCGGCCATACCTCTGGACCCGCCGCTCAAGCGGACGCTGGGCATGGCCATACGCTCCGAGCGCGAGGCCACGCCTGCCATGCTGCGCATGATAGACTGCGCCAAGGGCGTGCTGGAGATTTAGAACCTGTATTCACGGACAGTTGACACCGTCTGAGCGGATCTTTTTCCGCCGGCCTGCGTTAAATTTTCTTGAAATACACAAAGTATGTCTGCGAAAATCTGCCTTGGCCGACGAAAAAATCTCTCGCCCATCCGGCATCCCGCGCCGGTGGATACAGGTTCTCAGATCTTCCCGCGGATGCGCCCTATGAGCAGCGCGGGCAGGGCGAGGCCGAAGAGCATCAGCAGGTTCACGCCGGGCGCTATGACGTCCGAGACCAGCTTGAGCGCCGCAGAGTCGGGCGCTATCAGGGCCGCCGTCACGCCGGAGGCGGCCGCGCACAGCCATATGAGCCAGCGCCCGCCGCGAAGGTCGAAGAGGGCGCGCTTTTCCGAGACGGCGTCGAGCCCGAGGCCGAAGGCCAGCCGCAGGCAGCCCGAGCCCGCCGAGAGCGCAAAGGCGAAGAGCACGAAGTCCGAGAGCACCCAGAGCGCCGTGACCAGCGCCTCGATGCGCTCCGTGACGCCGAACACGCTGGTGTTCCGCACTAGGGCGAAGAAGGGGTAGGTGAGCCGACCCGTCAGCTCATGGCCGAAGCGCCCGACCGTCACGGCCACGAGCAGCGCCATCAGCAGCGCCGCGCCCAGACAGAAGCGCCCGCGCCGGAGCTCGCCCGGCCCGCGCTCCAGAAAGCCGATGTTCACAAGCAGAAAGGCCCCGGTGCCCAGCGCGCTGAGCGCGCCCTCCAGTACGGGCACCGCGTCCGAGAAATACACGGGCGTCAGGGTCTCCACGTCCGCCTCCAGAAAGCCCAGCACCAGTATGGGCACCAGCGCGAGCACCAGCAGCCAGCGGAAGAGCTCCGAGGCCCGGGCCAGCGCCTTCACCGGCGCGAGCAGGGCAAAGAGCCCCATCACCAGCCCGGCTATCACAAAGGGCCAGGGCGGCGCGCCGGGATAGATGGTGTATATGAAGCGCGAGGCCGAGCTGCGCAGGGAAAAGCCCGCGTAGGCCACGAGCCAGAGCCCGTAGACGATGAGCACGGCCCCGCCCGCCCAGCGGCCCAGCCCGCGCCGGATGAGTCCGGCGAGGTTCTCGCCCTCGGCGGCGTTGGCCGTGAGCTTTTTCATCAGCCAGGCGACGATGAGCAGCACGGGCAGCGCCGCGATGGGGCAGAGCCAGGCCGCCCGGCCCGCGAGCCTGGCGCAGAGCCCCGGCAGCAGCCGCGTCGCCGGCGGCAGCAGCCCCACAAAGCAGACAGCCCCCGCCTGACGCGCCGTAAGGCCGCCGGGCGCTTTTTTATTGTTCATACGTGCCACTCCAGTCCGGCGCCCCGGCAAACTCGCGGATGTTCAGCAGCTCGGCCCCGGCGGTGACGCTTATCTCCAGCTCGGGCAGCATCGAGCTCCAGGGCGAGGACATCGCGTGCCAGCGCTCCGGGTCACCGCGCTCCAGCCGACGCCCCAGGCCGAGAAAGTCCAGGCCCAGCGAGACGCTCTTACTTAATATATTGTATATCCAGCCGCCCGCGCGCCCGGCGAGCTCGCGCTCTATCGCCTCCCGCGCCTCGTCCGAGCCGAGCTCGAGGCCGGGCAGGGCCTCCAGGACGATGGCGTCCACGCTCACGCGCGCCTCGAGCGCGGTGATGGAGCCGTCCTCGCCCCAGGCGGGCACGAGCTCCACGCTCCCGCCCGCGAGCTCGACCGTCACGCCCTCCGAGAGCGTCAGCGCCGCGCGGCCGGGCTCACCGCCGTAGAGGCCGACGCCGAGGGCGTCCTCGCCGTCGATATAGCCCATGAGCCGCCCCTCGCCGCCGAGGATGGCGTAGCCGTCCAGCTCCGCCGTGAGGGAGCCCTCCTTGGGGGCGTCCTCGCCCTCGCGCACCGCGCCGGTCAGCGCGGCGCCGTTTTCAATCAGCGCGCGGGCTGCGTCGGCGCAGGTGTAGATGCGCGCAGGGCCGCTTTTCTCCGCGTAGTGCATGAGTGCCTGCATTATCTGCGTGATGTCGCTCTCCTCGCCGCCCGCCTCGGTGACGAGCTCGGAGGCCTCGCCGCTGCGGACGATGAAGAGCGGCGTGTCCAGCCGGAGCGACTCCGAGCGGGCGATGAGCTCCAGCCAGCGAGCCGTCTCGGCCGCCGCGGCCTCGCCGAGCAGGATGCAGCCCGTGCCGTAGAAGAAGAGCTCGTCGCTGCGGGAGCGGTCCTGCAGCTCCTGCATCGCCTCGGTCACCGACTGCGCCGAGGCCGAGGCCCTTACCGGCTCCCGGCCCGAGGCGTCGCGCCCCGCGGAGATGGAGAGCGTCACGCCCCCGTCCTCCGCCGCGTCGAAGCCCACGGTCTCGATGACCTGCAGGCGCTCCAGCTCGCGGTAGTTGTTGTACACCGAGAGCGTGCAGCCCGAGACGGGCAGAAAAACCAGCAGCGAGAGCATTACCGCAAGTGCACGCCTCATTTCTGCCTCCTCTTGTTCCGGCCCGCGAGGTGCGGGGAGCGGAACTTGTCCGCTGTGTTGGGCCGCTTGATGAGTCCGATGAGCGCGCCGGGGGCGTCGCGGTCCGTGAACGGCGCCGTGTAGGGCGCGCCGAAGCTCTCGAGCGTGGCGAGGTGCAGTATGAGCAGCGCCAGCGCCCCGATGAGCCCGTAGAGCCCCAGCAGCACCGCCGCGAGCACGAACACCAACCGGCAAAGCCTCACGGCGGAGCCGAGGTCCCGGCTGGGCATGACGTAGCCGCAGATGCCCGCGAGCGCCACGACGATGACCGCGATGGGCGACACGACCTTCGCCTCCACAGCGCTCTGGCCCACGATCAGCGCGCCGATGATGGACGCCGTCTGGCCCACCGGGTCCGGCAGGCGCAGCCCGGCCTCCTGCAGCAGCTCAAATGAGAGCAGCATTGCTATGACCTCCGCCGCCACGCCGAAGGGCACGTACTGCTTCGCCGCCGTCATGGAGAGCAGCAGCTTCACGGGCAGCATCTCCTGGTGGTACATAGAGACGGCCACAAAGGTCGCCGGCAGGCAGAGCGAGAGAAAGAGCGCCCCCCAGCGCAGCAGCGTGAGCATGGAGGCCACGAGGAAGTGGTCCGACGAGTCCTCCGGCACCCGCATGAAGGCCGCGAGCCCCGCCGGCAGCACAAAGCCCAGCGGCAGCCCGTCCACGAGCACGCCCACGCGCCCGTCGAGCAGATGTATGGCAAAGGCGTCCGGCCTCTCCGTGTGCAGCAGCTGCGGAAAGGGCGAGCGCGGCGAGTCCGCGATGTACTCCTCAATGTCGCCCGCCGTGAGCAGGCCGTCGATGTCTATGGCGTCGAGCCGCCGGAGCACCTCCTCCGCGAGCCCGTCCTTCGCCACGCCCTCCACGTGCATGACCGCCACCCGCGTGCCGGAGCGGCGGCCGACGGTGGTCTCGACGAGGTGCAGCTCCGGCGTGCGGAGCTTGCGGCGCACGAGCGAGGTGTTCACGCGCAGCGTCTCGACAAAGGCGTCCTTGCCGCCCTTGATGCTCTTCTCCACCGAGGGCGACGAGATGGAGCGAGTCGCCTTTGAGCGCACCTCGAAGCTGAGCGCCGCCGCCGCGCCGTCCGAGACGACGGCGCAGAAGCCCGCCAGCAGGTCGGTCACCACGTCGGGCAGCTCCGTGCGGCGGCGGACCGTGCTCGAGTACACGCCCCCGCGCTCGAGCAGCTCGAGCAGCCGGCGCTCGGTGAGGCCCTCTGCCCGCACCGGCTCCGTGAGCGGGCGAAGTATGTCCTCCGCTATCGCCTCCCCGTCCGCCAGACCGTCCACCCAGCAGACGCACAATCCGCCCACGGAATCGAGCCCGGGCAGCACCCCGCGGCACTCAAAATCTGCGAAGCCGGAAAAGACTTCGCGTATGGCGGCCATGGAAAGCCGCGTGTTTTCAGTAGAATATTCAAACATGTGGGTAGTATGTCCAGCTGAGACCACACTATTTAGTGTCCGGAAAAAAGATCGATTTTTTTGAAAAAAGTTGTTGACAAGTCGGGCAGGAGGTGTTATATTAGTCAAGCGCTCGAGAGACGGCGCTGTGAAAGATGCCCAAAACGAGAGCGTTGTGTACCTTGTAAATTAAACAATGTAAGCAAAAGCTTATGCAAATAAGCACCAGAGAAGGGACTTCTGGATGCGGTCTGAA
>UQYT01000053.1 GCA_900545405.1 uncultured Eubacteriales bacterium | reverse complement strand
TCTGCGGAGCGCGGCCAGGGACGCTGTCCCTGGACCCTGCCACCTTTGAAAAGGTGGACGAAACTTTCATTCGCGCTTCGCGCAGCGCTTACAGGGCGGCGATATAGCGGAGGAAGGCGGCGCGGCCTTCTTCTGTGCGCTTATACACGCCCGCGTGCTCGAGGACCTTGGCGAACACCAGGCCCGTCTCGTGCTGCACTATCTCGTGCACGTTCTCCGCAGTGATGGCGTAGTTCTTCGCAAAGCCCTCCGCCCAGTCCGCGTGCGCGGCGGTCAGCTCGTTCGCGCGCAGATCCTCGCCGGAGAGCAGCGCGGTCTCCACCGCCGCAAGCTCCGCCTTCAGGCGCGAGGGCAGCACCGCGAGGCCCATGACCTCGATGAGGCCGATGTTCTCCTTCTTGATGTGGTGCAGCTCCGCGTGCGGGTGGTACACGCCCAGCGGGTGCTCCGGCGTCGTGATGTTGTTGCGCAGCACGAGGTCCAGCTCGTAGTCCCCGCCGCGGCGGCGCGCTATCGGCGTTATGGTGTTGTGCGGCTCGCCGTCCGTCTCCGCATAGATGAAGGCGCTCTCGTCCGTCCAGCCGCGCCAGAGCTCCAGCGCGTGAGTCGCGAGCCTTATGAGCCGCTCCGGCTCCGCCGAGCGTATGCGCAGCACCGAGAGCGGCCACTTCACGATGCCCGCCTCCACGTCCTCAAAGCCCCGGATGACGACGGGCGTCTCCACGGGCGCCTTGGCCATCGCGAAGGTGTAGCGCCCGCCCTGGAAGTGGTCGTGCGCGAGGATGGAGCCGCCCACGATGGGCAGGTCCGCGTTCGAGCCGACAAAATAGTGCGGGAACTGCCGCACAAAGTCCAGCAGCTTGCGGAAGCAGGGCTCGTCTATCTTCATCGGCGTGTGCACGCTGTTGAGCACGATGCAGTGCTCGTTGTAGTAGACGTAGGGGGAGTATTGCAGGAACCAGGGCGAGTTGTTGATGGTGATGGGCACGATGCGGTGGTTCTGGCGCGCGGGGTGGTTGACCCGCCCGGCGTAGCCCTCGTTCTCGGCGCAGAGCTGGCAGCGCGGGTAGTTCGAGGCGGGCAGGTTCCGCGCCGCGGCGATGGCGCGCGGGTCCTTCTCCGGCTTGGAGAGGTTGATGGTGATGTCCAGCTCGCCGTACTCGGTCGCGGTCTTCCACTGCACGTCCTTCGCGATGCGGTCGCGGCGGATGTAGTTCGTGTCCTGGCTGAACTCGTAGTACCAGTCCGTGGCCTTCTCCGGGCTCTCGGCGTAGAGGGCGCGGAATTTCTCTATGACCTGCGCGGGCCGGGGCGTCAGCGCGCCCATCAGCCGCGTGTCGAAGAGGTCGCGGTAGACTATGGAGTTCTCCGCGAGCACGCCGCGCGCGTGCGCGTCGTCCAGCAGCGTGTCCAGCACCGCGGCGAGGTCGATCTCGCCCTCCGGCGCCTCGCCCGGCTCGCAGGCGTCCAGCCGCAGTATGTCGAGGATGGTGTTTATCGCCCAGGTCTTTTCCGAGGGCGCTATCAGCCCCTTCCTGAGGCAGTACTCCGCGAGGGAATGTATGGCGCTTCCGGTGGTCATGTCCTCTCCTCCTACAATATCATCTGTGTGCCTTTTGGGCAGAATATTCCACCTCCCATTATATTGCCTCGGCGTGCAAAATTCAACATCGGCAGAAAAAATAGCCGCCCGAACGGGCGGCTTTGCGTTTTTTCAGTCGGCCTCGCGCATCCAGTAGCCGACGCCTATCTCGGTGAAGATGTACTGCGGCTCGGCGGGGTTTTTCTCGAGTTTGCGGCGGATGTTCGCCATGTTGACGCGGAGGATCTGGCGGTTTTCCTTGGTGCTCAGGCCCCAGAGCTCGCGGAGCATGTAGTCGTAGGTCAGGACGCGGCCCGCGTAGAGGCCGAGCATGGAGACTATCTTGTACTCGTTCTGCGTGAGGTGCACGCTCTCGCCGTCCACGAAGACGCGGCGCTTTTCGTAGTCTATCTCGAGCCCGCCGGCCTTGAATCGGCCGCTGGTGGCGATGGAGCTGGAGGTGGCGGCGGTGCGGGTGTGGCGCAGCGCGGTGCGTATGCGCGCCAGCAGCTCCGAGGTGCCGAAGGGCTTGGTGACGTAGTCGTCCGCGCCGAGGTCCAGCGCCTCGACCTTGTCGCGCTCGTGCGTGCGCGCGGAGACGACGATTATGGGCAGGTGCGTCCACTCGCGGATGGAGCGGAGCACCTCGACCCCGTCCATGTCCGGCAGGCCCAGGTCGAGTATCACGAGGTCCGGGCAGTGGGAAGTGACCATCGTTATCGCCTTCGCGCCGCTGTTGGCGGAGATGACGTCGTAGCCGTTCGAGGCCAGCGCCGTGGTCATAAAGCTGAGTATGCCCTTTTCGTCCTCGACTATCAGAATTTTGTCCTTTGCCGGCATGGTTTGAGCTCCTTTCTCATTCTTCGTCCAGCGGCAGCGTGAAGCTGAAGCGCGCGCCGTGGCCCGGGACGTTGCGGGCCTCCATCGAGCCGCCGTGGGCCTTGACTATGGCGCGGCAGGCCGAGAGGCCGATGCCCATGTTGTGGCGGCCCACGGAGTCCGGCGCGGCGCCGCGCGCGGAGGGGTGGTCCTCAAAGAGGTAGGGCAGCGCGTCCTCGCTTATCCCGGCGCCGTCGTCCTCCACGGAGAAGCGGGCCTCGCGGCCCCGGACGGAGGCGGAGACGGTGATGTTCCGGGTGCCGCCGCCGTGCATCGCGGCGTTCTCCAGCAGGTTCGTGAACACCTGGCAGATGAGCACGGCGTCCATCGGCACGAAGAGCACGTCCTCGGGCAGCTCTATGCGCACGTTTATGTCGGGGAAGAGCCGCCGGAACTTGCCCACGGCGTCGGCCACGACCTCCTCCACGGCCTCCGGCGACTTCTGGATGGAGGCGTTTTCCCCGCCGACGCGGGTGATGGAGAGCAGGTTCTCCACCATGCGGATGAGCCACTGGGAGTCGTCCTTTATGCTGCCGAGCAGCTCGCGGCGGCTCTCCTCGGGGAGGTCGGCGTTCTCCAGCAGCAGGTCGGCGGAGCCGGCGATGGAGGTCAGGGGCGTGCGCAGGTCGTGGGACACGGCGCGCAGCAGGTCGGCGCGCATCCTGGCCCGCTCGCTCTCGAGGCGGAGCTTGTCCTGCTTTTTGACCACCGTGGTGAGCGCGCTGGTGCTTATGGACACGGCCAGCATGGTGGCGAAGGTCAGCGGATAGCCCGCGATGGTGAAGTTGAAGGCCATGTAGGGGAAGGTGAAGATGAAGTTCACGCAGAGCACGGCCACGACGCTTGCCGCGATGCCCCAGAAATAGCCGTCCGTGACCCTCGCGACGATGTGCACGCAGAGCACGAACAGCAGCGTAGCCGCCGTGGTGCTCTGTGCGATGGAATTGAGCCCGATGCTGACCAGACAAGTTGCGCCCAGCAGCCCCAGCGTTATCAAAGCATTTGCCCAAACCGGCCGCTCCAAGTGCATCGCCTTCACCTCTTCCCATTACTATAACATAAAGCGTATAAAGATGGCATCAAGAAAAGGCGGACGGAAAGATCCGTCCGCCTCATATTGTGCCGCTGTACAGCCTTCTTGGAGAATTTTAGCCGCCGCTGGCCAGGATTGAGAAGTGCATGTAGTCGGCGGTGGTGTTCCAGCCGCTGTAGTTGTTGTCGGCGTCGCCGCCGCCCCAGCCCCAGCCGTATTTGGCGAAGGCTTTTACAACGCTGGAATCCGGCGTGATGCAGTAGGGGCTGTCCGTATACTTGAAGCAGGTGGTGCCGGTGATGGCCGTGTAGGGGCTCGTGGTGGTGTTGCAGTAGAAGTTCTCCACCGGGTTGATGTCTATGGCGCAGCCCCAGGCGTGGCGCAGGGAGTCCGTATACCTCGCGCCGCCGAGCGCGTGGATGGGGAACTGCTCGGGGTCGTTGTATATCTCCTCGAAGATGGCCTTGACCTCGTCCGCGACCATCTTGTTCACCTCGAGGTTCCAGGTACGGGTGTACTTCTGGCCCGAGCTGTTGATGTCCCAGGTGCGGACCTGGATGGTGACTATGTAGTCGCTGAGGTTGGACTCGTTGCCGGTGAAGTAGCTCTTGTTGCTGTCGCCGAAGAGGAGCTGGCGGCCCTCGGCGCTGACCTTGCCCCAGGCGTCTATCATGGAGCGGCTGCGCCAGGCGAAGGAGTCGGTGGGGTTCATGGAGCTGGAGCTGTCGCCGCCGGTCGGGGTCTCGACCTCGGTGGCGGAGCTGACCTCGAGGCGCTCGGAGGTTATCCAGGTGCGGACGACCACCGCCGCGGCCTGGCCGCGGGTGAGGGTGCTCTCGCCGTGGAACATGCCGTCGTCATAGCCGTCGAGGATGCCCTTGCCGTAGGCCTGCACCACGGGCTCGTGATACTTGCTGGCCATGGTGTTGTAGTCGCCGATGACGGAGGCGGGGGACTCCATGGTCACGGGGGTCTCGGAGTAGACGTTGTTGCAGAGGTTGTTTATCATAACGCTCATCTCATAGCGCGTTATGGGCTGCTCCAGGGCGGAGCGGGTGCAGGTGATGTCCAGGCCCCAGAGGACGCCGTTGTCGTTGAGTATCTGCCAATAGGGCTGAGACCAGTGGACGCTGGTGTCCCAGGTGTAGGGGGCGAGGCCGCCTATGAGGGTCAGCAGCTTCATGAACTCGCCGCGCTTGAGGGAGTCCGTGGGACAGAACTGGCCGTTCTCCTTGCCGTCTATGATGCCCCAGCTGGCGCAGAGATAGACGTAGTCGTGGTACCAGCTGCCCTCGGGCACGTCGGAAAAGCTGACGTCGACGTTGCCCATGCCGATGGCGTTGGCGGGCGCGGCGGGCAGCAGGGCCGCAACGCACACCACGGCCAGCAGCAGCGAGGCGAGCCGCGCTGATATTCCTTTTCTTCTCATATCTTTCCTCCTGTGTTTCTGACTTTGCCCTCCAGCTCCTCGGCGAGGCGCAGCAGCTGCTGCGCGCCCTCGAAGAGCACCTGCCCGGCCTCCGTCAGCGTGACGCCCCGGCTGTCGCGCGAAAAGAGCTCCGCGCCGACCGAGGCCTCCAGCGCCGAGACGGCCCGGGAGACGGTGGAGTGGCTTATATAGAGCGCGGATGCGGCGCGGGACAGGCTGCCCCTCTCCGCGGCCGCGCAGAATATCCGAAGCTGCTCAAGCTCCATGTCAGTAGTTGAAGGTGTGCGGCAGGAGCTGGTTGAGCCGGTAGCTCACATAGCGGCCGCCCGCCTTGGCGCAGAGCACCTCCATGGAGTCCGAAAACTCCGAGAGGAACTGGCGGCAGGCGCCGCAGGGCATGCAGTAATCCTTGCCCTCGCCCCAGATGGCCACGCGCACGAAGTCGCGGTGACCCTCGCTGACGGCCTTGCAGGCGGCGGTGCGCTCCGCGCAGATGGTGCTGCCGAGGGCCGCGTTCTCCACGTTGCAGCCGGTGAAAACCGTCCCGTCCGAGCACTCTATCGCCGCGCCCACGGGAAACTGCGAATACGGCGCGTAGGCGTTCTGCGCGGCCTCGCGCGCCCTGTCCATAAGCTCTCTGTCTGTCATTTACTGCTCCTCCCCGTTGTCTGTTTCAGATGAAAAGGTTATCGTCCAGTTCTCTATGCCGAAGAACACGTTGCTGGAGGTGGGGTCCATGCTGGTGATGACGTTGCGGTGGGTGATGACCTCCTGCCGCTCAAAGAGGATGGGGATGATGGGCGTGGTGGTGGCGATGTAATAGAGCATGTTGTAGCAGGCCTGCGGACGCTCCAGGTCCGTGGCGGCGAGGAAATCGTTTATATACGTGGCGTAGTTCTCGTCGTCTATCTTGCCGTAGTTGAGCGCGGAGTCCTTGGTGAGCAGGCTGGTGAGGTCGAAGTCCGCGCCGAGCTTGACCTCGGCATAGTACATGTCGAAGTCGCCGTTCATGAGGGCGTTCTGGTAGTCGGTCCAGCTCAGCTCGCGGACGTTCACGGTGACGCCGATGCTCGCGAGGTCGGAGGCGAACTGCTTTGCGATGTCGCCCTTGCCCGCGGACTCGGAGCAGACGATGAGGTCTATGCCTATCTCCTTGAGCTGGCTGTATTCGACGTATTCGCGCTTGCCGTCGCCGTTCGTGTCCTTGACGTCCAGGCTGTCGAGCAGCCGGGCGCAGAGCTCGAGGTCGAACTTGAGCTCCTTGGCCACGGACTCGTCATAGAGCGGGCTGAGCGGCGAGACGGGCAGGCAGGAGGCCACCGCGCCGTTGCCCATCAGCGTGTCCGTGGCGTATTCCCTGTCCACGGCCAGCTGCAGCACATAGCGCAGCTGCGCGTTGCTCACGAACTCCGAGGCCATGTTGAAGCCGAAGTAGTGCATGTTCGTCGTCGTGTAGTAGCGCGTCTCGGTGTTGCCGCCGTAGCCGAAGTTGCCCGAGCCGGAGGGGTCGTTCACGATGAGGTCGAGGTAGGAGTCCTCAAAGGCCGTGATGATGTCCACAGCTTCAGAATACTCCTTGAAGTAGATCCTGTCCACAGGCAGAGTCTGGTAGTTTACGTGCCCGCTGAAGGCCTCCACGTAGTCCGCGTCCTCCACGTACTTGTACGGCCCGGAGCCGACGGGCCGCGCCGTGCCCGCCGAGCCGTCCTTTACGACGGGGATGTTCAGCAGGTATGGTAAGAGCCAGTCCGCCTTGCCGAGGTTCACGACGAAGGTGTCCGCGCTCGTGGCGCTGACGCCGTAGGTGTAGGTGAAGCGCCCGGAGTAGCGCGAGGTCTGCTTCGCGCGCTGGATGGAATAGGACACGTCCGAGGCGGTGAGGTTTGTGCCGTCGTGCATCTTGATGCTCGTGTCCACGGTGAAGGTCCAGTAGCTGCCGTTTTCGGAGCTGTAGCTGGTGATGATGCGGGAGGAGAGCTCGTAGTCGTCGCTCAGCTCAAAGATGTTGTCGAACACCAGCTGGCTTATGAGGAGGTTGTTCGTGTCGTTGGTGGCGTAGGGGTCGAGGCTGGCGGAGGAGTTGTAGTTGAGTGAGAAGATGTCGTCCGCCGCGTCCGAGACGCCGAGCTCCTCGCCGGCCAGGACGCCCTCCACGGGGTCGGGCTCGGTGTCCTTCGCCGCCGAGCCGCAGCCCGCCAGCAGCGAGAGCGCCAGGACGGCGGATATGATGGATAAAAGGCGTTTTTTCATGGCACACTCCAAGTCTCAGAGGCATATCACGGCGCACTGGCTGCCGCGCACGCCGCCGCGGGTATAGCGGTGGGACCAGTATTTCTCGTGCAGGCACATGGTGCACTCGTCGGAGACGGCGATGTGCTCCGGCGCGAGGCCGAGCTGCAGCAGCCGCCGCCTTATCGCGCCGCGCAGGTCCACGAGGTATTTCCCGGGCACGTCCTTCTCTCGGATGAGGCCCCCGGTGTCCCCGCCGAGCCAGCGCGCCACGGCCTCCGGCACGTCGGCGTCCGTCTCAAAGCAGCAATAGCCTATCGCCGGGCCGATGGCCGCGCGGATGTCCCCCGGCCGGGAGCCGAGGTCGCGCATCAGGCCCACCGCTACGCCGGGTATGTCGCCCACCGAGCTCCGCCAGCCACAGTGCACCGCGCCCGCCGCGGCGCGCACCGGGTCGTGCAGCAGCAGCGGCACGCAGTCCGCCGTGAAGCAGAAGATGGGCAGGTCCTTCACGTTCGTGACGAGGCCGTCCGCGTCGCAGGGGGCGGGGTCGGTCGGGCCGCAGCGGTCCGCGTCCGTCACGAGGCGCACGTGCGTGCCGTGCACCTGCTTCGTGTACGCCGCGCGCATCACGTCCATGCCCAGCGCGGCGCCGAGGATGCGGTAGTTCTCGATGACCCGCTCGCGCTCGTCGCCGCGGTTGAAGCCGAGGTTGAGCGAGGCGAGCCCGCCCTCGGACACGCCGCCATAGCGGGTGGTGAAGGCGTGGTTCGCCGTTATGACGGGCGCGGTCATGTAGACCAGGCCGCCCTTTTTTCGCTCTGTAAAGCCGGACATGGCGTCTCCCTTCCGCCGCCGCTCACTCGTTGCGGCCGCAGCAGTCCTTGTATTTCATGGGCAGGCCGTTGGGCCTGAGCTTGCCGCAGGGGCAGGGGTCGTTGCGGCCGGGCTTCTTTATCTTCTTCACCGGCTGCTTCTTCTGCGGCGCGTCCCCGCCGACGTTGGCGGCGGCGTTTTTGGAGACGCTCTTGCGCTCGAGCTTCTCCTCCTTGCGGATGCGGACGACGAAGAGGCGGCGCACCGTCTCCTCGCGGATGCCGCGTATCATGGCCTCGAACATCTCGAAGCCCTCGTTCTTGTAGGCGTCGATGGGCTTGGTGTTGCCGTAGCCGCGCAGGCCGATGCCCTGACGGAGGTCGGTCATCGCGTCCAGGTGCTCCATCCAGTACTCGTCCACGACGCGGAGCATGACCACGCGCTCCAGCTCGCGCATGACGGGCTGGCCGTTCGGCATGAGGCCGAGCTCGGCTTCCTTCGCGTCGTAGAAGGCGAGGGCCTTTTCGAGCGCCATGTCCGTGAGCTTCTGCGCCGTGAGGCCCTTTAGCTCCTCGGGCGTTATCTTTATGTCGCCCGGGCGGAGGAACAGCTTGCCGAAGGGCGCGAGCGCCTCGTTCACCGCGGCGAGGTCGGGGTGCTGCTCGCTGCCGAGGCCGTCCGCCACCGTGGAGGCGACGAACTCCTCTATCATCTTGCGGATGGCCGGCTGCAGGTCCTCCCCGTCGAGCACCTTGCGCCGCTCGTCGTAGATGACGTTGCGCTGCACGTTCATGACGTCGTCATATTCAAGGACGTTTTTGCGGGTCTGGAAGTTTCTGCTCTCGACGGTCTTCTGCGCCTGTTCGATGGCGCCGGAGAGCATCTTCTGGTCGAGCGGCGTGTCCTCGTCCATGCCGAGGCTCTCCATCATGTTCATGACCCGCTCGGAGCCGAAGAGGCGCATGATGTCGTCCGTCATGGCGATGTAGAAGCGGCTCTCGCCCGGGTCGCCCTGGCGTCCGGCGCGGCCGCGCAGCTGGTTGTCGATACGTCGCGACTCGTGCCGCTCCGTGCCGAGGATGAAGAGGCCGCCCGCGGCGCGGACCAGCTCCGCCTCCGCGTCCGTGACCTTCTTGTGCTCGGCGAGGCGCTGGGCGTACATCTCGCGGGCCTTGAGTATCTCCTCGTCGTCCGTCTCGGCGTAGCCCGTGGCCTCGGCGATGACCTCCTCCTCGAAGCCCGCCTTCTTCAGGTCGGTCTTGGCGAGGTATTCGGCGTTGCCGCCGAGCATGATGTCCGTGCCGCGGCCCGCCATGTTCGTCGCGATGGTCACCGCGCCGAGCTTGCCCGCCTGCGCGACTATCTCCGCCTCGCGCTCGTGCTGCTTGGCGTTGAGGACGTTGTGCGGGATGCCCTGCCTCTTGAGCAGCGAGGAGAGGTATTCGCTCTTCTCAATCGAAATCGTGCCCACCAGCACCGGCTGGCCCTTGGCGTGGCACTCGATTATCTGCTGAATGATGGCGCGGTCCTTGCCCGCCTCGTTCTTGTACACCACGTCCGGCCAGTCCTTGCGGATGACGGGCTTGTTGGTGGGTATCTCCACGATGTCGAGCTCGTAGATGGTGGTGAATTCCTCCTCCTCGGTCAGGGCCGTGCCGGTCATGCCGGAGAGCTTGCCGTAGAGGCGGAAGTAGTTCTGGAATGTGATGGTCGCGAGGGTCTTGTTCTCGCGCTGGACGTCCACGTGCTCCTTGGCCTCGATGGCCTGGTGCAGGCCCTCCGAGTAGCGGCGGCCCAGCATGAGTCGGCCGGTGAACTCGTCGACGATGATGACCTCGCCGTCCTTGACGACGTAGTCGATGTCGCGCTTCATGACGCCGTGGGCCTTGAGGGCCTGGTTGATGTGGTGCGCGAGGGTGGAGTTCTCGAGGTCGGAGAGGTTCTCGAGGTTGAAGTAGCGCTCGGCCTTCGCCGTGCCGCGGGCGGTGAGGGTGGCGGTGCGGGCCTTTTCGTCCACGACGTAGTCGGCGTCGAGGTCCTCGTCCTCCTCGGCCTTCTCGTCCACGGAGGCGACGACCATCTTCTTCATCGTGCGCACGAGGTCGTCGGCCTTGCGGTAGAGGTCGGTGGACTCGTCGCCCTGGCCGGAGATGATGAGCGGGGTGCGCGCCTCGTCGATGAGGATGGAGTCCACCTCGTCCACGATGGCGAAGGCGTGGCCGCGCTGGACCATCTGCTGCTTGTAGATGGCCATGTTGTCGCGCAGGTAGTCAAAGCCCATCTCGTTGTTGGTGCCGTAGGTGATGTCGGCGGCGTAGGCGGCGCGGCGCTGGTCGGCGGTGAGGCCGTGGACTATGAGGCCGACGGAGAGGCCGAGGAAGCGGTGGACCTTGCCCATCCACTCGCTGTCGCGCTTGGCGAGGTAGTCGTTGACGGTGACGATGTGCACGCCCTCGCCGGTGAGGGCGTTGAGGTAGGCGGGCAGCACGGCGACGAGGGTCTTGCCCTCGCCGGTCTTCATCTCGGCGATGCGGCCCTGGTGGAGCACGATGCCGCCGATGAGCTGCACGCGGAAGGGCTTCATGCCCAGCACGCGCCATGCGGCCTCGCGCACGACGGCGAAGGCCTCGGGCAGGAGCTTGTCGAGGTCCTCACCGGCCTGATAGCGGGCCTTGAATTCGTCGGTCTTGGCGCGCAGCTCCTCATCGGAGAGCGCCTGCATCTGAGGCTCAAGGGCCTCGATTTTATCCGCGATCGGATAGATCCGCTTCAGCTCGTGGTCACTGTGGGAGCCGAAGAGCTTCTGTAAAAATCCCATAATACGTTCAGCCTTTCGATACTTGCAAAATATACCGGGTCAACCACATACTATAACATACAAATGTGAACATTTAAAGAATAAAGCCAGCGCTTTTGAAAATATCCCGCACCCGGCCCATGTTGATTTTACCACGCCCTCGCCTTTACGACAAGCGCGGGCCTTTTTCTTTACGTTTGTACGTGTGCGCCGTTACGTTGGGAGGTGGTCGATGGCCTGTCCTGCCGTTCGACCCCATTTCTTTGGTGCTTGCCCAAAGAAACGGTGTCGAGCCGCCAAAGAAAAGCGCTTTTTTTACCTTGGC
>UQYT01000052.1 GCA_900545405.1 uncultured Eubacteriales bacterium | reverse complement strand
GCGTTTCTTTGGGGCTCCACCCCGTTTCTTTGCGCAAGAGCAAAGAAATGGGGTGGAATTGGCAGTAGGGGCCACAATCCACCTCCCAAGAAAACGGCGCACACGTACAAGGCACAAAGGAGAAATATCCCGCCCCAGCTATACGGCCGGGCGCAGATATGCGGTCAGGACGTAGCCGTATTGCTCGCCGTAACGGACGAGCGAGAACTCTCCCACCTCGTCGAGGACGTACAGCTCCGCCCCGGCGGGGGCGGCGGCGAGGGCCTCGGCGGCGACGTCGGGGGCCGCGCGGAGGGAGATGAACTCCTCGCAGTCGGCCTCGGCCATGGGCAGGGGCTCGAGGGCATCCACGACGTCGTAGGCGTCGGTGTCCGTGTAGTGCCACCACTCGGCGGAGTAGCCGGTGAAGCCCGCGCGGGTCATCGCGTCCTCAAGAAGCCGAGCGTTTGCGGCGGCGGTCTCGGAGACGTCGGAGTAGTCGCGGTCAGCGAGGGCGGAGAAGTCGTCAAAGCCCGAGGGCAGCTCAACCGGCTCGCCGTCAAGGGTCGTAATTGTTATGTCAACCGTATTTCCCCGGCAGTGGCCGGAGAAGCCGTTGAAGGGGTCCGCCACATAGCGCGCGTCGGGGCAGGCGCGCCAGAGGGCAAACTGCGCCGCGACAGGCCGCCAGGCGTCCCAGATAGTGAGCGAATATCCCAGTTCCTCCAGCTCATCCTGCACTTTTGAGAGCTTTTCCGCAGTTCCCCGGCGCAGATACGCCTCCGCGCTCTCATAGATGACCCCGCCCGTGAAGTTCTCCGCCACGGCGTAGCGGATGTCGAGGCGGATGTCCGGTATTATGTCAACCACCCGCACCATCTCCCCCGGCTCGGGCGTCGGAGTCGGTTCCGGCGTCGGGGACGGGCCAGGCGTCGGCACCGGCGTGGCTGTGGGCTCGGGCGCTGTTGTTATGTCAACCTCTGCCCCGCCGCAGGCGCTGCACAGCAGCAGGCATAGCGCCAGGGCGAGGGCGGCGGTGCGCCTCAAGAGTCGAACTCCAGCACGTCGTAGCCCAGCTCATCCGGGCGCGTAAGGTGCGCGTCGAGGTCGATGAGCTCGAGGGCGAGGGTGCAGGAGGTGCTCACCTTGGCGGACTTCACATGCCCCGCCCAGCATCTTCCCGAGTTCTTGCTGGGCGAGTCAAAGAATTCGTATTCAAATGCGCACGGGGTGCTTATTACCACGGTGAGGTCCACTGTATCGGGTCCAAGCACAAAGCCGGTGATCGAGGCCATGACGTAGTCCTCCTTTTCCGGCAGATACCACATCTCCGCATACTCTGCGACGGGACCCGGCTTCTTTCGGCTGAGTATGCCGGGGCGGCGGTCGTTGAAGGTGTAGAGCTCGGCGCTGTTGCTCTGCCCGTGTCCGATGACGGTGGCGAAGCGGATATTCTCGAGCGCCGCCAGCTCACGGAGCTTTTCGACCAGCTCCTCGCCGCGGTCGAGGCGGGCGACTATCTTGTCGCCTTTGCGTCTGTATTCCATGCGCTTCTCATTTCCTTTCGGCGGGTATAAAAAGAGCCCGGGGGGCCGGGCTCCTGGGGTTCAGAACTTGAAGAGATTCAGGCCGATCTCGTCGGAGAACTCGCGGCCGACCTCGCCGTCGATGACGTCGATGACCAGCTCGCAGGTGGCGCTCACCACCGCGGCGTTGAGGTGGCCCGCGTGGCACTCGCCCATGACCGGGCTGCCGATGACGGCGTGGAGGTGGAGATAGGGCTTGCCGTCCTGGCGGGAGAGGCTGCCGGTGACGGAGCCGAGCTCGTAGTCCGTCGCGTTGTAGACGGTCTTGTTATAGAACTTGGTGTGCGTGTCGAACACGCCGAGCGTCACGTCGTTGCTTGCGCCGATGCCGCTCACGGACGCGAGGCGGATGTCCTCGGCCTCGGCCAGCTCCAGCAGCTTGGCGCAGATCTCCTCGCCCTTGTCCATGCGCGCGACTATCTTATTTCCAAAACGCCTGTATTCCATAGCGAAGTCTCCTTTGCAGATTTATACGCTCATGATAGCACAAGCAGCCGGACCGCGCAAATTAAATCCGCTCACGAGCCGAACTCCATCACGTCATATCCGAGCTCAGGAGGGCGCGTCATGTTTACAATGTGTAGTTGCTCCAGAGGCCGTCGACGTAATCATCGGAGGTGAACAGCAGGCTCACAGTCTCGATCTCATGGCCGGAGCCGAAATCGATGAAGGGCACCCAGAGCACGTCGCTCATCAGCAGCTCCACGCCATGGCCGAAATTGTCCGGATTGACAAAGGCCGGTATGTTCATCTGCCCCTGAAATTTGCGCAGTATACTTTCAAAAAAACCGTATTTCGGCCAGGTCCACACGACATATTCCCTGTCCCCGACGCGGATGGTCCCGTCTAGCTTGTCCTGGGCAAGGAGCGAGCGGGATATGCTGAGGTCAAATTCGGCGTCAAGCGAGCCCCCGGCCGGGTCGGAGCAATATAATTCCATGCTTGCAGCTGTTTTTACCGGGATATGATACCACACGAGCAACACTGCCGCCACCACGATCACGGCGCATATGGCTATGGTCCTTTTCTTCTTGTTCATGCGGGAACGCCCCCTTTCCCTCCTGTACGCTCATGATATCAAAATTTTCCTGCCGGTGCAACGCAAAATGCACCAGTCCGAGGACTGGTGCATTTCGTGTTGCGGCATTTCGGCCGGTTTATTCAGCAGAGCTTGGAGCCCGCGGGGATGGAGTCGTCCACCATGATGAGCTGGACGGCCTCCTCGCCGTGCTCCTTGTGGACGGCGGAGATGAGCATGCCGTTGGACTCGAGGCCCATCATCTTGCGCGGGGGCAGGTTCACGATGGCGATGAGGGTCTTGCCCACGAGGTCCTCGGGCTGGTACCACTTGTGGATGCCGGAGAGGATCTGGCGGTCCGTGCCGGTGCCGTCGTCGAGGATGAACTTGAGCAGCTTGTCGCTCTTCTTCACGGCCTCGCAGCTCTTGACCTTGACGGCGCGGAAGTCGCTCTTGGCAAAGGTGTCGAAGTCCACGGTCTCGGCGGTCTGGGGATCTATCTCGACGGGGGGCAGAGCGGCGCGGCGGGCCTCCTCCTCGAGCTTTTCGAGCTCGGCGAGCTCCTTGTTCATGTCGATGCGCGGGAAGAGGGTGTCGCCCTTCGTGACGGTGACGTCGGCGGGCAGGGCGCCCCAGACGGCGGCCTTGTCCCAGCCGGTCTCCTCGCCCTTCGCGCCGATCTGGGCGAAGGCCTTTTCGCAGCTCGACGGCATGAAGGGCACCAGCAGGCTGGTGCAGATGCGCAGGCTCTCGAGCAGGTTGTACATGACGGAGGCGAGGCGCGCGCGCTTGGCTTCGTCCTTGGCGAGGGTCCAGGGGGCGGTCTCGTCTATATACTTGTTGGCGCGGGAGATGACGCGGAATACCTCCTCCAGCGCGCCCTGGGTGCCGAAGTTGTCCATGAGCTTCTCATACTTGCCGCGCAGGGACGAGGCCATGGCGATGAGCTCGTCATCCTCAGGGCCGGCCTCGCGCTCCGTGGGCAGAGTGCCGTCAAAGTACTTGAGCACCATGGCGACGGTGCGGGAGAGCAGGTTGCCGTAGTCGTTGGCGAGGTCGGAGTTGATGCGGGCGATAAGCAGCTCGTTGGAGAAGTTGCCGTCCGAGCCGAGGGGGAACTCGCGCATCAGGAAGTACCTGAGCGCGTCCACGCCGAAGCGCTCGGCGAGGATGTAGGGGTCGACGACGTTGCCCTTGGACTTACTCATCTTGCCGCCGCCGAGCAGCAGCCAGCCGTGGCCGAAGACCTTCTTCGGCAGCGGCGCGCCCACGCTCATGAGCATGGCGGGCCAGATTATGGAGTGGAAGCGGACTATCTCCTTGCCGACCATGTGGACGTCGGCGGGCCAGTACTTGTCAAGGCCGTCGCGCGCGTCGTTCATGTAGCCGAGCGCGGTCATGTAGTTGAAGAGCGCGTCCACCCAGACGTAGACGACGTGGCCCGGGTCAAAGTCCACGGGGATGCCCCACTTGAAGCTGGTGCGGGAGACGCAGAGGTCCTCCAGGCCGGGGTCGATGAAGTTCTTTATCATCTCGTTGACGCGGCTGGCGGGCTCCAGGAAGGTGCCGGAGAGCAGCAGCTCACGCACCTTGTCGGCGTACTTGGAGAGGCGGAAGAAATAGGCCTCCTCCTCGGCGTACTTGACCTCGCGGCCGCAGTCCGGGCACTTGCCGTCCACGAGCTGGCTCTCGGTCCAAAAGCTCTCGCAGGGGGTGCAGTACATGCCGGAATACTTGCCCTTGTATATGTCGCCGTTATCGTACATCTTCTTGAAGATGCGCTGCACGGCCGCGACGTGGTAGTCGTCAGTGGTGCGGATGAAGCGGTCGTTGGAGATGTTCATGAGCTTCCAGAGGTCGAGGATGCCTCCCTTGCCCTCCACGATGTTGTCCACGAACTGCTGCGGGGTCACGCCCGCGGCCTTGGCCTTTTCCTCTATCTTCTGGCCGTGCTCATCCGTGCCGGTGAGGAACATAACGTCATAGCCGCACATTCGCTTGTATCGCGCGATGGTGTCCGTCGCGACGGTGCAGTAGGTGTGGCCTATGTGCAGCTTGTCGGACGGGTAGTAGATCGGGGTCGTGATGTAGAATGTGCCTTTCTCGCTCATTTGCGATACCTCCGTTATATTGTCCCATACCGGGGCTTTGCTAAATTAAGCCTTTTCCAGACGTTTATAGTATAACAATCCGGCTCAATCGTCAAGCGCTGAGGGGCAAAAAAAGCTCCTCTCCGCCGTTTTAAGGGCGGAGAGAGGCGTGATTTCGGCGTTTTTATTCCTCGAGCAGGGTGATATCGGCAAGCGGTGAGACGTAATCGGCCCAGGCCGTGGTGTAGACGTCGGGCGCGCGCTTGACGGTGACGGACGTCCCGTCCACCCCCATGGTATAGAGCGCGCCACCGTCGGACCTCGCCGAGTAGAACTGGTCCGCCTCCTCTCCGGCGTAGACGCCCAGGGGCGTGCCCTGCTCGTCCACGCGCAGGATGTACTCGGCGGTGTGTATCAGGTATTCCTCGTCCTGTGCGATCTCGACGACGTAGACGTCGTACTCCCCGCCGCCGCAGCGCAGGAGCCTCAGCCCGCCCAGCCAGATGCCGGGACTGGAGGGCTTGAAGGGTATGCTCAGCTCCCTCCCGTCGGGCAGGGTGATGTCGAGGGCCATGGAGTCGGAGACCACGGTCCCTGAGCCGGTCATGCGCGAGGACCACGTCGTGCCGTCGGCGATCATATATTCTTCGGTCGATCTCACGCTTGCCTCGGGGTCCGCGAGGTCGAAACTCCAGAATCTGCCCCCGGCCTCGACGCGCAGTTTCCCGTTCTCCGCCGTTATGGAGACCACGGCTTCGCTGCTCAGTTGTTCCATAAAGGGCAGGCTCTCTGCCGTGCCGTCCGCGTACACGGCGGCAAAGGCGGGCATCCTCGTGTCCTGCTCGACGCCGAATATGTACACGTTCCCGTCCTCGACAGCCATGCGTATAGCGTAGAGGCCCGTGACGTCGAGCGATATCTGCCGCTCCAGCTCGCCGTCGGCGTAGACATACGCGCTGTTGTCCGCGGTGTTGAGGATATAGACATTTTCCCCGTCCACGTCAAAGCCGTCAGGGCCGAGGAGTTCCCCGCCCTCGTCGATATAGGCCGGCATGAGCTCGCCTCCCGTCATCTCGCTTTCCTCGACCCACTCGATGGGCGCGCTGAGCACGGTCTGCGTCTCCGTGCCGGTCCCCGGCGGCCAGGGGGCTGCGGAGGGCTCCGCCTCCGGTGTCTCAATGGGAGAAAGCGTGGGAGTGGGCGCGGGAGTGTCCGACGGCACGGCCTCGGGAGCGGCGCAGGCCGCAAGCAGCATCAGGGCGGCGGCGAGTGCCGGGATAATCTGTTTCCTCATGTCGTCTC
Organism: uncultured Eubacteriales bacterium; assembly: GCA_900545405.1. Lineage (GTDB taxonomy): Bacteria > Bacillota > Clostridia > Oscillospirales > Oscillospiraceae > Scatomorpha. The sequence goes on along the minus strand of UQYT01000052.1, from coordinate 5,283 downwards.
CTCCTTTTTTGAAGCTTTTTCTTTTAAGACGCACAGTTCGGCGGCAAGTTTCACTATAATCACATGGTAAGCCGCTCCATTTACCGCGTCAAGTTTTTCCTCCCGCGCATTACACATAACGCGGGGTGTATATTGAAAATTGTCAAAAGCGTGTTATAATAATAAAACTGCAAAATAACCTTATGTATTATTTCTCGGGAGGAATACAAATATATGTCCAAGAAGCAATTCAAGGCCGAGAGCAAACGCCTGCTCGACCTCATGATCAATTCCATTTACACGCACAAGGAGATCTTTCTGCGCGAGATAATCTCCAACGCCTCGGACGCCATAGACAAGCTCTGCTACCTGTCCCTGACGGACGACAAGGTCGGCATGAACCGCGATGATTTCCGCATACTCGTCTCCATGGACGAGAACGCCCGCACCATCACCGTCTCCGACAACGGCATCGGCATGACCAAGGAGGAGCTTGAAGCTAACCTCGGCGTCATCGCCAAGAGCGGCTCCATGGCCTTCAAGGGCGGCCTCGACGGCACCACCAAGGAGGGCGCGGACGTCGACATCATCGGCCAGTTCGGCGTCGGCTTCTACTCCGCCTTCATGGTCTCCGACAAGGTCACGGTCATCACCCGCGCCTACGGCTCCGACCAGGCCTACAAGTGGGAGTCCGAGGGCGCCGACGGCTACACCATCACCGAGTGCGAGAAGGACGGCGTCGGCACCGACGTCATCATGCACATCAAGCCCGACGACGACAACGAGCGCTACTCAGAGTATCTCCAGCTCTGGAAGCTCATGCGCCTCATCAAGAAGTACTCCGACTACATCCGCTGGCCCATCCAGATGGACGTGACCAAGCCCGAGTACAAGGAGACCGGCGAGAAGAACGAGGACGGCAGCCCGAAGTTCGAGACCGTGAACAAAACCGAGCGCGAGACCGTCAACAGTATGGTGCCCATCTGGCAGCGCTCCAAGTCCGAGGTCTCCGATGAGGACTGCATCAACTTCTACAAGGAGAAGTACCACGACACCACCGACCCCGCCGCCGTCATCCGCGTCAACGCCGAGGGCCAAGTCAGCTACAAGGCGCTGCTGTTCATCCCCGGCCGCCAGCTGCTCGACTTCATGAGCTCCGACTACGAGCCGGGCCTGCAGCTGTACAGCTCCGGCGTCATGATAATGGAGAAGTGCCCCGACCTGCTGGCCGAGAGCTTCTACTTCGTGCGCGGCATCGTGGACTCCCCCGACCTCTCGCTGAACATTTCCAGGGAAATGCTCCAGCACGACAGGCAGTTGCGCATCATCGCCCAGAATCTCAACAAGCGTATCAAGAACGAGCTGCTCAAGATGCTCGAGAACGACCGGCCGAAGTACGAGCAGTTCTACAAGAACTACGGCCGCCAGCTCCGCTACGGTGCCGTGGCCAATTACGGCCAGAACATAGAGTCCCTGCGCGACCTGCTCATCTACAACGTCTCCGAGGACAAGACCGCGACGCTCAAGGAGTACACGGACCGCATGCCTGCCGAGCAGAAGTTCATATACTACGCCGTGGGCGAGAACGTGCACAAGATACTGCGCCTGCCTCAGGCGGAGCTGGTGCGCTCCAAGGGCTTTGAGATACTCTGCATGACCGAGGAGGTCGACGAGTACATCGTCGAGCAGCTCGGCCAGCATGCGGACAAGAAGTTCTGCAACATAGTCACCGGCGACCTCGGCCTCGAGACCGAGGAGGAGAAGGCCGACATGGAAAAGCGCGAGGCCGACGTGAAGAACGTCCTCGACTTCGTGAAGGAGACGCTGGGCGACAAGGTCGCAGTCGTGCGCCTGAGCCGCAAGCTGGTCTCCGCGCCCGTGTGCCTGACCACCGAGGGCAGCATAACGCTCGAGATGGAGCGCTATTTCAAGCGCATGCCGGACACCGGTATGGAGCCGCCCAAGGCCAGGCGCGTGCTTGAGCTCAACGCCGACCACCCCGCCTTCAAGGCCCTTGAGGCCGCCGTTGCGAGCGACCCCGAAAAGGCCAAAAAGCTCGTGAACATCCTGCACTCCCAGGCCCTGCTCATCGCGGGCGAGGAGCTCGAGGACCCCTCCGCTTACGCCGAGGACGTCTGCTCGCTCTTTTAAGGTTTGAAGTTCAGCCGACCACAAGGAGGCACACACATGGACAAAACCCTCGGCATCTACATCCACATACCCTTCTGCGCCTCCAAGTGCGGCTACTGCGATTTCTACTCGCTCGCCGGCTGCGACAGGCTCATGCCCAAGTATCAGGACGCGCTGGTGGAGCACATCCGCGAGAGCTACGGCGCGATGAAGAGCTACTACATCGACACCGTGTACTTCGGCGGCGGCACGCCCAGCTATTACGGCGCGGACAGGCTCATCGAGATCTGGGACGAGCTGCGCGGCTCCGGCCGCGTGCTCAAGAGCAGCGAGGTCACCGTCGAGGTGAACCCGGACAGCGCCTCCTTCAAGGAGCTTGAAAAGCTGCACAAGGCGGGCTTCAACCGCATCTCGCTGGGCGTGCAGTCCGCGAACAACGACATTCTGAAGCTCATAGGCCGCCGGCACAACTGGAAGCAGGTTGAGATGGCCGTCCACGCCGCGCGCGAGGCGGGCTTTGACAACCTCAGCCTCGACCTCATCTACGGTCTGCCCAGCCAGACCAAGTCCGACTGGGCCGACACGCTCATGCGCGCCATAGAGCTCCGGCCCGAGCACCTCTCCTGCTACGGTCTGACTCTCGAAGAGGGCACGCCCATGTACAAGTACCACGGCTCGCCCTTCCTCCCCTCGGACGACGAGCAGGCCGACATGTACCTCTACGCCTGCGACATGCTCGAGCACTACGGCTACGCGCAGTACGAGATCTCGAACTTCGCCATCAAGGACTTCGAGAGCCGCCACAACATGCGCTACTGGACGCTGGGCGAGTACCTCGGCTTCGGCGCGGGGGCGCACTCCTGCATGGGCGGGGCGCGGTTCTCCTACGTCAAGGACGCGGACCGCTACATCATCGGCGTCATGCGCGACCTCAACATCGTGGACGAGTACGAGCGCATCACCCCCGTGGAGCGCGCCTCCGAGTACGTAATGCTCGGCATGAGGACGGCGCACGGCATAGACGGCGAGGAGTACACGAGGCTCTACCGCTCCGACTTCCGCCCGCTGCAGCGGACGCTGGAGGAGTTTGAGAAAAAGGGCTGGGCCTGCAAAAACGGCGAGGACCGCTGGCGCTTCACAAGCTCCGGCTTCCTGCTCTCCAACCTGCTCATCGGCGCGCTGCTCGAGGCTCAGTCCGGCAGCCGCGTGGCCGTCAACCCCTGGATGAAGGAGGCCTTCGACGCCGAGGAGAAGACCGAGCTCCCGCCCGGGGACGAGGAGCTTTTCCGGGACATGTACATGAAAGGCCGGGAGCGGGAACAATAAATAACCGGCGCCGTCAAAAGCGCGTGGGACAAAATTTTACGATATAAAGCCGAGGATAAAATGAAAAGAGAAAATCAGAGCAAACACCTGGCGCCCAAGAAAAGGCGCGCCAGGAACACCGCAAAGCGTGTTACGATAGTGTGCGTCGTGGTGGTCGCCCTGCTGCTGGCGGGCGCGGCGGGCTTCGGCGTTTACGTGTCCGGTTCGGACACCATATACCCCAAGGTCAGCGTGAACGGCACGGACGTCGGCGGCATGACCGCCGCGCAGGCCGCGGATGCGCTCACCGCCGCAGGCTGGGGCGAGGGCGACAAGACCGTGACGGTCTCCCTCCCGCTAGAGCACACGCTCACCGTCGCGGCTGCTGACGTCGGCGCCGAGGTCTCCGCCAAGGAGGCCGCCGACGAGGCCTTCAACTACTGCCACGGCGGCACCATAATCGAAAACGTCATGGCCTACGTCCGCTGCCTCGTCTCCGGGGCGGAGGTAGAGGTCAAGGCCACTGTGGACGAGTCCGCGCTGAGCGACATGGTCCGCAGCGAGGTCACCAAGGTCAAGTCCGGTCTCATGACCTCCGGCGTCGAGATAAAGGGCGACACTCTCGAGGTCGTCAAGGGTGCAAGCGCGGTCGAGATAGACGAGGGCGAGCTGCTCAACCTCGTCAAGACCGCTCTGGAGGACATGAAGTACGGCCCGCTCGACTACGAGGTCGAGGTGGACGCCTCCGTGGAGCTTGACATAGACGAGCTCTATAACTCCGTCTGCTGCGAGGCGGCGGACGCCTACTACGACAAGGAGAAGAAGGAAGTCGTCCCCTCCGTCACCGGCGTGGACTTCGACAAGGCCGAGGCCCAGAAGCTCTGGGACGCCGCCGAGCTGGGCGACACGGTCAAGATCCCGCTCACGCTGACTGAGCCTGAAAAGACCACCGAATACGTAGAGTCCCGGCTCTTTGCCGACGACCTGGGCGAGACGGTCACGACCTCCCTCGCGGGCAGCACGCAGAACCGCATAACCAACGTGCTGCTTGCCGCGGCGAGCATAGACGGCATCGTCCTCGCCCCGGGCGAGCAGTTTTCCTATAACGACGCGCTGGGCGAGCGCACCGCGGAGCGCGGCTACAAGGCCGCGGGCGCCTACTCCGGCGGCCAGGTTGTGCAGGAGATAGGCGGCGGCATATGCCAGGTGAGCTCCACGCTCTACTACGCGGCGCTGCTGGCGAACCTCCAGATAGACACCCGCACCTGCCACTACTTCCCCGTCGGCTATCTGCCCGCGGGATTGGACGCCACGGTCAGCTGGGGCGGCCCTGAGTTCAAGTTCACGAACAACCGCAACTGGCCCATCAAGATAGTCGCCTCCGTCGACACGGCGAAGAGCACCGTCTCCGTCCACATTGTCGGCACCGACGAGGACGGCAGCTATGTGCAGATGACCTACGCCACCTGGCTGGTGTACGGCAACAGCGAATACCCCGAGACGGCCACCGGCTACAAGGCCGCGACCTACCGGAACGTGTACGACAAGAACGGCACGCTGCTCTCCAAGGAGATAGAGGCTTACAGCGAGTACCACTACCATGAGGAGGACATCGTGTACCCGACGCCCACCCCGAGTCCCACTCCGGAGCCGACGCCGACCGAGCCCGTCGTACCCACCGACCCCGTCGATCCTGGCCAGCCCACCGAACCCGTCGAGCCGAGCCACGACCCGGGCTATTACTTCGATACCTGAACCAAACGCCGCCCCCGGCCGGGGGGCGGCGTTTTCCTGCGCGAAGCGCGTTTGAAAGTTTCGCCCGCCTTTTCAAAGGCGGTGGAGTCCAGAGGCAAAGCCTCTGGCCGCCCG
>UQYT01000051.1 GCA_900545405.1 uncultured Eubacteriales bacterium | reverse complement strand
TCCCCCTGGGGCGTCGGCTACCCCGGCTGGCACATCGAGTGCTCCGGCATCAGCATGAAGCACCTGGGCGAGGACCTGGACATCCACTGCGGCGGCATAGACAACGCCTTCCCGCACCACACCAACGAGATCGCCCAGTCCGAGGCGTATCTGGGCCACAAGTGGTGCAACTACTGGTTCCACGTCCTGCACCTGAACACCTCGAGCGGCAAGATGAGCAAGTCCAAGGGCGAGTTCCTCACCGTCTCCCTGCTCGAGCAGAAGGGCTACGACCCGCTCGCCTACCGCTTCTTCTGCCTGCAGAGCCACTACCGCAAGAGCCTGGTGTTCACCTGGGAGAACCTCGACAACGCCGCGCTCGCCTATCAGAAGCTGGTGAACCGCATCGCGGCCCTCTCGGATGCCCCCGCTGCCTTAGACGAAGCTGAAATGCAAAAGTTGCGCGAGGGCTTCACCGCCGCGCTCGACAACGACCTGAACACCTCCCTCGCCATAACCGCGCTCTACGACGCGCTCAAGGCCCCGGTGAACGACGCGACCAAGCTGGCCATCGTCGCCGACTACGACCGCGTGCTCGGCCTCGGCCTCATCGACGCCGCCGCCAAGCTCCGCAAGCAGGCCGAGCCCGAGGAGAGCGACCCGCGCATCGAGGCCCTGCTCGCCGAGCGCGCCGCCGCCAAAAAGGCCAGGAATTTCGCCGAGGCCGACCGCATCCGCGACCAGCTCAAGGCCGAGGGCATAACCATCATCGACACCCCCCAGGGCGCCAAGTGGAAACGTGATTGACAAGTATTTCGCGAGGAGATATAGTGTAACCATCCCATAAAACTCAACGGGAGGTATTATAATGTACTGCACCAAGCGCATAACAGACGATATGGTCTGGGTCGGCGCGGACGACAGGCGCCTCGCCCTCTTCGAGGGGGTCTACGGCGTGCCTGACGGCGTGTCCTACAACTCATACCTCATCCTGGACGAGAAGACCATCCTCTTCGACACGGTCGACAAGGCCGTGGCCCACAACTTCTTCGACAACGTCGCCCACGAGCTGGCTGGGCGCAAACTCGACTACCTGGTCATCTCCCACATGGAGCCCGACCACGCCGCCACCATCGAGGACATAGCCCTGCGCTACCCCGAGGCGAAGATAGTCTGCAACGCCAAGATCCGCGACATGCTCGCGCGCTTCTTCCCCACCGACCTCTCCGAGCGGCTGCACCTCGTCAAGGAGGGCGACAGCCTCTCCACCGGCCGCCACGAGTTCACCTTCGTCATGGCCCCGATGGTCCACTGGCCCGAGGTCATGATGACCTACGACAAGACCGACAAGATACTCTTCTCCGCGGACGCCTTCGGCTCCTTCGGCGCGCTCAACGGCCGCATCTTCGCCGACGAGTGCGACTTCATGAACGAGTATCTCGACGAGGCCCGCCGCTACTACACCAACATCGTCGGCAAGTACGGCCCGCAGGTGCAGACCGCGCTGCGCAAGGCCGCCGGGCTCGACATCAAGTACGTCTGCCCGCTGCACAGCTTTGTCTGGAGGCAGGGCTTCGGCGACTTCCTCGCCAAGTACGACCAGTGGAGCAGCTACACCCCCGAGGTCAAGGGCGTGCTCATCGCCTACGCCAGCGTCTACGGCCACACCGAGAACGCCGCGAACATCCTCGCCGCCAAGCTCTCCGACCGCGGCGTCAAGGTCAAGATGTACGACACCTCCGTCACCCCCGCGAGCTACATCCTCTCCGACGCCTTCAAGTACAGCCACCTCGTGCTCGCCGCGACGACGTATAACGCCGGCGTGTTCGTCACCATGGACCAGCTGCTGCACGAGCTCGTGACCCACAACCTGCAAAACCGCAAGGTCGCCGTCATCGAGAACGGCTCCTGGGCCCCCACCAGCGGCGGGCTCATGCGCGAGCTGCTCTCCCAGCTCAAGGGCACCGAGTTCATCGGCGACACCCTGACCGTCAAGAGCGCCCTCACCGAGGGCCAGCTCGCCGAGCTCGACGTCCTGGCCGACGCCATCGCCGCCGACGTCCTGCCCCCGAAGCCCGCGCCGGTCGAGGTCAAGGTGCAGCTGAGCGCCGAGAGCGGCATGGACGGCGTCTATGAGGTCGAGAACGCGGCCTTCAACAAGTTCAGCTACGGCTGCGAGATCCTCACCACCCGCGTGGACGGCAAGGACTACGGCTGCGTCATCAACACCGCCGGCCAGATCACCAGCTCCGACCCGAAGAAGATCACCATCAGCTGCATCAAGGCCAACTACACCTGCGACATGGTCGCCAAGGCGGGCATCTTCAACATCAGCATCCTCACCGAGGACGCCCCCTACGACATCTTCAAGCACTTCGGCTTCCAGTCGGGCCGCGACGTGGACAAGTTCGCCGACTGGCCGGACGAGCTGCGCACGGTGAACGGCGTGCGCTACATCGGCCAGCACACCAACGCGGTGCTCTCCGCCCGCGTCATCGACTCGCGCGACTGCGGCACGCAGATGCTCTACATCGCCGAGGTCGTCGAGGCCCACGTGCTCTCGGACAAGCCGAGCTGCACCTACAGCTACTACCACGCCCACATCAAGCCCAAGAAGGCCCCCGCGCCTCCGGCCGTCGAGGGCTGGATCTGCAAGGTCTGCGGCTACTTCCACGAGGGCGCGGAGCTGCCCGCGGACTTCGTCTGCCCGCTGTGCAAGCACGGCCCCGAGGACTTCGAGCACTACGTCCCGGCCGTCGTCAACAAGAAGAAGGGCTGGCTGTGCACCGTCTGCGGCTACTTCTATGAGGGCGAGACTCTCCCGCCCGACTTCGTCTGCCCCATCTGCCACCACGGCGCGGACGCCTTCGAGCCCGCCGAGCAGTGAGCGCAGCAGCGTGAATAACGAGACGCCCCGGGTAACCCCGGGGCGTTTTATTAACATTTGGCTTGACAAGGGGCGGGATATGTCATATAATAGCCAAGCGCTTGTATAGGGGAATAGCTCAGCTGGCAGAGCGACGGTCTCCAAAACCGTAGGCCGAGGGTTCGAAACCTTCTTCCCCTGCCACCCCGGGATGGATATCCATCCCGGGGTTTTGCGTTGCTTATAAGGGGACCTCCGCCGGGGGGTCCTTTTTTTGCGCCTTGGTGCGGGGGCGCCGTTACGCTGGGAGGTTGTCGTTAGCTTGTACTGCCTTTCGACCCCATTTCTTTGGTGCTTGCCCAAAGAAACGGTGTCGAGCCGCCAAAGAAAAGCGCCTTTTTACCCCGGTATCTCCACCATTCGCGTGAGCGCTACCAGTCGGTGGACTATACGTTCCTCGCCCGACTTGGGGAGGGGCTGGTGGTTGTCGGGGGATTGTACGGGTGCGCCGTTTTCTTGGGAGGTGGATTTTAGCCCCTACTGCCCGTTCCACCCCATTTCTTTGCTCTTGCGCAAAGAAATGGGGTGGAGCCCCAAAGAAACGCGCTTTTGGGTGCCGCCACGGCAGCCGTTCGGTCCCGCCCGCCTCTCCCACGGACTCGAAGCCCCAACATCACAGCCGACTGCGTCAAGCTGACTTTGCCTGGCCGATTAACCAACCAGCCTCAAATCAACTTGACGCACCAATTCGTCCCGTTGGGGCTTACGCCCGAATGGGAGAGGCGGGCGGGCCCACCAAGGTGATGTGGAGGCTTCAAAGCGCTTTTCTTTGGCGGCTCGACACCGTTTCTTTGGGCAAGCACCAAAGAAATGGGGTCGAATCGCAGGACAAGCTAACGAAAACCTCCCAACGTATCGGCGCACACGTACAAGCGTAAAGAAAGAAGGGGGAACCCCCGGCGAGGGTTCCCCCTTGGACTCCACCGCCTTTGAAAAGGCGGGCGAAACTTTCATTCGCGCTTCGCGCAGGGAAGGGTGTCAGAACTCTTTACGGCGATAGATGCCGAGGGATATGAGCACGGAGAGTGCGAGGGCGGCGAGCACTATCACGGCGGTGATGAGGGCCGGGCGGGGGCCGGAGAGCGACGCGAGGGCTTCCTCCACGTCCACGCCCAGCTTTTCCGCCAGCAGCAGCCCCAGGAAGGGCACCAGATAGCACAGCGCCACCAATATCCGCGCCTTCTCCACGCCCAGCTTCAGCATCAGCGGCATCGCCACCGCCAGCATCAGCGCCCCGGCCAGATAGAAGCCCAGGCTGTTCGCCGCCTGCTCCGGGCCGTCCACCACCGCGATCACCACGGCGCCCAGCGCGCACAGCGCCAGCCCCGCCAGCAGCGCCGTCGCGTACCGGCTCAGCACCAGCTGCGCGCGCGTCACCGGCATCGTCAACGCCCGGCTGTCCCACTTCGACCGCTCGTCATAGCTCAGCGTCATCATCGGCAGCATGATGACGTATATCACGCCCAGCGCGCAGAAAAACATCCCGTTTCCCATCGCCACGCTCAGCACCAGCCACACCAGCAGCACCAGTCCCACCGACTTCGCCTGCTGCCTCAGGCACAGCAGGTCCTTCAGGATAAGCGCCTTCATTTCCGCTCCCCCCTCAGATAATACAGCATGATGTCCTCTATCCCCGCCGGGTCGCACACCAGCCCGCGCGCCGCGCCGCGCTCCACCAGCGCCTCCGCCCCGAAGGCCGAGCGCCGCACGCCCGCCACCTTCGCCGGGTCCAGAGAGCGCAGCTCCGCCTCGCTCACCTTCGCCACGACGTACTTCTCCAGCAGCGCGTCCTTCTCCTCCGAGAACACTATGCGCCCGCCGTGGATCAGCGTTATATAGTCGCAGACCTTCTCCAGGTCGCTCAATATGTGCGAGGACACGAAGATGCTGTGCCCCTCGTCCTGTATGAACTCCAGAAAGAGGTCGAGCATCTCGTCCCTCACCACGGGGTCCAGCCCGCTCGTCGCCTCGTCGAGGATCAGCAGCCGGCAGTCGTGGCTCAGCGCCGAGGCCAGCGAGAGCTTCATCCGCATCCCGCGCGAATAGTCCTTCACCAGCTTGCGCTCCGGCAGCTCAAACCGCGCCGCCAGCGCGTCGAACCGCCCCGCGTCGAAGGTCCGGTAGCCCGCCGAGAGTATGCGCCGCATGTCCCGCAGCGAGAGCGTCTCCGGTATGCCGCAGTCGTCCATCACCACGCCGAGCTTTTCCCTCAGCGCCGCGCCGCCCGCCGCCGGGTCCTCCCCCAGCAGCCGCACGCTGCCCGCCTCCGCGCGCGCCAGGCCCAGCATCAGACGTATCGTCGTGCTCTTGCCCGCGCCGTTTTCGCCTATGAAGCCCATGATGCAGCCCGTGGGCAGGCTGAAGCTCACGCCGTCGAGCGTGAAGCCCCTGTAATGCTTTGTGAGGCCCCTGACCTCAAGCGCGTTTTCCATGTTCAGTCTCCTTCAAATGTGAGGCGCAGCATCTCCACGAGCTCCTCGCAGCTGAGGTCGCACCCGGCCGCCAGCTCAACTATGCGGCCCATCAGCTCCTCTATCTGCCGCAGGTGCTCCTCCCGCACGAACTCGAGGTCCTTGCCCGCCACAAAGCTGCCCTTGCCCGTCATCGACACGATGAAGCCCTCGCGCTCGAGCTCCTCATACGCGCGCTTCGTCGTGATGACGCTTATCCGCAGCTCCTTCGCCAGCAGCCGCATCGAGGGAAGGGCGTCCCCCTCCCTGAGCTCCCCGGCGATGATCTTAGCCTTTATCTGCGAGACGATCTGCTCATATATCGGCACCCCGCCCGCATTGCTGATTTTGATATCCAAGTATGATCACCCTTGTATATTGTGTATATTGATTATATACAATATTCTCAGTTTGTCAACCGGCAATTTGCGCCTGCGCAAAAAAAGAGGCCCCCGTCCGGGGGTCTCTTTTTATATATCAGAGTTCCGGCACGATGGCGCGGCACTCGAGGTAATAGCGCTTGTCGCGCGCGTGGCCGATGGAGAAGCTCTTTTTCGGGTAGGGGCCGTGCTCCGTGATGTACGGGAAGAGCTCCGCCTTCTCCAGCCTCGGGAGCAGCACGCCCACGGACGAGGGCTTGCCGCCCAGCGCGCGCGCCTCCTCGTCGCCGTGGATGTAGTCCGGCTCGCCTCCGTGTTCGCGCCGCCAGTCGCCCAGCAGCTCGTCCACCAGCGCCACCAGCGCGCCGAGGGGCATCCCCGTCTCTATCTCCATCTCCCGCCTGCCAGCCAGCAGCGTCACCGCCTGGCCCTTGCCGCGGGGCAGCCGCGCCGCGGCTTCCTCGATGAACCCGCGCGGCACGGTCTCCAGCAGCACGCGGTGTATGGGCTCGAAGGTCACGGCCTCGTCGTGGATGTTCACTATCTCCGCCAGCGCATACCGCGCCGGGTGCGTCTCCAGCTCCGACTCCGGGAGGTTCCGCTTTATCTGCTCCCAGCAGCGCTTCGCCGCCGCGAGGCTGTGGTTCCCGTCGCCCATCGCAAAGCGCACCGACCCCTCCGGGGCCTCCAGCGCCGCCGTCAGCCGCTCCGCCGCCTCGCCCGTCACGCGGCTGCCGCGTATGTGACCGCCGCCGAGCATCAGCTCGAAGTCATAGAGCGCCTCCCCGCCCGCGGCCGAGGGTATGACCGCGTTCTCCGGGTCGTCTATGAACACCATGATGTGCGGCATCTCCAGCGTCGCGCCGCGGCGCACCTCCACGCGCGCGGGGAGGCGGCTCTCCACCGTGCCCTCCGTCGCCCGCACCGGCGTGGCGCTCCCCGGCGCCCAGTCGTAGCACTCGAGGTCCAGCTTGCCCACCAGGCCCCGGCGCACCGCGCCCGAGGGCAGCGTCCGCTCCACGTACACGAAGCTGTCCTCCACCGTGCGGAATATGCCGCGGTTTACATAATCCTTCATGGCCGCGTATATCTTCCTGGTCTCCGCGGCGCTGTCGCGCACGCCGAGCCAGGCCTCGGGCAGCATGAGCCGCAGGGTGCTCGGTTCGGAGCCGACTATGCGCTCGGCCTCCCGCCAGTACTCGGGCTCGGCGGTGAACTGGTCGCAGGCTATGCAGCTCCACTTCGTCATATCGTCAACGCGCGGAAGGAGTATGTCCGCGGGTGTGAAAACTCTCATACTATCGCCTCCATTGCAATCTTCGACCAGCCCTCCAGCTGCTCCGCGAGGGCGGGGAGCTCGGATTTTTTGACCCAGAAGCCCTCGAGCTTTTCGGTCTCGCGGACGCGGACCTCGCCGGCGACCTCCATGGTGAACATGAAGCCGAGGTGGACGCTGCCGACGGCGTTGGTCTCCTCGTTTATGACGCCGACGGGCGTGAGCGAGAGCTCGCGCTCGAGCTCTACCTCCTCCTCGACCTCGCGGCGCAGGCCGCGCATGAGCGCCTCGCCGCGCACGGCGTCGTCAACGGGGTTGATGTGCCCGCCGACGCCGATGGAGAGCAGCCCGTGCAGGCGGGCTTCGCCGCCCTTTTTGAGCCGCCGGAGGACGAAGACCTCCTCCCCGCGCGTGAGGACGACGTAGGGGATGATCTGCCGGTAGGACGGGTCCTCCTCCATCTCGGGCCGGGGCCGGAACTCGTGGCGCGCGGTGACGATGTCGAGTATCTCCGCGTCGTGGCCGCGGATGAGGCCGTTTTTGCCCGCGATATAGGGGGCGAGGTATTCGGTTTTGACTACGAGTATGCTTTCGCTCATTGTGCCTTCTCCCACTTTTTGGCGCGCTCCACCGCACGGAGCCATTCGCCGTGATATTTTTCCGCCGTTTCGAGGTCCATGGCGGGCGTGAACACCTTCTCCGACTGCCGCAGCGCGGCGATCTCGGAGACGTCGCTCCAGAGCCCGGCGGAGAGCCCGGCGAGGAAGGCCGCGCCGAAGGCGGTGGTCTCCACCATCTTGGGGCGGTCGATGGGTTTTCTGAGTATGTCGGCCTGGAACTGCATGAGGAAGTCGCTGACCGAGGCGCCGCCGTCCACGCGGAGCACGGAGAGCGTGCGGCCGGAGTCCATCTCCATGGCGTCGAGCAGGTCCTTGACCTGGTAGGCGATGCCCTCGAGCGCGGCGCGGACTATGTGGGCCTTTGTGGTGCCGCGGGTGAGGCCGACCATGGTGCCGCGGGCGTACATGTCCCAGTGCGGCGCGCCGAGGCCGGTGAAGGCCGAGACGAGGTAGACGCCGCCGTTGTCGGGCACGGACTCGGCCAGCGGGCCGCTCTCGCCCGCGGAGGCGATGAGCCCCACCTCGTCGCGCAGCCACTGTATGGAGCTGCCGGCGTTGAACACGCTGCCCTCGAGGGCGTAGGTCGTGTGGCCGTTCAGGCTCCAGGCGACGCTGGTGAGCATGCCGGAGAGGCTGCGGACACTGCGGTCGCCGGTGTTCATGAGCGTGAAGCAGCCGGTGCCGTAGGTGTTCTTGGCCTCGCCGGGATGGACGCAGCCCTGGCCGAGCAGCGCCGCGGCCTGGTCGCCCGCGCTGCCGCAGATGGGCACGCCTGCGAGCGCTTCGAGCCCCTTTATGCCCGGCGCGATGCGGCCGTACTCCGCCGAGGACGGCACCGGCGCGGGCAGCATGCTCATCGGCACGCCCAGCACGCGGCACAGGTCCTCGTCCCAGCGCAGGCGGTCTATGTCGAAGAGCATCGTGCGCGAGCAGTTGGAGTAGTCCGAGATGTGCTCCCGCCCACCGGTGAGGTTCCAGATGAGCCAGGAGTCCACGGTGCCGAAGATGAGCTCGCCGCGCTCGGCCCGCTCGCGCGCGCCCGGCACGTTTTCGAGTATCCAGCGTATCTTGGTGCCGGAAAAGTAGGCGTCGATGAGCAGGCCCGTCTTGTCCCTTATGTATGCGCCGACGCCCTCTGCGGCCAGCCGGTCGCAGAAGGCCGCGGTCCGGCGGCACTGCCAGACGATGGCGTTGTAGACGGGTTTGCCCGTGGTGCGGTCCCAGACGAGGGTGGTCTCGCGCTGGTTGGTGACGCCGATGGCGGCGATGTCCGCGGCCTCGACGCCGCTCTTGGCAAAGGCGTCCGAGAGCGCGTGTATCTGTGTGCCGAGGATGTCCGCCGGGTCGTGCTCGACCCAGCCGGGCCTCGGGTATATCTGCGGGTAGTCGTACTGCGCGAGCGAGACTATCTCGCCGCTGCGGTTGAACACTATGGCGCGGGAACTTGTCGTGCCCTGGTCGAGGGCGATGACGTAGCCTTTCATCTGAAGCCTCCTTGTTGACTTGAGTGCCGAATTAGACTAAAATCTCCTTATAAAGAATAACACATGAGGAGGTAAATGAAAATGCCCATAATCACCGAAAATAATTACACCTTCACCTCGGCCGACGGGGCGACGCCCATACACGTGCGCGAGTGGGTGCCGGACTGCGACATAAACGGCGTGGTGCAGCTCTCGCACGGCATCAACGAGTACATAGGCCGCTACGCGGATTTCGCGCGCTTCCTGGCCTCGAAGGGCTTCGTCGTCGTGGGCAACGACCACCTCGGCCACGGCGAGAGCGTGCTCGGCCCGGAGTACGTCGGCTTCTTTGCGATGGAGGACGGCTGGTACAAGGTCACGGCGGACATCGAGACGCTGCGCTGCCTGACGGCGGAGAAGTGGCCGGACGTGCCGTATTTCCTCTTCGGCCACTCGATGGGCTCCTTCCTCGCGCGGACGCACTTGATACGCTATCCCGAGGCGCCGCTCGCGGGGGTCATCCTCTCGGGCACGGGCCAGCCGCCGGAGCCGGTGGTGGCCGCGGGCCGCTTCCTCTGCGACGGCGACATGCTCAAAAACGGCCCCATGCACCGCAGCGAGACCATCTCCAACGTCGCCTTCGGCAGCTACAACAAGGGCTTTGAGCCCAAGCGCACCAAATACGACTGGCTCACGCGCGACGAGGCCGTCGTGGACGCCTACGCCCAGGACCCGATGTGCACCTTCACGCCCACGACCAGCCTCTTCCGCGACATGATGTTCGGCCTCTCCATCATCGGCCGGAGGCACAACCTCGAGAAGATGAACAAGGACACGCCCGTCTACTTCATGAGCGGCGACAAGGACCCCGTCGGCGGCAACGGCATGCAGGTCGCCAAGGTGTACAGCCTGTTCATCCGCGCCGGCATGCGCGACGTGTTCTACAAGTTCTACAAGGAGGGCCGCCACGAGATGCTCAACGAGCTCAACCGCGACGAGGTCTACCGCGACATCCTCAACTGGCTCTTCAAGAAAATAGACTGACCCCCCGCGCCCGGTACGGCCCCCAGCCGCGCCGGGCGCTTTTCGTCCGCAGACTCTACAAGCGTTGTAAAATTTGCAAAAAGCTCTTGACTTTATACCAGTTGTAGAGTTTAGAATATAGATAAGGATAAATTGCCCGAGCAGCGGGCTGGAGTACCAGCAGGGTGATTGTGCATATCCTACAAAAAAACCCGGATATGAGATCAAAGGAGGCAAACAGCATGTTTAACAAAACGGCATACGGACTGGGCAGCGTTCGCTCCTACATACGCGAGGTGTTCGAGTACGGCCGCCAGCAGGCCAAGATCGTGGGCGAGGAGAACGTCTTCGATTACAGCCTCGGCAACCCCTCCATCCCCGCGCCCGAGAAGGTCAACGAGACCATAATCAACGTCCTCAACACCGAGAGCAGCATAAAGGTCCACGGCTACACCAGCGGCCCGGGCGACGACACCATCCGCGAGGCCGTCGCGAAGAACCTCACGGAGCGCTTCGGCAAGGTCATCCGCCCCGCCAACCTCTTCTTCACCTGCGGCGCCGCCCCCGCGCTCATGACCGCGCTCACCGCCCTCGCCTGCGAGGACAGCGAGGTCATCGCCATCGCCCCCTTCTTCCCCGAGTATAAGCCCTTCATCGAGTCCTCGGGCAACAAGTTCGTCATGGTCCCCGCGGACACCACCAGCTTCCAGATAGACCTGGCCGCGCTCGAGAGCCTCGTCAACGAGCACACCCAGGCCATCATCGTCAACTCCCCGAACAACCCCTCCGGCGTCGTGTTCAGCCAGGAGACGCTGGAGAAGGTCGGCGCCATCCTCGGCGCCGCCGCCGAGAAGTACGGCCACCCCATCTATATAATCGCCGACGAGCCCTACCGCGAGCTGGTCTATGACGGCGTCGAGGTGCCCTTCATCCCCAACGTGTACAAGGACACCATCGTCTGCTACTCCTGGTCCAAGTCCCTGAGCCTCCCCGGCGAGCGCATCGGCTATGTCCTGGTCCCCGACGACGCTACCGACTCCGCCGAGCTCTTCGCCGCCGTCGCCGGCGCCGCGCGTATGCTCGGCCACGTCTGCGCCCCCTCGCTCATCCAGCGCGCCGTCGCCGCGTGCTGCGACATCATGCCCGACCTCGAGGCCTACGACGTCAACCGCAACCTCCTCTACAACGGCCTCACCGAGATCGGCTACGAGTGCGCCAAGCCCCAGGGCGCCTTCTACCTCTTCGTCAAGGCCCCGGGCGGCGACGCCATGGCCTTTGCCGAGAAGGCCAAGAAAAAGAACCTGCTCATCGTGCCCTCCGATTCCTTCGGTGTCCCCGGCTATTTCAGGCTGAGCTACTGCGTCTCCAAGGAGATGATCGAGCGCTCCCTGCCTGCTTTCAAGGAAGTTTTCGCCGAGTAATGCTCAGAAAGTGAGGTCATTTCAATGCTGACAAACGAGTATCTGAAGCGGGTATACGACACGGTGTTGGCCCGGAACCCGGGCGAGGCGGAGTTTCACC
>UQYT01000050.1 GCA_900545405.1 uncultured Eubacteriales bacterium | reverse complement strand
AACTTCATTCTACCAGGGGCCTGTATGAACTTCTTTTTATCCCCCTAAAGTGTTGCACTTGATAGTATAATTCACCCCCCCTTAACCCCCCTCCTGCGCTTATGAGAGCACAAGAAGAGTTCCGCCCGCTGCGGCGGGCGGCCAGAGGCTTTGCCTCTGGACTCCACCGCCTTTGAAAAGGCGGGCGAAACTTTCAAACGCGCGCTTAAGCGCGCAGGGCGCGAAAAAGGCCCCGTCAGGGGGCCAAAAGAGTTTCTATTCCCGCGACCAATGGCCGAGGCACTCTTCAAAGAGCGCGTCGCCCTGTTCGCGGAGCTTTTCGCAAAAGCGCTCGTAGTCCGCAAGCAGCGCTGCGCCGCGCTCGGTGAGCACCGCGCCGCCGCCGTGGCGGCCGCCGGTCGTGCTGTCCAGCAGCTCAAAGCCCAGGGCCTTCTCGCAGTCGCGCAGTATCCGCCAGGCCTTAGAGTACGCCATGCCCATCTCCGCCGCCGCGGCGCGCAGAGAGTGACGCTCCCGCACCAGCGACAGCAGCGTCGCCAGCCCGGGACCGAAACACTTGCCCGCCGTGAACAGCCTCACGGATATGTTGTAGTGCATCTTTTCCATATATTCAGTATACCACCCCCTTCCAGAGCCCGTCAACGCTTGACGCTGGTGGAAATGGGTGGTATTGTTGTTCTCAGATGAGAATAACGGAGGAACAAGATGGAATTCAGTAAGGCCCTGGGCGTCACGCCCGGAATAACGGCACTCATCGGCAGCGGCGGCAAGACCAGTCTGCAAAACCGCCTCGCCGCGGAGCTGAGGGCGCGCGGGTGGGTCATACTCTGCACCACGACGCACATAATGCCGCCGCCGGGGATGCGCACGCTGCAAAACGCCTCCGCCGATGAGGTCCGCCGCGTGTTGGAGACCGACGGCGCGGTCTGCGTGGGCGAGCTCGGCGACGACGGGCGGCTCCACCCGCCGGTTTTGCCAATAGCGGAGCTCGCGCCGCTTGCGGACTACCTGATGATCGAGGCCGACGGCTCCAAGCGCCTCCCGCTCAAGGCCCACGAGAGCTTTGAGCCGGTCATCCCGTCGGGCACCGCGCGCACCGTATGCGTCGTGGGCCTCACCGGCCTGGGGCGGCCCATAGCCGAGGCTGTTCACAGGCCGGAGCTCTTTGCCGCGCTCGCGCACTGCGGCGCGGACGAGCCCGCCACGCCCGAGCGCGTCGCGCGTGTCCTCAACGCCGAGGCGCTGGCGGACATATACTTCCTCAACCAGGCCGACGCGGCGGGGGAGGGTGCGGCAAGGGCGCTCGCCGCGCTGCTGGAGCGCCCCGCGCTCTGGGGCAGCATCCAAAAAGGAGAGATAACATGCTGATATACATCCGCGGCGCGGGCGACATCGCCTCCGGCATCGCCATAAGACTGCGCCGCAGCGGCTTTTGCGTCGTCATGACCGATGTGGCGCGCCCGACCGCCATCCGCCGCACTGTGAGCTTTTCCGGGGCGATAATAGGCGGCAGCCAGCGCGTCGAGGACGTCACCGCCCGGCTCGCGCACACGCCGGAGGAGGCGCTCGGGATAGCGCGCGGCGGCGACATCGCCGTGATGGTGGACGAAAACTGCGCCCACCTCGCGGCCATCCGCCCCGACGCCGTGGTCGACGCCATCCTCGCCAAGCGCAACCTCGGCACCACGCGGGACATGGCCCCGGCGGTCATAGGCGTCGGCCCGGGCTTTACGGCAGGCCTCGACTGCCACGCGGTGGTGGAGACGATGCGCGGCCACACGCTCGGGCGGGTGTACTACACGGGCTCAGCCCTGCCTAACACCGCCGTGCCGGGTCTCATCGGCGGCTACGCGGGCGAGCGCGTGCTCCGCGCCCCGGCGGACGGCGTGTTCCGCCAGCTGCGCGACATTGGCGACCTGGTCGAGGCCGGGGACACGGTCGGCACGGTGGAGGGCGAGCCGATGGTCTGCACGATATCCGGCGTCCTGCGCGGCATCCTCGCCGACGGCACGCCCGTTTTCAAGGGCATGAAGGCCGGAGACGTGGACCCGCGCGGGGAGGTCGAGAACTGCTATACCGTCTCGGACAAGGCCCTCGCCGTGGGCGGCGGCGTGCTCGAGGCCGTGCTGCGCCTCACGGGGGCCATTGAAAACGCGGAAAGGGGAGAGGCAGATGGAAAATGAGATAAAGCTCACAAAGCTCGCCAAATGCGCCGGCTGCGGCGCAAAGGTCGGCGCGGGCGTCCTCGCCCAGCTGCTGGAGGGGATAAAGGTCCGCCACGACCCGAACCTGCTCGTCGGCTTCGACAAGAGCGACGACGCCTCGGTCTACAAGGTATCGGACGACCTCGCGCTGGTGCAGACGGTCGACTTCTTCCCGCCCATCGCGGACGACCCCTACACCTTCGGCCAGATCGCCGCGACAAACGCGCTCTCTGACGTCTACGCCATGGGCGGCGAGCCCAAGCTGGCGCTCAACCTCATGTGCGTGCCGGAGAAGATGCCGCGCGAGGCCGTCCACGCCCTGCTCCGCGGCGGCTACGACAAGGTCTACGAGGCCGGAGCCGTCATCACCGGCGGCCACAGCATCCTCGATGACGAGCCGAAGTACGGCCTCGCCGTCACGGGTTTCGTCCACCCGGAGCGCATCCTCACCAACTCCGGCGCGCGGCCCGGCGACGTGCTCATCCTCACCAAGCCCCTCGGCATAGGCGTACTCACCACCGCAGCCAAGGCGGAGCTCTGCTCCGAGGAGACGCTGCGCTATGCCGTGGAGCTCATGACCACCCTCAACAAGTCCGCGCGCGACGCCATGGTCAAATACCGCATCCACGCCTGCACGGACGTGACCGGTTTCGGCCTGCTGGGCCACTCTTGCGAGATGGCCGAGGGCAGCGGCGTCGCCATAGAGTACGAGGTCGCGCGCTTCAAATTCATCGACGAGGCCGTGCAGCTCGCCAAGGAGGGCCTCCTGCCCGAGGGCATGTACCGCAACCGCTCCTTCGCCGAGTGCCGCGTCGACCCCGGCGAGGCCGAGCTCTGGCAGCAGGACCTGCTCTACGACCCGCAGACCTCCGGCGGCCTGCTCATGGCCGTGGATCCCGCCGACGCCGACGCGCTCATGGCCGAGCTCGAGGGCAGCGTCCCCGCGGCACAGCGGGTGGGCCGCGCGCTCGAGTACGACGGCGGCGCGCTGATAAGGCTGAGGTGAGCGCCGTGGTGTATCTCGATAACGCCGCCACCTCCTTCCCGAAGGCCCCCGGCGTTGCCGCCGCCATGGCCGAGTACGTCGAAAAGGTCGGCGCCACGATAAACCGCTCGTCCTACGCCGCGGCACAGGAGGCGGGGCTCGTGACCCTCGCGCTCCGGGAGCGGCTCTGCCGCCTCTTCGACCACCCGGACCCCACCCACGCCGTCATAACCGCGGGCGCGACAGCGTCGCTGAACCTGCTCATAAAGGGCCTGCTCCGCCCCGGCGACCACTGCGTCGTGTCCTCTATGGAGCACAACGCCGTCATGCGCCCGCTGGTGCAGCTCGAGCGCGAGGGCGTGAGCTTTGACCGCGTGCCCTGTGACGGGGAGGGGCGCATGGACGTCTCAGCCCTGCCCGGCCTCATCCGGCCGAACACCCGCCTCGTGCTCATCGCCCACGCCTCCAACGTCAGCGGCACGGTGCAGGACGCCGCGGCGGTTGGGAAAATGTGCCGTGAATACGGCGTTCCCTTCGCCCTCGACGCCGCCCAGTCGGCAGGGCACATGGACGTCGACTTCACGGCCCTCGGCCTCTCGGCGCTGGCGGTGCCCGGACACAAGGGCCTGCTAGGCCCGCAGGGCATCGGCGCGCTGCTGCTCACGCCGGAGCTGGCAAAGCGCCTGACCCCGCTCATCGCGGGCGGCACGGGAAGCGCGTCGGACTCCGAGGAGCTGCCCGACTGGATGCCGGACCGCTTTGAGTCCGGCACGCCGAACCTGCCCGGCATCTACGGCTGGGAGGCGGCGCTCCGCTGGATAGAGGAGACCGGTGTCGAAAAGCTCGCTGCGCATGAAAAAGCGCTCACCGAGCGCTTCCTCGACGGCGTGTCCGCCCTCAAAAACGTCCGCCTCTACGGCCCGCGCACGACGGAGGGCCGCACCGGCGTCATCAGCCTCGGCTTCAAGGGCTGCGACAACGCCGACGCCGCCTGGCGGCTCGAGCGCGAGCACGGCGTCCTGACCCGCTGCGGCCTCCACTGCGCCCCCGCCGCGCACCGGAGCCTCGGCAGCTTCCCGGAGGGCAGCGTCCGCTTCTCCATAGGCTGGGCCAACACCGAGGCCGACATCGACGCCGCCCTCGAGGCCATCGCGGAGATCTGAGAGCGACTTCCAGCTAAAAAATATTCGAGACGCCTCAAAATTTTGTTGAAAATCCTCACACGTTATTCTATAATGAGAATAACGTGTGAGGATAATTTTTGCAAAAAGAGAGGGATGCGTATGAAAAAAGTGAGTTGGATCGTCGTGATAACGGGCGCGGCGGTCGGCCTCGCGGCGATCGTGCTGACGCTGCTCGGCAACCCGGCGAACATGGGCTTCTGCATCGCCTGCTTCCTGCGCGACATCGCGGGAGCCTGCGGGCTGCACAGCGCGGCGAAGGTGCAGTACGTCCGGCCGGAGATCATCGGCCTGGTGCTGGGCGCGTTCATCATGTCGGTCGCGACGCGGGAGTTCCGGGCCAAGGCGGGCTCGTCCCCGGCGACGCGGTTCGTGCTCGGCGCGTTTGTGATGATCGGCGCGCTGGCGTTCCTGGGCTGCCCGCTGCGCATGATAATCCGCCTCGGCGGCGGCGACCTGAACGCGCTGGTGGCGCTCGTGGGCTTTGCCTGCGGCATACTCTGCGGCGTGTTTTTCCTCAACCGCGGCTTCTCGCTCAAGCGGGCGCACCCGGTGGGCAAGGCCGAGGGCGGCGTCCTGCCCGCGATAATGGCGGGGCTGCTCATCCTCTTCCTCGCCGTGCCGGCGCTCTTCAAGGCCAGCACCGAGGGCCCCGGCTCAATGCACGCGCCGGTCATCGCGGCGCTGCTCATCGCCCTCGTCGTGGGCGCTCTGGCGCAGAGGGCGCGGCTCTGCATGGCCGGCGGACTGCGCGACGTGTTCCTGTTCAGGGATTTCAAGCTGCTTTACGGCTTTGTGGCCATCTTCGTCGTCGTGCTCGTGGGCAACCTCATAAACGGCACTTTCAAGCTGGGCTTCACGCTCCAGCCGGTGGCGCACAGCTCGCATGTGTGGAACTTCCTCGGCATGGCCCTGGTGGGCTGGGGCTCGGTGCTGCTCGGCGGCTGCCCGCTCAGGCAGCTCATCCTCGCGGGCGAGGGCAACGGCGACAGCGCCGTTACGGTGCTCGGCATGATGGCGGGCGCGGCCATCTCTCACAACTTCGGCCTCGCGGGCAACGCGGACGCGCTCAATGAGGCGGGCGAGATAGTCGTCGGCGGCATCTCCACGGCGGGCAAGATCGCGGTCATACTCGGCTTTGCCGTGTGCCTGGCCGTGTCGCTCATGAATCTCCCTGGGAAGGAGGAGAAGGCATGAAGACAGTGGACGCAAGGGGCCACTCCTGCCCCATACCGGTGGTCATGGTGCGCAAGGCGGTGACGTCGGAAAAGCCGTCGGAGCTGGAGGTGCTGGTGGACAACCAGTGCTCTGTTGAGAACGTGACGCGCTATGCGCACAGCCAGGGCTATGCGGTCGAGACCTCGGCTCTGGGCGCGGACTTCCGGCTGGAGCTGAAGAAGTGACGCGGTACATAGCGACGTTCCACACGCATCTGGCGGCGCTGCGCAGCAGCCGGAGCCTGACGGCGGCGGGGATAGCGGCGCAGATGACGCAGGTGCCGCGCAAGCTGTCGAGCTCCTGCGGCACCTGCGTGCGCTACGACAGCGCGACGCCGGCGCTGGAGCTGCTGGACGCCGACGCCGAGGCCGTGTACGAGGACGCCGAAGGAAAATACACACTGATACACAGTTTTGAGGCTTAAAAGCATAAAGATGCCGCAGTATTGCGGCATCTTTATGCTTTTTGTAATCGAAATGTAGTTGCATCGACGCAAAAAAGGTGATAGAATAAATTGTAAATATCCAAATGGCCATGGCCATTTCCCGAGGCGGGCATTCTCCCCGCCTCATGGCCTTTTGGAATCTGATAAACAAAAGGGGAGGAACACTTATGAAAAAATCAGTTCTGGCCATAGCGTTGGCTGTACTGATGGCAGTATCACTCCTGACCGTCGGCGCAATGGCGGAGGGGACAGTGCTGCCCGATGCGGATGCAAACGGCGTTATAACGTTGACTGACGACGTTACGCTGAGCAGTATTAAAACCTTCGTTAAGGATACAGTTCTCGACCTGGCAGGCCATACGCTGACTCTGCCGAGAATCGATGCAAAAGGTGCCAGCGTGGTCATTAGGGACAGCAGCTCTTCCAAAACGGGCCGCATAACCTCTGCCAGCAGCATTGCCGCTGCTATTTGGGAAAACAGCAGCATGATTCTTGAGAGCGGAACGATTGAATGTACATATACCGACGCAAATAATAATGGGATAGCCATTTTCAATATGGGCACCTTTACCATGAGCGGCGGCACTGTAAAAGGCGTGACAGGCATTTACAATACCGCTTGGAATGGCGATGATGAGGTAAATGGCAAAATTGTCTGCAACATCGAAGGCGGTACTGTTGACGCTGGAATTTGGGGCGTCTGTGTTATGGGCCATGGAATCAAGAACGGTGACCTGTCTACAGTCTATAATAGCGGAGTAGTGCTCAATTTCAGTGCCGGTACCATTAAAACCGGTGAAGGCGGCCAGGGCATTTGCGGCAATGCAAGCAGCGGAACGCGTGCTGGGTTTACCGTCAATATGACCGGCGGTGATATCATATGCAATGATGCTTGCGGAATGTATCTGCCGTCTATAGGAGTTACCAATATTTCCGGAGGCACTATAACTGCTGCTCAGGGCATACGTATTTGCTCCGGCGAACTGAATGTCACTGGCGGTACGATCACCTGCAATGAAGTTTCTGACGGTGCTGACCTTATTGCCGGAGGCAGCGGCGGAACACTTGGAGCAATTGTCGTAGGTAAGGCTGGCAACGGATACGTTGGAGATATAGAAGTCAATGTCGGCGGCAGTGCTGTAATCGAGAATACAGCTAGTGGCAGCAAGAATGATGTCAAACCTACCATAGTTGTATCCGACAAAAATATGGCGCAGACCTCTGAACAGAAGTATAACGATCCCAAAACTGGAAAGCCAATAGAAGCGGTATTCAAGTATTCTGAAACAAGCACCGTCGTGAATATTAGTGCTGAGGTTAATGGCGATATCGTTAAGATATCCAATCTTACAAGTACCAGCACTCAGGATGGCGGAAACACTGCTCTTAATCTTGACGGTGCAGCTGTTGACGGCGATGTCATCAACCAGACTTCCGCTGGCGGCGTTTTCATAAATAACAGCCAGGTAACCGGCACTGTCAGCGCCACTACTGAAGAAAATAGTGTTACAATTATCGGCTCCGATGTTGGTTTGACGAGCGGCAAAAATGTATCCGTTGTCAACAGCACAGTTAATGGCGAACCTGTAACGAACGTTGGCAATGCTGTTGCCTCTGTAAATGGCGTTACCTATGATTCTCTTAACGATGCTCTGGCTGTTGCAAAGGCAGGCAACACGGTTTATCTTCTCAACGATGTCGAGATCGACGCTGCCCTTGCAATTCCTGCTGGCGTGACGCTGGACGGTAATGATTTCACTATAGAGGCATCTGAGGCTTTCAGCGGAAGCTATCTCATTAATCTCAATAATGGCGACCTCAGCAACGTAAAGATAATGGACGTTGTCCTTGACGGCAACAACAAAGCTTCTATCCTTCTCAAGGTTGGTGACGGTGCTGTTTGCTCCGACCTGACTGTCAGTGGTGTAACTTTCAAAAATGCTACACGTGGTGTGTACCTCGGCAATGATAGCGGGTCCCAGAATGCAGCTAACAACATTAGCTTTACGGACTGCACCTTCGAAGATCTGAGCTATGCGGGCATCTATGCCCAGCGCGGCAACATTGCTGTTGACCAGTGCAAATTCCAGAACATAAAGAGCGCTTCCAGTACCGCCGCCGGCGTTCTCTTTGACACTGGATATTTTGACAGCAGCGCCTACTCCCTCAGCGTTACCAACAGCACATTCACCAACATCACCGGCACTAGCAGCAATGAAAAGGCCACCGGCGGCGTTTCCATCACCGGTACCGGCACTGTCAGCAAGCTCACCGTGACCGGCAACACCTTCACCGGCAACACCATCGACATCCGCCTTGGCAAGACCACCGCGCCTGTGATTACTGATGCCAATATTGCTGGCAACGGCATTGTTAACATAGTTGCCGCACCCGGCGTCGGTCTCTACACTGCCAAGTTCTACTCCAACAACGCGCTTGTTGCGACTGTCGTGTCCGATGAGACCGGCAAGATCACCATCCCCGCGGCCCCGAGCAACAGCGGGTACATATTCCTCGGCTGGAGGAGCGGCGATGCCACCTACAAGGCTGGCGAAGTCGTCACTATTTCTGCCGACACCACCTTTGTGGCTGTGTGGGGCAACCTGCCGGATGTGAAGCCCTCCGAGCCGGAGACTCCGGAGACGCCGGTGTTCCCGTTCTATGACGTGAGCGCCCGCGACTGGTATTACAGCGCGGTCAAGTACGTCTACGAGAAGGGACTCATGGACGGCGTCGACGTGGGCGTGTTCGCTCCTAACGACACGCTGACCCGCGCGATGGTGTGGACGATCATCGCCCGTGCCGAGGGCGTGGACACCACCGGCGGCGCGACCTGGTATGCCAAGGCCCAGGAGTGGGTCACGGCGAAGGGCATCTCCGACGGCGAGAACCCGAACGCGGCCATCACTCGTCAGGAGCTCGTGACGATGCTCTATCGCCTGGCCGGTGAGCCCGCGGTGAGCGGCACGATCACCGCGCCCGACGCGGCGAGCGTGAGCACTTGGGCAACCGACGCCATGACCTGGGCGATGAACATCGGCCTCGTCGAGGGCGACGAGAACGGCGCGGTCACGCCGACCGCCACCGCGACCCGCGCCCAGGCTGCGGCCCTCATCATGCGCTACCTCGAGGCGTAAACAGCAATAACTCAACAGCAAAGGCCCGGGAGGCTTGCCTCCCGGGCCCTTTTTGCGCCTTTGACACCTGAAAAATCGGTAAAATGCCGAATAAAAACGTCCAAATGCACGAAAACGGCCACACCGCGCGACGCGTGTTGCATTATTTCCCGGGTTCTGCTAAAATGTAAAAAACATTGTATGGGTGCATCGAATGAAGCTGCGCAAGTACATTCCCATTATAATAATGCTCTGTCTCGCGGCGGCCGCAGCGATACTTATGCTCGCGGGCGACGGCGTCACGGTCGAGATGCTCACCAGCTATGCGCCGAAAAACACCTTTGTCGCCGTGCTGGTCGCGCTCATCGCCTACGCCGTCAAGAGCCAGACGGTGTTCGTGCTCTACGGAGTCGTGGCCACGGCGGTGGGCATAGTGTTCGAGCCGCCGCTCTCGCTGCTGGTGAACGCGCTCGGCTCCGTCATCTGCATCAGCGTGCCGTACTTCACCGGCCGGGCCTCCGGCGGCGAGGCGGCGCGGCGGCTGCTCAAAAAGTACAGGCGCCTCGGCGAGGTCTATGAGGACAACCGCGACAACCTTTTCCTCGTCTCGCTGGTGCTGCGCGTCACTAACCTCTCAAACGACATCCTCGGCCTCTTCTTCGGCGCGCTGGGGATGAACTACTGGCAGTACCTCGCCAGCAGCTTTGTCGGCATACTGCCCACCATGGTGCTCTACACCGTGCTCGGCAACGACCTCGACCTGACCAGCACGCCTGTGCTGATCTGCCTGGGCGTCGATGTGGCGTGCATAGCCGCGGCCTGGCTGGTGCTGCGGCTCAGGAAAAAGAGAAAGGGGAAACCTAATGAAGAAAAAGCTCTCTGAAGGCAGAGAGACCAAGCGCCAGGCCCTGCTCCGCAAGAGGAAGGAGGAGCCCGCCGCGTTCTGGACCTATGTCGTCCTTCGCTTCATCGTGATACTCATCCTCATCCGCTGCATACTTCGCGCCGATATTGAGAGCGCCTTCGTCTGCGTGTTGGTGCTGGTCATATACACGCTGCCGCTGCTGGTGGAGACCCGGCTCGACATCGAGATACCGTCGGCGCTTGAGGTCATAATCTTCGTATTCGTGTTCGCGGCGGAGATAATGGGCGAGCTGCAGGCGTACTTCATCAAATACTCCAACTGGGACACCATGCTGCACACCAGCGCGGGCTTCCTGTTGGCCGCCGTGGGCTTCTCGCTGGTCGACCTGCTCAACCGCAGCGAGAACGTCAAGGTGCAGCTCTCGCCGGGGTATCTTGCGATAACCGCGTTCTGCTTCTCGATGACCATCGGCGTGCTCTGGGAGTTCATCGAGTTCTCCGCCGACCGGCTGTTCCTGCTCGATATGCAGAAGGACACCATCGTGAACGCCATCTCCTCCGTCAGCCTCGACCCAACGGACAGCAACATCTCCATCACCGTCAATGGCATAAAGGACGTCATCCTGGTCACCGGCGATGGAGAGATGCCGCTGGGGCTGGGCGGCTTCCTGGACATCGGGCTCTACGACACGATGGAGGACCTCTTTGTAAACTTCATCGGCGCCGTGGTGTTCTCCGTCGCGGCCTTCTTCGAGTGCCGCAGCGAAAAGCGCCCCCTCACGACGGCCCTCACGCTCCGCAGGAAGCGCAAGAACACCGAGGGGGGCGCCGCAAAATAACTCAGGCGCAGGCCGCGAGTACCGCGTCAAAGACGTCGCCCGGCATCTTCACGAAGTACCAGCCCAGGCCCTGATAGCCCACGTAGCCGCCCTCGATGAGGCGCAGCTCTATGGTCGTGCCGTCGGACTGGAAAAAGAACAGGTGGCCCTGCACGGTGCTGTCGTAGATGCCGTGGTCGGTCTCCCAGGTGTACACGAATTCTCCGGCGCAGAGCTCGTCGAGGAAGGCGGAGACGGTGTCGTCATCGAGCCCGAGCGGCTTGAAGTCGTAAACGGCGTTGTTCCAGTCATCGTGCGTGAGGTATGTGACGTCCTCCATGCGCTCGGCCAGATGCAGGCGGGTGTCAAAGAGGTCGGCGCCGGTGTCGAGCGTGATGCCGTTTAGCCGCTCTAGCAGGAGGGCCGAGCCGTCTTCGCCGAGACAGCAGATGCGAAAGTCGGGGTCGTAGCCGGCGACGGTGTAGAGCTCGCCGGACATGGTGCCCGCGAACTCGACGTAGTCGGACTCCTCGGACCACTCGTCGAGGCTGCCCGTCGCATGGCCAAGGTACTCGCCGAGCAGGGAGGAGGAGTCGTCGAGCCACTCGCCCTGGGTGTAGACCGCGCCGTCGTAGACGACGCAGGCTATCATGTCGGCGGCGAGGCCGTCCGCGGGCTCCGGCAGCTCGATGGCGGGGATGTGGATGCCGCCCGAGGCTTCGGCGTTCGTGCTGCTCTCAGCGGGCGGGGCGTCGGGGCGCTGGGAAATGTTCGCCGAGGGCCGCATCTGCACGGCCAGGGCAATGATCACACAGGCTGCAAGCGCGGCGGCGAGGTAGTATACGCCGCGCCTGCGGCTTTTCTTTTTGTAGTCTGCGGCCTCATCGATGAACTTGTCGTCGATGTCGCCGAGGCAGCTGGAAAGGCGGTCGTTTTTCATAGGGTGATATCCTCCGAGATGAGCGCTTCTCTGAGCGAGGCACGGAGCCGCATGAGAAGCGAGGCGGTTTTGGATTTTGTCCAGCCCATGCGCGCGGCGAGGGCGGGGACGCTGTCGAGGTACCAGTAGCGGCGGACGAAGGCTACGCGGTGCTCGCGTGGGAGCGAGGCGAGCCAGCGGTCAATGCAGGCGGTTATCTCGGCGTCGGCGACGGCGCGCTCGGGCGAGGTGGAGGTATCCGCGCAGGCGGCCAGCTCGTCGAGGGCGAGGGCGGCCTCACCGCCGCCGCGTTTTTGGCGGGAGGCGTCGCGGAGCGCATTGATGGCGAGGTTGCGCGTGATGCGGCCCAGAAATGCGCGGAGGCTCCGCGGCCGCTCGGGCGGTATGGCGCCCCACAGGCGCAAAAGGGCGTCGTTGACGCACTCGTCGGCGTCGCGCGCGTCGGCGAGTATACTGAGCGCGATAGCGCGGCAGTATGCGCCGTATTTGTCCTGCGCGGCGGGTATAGCAGCCTCGTCGCGTGCCCAGAATAGGTTGATAATCGTCGCGTCGTCCATGCGTCTCCTCCTGTCGAAAGGCCCTTCACTTTTATAGACCCCAAAATCACCCCAAACGTTGCGCGGAGCGCGTCTGAAAGTTTCGCCCGCCTTTTCAAAGGCGGCGGGGTGCAGGGGCGGCGCCCCTGCCCGCGCTCCGCAGAGCGCGGAACCCCCTTTATGCTCACAAAAGATCAGGAAGGGGGTTTAAGGGGGAAACCCTATCAAGGGGTTTCCTCCTTTTTTCTTTTGGCTTGTGCGTGTGCGCCGTTACTTTGGGAGGTAGTCTTTGCCTTGTCCTGCCATTCGACCCCATTTCTTTGGTGCTTGCCCAAAGAAACGGTGTC
Source organism: uncultured Eubacteriales bacterium (assembly GCA_900545405.1). Classification (GTDB taxonomy): domain Bacteria; phylum Bacillota; class Clostridia; order Oscillospirales; family Oscillospiraceae; genus Scatomorpha. The sequence continues at coordinate 22 of UQYT01000050.1, read as the reverse complement.
GAGCCGCCAAAGAAAAGCGCTT
>UQYT01000049.1 GCA_900545405.1 uncultured Eubacteriales bacterium | reverse complement strand
GCCATACTGGCCCCTCCCACGCTTATTATAATAATCGGCACTGCTCCAAGAGCCAGTGCCGATTACTTTCTGGTGGACCTGAAGAGACTCGAACTCTCGACCTCTCGGATGCGAACCGAACGCTCTCCCAGCTGAGCTACAGGCCCAAGCGCTTGAACATTATAGCACATTTTGCGAATTTGTAAAGAGTTAAAATCAATATTGATTAAAATAAGTTTTTGTAGTAGAATACTCCCGCGGCCCTTTGCAAGGCTGCACCAGTCGGGGAGCCAGCGGTGCCCTGTAACCTGCAATCCGCTATAGCAGGGATGGATTCCCACGAGAGGATATACGATGTGCCGTCTGCCCCAGGTAAGCGGCGTTGAAGCCCCGGTCCCGCGCAACGGACCCCCGTGAACCATGTCAGGCGGGGAACCGAGCAGCATTAAGCGGGTCAGTCCGTGTGCCGTGGGCCCGCCGGGGCCGAGCTGGCTGCTCGGGTAACGGGCGTGTCGTGTGTTCGATCAAGGGTGTGCAGTCTTGCAAAGCGCCGCACATTGATTATTTGAAGGGTGTGGGGCTTTATCTATCAGGCTTTATATCGCAAATACCGCTCCCGCACCTTTGACGAGGTCTGCGGTCAGGAGCAGGTCACAGAGACGCTGAAGGCCCAGGTCGCCTCCGGCCGGCTTTCGCATGCCTACCTCTTTATAGGCACCCGCGGCACAGGCAAGACCAGCTGCGCCAAGATACTCGCCAAGGCCGTGAACTGCGAGCACCCCGTAAACGGCAACCCCTGCTGTCAGTGCGCCGCCTGCCGCGGCATCGACGACGGCACGGTGCTCGACGTCGTGGAGATAGACGCCGCCTCCAACAACGGCGTGGACAACATCCGCGCCCTGCGCGACGAGGCCATCTTCTCCCCCGCCAGCGTCAAAAAGCGGGTCTACATCGTCGACGAGGTCCACATGCTCAGCATCGCGGCCTTCAACGCCCTGCTCAAGATACTCGAGGAGCCGCCCGAGCACCTGATGTTCATTCTCGCCACCACCGAGCTGCGCAAGGTGCCCGCGACCATCCTCTCGCGCTGCCAGAGGTACAGCTTCCGCCGCCTGGACGTGGAGGTCATCTCCAAGCACCTCGACTACATCGCCTCCCAGGAGGGCTTCAAGCTCACACACGAGGCCTCCGAGCTGCTGGCGCGGCTCGCGGACGGCGGCATGCGCGACGCCATCTCCCTGCTCGACCAGTGCTCCAGCGCGCCCGTCATAGACGAGGCCACTGTGCTGGAGGCCACGGGTCTCGCCGGGAACAGGAGGGTCGCCTCCATCCTCTCCGCCGTCGCGAAGCACGACTCCGCCGCGGCGCTGGACACCTTTGCCGAGCTCTGGCGCGACGGCAAGGACCCGGCCTCCCTCCTCTCCGACCTCTGCGCGCTCATGCGCGACGTGCTGCTGCTCGGCCTCGCGCCGAAGGGCGGCCGCTCGCTGCTCTCCGGGGCTTACGACACCAAGACCCTCGCGGCCTTCTACCGCGCCTTCACGCGCGAGGAGCTGCTCAGGAACATGCAGCGCGCCCAGGAGGCCATAGTCTCGCTCAAGGACAACCCCTCGCCGCGCACGGCGGTGGAAATATGTCTCGTATCGCTCTGCGACCCCGGCATGGGCGCCGGGCTGCCGGAGCTCATCGCGCGGATATCCCGCCTCGAGGCCGGGGCTCCTCCCCCGCGCGCGCCGGCCGCGCCGGAGCCGGAGGACCTCGACCTCCCCGCTCCCCCCGCGCCGAAGGCCCGCGCCGAGGCAAGGCCTGCGCCCGAGGCCAAGGCGGCCCGCGAACCGGAGCCGGTACGCGAACCCGCTCCCGCGCCTGAACCGGAGCCGATGCCCGAACCGGGACCCGTTCCGGAGCTTAAAACCACACCTGAGCCTGAGCCGGCGCCTGTTCCGGAGCCGGTATCTGCCCCCGGGCCGGAGGACGGCGGCTACATCCGCGACGAGGCGGAGCCGACGCCGGAGCCGGTGGGGCGCTATTTCGAGCCGGAGCCGCCGGAGACGCTGCCGGACCGCCCGGACAACCTCCCGGAGCCGCCCGCGGCGGACGGCAGGGCGGACTGGAGCGCGCTTGTGGCGGCGCTCAAAGGGCGGCTGCGCGTGGGCGCGCACCGGCTGCTGACCGACCCGCTGCAGGTGAACGGCAAGCTCGCCGGAGGCCGGCTCAGCATCACCTTCATGAACGGCTTTGCCGAAAAGCAGCTCAACACCACGGAGACCCTTGCGCTTTTCCGCAGCGCGGCCGAGGCCCTTTGCGGCGGCCCTGTCGAGCTGGAGGTGCGCTCCGAGGACGGCGGGGCGAAGCTCGCCTCGCGCGATCTGGAGGAGTTACAGAGATTCAAGCAGGTAAAATTCATCTGAAAGGTTGGATGACAAATATGGCAAAAGGCGGTTTCCGCGGCGGCTACGGCGGCATGGGCGGCATGAATCAGGCCAACATGATGAAGCAGGCCCAGAAGATGCAGGAGGAGCTGCGCAAGATGCAGGAGGAGCTTGAGGCGTCCAGCTTTGAGGCCACCTCCGGCGGCGGCGTTGTCAAGGCCGTCGTCAGCGGCAAGCACGAGCTCACGAGCCTCACCATCGACCCCGAGGCGGTCGACCCCGAGGACGTCGAGATGCTCCAGGACCTGATAATCGCGGCCGTGAACGAGGCTCTGCGCAAGGTGGACACCGCGTCCTCCGGCGGCATGGCCAAGCTCACCGGCATGAAGGGCCTTCCCTTCTGACAACTTAACATGGTTGAAAGTGAGCATAGCTTGCCGCGCTGAGGGATTCGCGGCAGGCATGCTCGCTTTTGTGTAAAGAGAGGAATACGAATGCTGAAACTACTGTCCCACAGCCTCCGCGAGTACCGCCGGGCCTCGATGATCACGCCGATCCTCGTCGCCCTGGAGGTGGTCATGGAGTGCATCATACCATTCATCACGGCCCGTCTGGTCAACGAGATAAAGGCCGGCTGCGGTATGGACGAGATACTGCGCCTCGGCACTCTGCTCGTGCTCATGGCGGCGCTCTCGCTGCTCTTCGGCTCGCTCGCGGGCCTGACCTGCTCCACCGCCTCCTGCGGCCTGGGCAAGAACCTCCGGCACGACATCTTCTGCGCCGTGCAGGGCTTCTCCTTCGAGAACATCGACCACTTCCTCACCTCCTCGCTCGTCACGCGCATGACCACGGACGTCACCAACGTCCAGTTCGCGTACATGATGGTCATCCGCACGGCGATACGCTCACCGCTCATGCTCGTCTTTGCCTTTGTCATGGCCTTCATCATGGGCGGCAAGATGGCCTGGATCTTCCTCTTCGTGCTGCCCGTGCTGGGCGTCGGCCTGACGCTGGTGGCGCTCAAGACCGTGCCGCTCTTCCGGCGCGTCTTCAGGAAGTACGACAAGCTCAACGAGTCCATCCAGGAGAACGTCAAGGCCATGCGCGTGGTAAAGGCCTTCGTGCGCGAGGACTACGAGTCGAAGAAGTTCGGCCGCGCGGCCGAGGACGTCTGCGCCGACTTCACCCGCGCCGAGCGCATCCTCGCCCTCAACGGGCCGCTGATGCAGTTTTGCATCTACTCGGTCATGGTCTTTGTCCTCTCCTTCGGCTCCTACACGATAATCTCGTCCATGGGCATAGACCTCGACGTCGGCCAGCTTTCGGCGCTGCTGACTTACAGCTTCATGATGCTCATGAGCCTGATGATGCTCTCCATGGTCTTTGTCATGATAACCATGGCCGGCGAGAGCACCAAGCGCATCCTCGAGGTGCTCAGCGAGAAGAGCACGCTCACCGACCCCGAAAACCCCGTCTACGAGGTGCCCGACGGCTCCGTGGACTTTGACGGCGTGAGCTTCCGCTACTCCGCCAAGGCCGAGCGCATGGCCCTCTCGAACATCGACCTGCACATAAAGTCCGGCGAGACGATAGGCATCATCGGCGGCACGGGCTCGGCCAAGAGCACGCTGGTGAACCTCATCTCCCGGCTCTACGACGTGACCGAGGGCTCCGTCAAGGTCGGCGGGCGCGACGTGCGCGAGTACGACATCGAGGCCCTGCGCTCCAACGTCGCCGTCGTGCTGCAGAAGAACCAGCTCTTCTCCGGCACCATCAAGGAGAACCTCCGCTGGGGCAACAAGGACGCCACCGACGAGGAGCTGGTGCACGTCTGCAAGCTGGCCCAGGCCGACGACTTCATCCGCAGCTTCCCCGACGGCTACGACACCTACATAGAGCAGGGCGGCACCAACGTCTCCGGCGGCCAGAAGCAGCGCCTGTGCATCGCCCGCGCGCTGCTCAAAAAGCCGAAGATACTCATACTCGACGACTCCACCTCGGCGGTGGACACCAAGACCGACGCCGGCATCCGCCGCGCGCTGCGCGAGTTCATGCCCGAGACCACGAAGATAATCATCGCCCAGCGCACCGCCTCCGTCGAGGACGCGGACCGCATCGTGGTAATGGACGGCGGCTCCATCATGGCCGTCGGCTCCCACGCCGAGCTCATGGCCTCCAACGAGGTCTACCGCGAGATTTACACCTCGCAGAACAAGGCAGGTGCAGACGAATGAAGAACGCAAAGGGCTCCGGCGCCGTTGTGAGGCGCCTGCTGCGCACCATCCGGGAGTTCTATCCCGTCATGCTGCCCATAACCATAGTCTGCATCGTCATCAACGCCGTGGTCAGCTCCATCCCCTCCATCTTCATGCAGAACATCATCGAGGTCATCGAGGTCAGCTGGCAGTCCGGCGACTGGGCGGCGGCGCGCGGCACGGTCATCCGCCTCGTCGCCACGCTGGCGGGCTTTTACGCCGTGTCCCTCGTCGCGGGCCTCATCTTCAACCAGCTCATGGCCATCATCACCCAGGGCACGCTCAAAAAGCTCCGCTGCAAGATGTTCGACAAGATGCAGTGCCTGCCCATCAAGTACTTCGACACGAACAGCCACGGCGACATCATGAGCCACTACACCAACGACATCGACACCCTGCGCCAGATGGTGTCCCAGAGCTTCCCGCAGCTGCTCTCATCGGCCATCATGGTCACCACGGTGTTCTGCATCATGCTCTATTACAGCCTCTGGCTGACCCTGGTCGTGCTGGCGGGCGTGCTGCTCATGCTCTACCTCACCGGCCGCATCGGCGGCAAGTCCGCGAGCTTCTTCTTCCGGCAGCAGATAGCGCTCGGCAAGGTCGAGGGCTTCGCCGAGGAGATGATGAGCGGCATGAAGGTCGTCAAGGTGTTCTGCCACGAGGAAGAGAGCGAGGCCGACTTCGACCGCATCAACGAGGAGCTCTTCCGCGAGAGCGAGAAGGCCAACAAATACGCCAACACCCTCGGGCCCATCCTCAACAACATCGGCAACGTGCTCTACGTCATCGTGGCCGTCGCGGGCGGGCTGTTGCTCATCGGCGGCGTGCCGAACGTGAGCGTCTCGGGCCTGGCCTTCAGCATCAGCATCGTCGTGCCCTTCCTGAACATGACCAAGTCCTTCGCCGGCAACATCGGCCAGGTGTCGCACCAGGTCAACGCCGTCGTCATGGGCATCGCGGGCACCAAGCGCATCTTCGCCCTGCTCGACGAGGCGCCGGAGGGCGACGAAGGCTATGTCACGCTGGTGAACGCGAAGGAGGTCAACGGCGAGTACGTCGAGTGCGCCGAGCGCACGGGCCTCTGGGCCTGGAAGCACCCGCACCGCGCGGACGGCACCGTCACCTACGTCCCGCTGCGCGGCGACGTGCGGCTCTTTGACGTGGACTTCGAGTACGAGCCGGGCAAGCCCGTGCTGCACGACATCTCGCTCTACGCCAAGCCGGGCCAGAAGGTGGCCTTCGTCGGCGCGACGGGCGCGGGCAAGACCACGATAACGAACCTGCTCAACCGCTTTTACGACATCGCGGACGGCAAGATCCGCTATGACGGCATCAACATCACGAAGATCCGCAAGAGCGACCTCCGCCGCGCGCTGGGCATCGTTTTGCAGGACACGAACCTCTTCACGGGCACGGTCATGGAGAACATCCGCTACGGCCGCCTGGACGCGACGGACGAGGAATGCGTCGCCGCGGCGAAGCTCGCGGGCGCGGACGACTTCATAACCCGCCTGCCGGAGGGCTATCAGACGCTCCTGACCGGCGACGGCGCGAACCTCTCGCAGGGCCAGCGGCAGCTGATCTCGATAGCGCGCGCCGCCGTCGCGGACCCGCCGGTGATGATCCTGGACGAGGCGACGAGCTCCATCGACACGCGCACGGAGGCCATCGTGCAGCGCGGCATGGACGCGCTGATGCAGGGCCGCACGGTGTTCGTCATCGCGCACCGGCTCTCGACGGTCAAGAATTCGGACGTCATCATCGTCCTCGAACACGGCCGCATAATCGAGCGCGGCACCCACGAGCAGCTGCTCGAGCAGAAGGGCCAGTACTACCAGCTCTATACCGGCGCGTTCGAGCTGGAATAAGCCTGAAAGTTTCGCCCGCCTTTTCAAAGGCGGCGGAGTCCAAGGGGAACCCCTCGCCGGGGGGTTCCCTTTTTATTTTTTGCGTTGTACGTGTGCGCCGATACGCTGGGTGGTTTTCGTTGGCCTGCCCTGCCATTCGACCCCATTTCTTTGGTGCTTGCCCAAAAAAACGGTGTCGAGCCGCCAAAGAAAGGCGCTTTTGAAGCCTCCACATTACCTTGGTGGGCCCGCCCGCCTCTCCCATTTGGGCATAAGCCCCAACGGGACAAATTGGTGCGTCAAGTTGATTTGTACACGGTGGGTTGACCGGGCACTCAAGTCAGCTTGACGCAGTCGGCTGTGATGTTGGGGCTTCGAGTCCGTGGGAGAGGCGGGTGGGACCCAACAGCCCCCGTGGCGGCACCCAAAAGCGCGTTTCTTTGGGGCTCCACCCCGTTTCTTTGCGCAAGAGCAAAGAAATGGGGTGGAACGGGCAGTAGGAGCCACAATACACTACCCAACAAAACGGCGCACCCGTACAATCCCCCGACAAGCACCAGCCCCCTGCAAAAGTCGGGCGAGGAACATATAGTCTACCGACTTGTAGCGCTCACGCGAATGGTGGAGCCACCAAGGTAAAAAAGGCGCTTTTCTTTGGCGGCTCGACACCGTTTCTTTGGGCAAGCACCAAAGAAATGGGGTCGAAAGGCAGGGCAAGGCAACGACTACCTCCCAGCGTATCGGCGCACACGTAGAAGCCCAAAGAAAAGGGGGAACCCCCGGCGAGGGTTCCCCCTTGGACCCCCTCCTGCGCTTTTGTGAGCATAAAGGGGGTTCCGCGCTCTGCGGAGCGCGGGCAGGGGCTCTGCCCCTGCACCCTGCCACCTTTGAAAAGGTGGACGAAACTTTCATTCGCGCTTCGCGCAGCGCGGTTTAGAGCTTGCGCATTACTTCGCTGCGGACTTCGGCGAGGGGTTTATCGGTCTCGCGCGCGATCCTGGCGATGTCCTCGTACTCCGCCTTACACTTCCCGCCCGCGTACTTCACGCGCACCGGGCCGTACTCCGTTTGCAGCGTCTCCTCGCGGCGCGGCAGCGTTATGCGCTCCGGGTGGTACACACGCACGCCCAGGCCCGGCGTATGGCGCAGCATCAGCTCGGCAAACTCGCGCTCGCGCTCCCTGGCGCACAGGCAGGTCAGCATCACGCCCGCGCGGCTCTTTTTCATGCCCAGCGCCTGCGTATACACGTCCAGCGCCCCGCGCGAGAGCAGCAGCTCCTGTGCGTACGCCAGCTCCTCCGCCGTCACGTCGTCCAGATTGCAGCGCAGCTCGCTCACCGCCCGCCCGGCTTCCGGGCTCTCGCCCACAAACGCCCGCAGGCAGTTCGCCGTCCCGAAGTCCCGGCTGCCCATGCCGCAGCCTATGCGCTCCACCGTAAGCTCCGGCATATTGCCGAACTCCGTGGCAAAATACTTTATGAGCGCCGCGCCCGTCGGCGTGCACATCTCGCCCGCGATATCCCCCGCGTACACCGGCACGCCCTTGAGCAGCGACGCCGTCGCGGGCGCAGGCACCGGCAGCACGCCGTGCGCGCACTTAACCGTGCCGCAGCCCACGCGCACGGGCGACACGACTACCCGCTCCGGCGCTATCGCCCGCATCAGCAGGCACACGCCCGCGATGTCCGCCACCGCGTCCAGCGCGCCTACCTCGTGGAAGTGCACCTCGCCCACCTCGCAGCCGTGCGCCTCGCTCTCCGCGCCCGCTATGAGGCCGTACACGGCCCGCACGTCGGCTTTCACGCCCTCGTCGAGCGTCAGGCCGTCGATTATCGAATACATGTCCTGCAGGCTCCTGTGGGCGTGGTGGTGGTGATGATGGTGCTCGTGCGCGTCCTCGCTCTCGCCGTGGACGCTTATCTCGATATGCCGCCCGCGGATGCCGCAGCGCGTGACCTCGCTCAGCCCGGCCCTGACGCCGGGCAGGCCCATGGCCTCTATGCGCTCCGCTATCCCGTCCCCGCCGGGCGCGGCCTCGGAGAGCGCGGCCATCAGCATGTCGCCCGAGGCGCCCATGCCGCAGTCCAGATACAGCGTTCTCATTCTCCCGCCCCCAGGTGGTTTATCATGCTGGCAAGGTAGCCCGCGCCGAAGCCGTTGTCGATGTTCACCACCGACAGCCCGCTGGCGCAGGAGTTCAGCATCGAGAGCAGCGCCGCAACGCCGCCGAAGGCCGCCCCGTAGCCCACGCTGGTGGGCACCGCGATGACCGGGCAGTCCGCGAGCCCGCCGATGACGCTCGGCAGCGCGCCCTCCATGCCCGCCACGGCCACGATGACCCGCGCGGTCATGATGTCCTCCGCGTGGTCCAGCAGGCGGTGTATGCCCGAGACGCCCACGTCGTAGAGCCGCTTCACGCGGTTGCCCAGCGCCTCCGCCGTCAGCGCGGCCTCCTCGGCGACCGGTATGTCCGTCGTGCCGCCAGTTGCGACCAGCACCGTGCCGACGCCGTCCGGCTCCGGCATATCGCCTATGCGCCCCACTTTGGACAGCGAATCGTACACGAGCGGGAACTTCTCCCCCACATACGCCGCCGCCTCGGGCGACATGCGGGTTATGAGCACCACCCTGTCCCCGCCGTGGAGCAGCGTTTCGCTGATTTTGGCTATCTGCTCCGGGGTCTTGCCCTGGCCGTAGATGACCTCGGCGACGCCCTGGCGCATTTCGCGGTGGTGGTCGACCTTGGCGAAGCCTATGTCCTCGAACGGGGCCAGCTTCAGCCGCGTGAAGGCCTCCTCGGCGCTCACGGAGCCGTGCTCGACCTCGCGCAGAATTTGCAGCACATCCTGTTTTTTCACTCTCTCAACGCCCTCTCAAGTCCAGTGTCACGCGGCCCATGCCGTCGAGCGCGCGCAGAATCTCGCCCCGATCGCGCACGGCGCGCTCGAGCTCGCTCTCAGGCAGCTCGAGCCTCACGCCGCCCTCGCAGAGCCGGACGCGCAGGTCGTCATAGCCCAGCGCCCTCAGCGCGCTCTCCGCCGCCTCTATCCTGCCCAGCGCCCCGGCCTCTATCCTCCGGCCCGTCGGCACGCGCGTGGCGAGGCAGGCGTAGGATGGCTTGGCATACGTGAAGAGCCCCGCCTCCCGCGAGAGGCGGCGCACGTCGGCCTTGGTGATGCCGCACTCGCGCAGCGGCGAGAGGACGCGCAGCTCCCTCAGCGCGCGGGTGCCGGGCCTGTCGCCGGGGTCATCCGAGGCGTTCGTGCCGTCGATGAGCTCCGAATAGCCGTCGGACGCCGCCCGCTCGGCGAGGAGCGTGAACAGCGCCCGTTTGCAGTGATAGCAGCGGTCCGGCGGATTCGCCGCGACGGCGTCGTCGGCGAGGATGTCCGCCTCGATGACGGTGAGCTCCACCCCGAGCTCGTCTGCGAGCCGTCTCGCGTCCGCGAGCTCAAAGGCGGGCTGGAACTGCGTTTTTATGTAGTACGGCCTCACGTCGGCGCCGAGGCTCGTGCCCGCGTAGAGCAGGTACGCCGAGTCCGTGCCGCCGGAAAAGCCGAGCGCGGTCCTTGGATGCCGCGCGAAAAAGTCCTTCAATGTGGTCATATCAGCACCTGCAGAAGCAGAAGCGCATCAGGAACGACGCCGCGCACAGGCTCAGGCAGAACTTGTTGGAGCTTATCCAGTCCCCGGCGGGGAAGCCGGAGCTGAAGCTCGAGTACACCGTGCCGCCGTATTGCAGCTCCTCCAGGAAGCGCCTGTACTCCTCGTTGTCCGGCTCGAGCTGGACGGCGCGCTGGGCGTATTCCATGGCGGTTATCTTGTTGCCGAGGCCGGAGTTCGCGATGCCGGCGAGGAAGTACCAGCGCGCGTCGCGCTCCGAGGCGGAGACGGAGGAGAGCACAGTGACGGCCTCCTGAAAGTGGCGGGCGCGGATGTAGTTTTCGGCAGCGCGGTATTCGTTGCGCTCCTGATACTGCGCGCCGGAGTTCTGATAGCCCCAGTCGCTCTGCTGCCAGCCGCCCCAGGCGCCCCAGGGGTCCCACTGCTGCTGGCCGCCGTAGCCCTGCTGGCTGCCGTAGCCGTAGCCATAGCCGCCGGAGCTGTAACTGTCGGCCTTGCCGCTCTTGATGGCGTCGTAGGCGGCGTTTATCTCGTTCATGCGCTCCGCAGCGGCCTTGTTGCCCGGGTTGCGGTCCGGGTGGTATTTCTTGGCCAGGGTGCGGTATGCTGTTTTTATCTCCTCATCCGTGGCGTCCCGCGAGACGCCGAGGACCTCATATGGGTCACGATTCAACGGGTTCTCCCCCTTCTTTACCATGCCTGCGGGCCATTTCCATGTTGTACCGCAGCCAGACGCCGGAATAGAGTATGTTTCTCATAATGTCCGCGTCCCTCACGACGGGCAGCCGCTCGAAAACGGCGGCGCACTCGCCTATAAGCATGGTAAGGGTGTAGCGCAGGTCATCCTCGGTCTTACCCTCGGCAAAGGCGGCGACGGCGTTGTAGCGCCCGCCGGCCCTGTCGCCTTCGAGGTCGAGAACCGCGTCCATTATATAGATAAATTCGCCGAGTTCCTGCCCGAAAACGCGCAAACGTTCTCTCCAGAGCGCGTCCGGGCCCTCGGCAAAGATCTCGCCCATCAGCCGCCCGAAACAGCGCGCGCCGGCGTCCGGGTCCGGGTCGCGCCGCGCCTCGATGGCCGAGAGCTCGTCAAGGCGGTCGGTGATGAATTTGCATTTTTCGGGGTATTTCTGCGTGACGTAGAAATACTCCTCGCTGAGCATGCCCGCCTCGGCGCGGCGGGTCAGGCGGCGCTCGTCCTTCCAGTCGTCCATGCAGTTGAGGTACGCCAGGGCGACGTTCATGTCGGCGGCGTAGTCCGTGACCCAGCTGGAGGCCCAGTTGTGGGTGCGGACGGGGTGCATGAAGCAGCGGGCGGTGCCGCTGCTCTCCTCCGGCTCATACATGGAGTTGAGCAGAAGGATTAGGAAGGTCATGTCGTAGGTCAGCGTCAGGCGCGCTATCGTGCCGTGACGCCGCTGGAGCGCGTGGCAGAGGCCGCAGTAGCACTCGCGGTATCGGGCCTCCTGCTCCTCGGTCATGATGTCTTTATTGGCGATGATATATCCGAACATGTTATCTCAGGTCTTTTTGATGAAGGAGTTGCCGCACTTGCGGCAGACGACCTTGATCTTGCCCTTCCCCTTGGGCACGCGCAGCAGCGTGCGGCAGGAGGGGCAGCGGAAAAACTTGTAATCCCGGCGCTGGGACCAGCGCTCGCGCAGGCCGCGGAAATACGTCCTGACCCCGGCGGTGGCGCGCAGGTACTTCGCGTTCTCGTCGCGGCGCTTATAGACGTTGCGGGAGAACATGCGGAAATAGACGTAGACCATGCCCAGGACGGCGAGTATCCAGAGAGCGCGCGCCGCGTCGCCGTGGAAGAACAGGCTCACCACGAGCAGCACGATGACAGCGACGGACACCGCCCTTGAGAGATTGTCGGCGCCGTTGCGCCCGGTCATGAATCTTATGAGTCTTTCCCGCATTGTGCTTCACCTTTTCAATAACTTGCTTCAGAATATAATAGCACCGGAGCCCGGGGGATTTATCAATAATCTGTTAATTTCCCTCAGTTTCCGCGTCTTTATCCCCGCCGTCGAGGTCGCCGACGAGCAGCTCGAGCAGGTCGCTGAGCGTGACGATGCCGGTGACGCCGCCGTACTCGTCGAGCACGACGACGAGGCGCAGGTGCTCCTCGCGCATACGGCGGAAGAGGACGTCGGCCTTGATGCTGTCGGGCACGAAATACGGCTCCTTTACCGCGGACTTGAGCGCCGCCTCGACTCCGCGCTCGGGCAGGGCGAAGTAGTCCTTGATGTCCAGTATGCCCACGACCTTGTCGGTGCTATCCCTGCACACGGGGTAGAGCGAGTGGCGCGAGGAGAAGATCTCGCGCTCCCAGTCGGCGGTACTGCCCTCGGCCCAGAGGACGCTCATCTGCGTGCGGTGGGTGGCGAAGTCCTCGGCGCGCAGGTCGTCGAACTCGAAGAGGTTCTGGATGAACTCGTTTTCCTCGGCGCCGATTGTGCCCTTCTGGCTGCCGGCGGTGGCCATCATGCGTATCTCCTCCTCAGAGTAGACGTCCTCGTCCTCGTCGGGGTCGACGCGGAGGAGGCGGAGCATGCCGTTGGTGGAGACTGTCAGCAGCGAGACGATGGGCTTGAAGGCGACGGAGATGAAGGAGACGAGCCCGGAGAGCGCGAGGGCGAGGCTCTCGGCGTTTTTCATGGCGAGGCGCTTGGGCACGAGCTCGCCGAAGATGAGCGTGAGGTAAGAGAGTATCAGCGTGATGAGGACGACGGCGACGGTGTCGAGCACGGCGGGGCTGGCCTTGAGGCCGAGGCCGACGACCCAGTCGACGAGGGGCTCGGAGAAGTTATCGGCGGCGAAGGCGCTGCCGAGGAAGCCGGAGAGGGTTATGGCGACCTGGATGGTGGCGAGGAAGCGCGCGGGCTGGTTGGTGAGCCTGGCGAGGCGGACGGCGCGGCGGTTGCCCTCCTGGGCGAGGGCGGCGATGCGCGCGTCCTTGGCCGAGATGACGGCGATCTCGGCGCAGGCGAATACGGCGTTGAGGGCGATGAGGGCTGCTTGCAGGATAATTTGCCATGCGAGCGTAGTCAAAGTCAAACCTCCCAAAGAAAACGCGCCCGCGCCCACCGCCGTGCGGCGGAAGGCGTGAACGCTTTTTGTATGTATTGGTGTGATCTACCGGCTTCGGCTCCGGCTGTGCCTTGGTCGTCCATGCTGCGCTGTTTCTCCTTTTCCAGTATTACACCACATTTTGGCCCCCGCGTCAATATCTATGCGCGAAGCGCGTCTGAAAGTTTCGCCCGCCTTTTCAAAGGCGGCGGGGTGCAGGGGCGGAGCCCTTGCCCGCGCT
>UQYT01000048.1 GCA_900545405.1 uncultured Eubacteriales bacterium | reverse complement strand
TATGGGGTCGATATAAAAAGAAAAATGCACAGGCGACTCAGTTGAGTCTCTGTGCATTTATCTTACTGGATCGCCTTTAAGGTAAAAAATGTCGATATTGCTTGAAATATCCACGTCGGCATATTATTATAGAGCAGTTAAGATTTACACACGGGGGAAAAGGTGGGTATGAAGAAACTGTTTGAGGCCGCCGCCGTCATCATTGGGGCCGCGGCCGTGTCGGCGCTGTGTGTGGCGGCGTCGATGGGCGTATTCACGCGCAGCACTCTCTCACTGACAGTTGACGGCACTGTCACCGAATTCAAGCTCCTGCCCGGGGAGGCCGCGGAGGTCTCGGCCCTGGAGGCGGCGGGCGATGGGAAGCGCTTTATCTGCTGGCTGGACTCGGAGGGGAATGAGGCCGACCCGGAGACGCCCCTGTTCTCCGACGCGGCCTACACCGCGCTGATCGCCCCGGCGCTTGCGGGCGGGGACATGGAGCCCTGGCTCGAGTGCGATGAAAACGGCTTCGCCCTGCCCGGAGCCCTCATCACCGGCGAGGAGGCCGCGGCGGGAGCCGAGGCCATCTTTGCATCGGACTTCGACGCCGGACTGCTCGGGGAGCTCGAGAGCGTCACCGCCTCCGACTTTGCCCAGGCCCTTGAGGGCGCCTTTGCGCCCGGCCTGTTCGCGGAGATGACGGGAGACGAGCCGCTCACGCGCGCCGCTGCTGCGGAGCTGGTATGCAAGCTCGCGGGCGTTGAAGAGTTCGGCCCGGCCGTCGCTGCCGCGCCCGACCTGGACCCCGCTTCCGACGGCGCGCAGGCGCTGGCGTTCTGTCTGGAGCCGGAGAGCGCCGTGGAGTATGCCGACGGCTTTGTCAACATAGACGGCTGGCTCTACCTCGTCCGCGACGGACTCTTTGTGACGGACGAGAGCGTAGACGGCTTTGACTTCGGCTCCGACGGGCGCTTCACCAGCGGGAACGAGGAGCTCGACGAGCTCGTGGCCGAGGCGCTTGAGCCGATATGTGCCGAGGGCGGCACGCGCGACGAGATGCTCCGCGCGGCGTATCTCTACGTCCGCGACAACTTCCAGTACCTGCGCCGCAACTACTACGCCGTCGGCGCCGACGGCTGGCAGACGGACGAGGCCATTACCATGCTCACCACCGGCCGCGGCAACTGCTACTGCTACGCCGCCGCCTTCTGGGCCCTGGCCCGCGGCCTGGGCTATGACGCCACGGCTGTCGCCGGGACCGTCGGCTATGACCGCGACCCCCACGGCTGGGTCATCATGTACGACGAGGACGGCGCGCGCATCACCTATGACGTCGAGCTCGAGATGGCCTATCGCTACAACCGCCACAACTACACCACCGACATGTATGCCATGAGTCCCATCAAGGCCGCTCAGTGGAGCTATGTCTACGGGGAGCAGTTTCGATGAGCTTTGACAGTCCGACCTTTCTGTTCTTTTTTCTGCCGCTGCTGCTCATTCTGGAGGCGGTCATCCGCCCGGTGAGGGCAAAAAACGTCTTTCTCTGCGCCGCGGGGCTGGTGTTTTACGCCTTCGGAGAGCTCTGGGCCATGGCCCTGCTCGTCATCTCGGCGCTTGTCAACTGGCTGCTGGGTCTGCTGGCCCGGCGGCGGGGCAGGCTTGCGGTCGTGCTCGCCGCTGTGCTGAACCTGGGGCTGCTGGCCGTGTGCAAGTATCTGGGCTTCTTCGGCGAGGGGCTGGCGCTTCTGGGCGCGGAGCTGAGCCTGCCGAACATCGCCGCCCCGGCGGGCGTGAGCTTCTTCACCTTCAAGGGCATCAGCTACGTCGTGGATGCCTCGAGAAAGCCCGAAGCTGCGACGGGGAATTTCGGCAAGGCACTTTTTTACATCTCCTTCCTGCCCGAGGTAATGAGCGGCCCGCTCTCGCGCTTTTCGGACTTTGAGGCCCAGCTAGGCGGGCGCCGCCGGACCTGGGATGACACGGCCCGGGGCCTCCGGCGCTTCATCATAGGCATGTCGAAAAAGCTCCTCATCTCCGGCGCAGCCGCAGCCGCGGCGGACGCCGCCTTTTCGGCCGGTCCGGCGCTGGACGCCCGGATAGCCTGGCTCGGAGCCGCCACCTACACCCTTCAGCTCTACTTCGACTTCTCCGGTTACAGCGACATGGCGCTCGGTCTGGGCCGGGCACTGGGTTTCGCCTGCCCGGAAAACTTCGACCACCCCTACGCCGCCGTCAGCATCACCGATTTCTGGCGGCGCTGGCATATCTCGCTCTCGCTCTGGTTCCGCGACTATCTCTACATCCCGCTCGGCGGCAGCCGGCGCGGAAAATGGCGCACGGCGCTGAACAAGGCCGTGGTCTTTGTCCTCTGCGGCCTGTGGCACGGCGCAAACCTCACCTTCGTCGTCTGGGGCGCGTGGCACGGGCTGCTCTCCGCGCTCGAGAGCCTCCGGGTGCTCGACGTGCAGCGGTGGCGGCGCAGCGCCGCCGGCAGGCTGCTCTCGCGCGTCTACACGCTGCTCGCCGTAGGTCTGGGCTTTGCCATGTTCAGGGCGGAGAGCGTCACGGCCGGGTTCACGCTCATAGCGGCCATGTTCACCGGCTGGGACTTCACGCTGGAGGGCACCGTCCTGCTGCAAACCGCCCTCGGCGGGTGGACGGTGTGCATGCTCGTCCTCGGCGCGGTCTGTTCCGCCCCGGTCCTGGAGCGGGCCCGCGCGCTCCTGAAGGGCAGGGCCATCGCGGCGGCGGAGGCGCTCTCTTACGCGGCCTGCGCAGTCCTGCTGGTCTTTAACTGCGCGGCCATGGCGAGCGGCGGCTTTGCACCTTTTATCTACTTTCAATTCTGACGCGGCCTCCTGCCGGGTCCGCAGCAACGGAGCGTAATGTCAATGAAGCGCATAACTGTCATATTCACAGCCGTCATACTCCTGCTCTGCCTGGTGCCGTCCGCGGGTCTGGCGCTCCTGGGCCCGAGCGCGGCACGCGCAAACGAGATCGCCCCGGCGGAGCCGGAGCTCTTCAGCCGCGACGGGGAGTTCAACGCGGAGCTCCTCTCCGACACGGCGGAGTATCTGGACGAGAGCTTTTATCTCCGTCAGGAGCTGATAACCCTCTGGGCCCGCGTCAAGGCGCTGTTCGGCCAGAGTGCCGAGAGCGGAGTTGTGCTCGGCTCGGACGGCTGGCTCTATTACGCCGACGAGCTGGCAGACTTCACCGGCACGGAGCCGCTCTCCGAGCGCGAGCTCTTCGCCGCGGCGCGCAACCTTGCGCTCATGTCCGAGTATGTCGAGGGACTCGGCGCCCGCTTTGTCTTCACCATCGCCCCGAACAAGAGCTCGCTCTACCCGGAGCACATGCCGGAACTCGCCCGCTCCGGCGCGGCCACGGACGCCGAGCGCCTGGCCGAGGCGCTGGAGGCCGAGGGCGTTGAATACCTCGACCTGTTCGAGCTCTTCCGCTCCCGCAGCGAGACGCTGTATTTCGAGCACGACTCGCACTGGACCTCCCGCGGAGCCGCCCTCGCGGCCGACGCGATAAACTCCGTCCTTGGCGCCGCGAGCGCCTACGGCGGCGGGTATGAGTACGAGACCCGGCAGCACACCGGCGACCTCTACGAGATGCTCTACCCCGCCGGGACGGACCGCGAGACGGACGACGTGCCCACGGCGCTCGGCTTCAGCCAGGGCGAGGGCATACGCCCCGACAGCATCACCATAGACACGACGGGCTCCGGCAGCGGCAGCCTGCTGATGTTCCGGGACTCCTTCGGCGAGCTGCTGTATCCCTTCATGGCCGCAAGCTGGGCTGAGGCGAGATTTTCCCGCCAGTCGGTCTATGACCTCACGACTGCGGCCGAGCTGGGCAGCGACGCCGTGGTGGTGGAGCTGGTGGAGAGGAACCTCTTCTGGCTCTGCGAGCAGCGCGCAGTGTTCCCCGCGCCTGAGCGCAGTCTGGACGCCGCCGGGGCACAGCCGGGCAGCGCCAGCCTCGCCCTGGACGACGGCCCGGAGGGATATCACCACCTTTACGGCACGGTCGGCGACGGGATAGACGCCGATTCGCCTGTGTATATTGCGTATAATGGCACATATTACGAGGCTCTCATAGCCTCCGAGGACTTTTCTGCGACGCTCCCGGGGTCCGGCGGCGGGGAGTACGGTGTCTACTGGTACTCCGACGGCATTTTGACCCGCGCCGACCTCAGTATATAGATAAAAGGAGAGGGACAAACATGAAAAAAGCGATAATCCTGCTGCTCTGCGCCGCCCTGACGCTGGGGCTTGCCGCCTGCGGTGAAGCCGCCGTTGAGGACTCCGCGGCTCCGTCTGCCGACGTGTCGGCCGAGCCCGCGCCCGTGGAGTCGGCCGCTCCCGGCGAGTCTGCGCCCGAGGAGACCCCGGACGGGGAGGCCGGCCTTCTGGATACGGCGAAAGAGTACGAGGGCAAGCCTGTTGAGGACCTCATCGCCGCCATCGGCGAGCCGGTGAGCAGCGACTACGCCCCCAGCTGCCTCGGCGAAGGTGAGGACGGCAACCTCTATTACGACGGCTTTACCGTCTACACCTACAGGGACGACACCGGCGAGACCGTCAGCTATGTGGAGTGACCTCTCGCCTGAAAGCGAGGACTTTATATGGACAAGGCAAAAAGGGCGCTCGTGATCTTCGCCGTGTTTGCGGCGCTGATCGTGGTCGCGGCGGGGCTGAGCTTTCTGATACCCTGGCTCGGCGCCGCGACGGAGATGCCCGAGCTCGTGGAGCTCTCCGTCCTCTCGGACGGGGCCGGGGAATACACCCTGAGCTGGTCGGAGGCCGAGGGCGTCACGGAGTACAGGATAGGCATAGCCGAAGCCGGGGAGGAGGGCGAGCTGCTCTCCGAGTTTGACGTGAGCGGCAGCTCTGCGGAGCTGACCGGCCTGCCCGAGGGGCAGGAGCTCAGCATCACGGTGACCCCCCTGGGGCGCTGGCGCTCCTTCGTGGGCGGGGAATTTCTGCGCCCGGGCAGGAACCCGGCGGCCGGGCATGTGGTGCTCAGTCCGCTCGAGCTCAAGGACGTGGAATACGTCATAGACGACACGGCCCAGACGCTCTCCGTCAGCGCCGAGCCCGGGAGCGGGCGGCAGTATGAGCTGGTACAGGTCACCGGGGACGGCGAGCAGAGGCTCAGCATCGGCACGGGCACACAGAGCATCAGCTTCGGCGAGGGCGGGAGCCTGCCCATGCCGGAGTACGGCGAGGAGTACACCTTCACCGTGCGCGCCGTCGAGCACTTCGAGGGCTGCATGCTCATCGGCGAGGCGGGCGAGAGCGTCACCGTGGACCGCGAATCGCTCCTGCCCGGCGTGCTGGAGCTCAAGTGCGAGGACCTGGGCGGCAACAGCTACTCTTTGAGCTGGAACGAGACAAAGGGCGGCGGCTACGAGGTCCAGCAGCTTGTCGGGGACACCTGGGAAACTCTCTCCAGCGTGGAGCGGGACGGTGAGCGGGTATATCTCACCGGAATGCTGCCCTCCTGCCGGGAGCAGACCTTCCGCGTAGTCACCGTCGGCGGCGCCATACCCGAGGGCGCCGAATACGCCGCGGAACCCGCCGAGGTGAACTTCAGGACCGAGCTCTCAAGCCTCTACTGCACCATCTGGCCGCTGACCGAGCTGACGCTTTACAAGGAGGCGGACTCAGCCTCCGAGGCCCTGGGGACCATCCCGGCCGGCTCCACGCTCTGCGTGCTGGCCGAGGAGGACGGCCTCTTCCGCGTGAGGTACGACGGCCGGTACGGCTATATCGACAGCCGCTACTGTCTCATAAACCTCCCCGAGTACCTGGGCGACCTCATAAGCTATAACATCACGAACAGCTACGCTTCGCTCTACGCCGTGCACGGCTATGAGATACCCGAGGTCACGGGCACGGTCATAGTCGGCTATGAGCACGTGCGGCTGGCCGAGGGCGTATACCTTGCGCCCTACCTCTACCCCTGCTGCGAAAAGCTCTACACTGCGGCCAACTCGGCCATAGAGCAGGGCTACAGGCTGAAGATCTACGACTCCTACCGCCCCAACCGGGCCACCCGCGACATCTACGACAAGGCCGAGGTGCTGGCGAACGAGCCCGTGCCGGAGCTGGACATCTACGGCGAGGTGCCCGAGGACCTGCCTGAGTTGGCGGAGGGCGAGGTGCTGACCTATATCCGGCTCTGGGAAGAGGGCAGCTACGGCCTGCCGAACTTCCTGGCCCAGCACGGCTCGGCGCACAACATGGGCATCGCCCTGGACCTCACCATCGAGACGCTCGAGGGCAAGGAGCTGGAGATGCAGACCGACATGCACGACCTGAGCGTCTACTCCACCATCTGGCACGACAACTCCGAGGCGCTCGTCCTCGAATCCATCATGAAGGACGCGGGCTTCGGCGGGCTCACCAGCGAGTGGTGGCACTTCCAGGACAACGAAACGCGCGACGCGCTCAGCCTCAATATATATATGTATAACGGCGTCTCCGCCGAGGGCTGGATCGCCGACGACACCGGCTGGCGCTACCGCCGCGCGGACGGCTCCTTCGTCACCGGCAGCGCCGAGATCGGCGGGGTCAGCTACGACTTCGGCGAGGACGGCTACAGCGAGCTCTGGCCGGACCAGTCCGCGCAGGGCTGAACCCGGCGCCGCCGTCCCCTCCTGTGACTGCGGCGTGACCGGGTGGTTTGACTGAAAACCTAAAAAACAGGGAGCGCGGGTTCTCACCCGCGCTCCTTTCGCTTATTTTCAACTCATTCGCACGCCAGCGGCCCGCCTTTGCCGGTACGGAGTCATGCTCCGTGCCGGCGTTTTTGTTTCGGCTCGTTTATCATGTGTGTCTTTCCATGCAAAAAGTCTATTGTTTTAATAGTCGGCGTTTATATTGTCAAAAATTTGGCCTGGCATTTGTAGGTATTCACCAGTTTATTCCGTTCAGGACAAACTGACGGAAACTGCTCACTGCGGGGGGCATATATGTGCGGTCGTCGGTGACCATGTAGAAGTTCCGCTCCCACACGGGGCTGGCGATTTGGATTATCTTTACATTCAGCCGCAGGAGCATGTCCATGTACGGCACCACCGCGATGCCGAAGCCGCGGGCCACGAAGCCCGCGATGACCTGGTCCTCGTCTATTTCGTAGGCGATCTTCGGCTGCCCGCCGGCGCGGGAGAAGAGCTCGTCCACCACGCCGCGCAGGCCGGAGCCCTCTGAGAAGTACACCTGCGGGTAGGGCAGCGTCTCGCCCAGGTCCACGGAGTGCCGGTTCGCCAGCGGGTGGTCGCTCGGGACTATCAGCACCAGGTCCTGCCGCTCCACCGCAACGGAGGTGAAACCCAGCTCAGCAGGCGGTTTTGAGGCAAAAACCATGTCATATTTGCGCTCAGACAGCCCGTCGAGCAGCTGATTTGTCATTCCCGTCTTAAAAGTGAAGCGTATTTTCTTACCGGAGTTCGCCGCCAGGAAGCGCGACACCACGTCCGGGACATAGTCCACGCCCAGGGTGCGCAGCAGCCCGAGGCGGATCAGCCCCTCGCCGCGTGAGACGCGCTTGAGCTCCTCCACGCCCTCGTCCAGCGTTGAGAGCGTCCGCTCCGCGCACTCGAGGAACTGCTCGCCGAAGCGCGTCAGCTCCGTGTTTCGACCCGTCTTTTCAAAAAGCGGCAGCCCCAGCTCATTCTCCAGCTGGGAGATCGCATGGCTCAGGCTCGGCTGCGTTATACACAGCTGCTCCGCCGCGCGCGTGTAGTGCCGCGTATGCGCCAGTTGTACAAAATACCGCAGATGATACAGATTCACGCCTCCGGCGCCCCCTTTCTTCGGGACTATTCTACCATATTTGATAGAGAAAATCTATGCTTTCT
The DNA here is from genome assembly GCA_900545405.1 of uncultured Eubacteriales bacterium. GTDB lineage: Bacteria > Bacillota > Clostridia > Oscillospirales > Oscillospiraceae > Scatomorpha. Next base: position 6,629 of record UQYT01000048.1, on the reverse strand, counting down.
TAAGTTTAATTTATTTGTTAATTTTACGTCATGGTGTTATGCTCACGACAGAAACAAGGCCGCGAGGCGGCAAATAAAGAAAGGATGCAGACTCATGAACATTGACGGCAAGACCAAGCTGCTCGGACTTATCGGTACCCCTGTGGAGCACTCCAAATCCCCCGCAATGTACAACTACTGCTTTGACAAATACGGTCTCAACTGCGCTTACCTCGCCTTTGACGTGGACATGGACCACGTGGCGGACGCCGTCGCGGCGCTGCGCACCTTCCACGTCATGGGCTGCAACGTGACGATGCCGCTCAAGAACGCGGTCATCCCCTACCTCGACGAGGTCAGCCCCGCTTCCAGGGCCATCGGCAGCGTCAACACCATTGTAAATAAGGACGGCAAGCTCTACGGCTACGTCACCGACGGCATGGGCTACACCGGTGAGCTCCGCCGCGGCGGCGTCGAGGTCGCCGGCAAGGTCATCACCCTCCTGGGCGCGGGCGGCGCTGCGAGCGCCATCGCCATCGAGGCCGCGCTCGAGGGTGCCAAGGAGATCCGCGTGTTCAACAAGCGCGACGGCTTCTGGGAGAGGGCCCTGGCCAACCTCAAGACCATCGGCGACGCCGCTCCCGCCTGCAAGATAACCCTCAGCGACCTGGACGACGCCGAGGCCCTGCGCAAGAACATAGACACCAGCGACATCCTCACCAACGCGACCCGCGTCGGTATGGCTCCGATGGACGACGCCAGCCTCATCACCGACACCAGCATGTTCCGTCCCGGCCTCATCGTCACCGACGTCGTCTACAACCCCGAGGAGACCAAGCTGCTCCGCGAGGCCAAGGCCGCCGGCTGCACCACCTTCGACGGTCTGGGCATGCTCGTGGGCCAAGGCGCGGCAAGCTTCAAGCTCTACACCGGCCTCGAGATGCCGATTGACGAAGTCTGCGACGCCATTTACAGATAAGTAACGGAGGAGACGGAAAACATGAAGAAGTATTATCCCACAGCCTTCGCGCTGTACATGACCTACTTTGTCCTCGGCGTGGCCGGCTCCATCATGGGCCAGTACAAGCAGGAGCTCGCGGGCCTCTGGAACGCCCAGCTGCTCACCGACGGCACCTATGACGTCTCCGGCGTCCTCGCCGTCATCGCCGCTCTCGGCCTCGGCCGCCTGATCAGCTACCCCTTCGCCGGACCCATCTCCGACCGCTTCGGACGCCGCGTCCCCGCCCTCGTGGGCTGCGCGCTCTACTTCATCTTCTTCGCGGCCGTCTGCTACACCCACAGCTACGTCCTCGCCTACATACTCGGCATAGTCTCCGGCGCCGCCAACGGCTTCCTCGACGTCAGCATCACCCCGAGCTGCATGGAGATATTCAAGGAAAAGGGCACCATCGCCAACATCTTCACCAAGCTCTCCATCTCCATTGCCCAGTTCCTGCTCCCCTTCGCCATCGGCTTCGTCGCCAGCGAGGCGCTGCCGTTCTCCACGATATTCCTCTTCTGCGCCGCGCTGATCGCCGTCACCGGCATCGCCCTCATCTTCCTGCCCTTTCCGCCGTATGAGCGCGTGGTAAAAGTCAAGGGCGAGAAGAAGGAGCGCATGAAGTTCACCCCCAGCGCCATCATCCTCATCATCCTCGGCTTCACCACCTCCGCCACCTTCATGATCTGGCTCAACTGCTATCAGGAACTCGCCATCTCCTACGGCATCTCCGACCCGAGCCTCGTGCAGAGCTTCTACTCCGTCGGCATCGTTCTCGCGCTCTTCGTGAACGCGGCGCTGCTGGCCAAGGGCCTCAAGCCCAGCAAGATCCTCGTCATCTACCCGAGCGCGGCCGTCGTCACCCTCGTCGCCGTGCTGCTCATCGCTCAGCCCTGGATCTGCTACCCTGCCGGCTTCCTGATGGGCTTCTTCGCCGCCGGCGGCGTGCTCCAGCTCGTCACCAGCGTGGCCGTCACCATGTTCCCGAAAAACCGCGCCGTCATGACCAGCATCGTCATGATCTCCAGCTCCATCGCGAACTACGCCGTGCTCTCCATCGCCGGCCTGCTCACCAGCATAGGCGGCGAGAACGGCCCGGTGCTCATCATGATCTTCAACATCGTCATCACCGTCATCGGCATCATCCTCGCAGTCATCCTGAACGCGCGCTTCGACAAGGACTTCCAGAGGCCCGAGGCCGAAGCCAATGCCTGAAAACAATTTAGGGAGGAAACAAAAATGTCCAAAAATCATCCGCTGACCATCAGCTCCTGGACGCTGGGCGACCAGTGCAAGTTTGAAGAGCGCGTCGCCGCCGCCAAGGCCGCCGGCTTCGAGGGCATCGGCCTGCGCGCCGAGACCTATGTCGACGCCCTCGCCGAGGGCCTGCACGACGAGGACATCCTCGCCATCCTCAAGAAGTACGACATCGCCGTCACCGAGGTCGAGTACATCACCCTCTGGGCTGAGGACCACCGCAGCTACGAGCAGATGTACAAGGAGCAGATCTGCTTCCACATGTGCGACCTCTTCGGCGTCAACCACATAAACTGCGGCCTCATGGAGACCTACTCCGTCGAGCACACCGCCCAGAAGCTCCGCGAGCTCTGCCAGCGCGCCGGCAAGTACACCATCGGCGTCGAGCCCATGCCGTACAGCGGCATCCCCGATGTCAAGAAGGGCTGGGCCGTCGTCAAGGGCAGCGGCTGCGAGAACGCCAAGCTCATCCTCGACTCCTGGCACTGGGCCCGCGCCAACCAGCCGTTCGACCTCGAGCTGCTCGCCGACATCCCGGCTGAGAAGATAGTCTCCATCCAGCTCAACGACGTGCTGCCCCGCGCCTATGCCAAGGCCATCCTCCGCGACGAGAGCATGCACGACCGCTGCCCCTCCGGCCAGGGCATCGGCATCACCGCCGACTTCCTCAAGATGATCAAGGCCAAGGGCATCTCCCCGAAGGTCGTCGGCGTCGAGGTCATCAACGACGAGGTCCTCTCCAAGGGCGTCGCCGAGGCCGCCAAGATCAACTTCGAGACCACCCAGGCCGTGCTGAAGGCCGTCTGGCCCGAGATCGCTGCTGAATAATCGCGAGACCCGATAAAAAAACAGGAGGTTATTACGATGAACATAGATGGACACACCAAGATGTACTGCCTGATCGGCAGCCCCGTGGGCCACAGCGGCTCCCCCGCCATGTACAACTACAGCTTTGACCGCCTGGGCATCAACGCCGCCTACCTCGCCTACGAGGTCCCCCTGGAGAAGACCGGCGAGGCGGTCGCCGCCCTCAAGCTGCTCGGCTGCGGCGGCTTCAACGTCACCATGCCCTGCAAGACCGAGGTCACCAAGTACCTCGACCGCCTGAGCCCCGCCTGCGAGCTCATCGGCGCGAGCAACTGCGTCGTCGTGGAAGCCGACGGCACCCTGACCGGCCACAACACCGACGGCCTCGGCTTCGTCGCCAACCTGCGCGTCCACGGCATCGACGTCAAGGGCGCCAAGATGGTCGTCCTGGGCGCCGGCGGCGCCGCCACCGCCGTCACCATGCAGTCCGCTGTCGACGGCGCGAGCGAGATCCACATCTTCAACCGCAAGGGCTACACCTTCTACCCCAACGCCGAGCTCACCGTGAAGAAGATCACCGAGCGCGTGCCCGGCTGCAAGGCCACCGTCACCGACCTCTTCGACAAGGAGGCCCTCGCCGAGGCTGTTAAGAACTGCGACATCCTCGTCAACGCCACCAAGGTCGGCATGGCTCCCCTGGACAAGGAGACGCTCATCGACAAGAGCCTCTTCCGCAGCGACCTGGTCGTCGCCGACACCGTCTACAACCCCAAGGAGACCCGCATGATCCTTGAGGCCAAGGAGGCCGGCGTCAAGGCCGCCATCGGCGGCATCGGCATGCTGCTGCGCCAGGGTGTCGAGGGTTTCCGCCTCTACACGGGCAAGGAGATGCCCGCCGACGAGGTCATGGATAAGTTCTTCGCCTGAGAGAGAGAAAGGAGAGAGAAGCAATGAACCACTACTTCCCCAACATGTTCAAGCCCATCCAGATCGGCACCGTCACGGTCCCCAACCGTTTCGTCGTCCCGCCCATGGGCAACAACTTCGCCAACCCGGACGGCTCCATGAGCGACCGCTCCGCCGCCTACTATGAGGCCCGCGCCAAGGGCGGCTTCGGCCTCATCACCCTCGAGAGCACCGTCGTCTACAAGGAAGCCAAGGGCGGCCCCCGCAAGCCCTGCCTCTTTGACGACGCCGTCATCCCCAGTTTCAAGGCCGTCGCCGACCGCTGCCACGCCTACGGCGCCAAGGTCAGCATCCAGCTCCAGCACGCCGGCCCCGAGGGCAACAGCAAGCTCACCGGCTACCCCCTGAAGGCCGCCTCCGCCATCGCCCCCAGCGCCGGCCGCGAGATTCCCGAGGCCATGCCCACTGAGGAAGTCTACAAGCTCATCGAGTGCTACGGCGACGCCGCCCGCCGCGCCCAGCTGGCCGGCATCGACATGGTCGAGGTCCACTGCGCCCACGGCTACCTCGTCAGCACCTTCATCTCCGCCCGCACCAACAAGCGTACCGACGAGTTCGGCGGCTGCTTTGAGAACCGCATGCGCCTGCCTAGGCTCATAATCGAGAACATCCGCAAGAAGACCGGCGGCAACATGCCCATCCTCTGCCGCATCAACTGCCGCGACGAGGGCGACGGCGGCGTGGACGTCCATGACGCGGCTGCCATCGCGGCCTACCTCGAGCAGGTCTGCGGCGTCGACGCCATCCACGTCACCCGCTCCATCCACATCCACGACGAGTTCATGTGGGCCCCGAACATCACCCACGGCGGCTTCAACGCCGAGCTCGGCACCGAGATCAAGCGCGCCGTCTCCGTCCCCGTCATCCTTGTCGGCCGCTTCACCGAGCCCCAGTACGCTGAGCTGCTGGTCAAGGAAGGCCGTGCCGACCTGATCGCCTTCGGCCGCCAGAGCATCGCCGACCCCGAGCTGCCCAACAAGGCCCGCAACGGCCAGCTGGAGAAGCTCACCCCCTGCATCGCCTGCCTGCTCGGCTGCGTGCCGAACATGCTGCAGGGCCGTCCCATCACCTGCGCCATGAACCCCTGCGTCGGCCGCGAGAGCGAGCTCAAGCCGGCTGAGGTCAAGAAGAACGTCGTCGTCATCGGCGGCGGCCCCGGCGGCATGTACGCCGCTGAGATGTGCGCCAAGCGCGGCCACAGCGTGACCCTGCTTGAGAAGGCCACCGAGCTCGGCGGACACTTCCTGGTCGCCTCCTATCCTCCCGGAAAGGGCGAGATCTCCGGTGCCATCCGCAGCTTCATCGTCAACTGCCGCGAGGCCGGCGTGGACATCCGCACCAACACCGAGGCCACTCCTGAGCTCGTCGCGTCCCTGAAGCCCGACGCCATCATCATCGCCACCGGCAGCGTGCCGCTGCGTCTGCCCATCCCGGGCCTCGACACCTGCGGCTGCTCCACCGCCGAGGATGTCCTGACCGGCAAGGTCGACACCGGCAAGCGCGTCCTGGTCGTCGGCGGCGGCATGGTCGGCTGCGAGTGCGTCGAGTTCCTCACCGAGCGCGAGCACATAGTCGACATGGTCGAGATGAAGCCGGTCATCGGCGAGGACATAGTCCCCGAGGCCCGCAAGTACATCATGGCCAACCTCGAGAAGCACAAGGTGACCCAGCGCGTCAACGCCCGCGTCAAGCAGTTCTACGCCGACGGCGTGGACTACGTCGACACCGTCACAGGCGAAGAGGCCTCCATGCGCGGCTACGACAGCGTCGTGCTGGCCATGGGCTACAAGTCCAACAACACCCTCGAGGAGAAGCTCAAGGACCTCGCTCCGCAGGTTATCGTGATCGGCGAAGCCCGCCAGGCCCCCGGCAACTCCATGGAAGCCACCGGCGACGCCCTCAACGCCGCCCTGGCCATCTGAGCGTAAACCAAAAAGGCCGCCCCATACGGGGCGGTCTTTTTTTGGTATGGAAAGCTGTTGTCAATCCGCGCGAGCGCGGGAATTTGAGGCGGCGGCCTCTGAGCAGTCGGAAACATACTCCTCCTCGCACCGCTGCTGCGCGGCAATCAAGAGCTCCCTCGCGTGCTCTGCCTCGCCTTGCGACACGGCCTCTACGGCGTCTGTCGCAGCATTGAACATGATATGGTACAGCGCTGAGTAGTCCATGTTGTCACCCCCATACACGGTATTATAGCCAATATGCATTGCGATTGCAATGCATATTTCTCGTGCAAGCTGCAATACAATCCTCTTAGTAAACGTATTGCGAGGTGCGGCATGGGAAAATTTCAGATACCCAGGGTACCGGGGACCACTAACAAGACCATCCGGTTCCCCAACGATGTTATCGAGCAGGTCGAAGCCGAAATAGTCGGCACGGGCTGCACTTTTTCTGCCTTCGTCATCGCCGCCGTCAAGGCCGCCCTGGACGAACTCCACGAGAACGAATAAAGACCCGCGCCACCCCCCACCCCAAGTCGGGCGAGGAACGTATAGTCTACCGACCGGTAGCGCTCACGCGGATGGTGGAGCCGCCGGGGTAAAAAAGCGCTTTTCTTTGGCGGCTCGACCCCGTTTCTTTGGGCAAGCACCAAAGAAATGGGGTCGAATCGCAGGGC
>UQYT01000047.1 GCA_900545405.1 uncultured Eubacteriales bacterium | reverse complement strand
CCCCGGCGGCTCCACCATTCGCGTGAGCGCTACTGCCTCGGTTGTCTTTACTCATCTTCGCCCGACTTGGGGAGGGGCTGGTGGTTGTCTTAACGGTTGCCTTCGCCGGGGGCGAACGGGATTGATTATGGCCGCTTTGCGCAGTCAGTCGACCTCGCGGGCGTCACTGTCGTTTATCGCTTCCGCCTACCACCAAAAGCGCGTTTCTTTGGGGCTCCACCCCGTTTCTTTGCGCAAGAGCAAAGAAATGGGGTGGAACGGGCAGGGCCTGCGCTGTCTATTGCCCGGGGGAACGGCGCACACGTAGAAGAATAAACAAAAAGAGGGAACCCCTCGCCGGGGTTCCCCATTTTTTATTCCTTCGGGAAGGTCACGGTTATCTCCGTGCCCTTGTCGCTGGATTCGAGGCCGATCCGGCCGTGGTGATACTGGGCGGCGTGCTTGACTATCGAGAGGCCGAGGCCGGTGCCGCCGGTGGCGCGGGAGTGGCTCTTGTCCACGCGGTAGAAGCGCTCGAACACGCGGGTCTGGTGCTCCGGGGCGATGCCCACGCCGTTGTCCTTCACGCGCAGGCGCGTGCCGCCGTCGGGCAGCTGCTCCGTGTATATCGTCGCCTCGCCGCCGTCCCGGCCGTACTTTATCGCGTTGTCCGCGAGGTTCCACACTATCTCCCACAGCAGCCTGCGCACGCCGGTCATGACAGCGGGGCCGCCCTCGACGCTCAGGCTTATGCCGCGCTTTTCCGCCGCAGGCTCCAGCTGGGCCGCTATCTCCACGGCCACCTCGTGCAGGTCCACCTGCTCCGTCGGGAAGCTCTCGCCCTCGTCCATGCGGGAGAGGTCGATGACGTCCTCGATGAGCGCCAGCAGCCGCGAGGCCTCGGTGCGGATGCGCCTGTAAAACTCCGCCTCGTCGCCCGGCTTCACCAGGCCGGTCTCCAGCAGCTCCGCCGCGCCCATGATGGAATGCAGCGGGGTCTTGAGCTCGTGCGAAACGTTGGCCGTGAACTCGCGCCTTATGCGCTCGGCACGGCGGCGCTCCGTGACGTCGAACACCAGCAGCACCGCGCCGCCGCCCGAGACCGGGCTGGCCGTCAGCTGATACTCGAGGCCCATGCGCTCTATCGTCGCCTCGCCGCGCTCGCCCCGGCTCGCCTTCTCCATGACCGCGCGCAGCTCCGGGCTGCGGTCCACGGTGAGGATGTCCTTGCCGACGCACTCGTCGTCCGCGCCGAACACCTTCTTGGCCGCGGGGTTGATGCTCAGTATGCCGCCCTCGGCGTCGAGGAGGATGAGGCCCTCGCTCATGCTGCTCGTCACCGCCTCGAGCTCGCGGCGGCGGCGGGTCAGCTCGTCGAGCTGGCTGCGTATCTGGCGCTGCTGCCGCTCCACGCGGGTCAGCAGCGGGGAGAGCTCGTCGTAGGTGTCGTTCTCCAGCGGGTGGTCCAGGTCTATGGCGTTGAGCGGGCCGACTATGCGCTTGGAGAGGCGCGAGGCCAGCAGTGCCGAAAGGATCACGGCCAGTACGACTATGACTATCAGCGGCTGCAATATGCCGAGCAGCAGCGTCGGCACCGTGTAGTGCGAGGCCGCGGCGCGCAGCACCGTGCCGTCCGAGAGCCGGAGCGCGATGTACACCGTCTTTTCGCTGAGCGTGGCGGAGACTCGCTTGCCCTCGCCGCTGCCGGTCTGGAGCGCCTGGGCGACCTCCTCGCGGTCGGCGTGGTTCTCCATGGAGGAGGCGTCCGCGTTCGTGTCGTAGAGCACGGTGCCGTCCGAGTCTATCCAGGTGAGGCGCAGGCCGTCCTGGCGGCCGAAGTTCTCAAGATAGGCCTCTCCGCCGGACTCGACGCCCGCGGCGGCCAGCTTTGCCTCAATTGCGAGCTGGGACTCCTGCCGGGCGGAGAAATAGCTGTACAGCGCGCCCATGACCAGCACGAGGCAGGCTATGAACACCGCAAAAGCCGCGAGAAAGACCGAGCGGAAAATGCATTTAGTCATGCCTCACGCCTCCATCCTGTAACCGACGCCGCGCACGGTGCCGATGGCTGCGCCCGCGTCGCCCAGCTTCTGACGGAGGGTGCGGATGTGGACGTCCACGGTGCGGGTCTCGCCGTCGTAGTCCGTGCCCCAGATCTCGCTGAGCAGCCGGTCACGCGTGAACACGACGCCGGGGCTGGACATCAGGGCGTGCAGCAGCTCGTACTCCTTGAGCGTGAGCGTGACCTCCCTGCCGTTGGCCGTGACGCGGTGGCTGGCGGGGTCTATGGTTATGCCGTGGAACTCCATGGCGCGCTCGGTGCGCTCCGGGTTCGACCGGCGCAGCACGGCGCGCACGCGGCTGACCATCTCCATCATGCCGAAGGGTTTGACGAGGTAGTCGTCCGCGCCGGAGTCGAGGCCGTTTATCTTGTCGTACTCCTCGCCCCGCGCCGTGGCCATGATGACCGGCACCGAGCGCGTGGCGGCGTTCAGGCGGAGCTTTTTGAGTATCTCCAGCCCGTCCTCTCCGGGGAGCATGACGTCGAGGATGATGAGCTCGGCCGGGGTCTTTTTCAGCGCGGCGAAGAGCTCGGCGCCGCCCTCCACGCCCTCGGCCTCAAAGCCGGTGGAGCGCAGGGCGTAGACCTCGATGTCCCGCACATTTGCGTCGTCCTCTACACAGTATATCATCACAGCATCTCCCTGCCCTTGTAGAGCCCCGTGGCCGCAAACTCCACCCACTCGGCGATGTTCGTCGCGTGGTCGCCGATGCGCTCGAGGTACTTAGCGATCATGAGCAGGTCGAGGGCGTACTCGCCGTCGCCGGGGCGGCGGGAGAGGCGCTCTATCATGGCGCTCTTTATGGCCTTGAACACGTCGTCGGCCTCGTCGTCACGCTTGGCGACGGCGCGGGCGGCCTCCGGGTCGCGGCTGACGTAGGCGTCCACGCTGTCCGTGACCATGGCGACGACTATCTGCGCAAGAGACTTGAAGAGCCCCGCGTCCTCCTCATCGAGGGGGCCCATGAAGCCCGCGGTCTCGGCGATGTCGAGCGCCTGGTCGCCTATGCGCTCCATGTCGGTTATCATCTTCAGCGCAGCGGAGATCTGCCTCAGGTCGCCCGCCACGGGCTGCTGCTGGAGCAGAAGGCGCAGGCAGATGCGCTCTATCTCGCGCTCCTTCTGGTCTATCTCCTCCTCGAGCGCGCTTATGCGCTCCGCCTGTTTCCGGTCCGCGTCCAGAACGGAGCGGGCCGTCACCGCGATGGCCTCCTCGCAGAGCGCGCCCATGTTGATGAGCTCGCGGTTCAAGAGCGCGAGCTGCCCGTCGAATCTCTGTCGCATATCAGCCAAACCTCCCCGTGATGTAGTCTTCGGTCCGCTTGTCCTGCGGGTGCGAGAATATCCGCTCCGTGTCCCCGAACTCGACCAGCTCGCCGAGCAGGAAGAACGCGGTCTCGTCCGAAACACGCACCGCCTGCTGCATATTGTGCGTCACCATGACCACAGTATAGCGGTTTTTCAGCTCCATCGCAAGCTCCTCGATCTTCGAGGTGGAGATGGGGTCGAGGGCGCTGGTGCTCTCGTCCATGAGCAGTATGTCCGGCTCCACGGCGAGGGCGCGGGCGATGCAGAGGCGCTGCTGCTGGCCGCCGGAGAGGCCCAGCGCGCTTTTGTTCAGGCGGTCCTTGACCTCGTCCCAGATGGCCGCGTCGCGCAGGCTGCGCTCCACGATGTCGTCCAGCTTGGCCTTGCCGCGCACGCCGTGGGTGCGCGGGCCGTAGGCGATGTTGTCGTAGATGCTCATCGGGAAGGGGTTGGCCTTCTGGAACACCATGCCTATCTGCTTGCGCAGGCGCGTGACGTCCACGTCCTTGCCGTAGATGTTCTCGTCGTTATAGAACACCTCGCCGGCGATGCGCACGCCGGGCACCAGGTCGTTCATGCGGTTGAGCGTCTTGAGGAAGGTGCTCTTGCCGCAGCCGGAGGGGCCGATCAGCGCGGTTATCTTGTTGGCTGGTATCTGTATGGAAATGTCCTTGAGCGCGTGGTTGTCACCGTAATAGAGGTTCAGCCCGCGGCTCTCGATTATCGTTTTGTCACTCATTTCGGTTCTCCCTGCTCTCAGTGTTTTTTGAGCTTTCTGCCCGCGAGCTTCGCGGAGATATTGATTATGAACGCGATGACCAGCAGCACGACGGCCACGGCAAAGGCCTGGTCGAAGTCGGCGCGCTCCTTGGCGTAGACGTACAGCGCGACCGTGAGCGTGGCGCCCGAGCTGTCGAAGAGGTTCTTGAAGAACTCGGTGACGCTGCTGCCGTAGTTCTGCATGAACATGCTCATGCCGGCGGTGAACATGAGGATGGCGCTCTCGCCGACGATGCGGCCGATGGCGAGGATGCAGCCGGTGACGATGCCGTCCACGCTCGAGGGCAGGACGACGGTGCGTATCATGTGCCACTTGCCGCTGCCGAGGGCGAGGGAGCCCTCGCGGTAGCTCTGCGGCACGGTCTTGAGCGACTCCTGCGTCGTGCGGATGATGGTGGGCAGGGTCATCATGACCAGCGAGAACGCGCCGGCTATCAGCGTCTCGCCCAGGCCCAGCGACTCGCAGAACACGATGACGCCGACGAGCGCGAAGATGATGCTCGGCATGCCGGAGAGCGTCTCGGTGGCGAACTCGATGGCGGAGACCAGCTTTTTGTTCGTGGCGTACTCCGTGAGGTAGATGGCGCTGCCGACACCGAGGGGCAGGATGAATATCAGCGTGGCGATGATTATGTAGAGCGTGTTTATGAGCGCGGGGAGTATGCCCTGCACGTCGTTTATAACGCTCTCCTCGCTGGTGAGGAACTCCCAGCTCAGGCTGGGGATGCCGCGGTAGAGGATGTAGCCTATGAGGAAGATGAGCAGGGCGCAGATTATGGCGGCGGAGGCGTACAGCAGCGTGCGCATCACGATGTCGTAGGCCCTGCGGCGGGGGCTGAGCCCCTGGGTTATGGAGACGCGTTCGTTCATCAGTTGCCCTCCTTGTTCCGCTTGAGGAAGATGTTGAGCACGGCGTTTATGAGCATGATGAAGAGGAAGAGCACGAGGCCGATGGAGAATAGGGCCTGGCGGTGCAGGTCCCCGGCGTAGCCCATCTCGCCGGCGATGGCGGTGGTGAGGAACTTGACGCTGGAGAGCAGGCTCGGCATGTTGGCGACGTTGCCGGCGACCATTAGTATGGCCATGGCCTCGCCTATCGCGCGGCCCACGCCGAGGACGACGGCGGCGGCGATGCCGCTCTTCGCCGCGGGGGCGGAGACGCGGAAATAGGTCTCGAGCTCCGTTGCGCCGAGGGCAAGGGACGCCTCCTCATACTCGCGGGGCACGGCGTCGAGCGCGGTCTCGGAGACGGAGATGATGCTGGGCAGTATCATGACGGCCAGGACCACGACGGCGGCCAGCAGGCTGTCGCCCGCGGGCAGGTCGAAGACCTTGCGTATCGCGGGCAGGAGCACCATCATGCCCACCAGACCGTAGACGACGCTGGGGATGCCGGCCAGCAGGTCGACCACCTCGCGGATGACGGCCGCCACCTTGCGGTTCGCCACCTTGGAGAGGAACACGGCCATCAGAAAGCCGATGGGCACGCCGATTATTATGGCGCCGGCGGTGCCGTAGATGCTGGTGAGGATCATGGGCAGGATGCCGTAGGAGGGGCTGCCGCTCTTGTTGGCGGGGTCCCAGTTCGTGCCGCCCAGGAAGTTGAACAGGCCGACCTCACGAATGGCGGGGATGCCGGAGACTATCAGATATATCGAGATGACGAGCACAAAGGCTACGGCCACGAGCCCGCAGATGAGAAACAACGCACGCATGACGTTCTCCAGGGCGTCCTTCGCCCGGTGCTTCGAGTCTATGCGCTCCGCGGCCTGCTCCTGCGCGGCGGCGGGGTTATTCTTCGGCATGCGCTCCTTGGTCCTGAGCTTCACTTTGCCGCTTCCTCCCTTCGGTGTTATGACTTGGTTCAAAGCTGTTTACCTCTTTCTCTTTCAGGGGTGGATCTGACAGAAGTTCACGCGCCGGGTCTGAGCGCCTGTCAGATGCACCCCTCACGACAGGGCAATAGGCCCCCGGGTGTGGGGGCCTTTGCCTTTATTCTGCGCTGGCTCAGCCGTTGGCGGAGACGGCTCCGGCGGCGGCGATGATGTCGGCGACATCAGCGCTCATCGCGTAGTCCAGGAAGGCCTGGGCGGCCTCGGAGAGCTCGGTGCCCTCGACGGTGACGATGACGAAGGGGCGCTGGATCGGGAAGCTGCCGTCCGCGACGGTCGCCTCGGTGGGGGCCACGCCGTCAACGCTCACAGCGGAGACGGTCTCATCGACAGCGGAGAGGGAGGCGTAGCCGATGGCGTTCGGGTTGGAGGCGACATTGCCGATGACGTCGCCGGTGGAGGAGTACTCGTTGAGGTAGGCGCACTTGTCCTGGATGCCGAGGATCTCCTCGAAGGCGCTGCGAGTGCCGGAGGCGCTGTCGCGGCCGAACACGGCGATCTCGGCGTCCTCACCGCCGACCTCGCTCCAGTTGGTGATCTCGCCGGTGAAGATCTTGGCTATCTGCTCGCTGGTGAGCTCGGTCACGGGGTTGGCGGGGTTGACGACGACGGCGACGCCGTCCTTGGCGATGACGTTCTCAACGGCGCCTTCAGCCTTCTCGTCGTCCGTCAGGGCGCGGCTGGAGAGGCCGAGGTCGCAGCTGCCGGCCAGCACGCCGCTGATGCCGGAGCCGGAGCCGGAGCCGTTGTAGTTGACGGTCACGCCGGGCTGCACGCTCTTGAAGCCCTCGATAAGGGCGAGCATGACGTCGTTCATGGAGGTGGAGCCGTCGGTGTTCACGATGCCGGTGAGCTCGATGGGCTCGCTGGACGGAGTGTCGGAAGCCGGGGTATCGGAGGCGGGAGCCTCGGAAGGATCAGTCTTGGCCTCGCCGCAGGCGGCCAGCAGGCCGAGGCAGAGGACCAGAGCCAGAGCTATGCTCAGAGTCTTTTTCATCTTGTCAAATTCTCCTTATATGTATTGTCGCGCGGGCTTTCCGCCCTGCATGATGGAGAATACAAAGGCCGTGTAAAATGAAAAAGCCCCGGTTTGTTAAATCGGGGTAAAGTTAAAAGTTTAATTTTTCTCTAATCCGCGCGCGCTAAAATAGGTTTTACAAGATGTGCGCGTTGACGCGGGGCGTCCCGGATGTTAGAATACAAGATGTTGGATGACGCGGCTTTGCGCGCTTTGCAAGGGGTTTGAGCGATGGATAAAAAGGGCGGCAGCTCGTTTATGCAGAAGGTCGCGGCGGTGATCGTGGACAGGAAGACGTTTTTCTTCCTCGCCTTCATCGTCATGGCCGTTTTCTGCGCTTTTTCCCGCAACTGGGTGAACGTCAACGACGACATAACAAGCTACCTCGCCAAGGACACCGAGACCCGGCGGGGTCTTGACATCATGGAGTCGGAGTTCACCACCTTTGCCACGGCCAACGTCATGGTCTCGAGCATCACCTATGACGCCGCGGAAAAGCTGGCGCCGAAGATAGGCGCCATAGACGGCGTCCGCTCCGTCGAGTTCGACGCCACGGAGGCCCACTACAAAAACGCCTCCGCCCTCTTCGCCGTCACCTTCGACGGGGACACGACCTCCGAGGTCAGCGAGAAGGCCATGGACGAGATAAAGTCCCTGCTCGCCGACTATGACACGTACATAAGCTCCGAAGTGGGCAACCCCATGGAGCAGACTATAAAATCCGAGATGGTGGTCGTCCTCGGCATCGCCGTCTTCATAATCATCGCCGTCTTGCTCTTCACGTCCAAGACGTACATGGAGATACCGGTGCTGCTCATCACCTTCGGCGCGGCGGCGCTGCTGAACATGGGCACGAACTACTGGTTCGGCACCATCTCCTACGTCACGGACTCTATTGCGGTGGTTTTGCAGCTGGCGCTGGCTATAGACTACGCCATCATCCTCTGCCACCGCTACACGGAGGAGCGCGAGCACCTCGAGGCGCGCGACGCCGCCGTCGCCGCCCTCTCCAAGGCCATACCCGAGATCAGCGCCTCGAGCCTCACCACCATCTCCGGCCTTGCGGCGCTGTCGCTGATGCACTTCCGCCTCGGCTACGACATGGGCATCGTGCTCATAAAGGCCATAATCATGAGCATGCTCTCCGTGTTCCTGCTCATGCCGGGCCTGCTGGTGCTCTTCTCCAAGCTCATAGACAAGACCCACCACCGCAGCTTCGTGCCCAAGATCTCGCTCTGGGGCAAGCTGACGGTCAAGACCCGCTATGTCATACCGCCGCTGTTCCTTATAATTGCTGCGGCGGCTTTCGTGTTTGCAAACCGCTGCCCCTACGTCTACGGCTACAGCACCCTGGACACGGTCAAGCAGAATGAGAGCAAGATAGCCGACAAGATGGTGGCCTCCACCTTCGGCACGGACAACCTCGTCGCCATGCTGGTGCCCTCCGGCAGCTACGAAAAGGAGGCCCAGCTCCTCAACGTCATCTCCGCCCAGCCCGAGGTCGAGAGCGCCATGGGCCTTGCGAATATCGAGGCCATGGACGGCTACACCGTCACCAGCGCGCTGACGCCCAGGCAATTCGCCGAGCTCACCGACCAGGACATAGAGGCCGCCCGGCTGCTCTACGCCGCCTATGCCGTGAACGAGAAGGACTACGGCCAGATCGTCTCCTCCATCGACGACTACACCGTGCCGCTGGTGGACATCGTGCTCTTCCTGCGCGACCAGGAGAACGCGGGCTACATCACGCTCGAGCGCGACATGAGCGACATGCTCGACGAGATGTGCGCCGAGCTGGAGTTCGGCCTCGCCCAGCTCGAGGGCGAGAACTGGTCCCGCTTCGTCATCTATCTGAACCTCCCCGAGGAGTCCGAGGAGACCTATGAGTTCCTCGACACGCTCCACGGCATCGCCGGGGCGTATTACAGCGACTGCGTCCTCGTCGGCGAGAGCGTGAACGCGCGCGACCTGCGCTCCTCCTTCTCGACGGACAACCTGCTCATCAGCATACTTTCGGCGCTCTTCGTCGTGGTGGTGCTGCTCTTCACCTTCCGCTCCGTGGGCCTGCCGCTGCTGCTCATAATCGTCATCCAGAGCAGTATCTGGATAAACTTCTCCGTGCCCTATCTCACGAGCTCGAACCTCTTCTTCATCTCCTACCTCATCGTCAGCGCCATACAGATGGGCGCGAACATAGACTACGCCATCGTCATCTCCAGCCGGTATCTGGACCTCAAGAAGTCCATGCCCATCAAGGAGGCCATGATCGAGACGCTCAACCAGGCCTTCCCGACGATAATCACCTCCGGCGCCATGCTGGCCTCGGCGGGCCTCATCATCGGGCGCATGACCTCGGACAACACCATCTCGTCCATAGGCACCTGCCTTGGGCGCGGCACGATAATCTCCATCTTCCTCGTCATGGGCGTCCTGCCGCAGATCCTGCTGCTGGGCGATATCCTGATAGAAAAGACCGCCTTCGCCATAAAGGCCCCCGAGATAACGCATGTCGAGGGCAGTACGATACGCCTGCACGGACGAGTGCGGGGTCAGATCTCCGGCTTTGTGGACGCCGACATCCAGGGCGTGTTCCAGGGCAGCCTGCACGCCATGGTCGAGTCCGGCGCCATAGAGGTGGACGAGACAAGGGCCGAACTCCCGCCGGGTGACGACACGACACCTGCGGACGACCGAGGGGAGGACACTAGCAATGAGGACTAAAAAGGCGCTGTCGCTGCTTCTGAGCCTGCTGCTCGTGCTGGGACTGCTGTCCGGCGCGGCGGGCGCGCTCGCCGAGGACGCGGCGCAGACCGGCGTCACCTATTACATAAACGGGCTGGAGGACCTCCTCAAGCTCGCGGACAACTGCGCCGTGGACACCTATTCAAAGGACGTCACCGTCATACTCCAGACGGACATCGACCTCACGGGCTCGGAGTTTTCCTCCATCCCCACCTTCGGCGGCGTGTTCGAGGGCGGCGGCCACACGATATCGGGCCTGAACCTCACGGCGAACCGCTCGCACACGGGCTTTTTCCGCTACATCCAGCCCGGCGCCGAGGTCAAGGAGCTCAACCTCGCGGGCAGCGTGGCTCCCGGCGGCTCCGCCGAGTACGCGGGCGGCCTCGCGGGCAACAACGCCGGCACCATCCGCGACTGCTCCTTCAACGGCACGGTAGAGGCCCTGACCTCCACCGGCGGCCTCGTCGGCGCCAACGAAAAGACCGGCGTCATCGAAAACTGCCGCGTCTCCGGCACCGTCACCGGCCAGCACTACACCGGCGGCATCGCGGGCCAGAACCTGGGCAGCATAGTCCGCTGCGTGAACTCCGCCGCCGTCAACACGACCAGCCAGGAGATAAACACCGACCTCTCCGGCCTGAGCATCACGAACCTCGACTCCACCACCGAGCTCATCAACGACTACACCGACACCGGCGGCATCGCGGGCTTCTCCTCCGGCACCCTCAGCGCCTGCATGAACACCGGGGCCGTGGGCTATGAGCACATGGGCTACAACATCGGCGGCATCGTCGGGCGTCAGTCCGGCTTTGTTGAAAACTGCACCAACAGCGGCAGCGTCCTGGGCCGCAAGGAGGTCGGCGGCATCGTCGGCCAGATGGAGCCCTACCTCTCGCTCGACCTCTCCGCCGCCTCGGCCGAGAACCTCTCTGCCGAGCTCTCCAAGCTGCACGACCTCCTCGACGTCGCGCTGCTGAACGCGGGCGACTCCTCCACCAACATCACCAACCGGCTCAACTCCGTCTCCGGCTACATGGGCAGCGCCTCGGACGACCTCGCCTATATCGCCGGCGAGACGGTGGACTTCGTGGACAACACCGTCGCCTCGCTCAACGACATCCTCAGCCGCATAGACTACGTCTCCGACAGCGCGCCGTACATCCTCGGCGACGTGGAGACCGCGGGCAACCACATCTCGGACGCCATGGGCTGGCTGGCCGAGGTGAACCGCGACCTCTCCGTCATCACCCACATGCAGGGCAGCAGCTATGACGAGACGAGCCACCGCCTGCTCACCGTCACCACCGGCACCGGCGGCTATGCCCGCGCCGACACCACGAACCCCGCCGCGGGCAGCCTCGTCACCGTGACCCTCACGCCCGACGCGGGCTATGAGGTCGGCTCGATAGAGATAGCCGACGCCGACGGCGCCAGCGTGCCCTATGACTACGACCCCGCCGCCGGGACCGTGACCTTCACCATGCCCGTCCTCTCCGGCGACCCCGTGAACGACCCGGTGAACGCCCGGGCCAAGAACACCGTAGTGCGCGTGGCCTTCGCGCCCACGGCGACCTATTTCGAGGATACGCAAAGCCCCGTCAGCATCGCCACCAGCGCGGGCGGCACGGTCACGGCCACCCCGGGCTCCAGCGGCATATACGTCCTCGACATCAGCGCCAACGAGGGTTACGAGCTCGCCTCCCTCTCCGTCACGGACGAGAGCGGCGCGGCCATTCCCTATGAGCGCATCAACGACCTCGGCACTCAGTACGCCTTCACGCTCCCGGCCTCCGGCCGCGCCTGCGTCAGCGCCAGCTTCCAGCGCGTGAGCGACTGGGACATCGTCACCGGCGCTGCGGACACGATAGGCTCCGCCGGCAGCGCCCTCAGCTCGGCCATGGACAACGCCCAGGCCGACGCCGGCGCCCTCATGGCCAAGCTCAATGAGCTGCTCCGGAACCCCAACCCCAGCCCGGATGAGGCCCAGGCCCTGCTCGACGCGCTGGGCCGGCTCTCCAGCGACCTCACCTCCGCAGGCGGAGCGGCGGCCGACATCATCGGTGCCGGCAACACCATAGCGGGCGCCATGGGCCCGTACATAGCCGAGGCCGCCGTGAACCTCAACGAGCACCTGGGCTACGCCATGCAGAGCCTGCAGGCGGCCTCCAACAGCATAACCGACGCCGTCGCGGGCGTGCGCGACGTGCTCAGCTACCTGAACGGCCTGCCCGACGTGCAGTTCCAGGGCCTCGGCAGCGAGTACAGCCAGCGCGTGGACTCCCTCTGCGGCAACATGAAGAACATCTCCGACGCGCTCACCGCGCTCAACACCGAGCTCGGCAGCTCCGCCACGGTGCTGGTGGAAGACCTCCGGAAGGTCAACGACCAGTTCTCCGTCGTCATGCTCATGCTGGTGGACGCCATCAAGGCGGCGGCCAGCCCGAACATCGGCGACGTGTTCACGGACGTCTCCGAGCAGGAGGGCTCCGCCACCGAGGGCAACGTGGCCGGCTGCGGCAACTCCGGCTCCGTCTACGGCGACGTGAACGTCGGCGGCATCGCGGGCGCTATGGCCATAGAGTTCGACTTCGACCCCGAGAGCGACCTCACGGGCTCGACCACCATCTCCCGCGCCTTCAACAGCCGCTGCATCCTGCGCGGCAGCGAGAACACCGGCACCATCCGCGCCAAGGAAAACTGCGCCGGCGGCGTGGTGGGCCTCATGGAGCTCGGCGTCACGCAGAGCTGCCAGAACTACGGCGCCGTCTCCAGCGAGAGCGGCGACTACGTCGGCGGCATCGCGGGCAGCAGCAACTCCACCATCCGTGCCTGCTGGGCGATGTGCCCCCTGACCGGCGACGACTGGATCGGCGGCATCGCGGGCCTCGGCATGAAGCTCTACGACTGCCGCAGCCTTGTCGAGATCGACGGCGGGGACGAGTGCCTCGGCGGCGTCGCGGGCGCCCTCTCGGAGGACGGCGAGGCCACCGGCAACCTCTTCGTCAGCGAGACGCTCCACGGCATAGACGGCATCAGCTACACCGGCGGGGCCGAGCGCGTGCCCTTCGCCTCGCTCAAGGCGCTGGAGGACGTGCCCTCGGAGTTCCTGGACCTCAAGCTGGTGTTCGTGGCCGACGGCGTGACGATAAAGACGATACATTTTGAATACGGCGACAGCATACCCGAGAGCGAAGTCCCCGCCGTGCCCGCCAAGGAGGGCTACACCGGCGCGTGGCCGGAGCTCGACCTCACCGACGTGACCTTCAGCCGCACGCTGGAGGCGGTGTACACCCCGCTGGACTCCTCTGTGGCGAGCACCGCGGTCCGCGGCGACGGCGTGCAGTCCCTGGTGCTGGTCGAGGGCAGCTTCCGGCCCGGCGCGGCGGTCGAGGCCGACGTGATCTCCAGCGGCGAGGCGCCCGAGGATGCCCCCGCCCTCTCGCGCGGCACCAAGTCCCTGGAGGAGCTGAGCGTCTCCGTCACCGGCAGCGCGGACGAGAGCAGCGGCTACCGCGTGCGCTACCTCGCCCCGGAGACGGACCGCGTCACCTCCACCATCGCGCTCTACGTCCGCGAGGGCGGCGGAGCCTGGCAGGAGACGGACTACGACACGCTGGGCAACTACCTCTGCTTCGACGTGGACAGCTCGGACTTCGAGCTGCTGGCGGTGGAGCGCCCGGCGGACATGACACGCGTCATAATAATCGGCGCGGCCGCCGTGCTGCTGGTGCTGATAATCACCGTTGGCAGCATAGTCCGCCACAAGCGGGCGGTGCGTCCGGCCGGAAAACACGGCAAATGAGCGCAAAAGGGCCCCGGTCCATGAGACCGGGGCCTTGTTTTTTTATTTTTTCTCCTCGGGCGGCTCGCTCTGCTGCGCGGCTCCCGGGCCGTCCATGTCCTCGGCCGCGGAGACCGGGATGAGCATCTTCGGCCCCGGCATCGTGAGGTTCACGATGAGCGCCACGACTATGCCGATGACCGTGTCGAGCATGCGGTTGAGCGCGTAGGTGTAGGGGTCGGCGTCGCCGACGTGATAGACCGTCGTGCTCAGAAATACGACGCAGGCAAAGCCCGCGACGGAGGGCTTTTTGATGCCGATGGTCGTCAGTATGACCGGGATGAGCATCAGCGAGACGACGAGGTAAAAGAGCGGCGGTACGCGCTGGAGGTTGAACTGAGTCTCGAGAAAGAGCACGATGACGCCGTAAGCGCCGCCCACGGCGGTGCCCATGACGCGGTTGAAGGAGGTGGAGAGCGTCTTTTCCGCCGACTTCTGCATGCACAGCACGGCGGCGATCATCGAAAAGAAGGTCATCTCGCCCCTGAGCCACCCGATGATGGCGCAGACGAAGACTGCGATGACGGTCTTGATGATCCTCATGCCTATGTGGAAATGGTGAGGCGGTTCGACCTCCTCAAAGAAAAGCTCCCTCCAGGGCTTCACTCCGTCCCCTCCGATCAGATTTACGTCTTTACATTATACCCTGACTGTCGGTTTTTGTAAAGCGGCGGGGCCTGAACTGACCCACCAGTGCCCCCGCGAGCACCAGGACGGCGCCGGCGAGCTGCACGCCGCTGAGCCTCTCGTCGAGGAACACGGCGGAGAAGATGAGCGCCGAGACCGGGTCAAAGTAGCCCATCAGCGCCACGGCCTTGGCCGGGAGCCGGTTCATGGAGGAGAAATACAGCCAGCAGGCAAAGCCCGTGTTCACCGTGCAGAGGAAGAGCAGCGCAAAGATGCCGCGAGCATCCGTCGGCAGCGGCACTCCACCGCTGGTGGCGAACACATATGGCAGCAGTATGACCGCGGCGATGACTATCTCAATAAAGGTAAGGTTCAGTCCGGACACGCCGGTTATCTGCTTGTTCACGAGCATGAGCATGGCGTAAAACACCGCCGAGCCCAGGCCGACTATCAGGCCCGTAGCGCTCACTCCGCCCTCGCCGAAGTCCGTGCCGACCACCAGCAGCATGCCGACGATGACTACGGCCATGCCGAGGTAGGCGAGGCCGTTCTGCCTCTCCTTTAGCACCAGCGGCGCCAGGACAAGCACCAGCACCGGCGCGGTGTAGTATGTAAGCGTGGCGAGCGAGACGTTCATGAGGTTGTAGGCCTCAAAAAGCAGCGCCCAGTTGGCCCCGAGGCAGACCCCGGCGAAGAGCAGGCGCCATTTTTCGCGGAGAAGCACCTCTTTGGGCGTCCGGCTGCGCGAGATGAGGATTATTATGAGCAGCACCGCCCCGCCTATCAGCGTCCTGAGGAGCACCAGCTGCGCCCCGGACATCTCCAGCATCGACGCAAACACGCCGTTTGAGCCGAAAATGAGCATTGCCGCCACGAACATAAGGTAGAACTTCATCCTCCGCGCCTCCGAACTGCGATATAGCAAAAGAGACACAGCAAATGCTGTGTCTCTTTCGTGTTGGCACTGACCTATCTTCCCGGTCCGTCTCCAGACAAGTATTTTCGGCACAGGTGAGCTTAACTTCCGTGTTC
>UQYT01000046.1 GCA_900545405.1 uncultured Eubacteriales bacterium | reverse complement strand
GTGGCGGCACCCATAAGCGCGTTTCTTTGGGGCTCCACCCCGTTTCTTTGCGCAAGAGCAAAGAAATGGGGTGGAACTGGCAGTAGGGGGCGGCAGCTTTTGCCTGGGGAAACGGCGCACACGCAGAAGAGTAAAAATAAAAAGGGGGAAACCCCTTGATAGGGTTTCCCCCTTGAACCCCCTTCCTGATCTTTTATGAGCACAAGGGGGTTCCGCCCGCTGCGGCGGGCGGCCAGAGGCTTTGCCTCTGGACTCCACCACCTTTGAAAAGGTGGACGAAACTTTCAGACGCGCGCATAAGCGCGCAGGGCGTGCAAAAAGGGGGCCCGGAGGGCCCCCTTTGGGGTTTACAGCAGCATGCCGGCGAAGCACTGGCAGGCCAGGTACATCACGGCTCCGACGCCCAGGGGGGCCAGGAAGCCGGATTTGGCGGAGACCAGACGTCCGCGGATGGTGTTGAACAGGAAGGCCATCGCCGTGAACAGCAGCCCGCCTATAACGCCCACGCGCAGCGCCGCGCCCGCGCCCTCGACCACGCCGGACGCCCAGGGCAGCAGCCAGAACGTCAGCACGGCCAGCACCGCCGTCAGCGCCCAGTCGCGCTTCGGCACGCTCTTGAGGTCAAAGTAGCAGTCCACCACCAGCGCCGCGGCGCACACTGCAGCCAGGTTCGGGATGTCCACCAGCGGGAGGATCGCCTGAGGCATGAACGTCCGGATCAGCACAAACGCCAGGCAGATGACGCCCACCAGCGCCGCCAGTATCGTGTTCAGCTTATACGTTACAGCTTTCATCTTCTCGACCTCCCATCACGCGCCCTGGCCAAGGGCATCCTTGACCGCATTCATTATGCCTTTGCTCGTGTAGGTCGCGCCGGAAACCACGTCCACGTCCGGGGAGTTCGCCTCGACAATCGCCTTCGGGATCTGCTCGAGCGCGCCGCCGGCGATCTCTATCGTCTCGCTGTTCGAGAGGACTTCAACGGACGCTATCTTGTCGCCGTCCATCGTCACAGCGACGGTTATCGGGCCTATGAAGCCGTCGGCCGTGCCGGTGAGCGCACCGTCGGAGTTGCCCGCGCTATCAAGCGCGTCCTTGACCGCGTTGATGATGCCGTTGCTGGTGTAGGTCGCGCCGGCCACGATGTCCACGTCCGCGGAGTTCGCCTCGACGATGGCCGCCGGGATCTGCTCAAGCGCGTTGCCCGCGATCTCCGGCGTCTCGCTGTTGGAGACTATCTCAACGGCCGTTATCTTGTCGCCGTCCATCGTGACGGAGACCGTTATCGGGCCGCCGAAGCCCTCGGCCGTGCCGGTCAGTCCGCCGCTCGCGCTGCCGGACTCCTGCACGTACTTGCTCGCCGCGTTCACGCAGGCCACAACGGCGGAGGAGCTTATCGTAGCGCCGGTCACGGCGTCGATGTTGCTGCCCACGGCGAGGTCGCCGGAGCTCCTCACCAGGTCGATGAGGAAGTACACGTCGTCCTGCACGCCGCGGCCGAGGCCGTAGGTGTCGTGGATGTCGCGGACCGTGTAGCCCTTGATGACGCCGTCGTTGTCAACGGCCACGAGGAGCTTTATCTCGTCCACATAGCCGTTGGCGGTCATCGCCAGGACGTAGCCGCCCTCGCCCTTGTAGACGTTCGTTATCTTGGCGTCGGAGCCGGTGTACTCGATCTCCTCAAACTCGCCCCCGCCGGGGAGGAGGTAGGAGATCATGTCGTTGAGCTCCTGCTCGGCATTGGCCTGGGCCGTGCCGGCCAGGGCGCTGTTCGCCGCAAAGAGCACCACGGCGCATATCAGCAGCACGGCGACGGGTACAAGCAGTTTCTTACTCATTTCCCGGCACCTCCTTTCCCGACGCCGAAGCGCTTCACGGGCACCGCCCTGTCAAGCGCCCAGGCACAGGCGTTCATGATGAGGATGGCATAGGTCACGCCCTCCGGGAAGAGCCCGAAGTAGCGGAAGAGCACAGTCAGCGCGCCGCAGCCGATGCCGTAGACCAGCTGGGCCGAGGGCAGGGTCGGGCTCGTGACATAGTCGGTGGCCATGAAGATGGCGCCCAGCATCGCGCCGCCGCCCATGATGCTGTACAGCATCCAGGTGAGCGCGTTGTCGGTCTTGTAGAACACCAGGGTCAGCACGGCCATGGTGCCTATGTAGGCCACGGGGATGCGCCAGCTGATAACGCGGCGCACCAGCAGGTAAACCAGGCCGATGAGCAGCGCCAGGGTGCAGACCTCGCCTATGCAGCCGCCGATCTTGCCGAGGAACATGTCGAGCAGGCTGGCCTCGGGCAGAGCCGGGCGGGCCATGGTCTGCAGCGGCGTGGACGAGGAGACGATGTCCACCGCGCCGAAGTTGAAGGCGTCCACGGCCTCGGTGCCGTAGCGGGTGATGGTAGCGGGCCAGAAGAGCATGATGAGGGCCCTGCCGCCGAGGGCGGGGTTGAACACGTTCTGGCCAAGGCCGCCGATGAAGCCCTTGACGACGATTATCGCAAAGGCGTCGCCCACGGCGACCACCCAGTACGGGCAGCTAGCGGGCAGCGAGAAGGCCAGCAGCACGCCGGTGACGACCGCGGAAAGGTCGCCCACCGTGCTCTTGCGGCGGGTGACGAGGCAGTACAGCAGCTCGACCACGACGCAGACCGCCGCCGAGATGACCGTCAGGACCAGGGCCCTGAGGCCGAAGAGTATAACCGCCGCGATGAGCGCCGGTATAAGGGCTATCAGCACGTCCAGCATCGTCCGGCGCGTTGTGTCGCCGCTGCGGATGTGGGGTGCGGAGGAGACAGTCAGATTCATTTCCTCTTACCCTCCTTCAGCAGTTTCTTGCCGGCCTTGAAGGTCTCGACCAGGGGCAGGCGGCCGGGGCAGACGTAGGAGCAGCAGCCGCACTCCATGCAGTCTTCAAGGTTGAAGCGCTCGAGCTCGTCCTTCATCCCCGCGTTGGCGTAGCGGTAGAGCTGCAGGGGCTGCAGGCCCATGGGGCAGGCCTTGATGCACTTGCCGCAGCGGATGCAGGTCGGGTTCTCGGCCGCGGGCGCGGGGTCGGTCAGGCAGAGCACGGCGTTGGTGCCCTTGACCACGGGGACGCTCAGGTCGCCCTGCGCCGTGCCCATCATCGGGCCGCCGCAGACGACCTTGCAGGTCTCTTCCTTCATGCCGCCGGCAAATTTGAGCAGCTCCTCAAGCGGGGTGCCGATGCGGACGATGACGTTCTTCGGCTCGTTCGCGCCCTCGCCGGTGACGGTGACGACCTTCTCGGTGAGAGGCAGGCCCTCGTACACGGCGCGGCAGATGGAGTAGATGGTGGTGACGTTGAAGAGCGCGCCGGTCCTGGCGCCGGGGGCGACCTCACGGCCGGTCACGGCGAGGATGAGCTGCTTCTTCGCGCCCTGGGGATAGCGCGTGGGCAGGACGCGGACCTCGATGTCCTCGTTGCCGCCCAGCTTGCTGCGCAGGGCCTCCACCGCCTCGGGCTTGTTGTCCTCCACGGCGATGACCGTGTGCTTGGCGCCGATGACGTCCGCCACGATGCGCGCGCCGA
The DNA here is from genome assembly GCA_900545405.1 of uncultured Eubacteriales bacterium. Taxonomy (GTDB): domain Bacteria; phylum Bacillota; class Clostridia; order Oscillospirales; family Oscillospiraceae; genus Scatomorpha. The sequence continues at coordinate 11,817 of UQYT01000046.1, read as the reverse complement.
GGATGACCTTCTCCGGCCAGGTGCACATCACGGTGTCGTCCGAGGTGATGTACGGCTCGCACTCGCAGGCATTGATGAGAAGGGTCTCGGTCTTGCCCGCGGTGGAGAGTATCTTGGAGTTAGTGGGATAGGCCGCGCCGCCCATGCCGCAGATGCCCGCCTCGCGGACGATGTCCGCAAGCTCGGCCGCGCTCATGCCCTTGTGAGTGGTGCGCGGCTTGATGGACGGGTCGGGGGTGTCCTTGCCGTCGTTCTCGATGGCGACGCAGACGCACTGGCGCCCGCCGGGCACAGTCATCTGCTCCACGGCCGTCACGGTGCCGGACACCGGCGCGTGCACAGGGGAACATACGCCCTCGCCGTCGCCTATCTTCTGCCCCAGCTTGACCGCGTCGCCCACCTTGACCAGAGGGGAGCAGGGCGCGCCGATATGCTGTGACATGGGTATTACCACCCGTGAAGGCGCCGGCATCGGGACAGGCGCTCCGCCCCGCGACAGCGCCTTGCGGTCGTCGGGATGGATTCCGCCCCTGAAAAGCTGCTTCATATTTTCACCTCTCTACTTTATTTCACGCTCTCTTGTTCAATCCTGTACTATGTATTCCGAAAGGCCCGGACTGTACAGCAGTTCGCCCCCGGAAGTGACCCACACGGCCTCGGCGCCGAACTCGTCGAGCAGGGCCTGACCGTCCTCCTGCGACATCGTGAACAGGCTCGTCGAGAGCGCGTCCGCCATGCCGGAGTCGGAGCAGACTATCGTGACGGCGCGCCAGCGCGTTGCCGGATAGAGGGTCTGGGGGTCGATGATGTGGTGATAGCGAACCCCGTCCACGACGTAGTAGCGCTGATAGTCGCCGCTCGTCACGATGGAGCCCTCGCTCACGTTCAGGCGGAGCAGATAGTCCTCCGCGCCGCCGTCGGGGTCCTGCACGCCGACTATCCAGGCACTGCCGTCGGGCTTCGGCCCCGTAGCGCGCACGTTGCCGCCGACGCTCACAAGATAGCCTGAAGGCAGGTCCTTGCAGACCTGCTCCGTCGCATAGCCCTTGGCGACCGCGCCCACGTCGAGCTGCGTCTCCGGGTCCGTTATCTGTACGGTGGATGCCTCGGCGTCTATGATCACCGAGTCAAAGTTGCAGTGCTCCGCCGCGGCCTCAAGCGCCGCGGTGTCGGGGAGCGCCGCGTTTTCCGGGTCGTCGAGCCCGGCCTCGCGCGCGTCGTGCCAGAGGCTCAGGACGCTGCCCATGGCGGCGTCCAGCTGCCCTCCCGTCTTCTCATACATCTCTTTGCAGTAGAGCAGCAGGTCGATTATCCGACCGTCGACCTCGACAGGTTCGCCGCCCGCCGCGTCGTTTATCGTCTTGATGTTGTTTATGCCCTCGTAATCGTCATAGATATCGTAGAGCTCGTGGTACTCCCTCAGGCTGTTCTGTATACCCGTCGCCGTCTCGGTGAAGGCCTCCTCGCTCTCCGCGTAGCCGACGATGGTGGTCAGCGTGTCGAAGAGGTCGAGGAAGGTGGCCTGGTACCTGGTGAGCTCCGGCTCCGCCGCCTCAGACGGCTGCCCCATGACTATGGTCGAGGAGCAGCCGGAGAGGACTAGCAGAGCCAGCGAGAGCGCCGCGGCGCGGAGGAGGAGACTTGCCCCTCCCGCGCGCGGTTTTCTCAGCTCTGGCATGGATTTACTTTATGACCGCGATGAAAGCACCGATAGCCATGGTGCAACCGGTGGTGATGTCGGCGTCGGTCGGGTGAGTGCTCTCGTCAAGGGCGATGCCGGCGACCTCGGCCGGGGTCTTGCCGGTGACGTAGTTGGCGAAGAACCAGGCCTGCTCATCCCACTCAGCGCCTATCGGGCTGGCCTTGCGCATGTCGTATGCGTCGTCGAGCACGAGCTTGGAGTCGAAGGCGGTGCCTGCCGCAGTGGCGATCTCGCCGGCCGCGGTGACGGCTATCTTGGCCTGGACGCAGTCGAGGTAGCAGCTGGTGATGACGCCGTCGGCATTGAGGGTGTAGGCACCCACGGTCACGTCAGCCTGGGCGTTGCCGTCGCCGTCGGCGGAGGCAGCCTTGGAGCTGTCGGAGACGATGGCGTTGCAGTTCATGTACAGGGTGTCGCCCACGTTGGCGCCGAGGACCTTCGCATTCGCGACGGCGTTCTCAATGCCGGTGAGGATCTCAGCTATGTTCATGGTGCAGCCGGTGGTGATGTCGGCGTCGGTGGGCTTGCCGCCGTCGTCGATGGCGATGCCCTTGACCTCGTCGATGGTCTTGCCGACGACGTAGTCGGCGAGGAAGTTGGCCTGCTCATCCCACTCAGCGCCTATCGGGCTGGCCTTGCGCATGCTGTAGGCGTCGTCGAGGACGATTTTGGAGTCGAAGGCGGTGTTGGCCGGAGTGACGATCTCACCGGCGGCGGAAACGGCTATCTTGGTCTGGACGCAGTCGATGAGGCAGTCCTGAATGACGCCGTCGCCGTCCACGAGCACGGACACGAAGGTGGTGTCGGCCTGGGCATTGCCGTCGGCCTCGGCGGTGGCAGCCTTGGAGCTGTCGGAGACAACGGAGACGAGCGCGAGGCCGGTCTTCAGCTGTCCCTCGGGCAGCGGGGTGTCGTCAGCAACGGGAGCCTCGCTCTCAGCGGGGGTCTCTTCAGCGGCGGGCTCGGTGACCTCGGGGGTCGGAGTGGCATCGTTTCCGCTGTCCCCGTCCTGGACAATGATTGTGGTCTGACCGCAGCCGGCCATGAGGCCGAGGCAAAGTATCGCGGCAAGGATGATCGCAAGAAGTTTCTTCATTTTCTTACCTCCCAAAGGATGGTTTTATATCTGTTCGCCCCGCGCAGCGGAGCGGAAACAGCGGTTTTTGTGCCTGACTTAGTCAAGTTTTTGACAATCAGGAGATGGATCGAAGCAGGCGCGGATAAAGTTTATATAAATATCGTGCTCTGCCGCGTCCGCCATAGCTGACTTTGTCAAATCAAACACAATTTACCCCTATACTATATAGTATTTCACGCGAGATGTAAAGGGGTAACATTCAATTTAGCCACAAAATGTGCAAAAACTTACTACGTGTGTCTCCATCGAGTCGAGATCGGCCATGAGCAGCCGGCCCCAGAGCGCCGGTTCGGCGCCGGTGAGGAGCTTTTCGGCCTCGGCGGCCTGGACTGCTGCGCAGGCGGAGACGACGGAGCTGTGGGTGCGCGTGTGCTCCGGCTCGCGCCCTCCCGGGTATACGCGCCCGAGCATGCCGCTGCCCGGCGGCACGGTGCCGGCCTCGAAAAACCAGCCGCCCACGGCGCCGTGCACCAGCGGGATGCCTAGCTCGGCGCAGCCGCGCTCCAGCGTCAGTCGGGCTGCAACATTGTCCAGCCCGTCGAGGGCGAGGCGGCAGCCGCTCAGCAGCCGGGCGCAGTTGTCCTTCGTCATGAACTCCGGCACGGCCTCAAAGCGGACCTGCGGCGCGACAAACGCCGCCCTCTCCTGAGCCGCAGCGGCCTTGCTCTGACCTATGCGCAGAGGCGACGAGAGCAGCTGGCGGTCGAGGTTGCTCTCGTCAAACACGTCCCCGTCCGCCGCGCGTATGAACTCCGGGCCGAGCCGGAGCATGTGCTCCAGCAGCCAGCCGCCGAGGCCGCCCAGCCCCGCTATGAAAACTCCGCCTGTCAAAAGCGCCAAGAATACCGCCCCCTTTGCTCTAAGTTTAACCGAAACCCGGCCCCGGCGCAAGAGCCGCTCTTGCCAAAGGGCCTTTTATGGATTTATACTCTATTATAAAGGAGGAAATGCCATGTTGAGTACCGTGACGCCCGATGAGGCGCTGAAAATATCGGCCGCCGCCTTCGGCGGGCTGCGTACCCCGGCTGAGAGCTGCCCGCTTGCGGAGGCCCTTGGCCGGGTGCTGGCGGAGGACATAGAGTCGCCCGAGTACGTCCCGGGCTTCGACCGCTCGTCCGTGGACGGCTATGCCGTCGCGGCGGCGGACACCTTCGGCTGCAGCGAGTCCTCGCCCGCGCTGCTCCGGCTGCGGGGCCGCGTCGAAATGGGCCGCGCGCCCGAATTTGTTCTCGCCCCGGGCGAGTGCGCGGCCATACCCACCGGCGGGCGGCTGCCCGAGGGCGCGGACGCCGCGGTCATGCTCGAGTACTCGGAGGACTACGGCGGCGGACTCATCGGCCTCACTAAAAGCGCCGCCCCGGGCCAGAACGTGGTGTTCCGCGGCGACGACGCGGCCCCGGGCCGCGCGGTGCTCCGCGCCGGGCGAAGGCTGCGCGCGGCGGACATCGGCGCGCTGGCGGCCATGGGCATTACGGAGCCCGCCGTGCGGCGGCGGCCCCTGGTCGGCATACTAAGCACCGGCGACGAGCTGGTGCCCCCCGACCGCGTCCCCGGCCCCGGCGAGGTGCGGGACGTGAACGCCCCGATGCTCTGCGCCCTGGTCCGCGGCTGCGGCGGCGAGCCGGTGGAGCTCGGCATAGTACGCGACGAGATAGAGGCGCTCGACGCCGCCGTAGGCGGGGCTTTGGAGCGCTGCGACATCCTCATCATAACCGGCGGCAGCTCCGCCGGGGAGCGCGACTCGGTCAGCAGGGTCATCTCGGCCCGGGGACGGCTGCTCTTCCACGGCCTCGCCATGCGCCCCGGCAAGCCCGCGATGCTCGGCGACATCGGCGGAAAGCCGGTGTTCGGCCTGCCCGGCCATCCCGGTGCGGCTTATTTCACGGCCCGGCTGCTGGTCGCGGCGCAGATACGCTCCATGCTCGGGCTGGAGGCGCAGCCCCGGAGGGTCCAGGCAAAACTCACGGAGAACCTCCCCGCCAACGACGGGCGCGAGCTCTTCTGCGGCGTGCACCTGCGCACGGAGAACGGCGAGCTCTGGGCCGAGCCCATCCGCACAAAGTCCGGGCTCATAAGCGCCCTTGCCGCCTCTGACGGCACGCTCCGCGTCGCGCGCGACTGCGAGGGCCTGCACCGCGGCGCGCTCGTGACCATAGAACTGGAGGACGGTGACTGACATGGCCTTTCAATATCTCACCAACACGCCCCTTGATGAGGCGCGGGAGCAATATTTAGGTACCTTGCGAAATAATGGCCTAGCCCCCGAGCCGGAGACGGTGCGCACCGTGGACGCCTGCTGCCGCGTGAGCTATCGCGCGGTGTACGCCAAGATATGCGCGCCGCACTATCACGCCTGCGCCATGGACGGCGTGGCGCTCGCGGCCTCCGTCACCTTCGGCGCAACGGAGACGACGCCGGTGGAGCTCGCGGCTGGGCAGTACATCCCCGTGGACACCGGCGACCCCCTGCCCGAGGGCTGCGACGCCGTCATCATGGCCGAGGACATCGAGCCCCTGCCGGACGGCGGCATCCGCCTGCGCGCCGCGGCCGCGCCCTGGCAGCACGTGCGCCAGATCGGCGAGGACATCTGCGCAGGCGAGATGATCCTCCCCTCGCGGACGGAGATCAGCCCATCCGCCGTGGGCGCCATGCTTGCGGCCAGCGTGCTCGAGTGCGAGGTCTGCCGCCGCCCCGTTGTCGGCATCATCCCCACGGGCGACGAGCTGGTGGAGCCCTGCTCCGACCCCGGCCCCGGCGACATCGTGGAGTTCAACTCCTCCATCTTCTCGGCCATGCTCCGCGGCTGGGGCGCTCTGCCCCGCTGCTACCCCATCGTCCGCGACGACGCGGAGGCGATAAACGCCGCGCTGGAGACCGCGCTCGGCGAGTGCGATGCCGTAATACTCGGCGCCGGCTCCTCCGCCGGGCGCGAGGACCTGAGCGCCGCCGCCATAGCGCGCGTGGGCGAGGTGCTCTGCCACGGCCTCGCCATCAAGCCCGGCAAGCCCGCTATACTCGGATTGAGAGGCAGGCAGCCCATCCTCGGCGTCCCGGGCTATCCCGTCTCGGGCATCATCGTGCTCGAGGAGCTGATGCGCCCGCTGTTGGGCCTCTATACCGGCGTCACGCCCGGCAGCGAGGCGCAGGAGACCCGGGCCCGGCTGGGCCGCAGCCTCGTCTCCGGGCTCAAGTATCGCGAGTTTGTCCGGGTCCGCCTGGGCGAGGTCGGCGGCGAGCTCACGGCCTCGCCGCTCGGCCGCGGCGCGGGCGTGGTGAGCTCCTTCATGCGCGCGGACGCGATGCTGGAGGTCCCCCAGGGCGTGGAGGGCCTTGAGGCCGGCGCCGAGGTCACGGTCCGGCTCATGCGGCCGCTCTCCGAGCTGCGCGACGGCCTCGTCGTCATCGGCAGCCACGACCCCCTGCTCGACGAGGTCACGGACCTGCTCCGGCTCTCGGAGCCGCCGCTGCGCATGGTCTCCAGCCACGTCGGCTCCATGGGCGGCATCATGGCCATCCGCCGCGGCGAGGCCCACGCCGCTGGCGTGCACCTGCTCGACGAGAGCGACGGCAGCTACAACGAGAGCTATGTGAGCCGCCTCTTCCCCGAGGGCGGCGTGCGCCTTATAGAGTGCGTGGGCCGGACTCAGGGCCTCATGCTCGCCCACGGCAACCCCCTCGGCCTCACCGGTTTTGCCGACATCGCGCGCCCCGGGCTGCGGTATGTGAACCGCCAGAAGGGCTCCGGCACGCGCATACTCGCGGACTTCCTCTGTCGGAAATACGGCGTGGACCCCGGCTCCGTCTACGGCTACGGCCGCGAGGAGCTGACCCACACCTCCGTGGCCGCGCAGATCGCCTGCGGCTCCGCGGACGCGGGCATGGGCATATACTCCGCGGCAAAGCTCTACGACCTGGACTTTTTGCCCGTGTGCATGGAGCAGTACGACCTGCTCATCCCGGACAGCGTCTGGGACAGCCCTGCGGTGCGGCGGCTCATAGAGGTGCTCGGCTCACCGGAATTCCGCGCGAGGCTGGAGCGCCTGGGCGGCTACACACTGGACGCGCCCGGCCGGGTGCGCAGACATTGGGAGGCGGTAAAATGAGATTCAAGGCAGTCATCTTTGACCTGGACGGCGTGCTGGTCTCGACGGACGAGCAGCACTATCAGGGCTGGAAGGCCCTCTGCGACCGGTTGTCCATCCCCTTCGACCGCGAGACGAACAACCGTTTCCGCGGCGTGAGCCGCATGGCCTGCGTGGACATCCTCGAGGAGCTCTCCGGCCGTAGCTTCACGCCGGAGCAGAAGCTCGAGTATGCCACGTGGAAGAACGAGCGCTACCGCAGCCTGCTCAGCACACTCTCGCCCGAGTCGGTGACGGCGGAGGTGGGCAAGACGCTGGACGCGCTCCGTGCGCGCGGGCTGCTCCTCGCCGTCGGCTCCTCGAGCAAGAACGCAAAGTTCATCCTCGAGCGCATCGGCCTCGGCGACTACTTCGACGCGGTGTCCGACGGAACGAATATCAGCCGCTCCAAGCCCGACCCCGAGGTGTTCCTCAAGGCCGCCGAATTTCTCGGCATGCCCGCGGCGGACTGCCTCGTGGTCGAGGACGCCGTCTCGGGCGTCGAGGCCGCGCACAACGCCGGCATGGCCGCCGCCTCCGTAGGCGACGCCGCCGCGCACGGCTGTGGGGACTATATGCTCACAAGTTTCGGCGGCTTGCTGGACGTCTGCGTGTGAGTCGGGAAAATTAAATGGTTAGGTACCTTGACATTTGCACCCGGAGCTGGTATAGTGCAATTTACAAGGTACCTAATTATTTTATGGAGGAGCAAGACCATGACGACCGAAAACGGAGCGGGCGTGTGCCCGCGCTGCCCTCGCGGCTGCCCGCTGGACGCCCCCGGCTGCCTGAGAGGTGAGATATACGCCCGGTCTCTGAGCTCCGGCGCCGGGCCCGAGCTCGGCGCGGACTTCGACGCCGGCCCTCACGGCCCGCACGAGCACGATCCGCTTCAGGAGCGCACCCCGGAGCCGCATCCCCACGGCCACGTCGCTCCCCCGCCCCCTCCAGGCCCACACCACGGCCCCCGCGGACATGGGCACGGCCATCCGGATGAGGCCGCCCCGCCGCCCCACGATCACGGGCCGCACGGACCGGGCCGTCTGGGAGAGGACGCCCCGCCTCCGCCGCCGCACGGGCACGGGCCTCACGGCCGGGGCTCGAGGCCGCTGCCGCCGGAGCCGGAGGCGGACCGGGACAGCCTCACGGGGCTGATGCGCCGCTGCGGTCACTGCCTTGTCCACCGCGTGGGCGCGCCGGGCAGCCGCGAGCGGATGCTCCGACTCCTGGCCGAGCGCGGGGACATGAGCCAGAGCGACTTTGTGTATCTGCTGGAGCTGCGCAGCGCTTCTGTGAGCGAGCTGCTGGGCAAGCTGGAAGCCCAAGGCCTCATCACCCGCCGCCGCAGTGAGACCGACCGCCGCGGCGTGACGATAAGCCTGACCGACGCCGGCCGCGCCGCCCTCCCCGCCCCCGCCGACCCCGACGCCGCCTTCTCCGCCCTGACCGACGCCGAGCGCGCCGAACTCAAGACTCTGCTGCAAAAGCTCCTCGCCTCCTGGGAGGAGACAAGGGAATAAAGCAAGACCCCGGCCTGCCGAAGCGGCGGGCCGGGGTACTTTTTCGTATGTGTCAGGCTTTTTTCTTCGCCCTCCGGCGGCTCAGGGTGGAGCAGATGGCGCCGTGGGGGCAGGCTTTTATGCACTGGCCGCAGCGGATGCACTCGGTGCTGTTGGGCGTCTCGTTGGCGCGGATGCCGAAGCCGCAGGCGCGGGCGCACAGGCCGCAGTCCACGCACTTTTCGCTGTCCACCTCGTAGCGGTAGAACGCGATGGGGTTGAAGAGCCCGTAGATCGCGCCCAGCGGGCAGAGATAGCGGCAAAACGGCCGGTACACCACCACGGAGAGCAGCAGCAAGACGACCAGTATGGCGACCTTCCAGTTGAAGATCCAACCCAGCGCCGACTGCAGCGCCGGATTCGAGGCGACGAGCGGAATGCCCGCAAAGAGCGTGCCGCTCGGGCAGATGTACTTGCAGTACCAGGGGCTGCCCTGGCCTACCACGTCTAGCGCGGTCAGCGGCAGGATTATCACAAAGCCCACCAGCACGACATACCGCAGATACTTCAGCACCCGGTCGCCGGGCAGGCGCTTGAGCTTTTTCGGGAAGGGTATCTTGTGCAGCAGGTCCTGCACAAGCCCGAAGGGGCAGAGCCAGCCGCAGACAAAGCGGCCCAGCACCGCGCCGAAAAACAGCAGGAAACCCACGACATAGAACGAGAACCAGTGGTTCCTGTCGCCCAGCACGGCCTGCAGAGAACCTATGGGGCAGGCGCCGAGCGCACCCGGGCAGGAGTAGCAGTTGAGGCCCGGGACGCAGACGCGCTTGAGCTCGCCTTTGTATATCGTCCCCTTGGCAAAGCCGGCGGCGTAGCCGTTCGTGAGCGCCGTCCAGCACAGCTGCACCACCGTCCGCACGTTGCGCCGGAGCGCGCCGAGCAGCTTAGCCAAGGCCGATGCACTCCAGACAGATGTTGACGGCCTTGCGCAGGACGATCTCGTTCTCGCCCAGCGCCATGCCTATGCCGACGAAGGCCGCGCCCAGAACGGCAAGGGCGGCTGCTATCACGTCTCTGCTGCGGCGGCTCATGTCTCGAGGCTCCCCAGCAGCTCGTCGGCTACGGCTTTCCAGCCGTCGAGGTCGTTCGAGCCAAGATAGGCCTTGCCCACCTGCTTGCCCTCGCTGTCCACAAACAGCGTGGTCGGCACTCCGCTCACCTGGGAGAGCAGGCCGTTGAGGCCCTCACCGGGGACGATGTGCGTATAGTTCGCGCCCGTCTCGGCGACGATGTCGCGTGCGAGAGAGAGCTGCTTCTCGTCGAGGTTCCCGTCGGAGTCCGTCACATCGGAGACGAGGCCGACGATCTGCAGGCCCTTGTCCGCGTACTCGGAGGCCAGAGTGCCGAGTTCGGGCATCTCGGAGACGCACGGGCCGCAGAAAGTGGCCCAGATGTTCACCATCGTGAGCTTGTGGTCGGCAAAAACGCTCTGGTCAACGCTGTTGCCGTCGAGGTCGGTCGTGGAAAAGTTGCTGAGTATGCCGGCGGTCTGGGCGGCATCCGAGGCCGCTGCGGCATCCGGGCTCGCCTCCGGGGCCGCCTGGCCGCAGGCGGTGAGAAGCAGGCAGAGTGCGGCGATGAGTATCAGAAATTTTTTCATGACTTTCTCCTTTTCGTCAGAGATGGCACATTATACATGTTAGCGTCCCCTTACGTCAAGGCGGCGATTGTAAACGTTGTGTGTATAAATTGAAAACGGGGGAGCCGTAGCTCCCCCGTTTTTCCTTTGCGGTGTTATTCCTTGACGGCTATGGCCTCGATCTCGACCAGGGCGCCCTTGGGCAGGTCCTTCACGGCGAAGGCGGCGCGGGCGGGGCAGTCGCCGTTGAAGTACTTGGCGTACACCTCGTTCATGGGGCCGAAATCGGCGATGTGGGCGAGCAGCACGGTGGTCTTGACGACGTCCTCGTAGCTGCAGCCGGCTTCGGCGAGGATGGCGCCGACATTCTTGAGGCTCTGCTCGGTCTGGCCCTTGATGTCGTCGGCGGCAAAGGCGCCGGTGGCGGGGTCGATGGGGATCTGGCCGGAGACAAACACCATCTTGCCGGAGGCGGCGATGCCCTGGGAATAGGGGCCGATGGCGGAGGGGGCCTTGTCGGTGGCTATGACTTTCTTCATGTGTAACGCTTCCTTCCTGAATTACTCGTTCACGACGACGGTGCCGGTCTTGCCGTCGATACCGTCGCGGGCCTTCTCCAGCAGGGTGATGAGCGCGCGGCGGCCGGGCTTGGACGCGGCAAAGCGCATGGCGGCCTGTACCTTCGGCAGCATGGAGCCGGGGGCGAAGTGGCCCTCAGAGCAGTACTGTTCGGCCTCGGCCACCGTGATGGTGTCCAGCCACTTCTGCTCCGGCTTGCCGAAGTTGATGGCGGCCTTCTCAACGGCGGTGAGGATGATCAGGTAGTCGGCGTCGAGCTGCTCGGCGAGGACCTCGCTGGCGAAGTCCTTGTCGATGACGGCGGCCGCGCCCTTGAGGTGGTGCCCCTCGGTGGTGAACACGGGGATGCCGCCGCCTCCGCAGGCCACGACGATGTGGTCGCTGTCGACGAGCGCGCGGATGGTGTCCAGCTCGATGACCGCCTTCGGCTTCGGCGAGGCTACGACGCGGCGGTAGCCGCGGCCCGCGTCCTCAATGACCTGATAACCGCGCTCGGCGACCATCTTGTCGGCCTCCTCCTTCGTCATGAAGGAGCCGATGGGCTTGGTCGGGTTCTTGAAGGCGGGGTCCTCGGGGTCGACCTCGACCTGAGTCAGCACGGTGGCGACGCCCTTGTTGATGCCGCGGTCGAGCAGCTCCTCGCGCAGGGCATTCTGCAGGTCGTAGCCTATGTAGCCCTGGCTCATGGCAACGCAGACGGAGAGCGGGCAGGGGATGTACTTCTCCGGGTTGGAGCGGGTCAGCTCGGTCATGGCGGCCTGGATCATGCCCACCTGGGGGCCGTTGCCGTGGGCTATGATGACCTCGTTGCCTCCCTCGATGAGGTCGGCGATGGCCTTGGCAGTCTGCTTGACGGCTATCATCTGCTCGGGAAGATTGTTGCCCAGGGCGTTGCCGCCGAGGGCGACTACTATGCGCTTACCCATTATTATAACACCTCATTTTAAAATTTAAAGGCCGAAGCCCCGACTGTCCGCGGTGGCTTATAAGGCTGCGGTCAGCCGGGGCAGGTTAATGCGTCCTCAGCAGAACTTGCGCTTCTGGGCGCGGTCTTCTAGGGCCTTGAGGGCGGCGGCGGGGTCGGCGGTCTTGGCGAGGAAGATCATCGCGGCGATGATGTAGGGCTTGTAGCTCGCCTC
>UQYT01000045.1 GCA_900545405.1 uncultured Eubacteriales bacterium | reverse complement strand
CCGTAGCCCACGCGGCCCTTGCCGTCGCCCACGACGCACAGCGCCGAGAACTTCATGACACGGCCGCCCTTGACGGTCTTGGATACGCGGTTGAGGGAAACTACCTTTTCAGTGAACTCGGAAGGCTCCTCGCCGCCGCGTCCCCTGCGGTCGTTGCGTCTGTCGTTATTGTAAGCCATTTTTCGTTTCCTCCTCCCGCTTAGAACTTCAGGCCGCCCTCGCGGGCGCCGTCAGCCAGGGCCTGAACGCGGCCGTGATAGATGTAGCCGCCGCGGTCAAAGACGACTTCCTCGATGCCCTTGGCGATAGCGCGCTCGGCAACAGTCTTGCCGACCTGCTTCGCGGACTCGATGTTGCCGCCGCCCTCAAAGCCCTTCTCGACGGAGGAGGCGGAGCACAGCGTGTGGCCGGCCACGTCGTCGATGATCTGGGCGTAGATGTTGTTCTCGCTCCTGTAAACGCTCAGGCGGGGACGCTCACTCGTGCCGCTGATCTTGGCGCGGACACGCTTGTGGCGCTTAATGCGCTGAGCCTTGGTATTGGGTCTTTTAATCATTTAAGCGCACCTCCCCTTATTTGGCACCGGTCTTGCCTTCTTTGCGGCGGATGTGCTCGTAATCGTACTTGATGCCCTTGCCCTTGTACGGCTCAGGCGGACGCTTATTGCGCACATCGGCAGCAAACTGGCCGACCTTCTGCTTATCGACACCCTTGATGACCAGGTGGTTGGCATCGGGCACGTCGATCTTGATGTCAGCGGTCTCTTTGATGGTGACATCGTGGCTGTAGCCGAGCTTCATGACGACTTCCTCGCCCTTCTTCTCGGCACGGTAGCCGACGCCGTTTATCTCGAGCTTCTTCTCGAAGCCGTGAGTGACACCGATGACCATGTTGTTGAGGAGGCTGCGGGTGAGACCGTGCAGGCTGCGGCTCTGCTTGGTGTCGTCCTTGCGGGCGACGTGCAGGACGCCGTCGGTGAGGGTGATGGTCATCTCGGGGCAGAGCGCCTCGGTGATCGTGCCCTTGGGGCCCTTGACGGTGACTACGTTCCCCTCGGCGATGGTGACTTCCACGCCGGCGGGGACGGTGATGGGTTCTCTTCCTATTCTCGACATCTTTCCGCCCTCCTTACCACACGAACGCGAGGACTTCGCCGCCAACATGCTCTTTGCGAGCCTGCTTGTCGGTCATGACGCCCTTCGAGGTGGAGATTATGGCAATGCCGAGGCCCTTCAGAACGCGGGGCAGCTCGTCGGCGCCGGCGTACACGCGCAGGCCGGGCTTGGAGACACGGCGGAGGCCCTGGATGGCCCTCTCCTTGCCGGGGAGATACTTGAGGGTGATGCGGATGATGCCCTGGGTGCCGTCGTCGATAAGCTGGAAGTTGCGGATATAGCCCTCGTCGAGCAGGATCTGGGCTATGGCCTTCTTCATCTTCGAGGCGGGGACATCCACTGTCTCATGCTTCGCGCTTCCGGCGTTGCGGACGCGGGTCAGCATATCGGCGATGGGGTCTGTGATCTGCATTGTTTTTCCTCCTAATTCAGAGTTACCGCTTTCGCGGTGAACAGCGGCGAGGTTCCGGAGCAATAGGCGGCCCCTTGCGAAGCCCCGATTGACCTCGGCCTTTCGCCACTGTGCCGGGAAATTTATGCCCAAGCGAAATATCGCTCAAACAACACATTTTGCTTCTGCCTGCTTCCGCAGGAATTTTTCGTCAGGCGAAGTGCGCGGAGGGAAGCTGTATTGCTATACAGCGACCGACGCTCACGATGCATGGCGGAAAATTACCAGGAAGCCTTCTTGACGCCCGGAATTTGACCTTTGTAGGCCAGGTTGCGGAAGCAGATACGGCAGATGCCGTAGTCACGCAGATAGGCGTGGGGGCGGCCGCAGATCTTGCAGCGGTTGTAGCGGCGGGTGGAGAACTTGGCCTCACGCTGCTGCTTGAGTATCATAGATTTCTTTGCCATGTTATTTCCTCCTCCCTCAAGCGGTGACGAACGGGGCGCCCATGAGCCTGAGCAGCTCGCGGGCCTCCTCATCGGTCTGGGCGGTGGTGCAGATGGCGATGTTCATGCCGCGCAGCTTCTCGATCTTGTCGTACTCGATCTCGGGGAAGATGATCTGCTCCTTGATGCCGAGGCTGTAGTTGCCGCGGCCGTCGAAGGCGTCGGCCGAGATGCCGCGGAAGTCGCGGACACGGGGCAGAGCCACGTTGAAGAGCCTGTCGAGGAACTCCCACATGCGGTCGTGGCGAAGGGTGACCTTCACGCCGACGTGCATGCCCTCACGGAGCTTGAAGTTTGCGACGGACTTCTTGGCGACGGTGGCGACGGCCTTCTGGCCGGTGATCGCGGTGATGTCCTTGATGACCGCGTCCAGGGCCTTGGCGTTGTCCTTGCAGTCGCCGCAGCCGACGGAGACGACGATCTTGTCGAGGCGGGGGATCTGCATAACGCTCTTGTACTGGAACTTGTTCATGAGGGCGGGGGCGACCTCGTTATTGTACATTTCCTTCATTCTAGTCATAACCTGTCACCCTCCTTACAGCTCGGCGCCGCAGTGCTTGCAGACGCGGACCTTTTTGCCGTCCGCAGTCACCTTGTGGGCGACGCGGGTGGGCTTGGAGCACTTCGGGCAGACCACCATGACCTTGCAGGCGTAGATGGGGGTCTCAACCTTGATGATGCTGCTCTCGTCGCCCTGCTTGCGGGCCTTCTGGTGCTTCGTAGCGACGGACACGCCCTGCACGACGACCTTGCCCTCCTTGGGCATGGCGCGGAGCACCTCGCCCTGCTTGCCCTTGTCCCTGCCGGACAGGACAACGACCTTATCGTTCTTTCTGATGTTCATTCTTCGCACCCTCCTCAAATGACTTCGGGAGCGAGTGACAGGATCTTCATGTAGTCCCTGTCACGAAGCTCACGGGCGACGGGCCCAAAAATACGGGTGCCGGTCGGGTTGCGGTCATCCTTTATGAGGACGGCGGCGTTGTCGTCAAAGCGGACGTAGGTGCCGTCAGCGCGGCGGACGGCCTTGCTGGTCCTGACGACGACGGCCTTGACGACGTCGCCCTTCTTGACCTGGCCGCCGGGGGCAGCCTTGCGGACAGAGGCGACGATCACGTCACCGATGCTGGCGTACTTGCGCTTGGAGCCGCCGAGGACCCGGATGCACTTTATTTCCTTGGCGCCGGTGTTGTCGGCGACCTTGAGATAACTTTCCTGCTGTATCATTTAGGCGCCTCCTTACTTGGCCTTCTCGATGATCTCGACCACGCGCCAGCGC
This sequence comes from uncultured Eubacteriales bacterium, assembly GCA_900545405.1. Taxonomy (GTDB): domain Bacteria; phylum Bacillota; class Clostridia; order Oscillospirales; family Oscillospiraceae; genus Scatomorpha. The sequence goes on along the minus strand of UQYT01000045.1, from coordinate 12,513 downwards.
TTGTCGCGGCTGAGCGGACGGGTCTCCATCACGCGGACCCTGTCGCCGATGCCGCACTCGTTATTCTCGTCGTGCGCCTTCAGGCGGTAGGTACGGCCGATGATCTTCTTGTATCTCTTGTGGGCGACGCGGTCCTCGACGATGACGACCACGGTCTTGTCCATCTTGTCGGACACGACCTTGCCGACGCGAGTCTTGCGGGAAGTCGTTCTTACTTCAGTCATTGTCTTCTACCTCCTCAGCGCCCAAGCTGCTTTTCGCGGATGACGGTCAGCACCCGGGCTATGTCACGCCGCGTTGCGGAGATGCGGGTGGGATTGTCAAGATGATTCGTGGCATGCTGCATGCGGAGCATGAACAGGTCCTTCTTGAGCTCGGCCAGCTTGGCGTTCAGCTCGGTCTCGGACATGGAACGTATTTCGTTTGCCTTCATCTCATTCACCGCCTGTCTCGGAATCCGCCTTGCTGACGATCTTCGTCTTGCAGGGCAGCTTGTGGCTGGCAAGGCGCAGAGCCTCGCGCGCGGTCTCCTCGGAGACGCCCGCGATCTCGAACATGACCCTGCCCGGCTTGACTACCGCAACCCAGTACTCGGGAGAACCCTTACCGGAACCCATACGGGTCTCGGCGGGCTTCGCAGTGACCGGCTTGTCGGGGAATATCTTTATCCAGACCTGGCCGCCGCGCTTGGTGTAACGCGTCATGGCGATACGAGCGGCCTCGATCTGATTGGAGGTTATCCAGCAGGGCTCCTGAGCCTGGAGCCCGAACTCACCGTAGGTAACGACGTTGCCGCGAGTGGCTTTGCCCTTCATGCGGCCGCGCTGCACCCTGCGGTACTTGACTCTCTTGGGCATCAGCATCAGTTGCTGCCTCCTTCCTTGGTCTCGGTGCGGGGCGCGCCCTGCGTCCCGGCGGGCCTGGGCCCGCGGTTGTAGCCGCCCTGGCGGTTGTCGCGGTTGTAGCCGCCGCCCTGGCGATTGTCGCGGTTGTAGCTGCCCTGGCGGTCGCGGTTATAGCCGCCGCCCTGGCGGTTGTAGCCGCCCCTGCGGTCGTCGCGGCGGTCGCGGCGGCGCTCCTGCGGCTTGGAGAGGTCCATGGTGCGCGGGGTGGTGCGCAGAGTCTGGCTGAGGACCTCGCCCTTGTAGATCCAGACCTTCACGCCGATGCGGCCGTAGGTGGTCGCAGCCTCGGCGAAGCCGTAGTCGATGTCGGCACGGAGGGTCTGCAGGGGGATGGTGCCCTCGTGGTAGCACTCGCTGCGGGCGATCTCGGCGCCGCCGAGACGGCCGCCGCACATGACCTTGATGCCCTTGGCGCCCATGCGCATCGCGCGGCCGATGGCGTTCTTCATCGCGCGGCGGAAGCCGATGCGGCGCTCGAGCTGGCCGGCGATGTTCTCGGCGACGAGCTGGGCGTTCGTGTCCGGAGTGCGGACCTCGACGATGGAGAGGGCGACCGGCTTGCCGATCATCTTGCTGACCTGGGCCTGGAGCTTCTCTATCTCAGCGCCGCCCTTGCCGATGACCACGCCCGGACGAGAGCAGTGGATATAGATGCGGACCTTGTTGCTGTCGCGCTCTATCTCGATGGTGGGGACGCCGGCGGAATACAGGGTCTTCTTCAGGAACTTGCGGATCTTGTAGTCCTCGACGATGAGGTCGCCGACCTTGTCGTTCCTCGCGTACCAGCGGGAATCCCAGTCCTTGATGACGCCGACGCGGAGGCCGTGCGGATTAACTTTCTGTCCCATTTTTCTCCGCCTCCCTTATTCCTTCTCAGCCACGACGACAGTGATGTGGCTGGTGCGCTTGTTGATGCGGAACATGCGTCCGTGCGCCCTCGGCTGGCCGCGCTTCAGGATGGGGCCCGCATCGACGTAGGCCTGCTCGACGTAGAGCTTCTCGGGGTCCATCTCGAAGTTGTTCTCAGCGTTGGCAACGGCGCTCTTGAGCACCTTGATGACGTACTCGCAGCCGGCCTTAGGAGTGTTCTCCATGAGGGCCTGGGCGTAAGCGGCTTCCTTGCCGCGGATCATGTCGCAGATTATCTGCACCTTGCGGGGGGCGATGCGGACGAATTTGGCCTGCGCCCGCGCGGTTTTCAGTTCTTCCATGTCTTCTCCCCCTTACTTACCGGTCTTGCCGCCGGAGTGGCCGCGGAAGGTGCGGGTGGGCGCGAACTCGCCCAGCTTGTGACCGACCATGTCCTCCGTGACGTAGACGGGAACGTGACGGCGCCCGTCGTGGACGGCTATCGTGTGTCCGACGAAGGACGGGAATATCGTCGAGGCGCGGCTCCAGGTCTTGAGGACCTTCTTCTCGCCGGCCTTGTTGAGCTCGTCGACGCGCTTCAGCAGCTCGGGAGCGGCGAAGGGGCCTTTCTTTATGCTTCTGCTCATTTGTTGATACCCTCCTTACTTCGCGTTGCGGCGCTTGACGATGAACTTATCGGTGGGGTTCTTCGTCTTGCGGGTCTTGTAGCCCAGCGCCGGCTTGCCCCAAGGAGTGACGGGGCCGGGACGGCCGACAGGCGCCTTGCCCTCGCCGCCGCCGTGGGGGTGGTCGCAGGGGTTCATGACGGAGCCGCGGACCGTCGGACGGATGCCCATGTGGCGCTTGCGTCCGGCCTTGCCGATGCTGACGTTGGAGTGGTCGATGTTGCCGACCTGACCGATGGTGGCCTTGCAGTCGAGGCGCACCTTGCGCATCTCGCCGCTGGGCATACGGACGGTGGCCATGCCGCCTTCCTTGGCCATCAGCTGAGCGGCGACGCCGGCGGCGCGGACGAGCTGAGCGCCGCGGCCGGGGTAGAGCTCGATGTTGTGGATGACAGTGCCGACGGGGATGTTCTCAAGCGGCAGGCAGTTGCCCGGCTTGATGTCCGCGGCGGCGGAGCTGAGGACGCTGTCGCCGGCAGCCAGGCCCACGGGGGCGAGGATGTAGCGGCGCTCGCCGTCTTCATACTCGCACAGCGCGATGAAAGCGGAGCGGTTCGGGTCGTACTCCAGGCGGAGGACCTGCGCCGCGGCGTCCATCTTGTCGCGCTTGAAGTCGATGACGCGGTACTTCTTGCGGTTGCCGCCGCCCTTGTGGCGGACGGTGATGCGGCCGTAGCTGTTGCGGCCGGAGTTCTTCTTCCTGACCTCTATGAGGCTCTTCTCGGGCTTGGCGTGCTTGTCGACGCCGTCGAAGCCGGAGACGCTCATCTGACGCCTTGCGGGGGTCGTGGGCCTGTAAGTTTTAATAGACATATCTCATATCCTCCCTTACGCCATGCCCTCGAAGAGCTCTATGCTCTTGGAGTCCTCGCTCAGCTTGACAACGGCCTTTTTCCAGGTCTTGGTGAAGCCCTGGGGATAGGCGCCGGTGCGCTTGGCCTTGCCCCTCACGGTGGTGGTCGTCACGCGGATGACCTTCACGCCGAAGATCTCCTCGACGGCCTTCTTGATCTCAATCTTGTTGGCATCCTTAGCGACCTCGAAGGCATACTTCTTGATGTCGAGGTCCTCCATCGACTGCTCGGTGATGATGGGGCGGATGACTATATCGTACGCGGTGGCCATCAGGCGAACACCTCCTCGATCTTCTGCAGCGCGGCCTTGTCGACCACGAGCACGCGGTTGTTCAGGATCTCATAAGCCGAGATGATGGTCGCGGTGGTCGTGGTGACGCCGGGGATGTTCCTGGCGGACTTCACAACGGCCTCGTCGACGTTCTCGGTAATGACCATGGCCTTGCCCTCGGCGCCTATCTTCCTGAGGAACTCGGCGAAAGGCTTGGTCTTGATCTCATCGACCTTCAGGCCGTCGATGACGAGGATGCTCTCCTCGGCGGCCTTGGCGCTCAGCGCGCTCTTGAGCGCGAGGCGGCGGGTCTTCTTGGTGAGGGAGTAGCGGTAGTCGCGCGGCTTGGGAGCGAAGGCGATACCGCCGTGGCGCCACACCGGGCTGCCGGCGTAACCGGCGCGGGCGCGGCCCGTGCCCTTCTGACGCCAGGGCTTCTTGGTGGTGTAGCTGACCTCGCCCTTGGTCAGAGCGCTCTGGGTGCCCTGGCGCTGATTGGCGAGATAGTTCTTGACGGACGCATGGAGGACGGCCTCGTTGGGCTCTATGCCGAAAACGGCCTCGGAGAGCTCGTATTCGCCGACTTTGTCGCCTGCCATGTTGTAGATGACTGCTTTAGGCATTTAACTCTCTCCTTTCTTTAGCCTCTGGCCGAACGCTTCTGCGGGTTCGTGCTGATGGTCGGGGTCGCGGGGCCCTTGCGGACGAACTTCTTGACGGAGTTCTTCAGGTACACGATGCCGCCCTTGGGGCCGGGGATCGCGCCGCGCACGACTATCATATTGAGCTCGGGGTCGACCTTCACAACGTCGAGGTTCTGAACGGTGACCTGCTCGACGCCCATGTGGCCGGCGCCGATCTTGCCCGGGAAAATGCGGGAGGGGTCGGTGCTGCTGCCCATGGAACCGGCGTGACGGTGGACAGGGCCGCCGCCGTGGCTGGTCGGGGTGCGTCCGGCGTTCCAGCGCTTCACGACGCCGGCGTAGCCGTGGCCCTTGCTGATGCCGGTGACGTCGACGCGCTCGCCCTCTTTGAAGACGTCGGCCTTCAGGACGTCGCCCACGTTCAGGCTGGCACAGTCCTCAAGGCGGAACTCGTGCAGGTGCTTCATGAGGCCCACGCCGGCCTTGTCGAGGTGACCCTTCTCAGGCTTGGTGAGCTTCTTGGCGGCGACTTCGCCGTAGCCGAGCTGGACGGAGTCGTAGCCTTCCTTGTCCGCCGTCTTCTTCTGGACGACGACGCAGGGACCGGCCTCTATTACGGTGACCGGAACGACCTTGCCCGCCTCATCGAAGATCTGCGTCATGCCGACCTTCTTGCCGATGATGGCTTTCTTCATGTCTATTTCCTCCTAACGGTTATTGGTTGAGAGGCCTCCTGGACTTCCCAACATGACCCTGCCCGCTCACGCAAGTCGCGGGCAAATGGGTTATAAATAAGGTATTGCGCTCAGAGCTTGATCTCGATCTCGACGCCGGCGGGCAGCTCGAGGCTCATCAGGGCCTCAACGGTCTTCTGGGTCGGGTTCATGATGTCGATCAGCCTCTTGTGGGTGCGGCGCTCGAACTGCTCGCGGCTGTCCTTGTACTTGTGGACGGCGCGGAGGATGGTCACGATCTCCTTCTTGGTGGGCAGGGGGATGGGTCCGGAGACCTTCGCGTCCGTGCGCTTCGCGGTCTCGACTATCGTCTCGGCCGCCTTGTCGATGAGCTGGTGGTCGTAGGCCTTGAGCCTGATGCGGATCATTTTCTTGTTGGTGTTTGCTGCCATGTTTTTTCCTCCTGAATTCGTACTTAGACGGCTCTCGCCGCCCAGTGGTACGGTGAGCGTTTTTTCATACACGCAACCGTGCGTATCAGGCCCCGCCCGAAAAATGGACCGGCTTTTGGCCGGTCATCCCCGTACAGGCGATATACGCCATGCACGAAAAAAGCTCAGCCGCCCGATTTCGCGTCCGCAGACGCCGGACATACTCCACGGAAGTTACCGGCATTCGCCGCAATCTCCCGCTTCATCGCATAATACGCCCACCCCTGGCAGGCGCTCAATTAGAATACCAAAGGGCGGGCGTATTGTCAATAGTTTTTTTGGATTTTTGACAGAAAATTTCGCATTATTTTTGTGAAAGATTTCAGAAGCTGAAAAAAGCCGGGCGGAGGTCATCCGCCCGGCTGGGTGCTTTTCAGGAGGCCACGTTCTCGCAGAAGGCCATCAGCAGCTTGGCTGCTGCGGCGCGGGTGGTCTGGCCCTGGGGGTCGAGGTTGCCGAGGTTGTCGCCCTCGAACAGGCCCTTGGCCACGGCCCACTTCATCGCCGTTCCGGCCCAGGAGCTCACCTTCGCGTTGTCCTTGTACGCGGAGAGGTTGGTGCTGGCGCTGGTGCTGTACTTGCAGTACTCGGCGTAGCGGTAGAGTATCGCCGCGAACTGCTCGCGGGTGATGGCGTCGTCCGGCTTGAACACGTTGCCCTCATAGCCCTCGACTATGCCGTAGCGCGCGGCCCAGCGCACCGCGTCGTAATAGTACGCGCTGCTCTTGACGTCGCTGAAGCTGCTGCCGCTGACGTACGGCTCGCCCTGCAGGCGCCACAGGATGGTCACCAGCATGGCGCGGCTGGTGGGGGCGCTGGGCGAGAAGGTGTAGGTGCCGGTGCCGGTCATGAGGCCCTCGGTGTAGACATAGCTCACCGCGTCATAGAACCAGTCGCCGGTCTTGACGTCCGTGAACGGGTTGGTCAGGACGCGGTAGCTGAACTCGACGGAGACGGTGACGTCGCTCTCGGGCATGGTGAAGTAGTACTGGTTCTCCTTCACGGCCTCGTAGACGCTGACCCTGCGGCCCAGCTCGTCGGTGGCGGTGATGCTCTTGACCTGATGGCCCTTGTCGGGGGTCACGTCGATGTAGATGCTGTCGCCGTCGATGCCGTAGTAGACGTAGCCGAAGTAGCCGGAGGGCTGGGCCTGCGGCACGGCGGTGCCGTTGCGGCCGACGTCCATGGTGATCTCGTGGTAGTCGTTGGTGTAGGTCGCGTGGATCTCGACGTCGCTGTCGGGCATGTAGAAGTAGTAGCTGTTCCAGTTCTTCTCGTCGCGGTAGACGGTGACGGTGCCCCAGTTGTCCGCGTAGACGGTGACGTCTTCGACTATGTAGTTGTTGTAGGGCGAGACGGTGAAGCTCACGATGTCGCCCTTGTCCGCGGAGGTGATGCCGCCGCTGACCGTGATGGTGCCGTAATAGCCGCTGGTCGTCGTGCTGATGTCGTACTCGCCCTCGCTGGTGAGGTCGACCTCAAAGTTGACGGAGTTGCTGGGCATGGTGAAGGTGTAGGTGAAATAGGTGTCGCTGTAACCCCAGTAGTTGTTGTTATAGACCCAGCCCTCGGCGGAGCTCCACACGGAGTCGATCTTGTAGCCGTTCGCGGCGCTGACGGTGATGGTCACGCTCTCGCCCGCGTCGGCGGAGGAGATGGCGCGTCCATAGGCGTCGGTGAACGCGGCGGTGGCGCCGCGCCAGGGGTCGATGCTGCAGGTCAGGTCATAGAGGCCGTCGTCCCAGACGTTGTCGGTCTGCTTGAAGGTGACGTAGACGGTGACGTCGGAGTAGGGCATCCAGAAGGAATCGGTGCTGCTTATGGTCTCGTAGCTGCCGTAGCTCCAGACGGAAACGGTGTCCACCTCGTAGCCGTTCCTGGGCACGACGCTGAAGCTGATCCACTCCCCGCCGTCGGAGGAGCTGGGGCCGCTGACGTAGCCCTCGGTGTAATCGTAGCTGTAGGTGATGTCGTAATAGCCGGTATCATAATCGCTGCCGACGTATATCCACTCGCCGTTGTAGTAGATATAGCCGTTCTGATACATGTACTGCCAGTAGTCGTTCCAGCTATCGAAGTACGTCTCGTCGTACTCGTAGATCTCCCACGGCTTGGGTTGGTCATTGATAATTTCGCCGTACGCCGCCGCGCCGGTGGGCAGCAGGGCCAGCACCAGAGCGAGTACCAGCAGGGTGCTGAGCAGTTTCTTTTTCATTTTTTCCTCCTCCAGTTTACATTTTCACTTTATACATTATAAATCATCCGACAAGGTCGGTAAAGCGCACAAGCATGGCCGCGGCCTGGGCACGGGTGGCGGTACCCTGCGGCTCAAGGCCGTTGGCGGTGCCGGAGAGCACGCCCGCGCCGGTGGCCCAGCGCATCGCATCCGCCGACCAGGAGCTGACGCTCCCGGCGTCGGCATAGGCCGCGAGGTCGCCCGAGGCGGTGACGTCCACGCCGCGGCTCATCGCATAGCGGTAAAGCACGGCGGCGAGCTGTTCACGCGTGATGGGCTGGTCCGGGCGGAAGCTGCCGTCCTCATAGCCCTCCACCACGCCGTTTTTCGAGGCCCAGGCCACGGCCGCGGCGTAATACGCGCTCTCGCTCACGTCGGAAAAGCCGCCGCCCTCGGCCGCGGGCGAGCCCGCGAGGCGGTGGAGTATCGTCACCAGCATGGCCCTCGTGGCCGGGGCGTTGGGCGAGAAGAGCCTCTCCCCCGTTCCGGTCATCAGTCCGGCCGAATACGCGCGGAGCACCTCCGCGCTGAACCAGTCCGAGGCGGCGACGTCGTCAAACGGGCCCGCGAAGCTCACGCTGACGGTCACGGCGTCGTCCGGCATGGAGAAATAGTACTTGTAGACCCCGTTCTCGGAGCCGGAGGCGTAGCACTGCACGGCGCTGCCCGAGGCGGTGGTTATCTTCGGGTTCTCCGGGGTGTACATCGCGCTGGGGGTGACGGTGAAGTATATGTTGTCCCCCGCAACGCCCTTGTCGGTCTCGAGCGCGACGCTGCCGAGGGCGCTGTCGAACTCGGCGGTGACGGCGTGGCTGCCAGAGGCGAGGACCGGGCTGCACAGCAGCGCGGCGGCGAGCAGGATGCTCAAAACTCTCTTTTTCATATGCGGTGCCTCCCGTAGAGCGCGGCTGAGTGTATCAACTATATCAATACATACGATAACACACTTTATTCATATTTTCAACTGTATAAAAAACCAAGCCGGGCGGTTTTTCACCGCCCGGCTCTTTGGACTTGGGGTATTACTTTATGTAGTTGTAGAAGTTCATGAACATCTGGGCGGCGGCGGCGCGGGAGGCGGTGCCCTGCGGGTCGAGGACCCGGGCGGAGGTACCGGTCACGACGCCGGACCTGACGGCCCAGCTCATGGCGTCATAGGCGTAGCTGCTGACCTTGCCGGCGTCGGTGTAGCCGGAGATGTCGGAGCCGTAGCCGGAGAAGCCGAGCCACTTCGCGTAGCGGTACAGGATGGAGGCCAGCTGCTCACGGGTTATCGCCTGGTCCGGGGCGAAGGTGGTGCTGGTCATGCCCTCCACGATGCCGTTCCTGGCGGCCCAGGCCACGGCGGTGGTGTAGTAGCGGCCCGCGGCCACGTCAGTGAAGCCCGCGGCGGCCTCATACGGCTCGCCCGCCATGCGCCAGAGCATGGTGACGACCATGCCGCGGGTGATCGTCGCGTCCGGGGCGAACCTGTAATAGCTCACGCCGTCCATGATGCCCTTGTCGTACACGAACTTCACCGCGTCGTAGTACCAGCTCGTGTAGGCGACGTCATTGAAGGGCAGCGCGGAGGCCGCGGGGGCGAAGTACGCGCTGACGGTGACGTACTGGTCGGGCATGTAGAAGTAGTAGACGCCGGCCTTCTTCGCCTCGTAGACCTTGAGCTGGTCGCCCTTGGCGGTCTTGACGAAGAGGCTGCTCAGCACATAGCCCGTGTCGGGGGTGGCGGTGACATAGACTATCTGCCCGTCGGCCGCCCAGGTGGTGTCCGCCTTGAGCGAGCCGTTCGCGGCCCTGTCGACGTAGACGATGTGCTCGGACACGGCCTCGGTGAAGTCGACGTAGAGGTTTACGTCGCTGTCAGGCATGTAGAAGTAGTAGACGTTGTCGTGCTTCCAGCTCTGCCAGTAGTCGACGCTGCTGCCCCAGTAATTGCGCTCGCTGATGCTGAGGCTGTTCATCGCGTAGCCGTTGTAGGGCTCGACGATGACCTGGACAAGGTCGCCCTTGCTCGCGCTGGTGTAGGGCACGAACCTGTCGAGGGCCTGGCTCCAGACGTTGAGGGTGACGTTGCCGAAGCGCCCGTCGTAGATGCAGGCGATGTCGCCGTCATACCAGGTGTCGAAGGTGGCGTAGACGTTGGTGTCGCCGGTGACGGTGAAGCTGTAAGTACCGGTGCGGCCGTAGTACCAGTTCCAGTACCAGTCCCAGGTGACCAGGTTCGTCACGTCCTCGCCGCCGACGGTCAGGGACTTGAGATAGTAGCCTTCGGAGGGCTGAACGTAGACGGTGACAGTCTCGCCGTAGCTGAGGCCGGTGGACGGAGTAGCCGTAACGCTGCCGCCGGTCGGGATGTTGGTCGTCACGGTGTAGGTCGTGGGCTGCTCCGGCTCGGGATCGGGCTGCTCGGGCTCGGGCTGCTTTTCCGTAAATGTGGCGCTGACGGTGACGTCAGCCTTGGGCATGGTGAAGGAGTTGTCGGAAACCGGCACTTCTATACCCTCACCATAGGTTACCTTGAGGCTGTCTGCAACATAATCATAGCCATCACTAGCCGTTACATTCAACGTAATAGTGTCGCCTTCGAAGGCCGTCGCCGGAGTTGCAGTCACAGTGCCGCCGGTAATGCCGGAGGTGTTGACGGTGTAGAGCTCCTTGAAACCAACCTGAACAGCGATGGTGGTATCTCCCTTAGGGTCTATGTCGTACGTAAGCCCGCTAACATTATCGATTGGAATAGAGACGGTCGTACCGTCACTATATTTCAACTGGGCTCTCTTGATTCCAAAGCCATCGTCCGGTGTAACGGTTAAAGTATACGTACCTTCCTCTTCGGAAACACTTACGGTACCACCTTCAAACTCAGTATTCGCCACGTCTTTGTACTGCGTAATATCAAAGTACGTAAACGTAACTCCATCCGCCAGTACGCCAGCGGGCAACAGCGCTAGCATAAGGCAGAGTACCAGCGCGGCTGCCATCAGTTTTTTGAATTTGGACTTCATTTTCATCTACCTCCATTCATTTATAATAAGTAAGTCCAGCCAGATTTATATGAGCAGGGACGCCGGCGGTTTCCTGATTCTGTTTTCCGTTCTCCGCGTCCCTGTTGCGCAAAATCCTCCGGTTTATCAAAAGTATACCAGTAAACTGTATTAATTTCAAGATACAGCCGCCCCGATTTAAGGAATATTTAAGAATCGACATTTTCCCCGCAAAAATGTTTGACACACTCCGGGGGCTGTGGTAGTATTATGTAGTGGTAATTGGCTGCGATGGGGAGAAGTAAGCTCTCACACCGGTCTTCAGAGAGGCGCCGCCGCCGGCTGTAAGCGGCGCTGTCCAGGAGAGTCCCGAAATGCGCCCCGGAGCCTCGGACGGAGGAAATGCCGTCCCGTCTGCGCCGCGTTAAGGCGCTGCCCGGTATCAGCCGGAGAGTGATAAGCGAGAGTGGAACCGCGTATGAACTGCGCCTCTCATGCCGTCAGGCATGGGGGCTTATTTTTTTGTTCAACGTCTCTCCTTATCGACAGGAGGTAAAAATGTTCAAAGACCTGCGCGAAACCATTGAGGCCTACAAGGCCCGCGACCCCGCTGCCAGAAGCTCCTTCGAGGTCTGGCTGCTCTACCCCGGCATCAAGGCCACCCAGAGCCACAAGCGCGCGCACTGGTGCTACACCCACGGGCACAAGCTGCTTGCCCGCATCATATCCCAGCACAGCCGCAAAAAAACGGGAATCGAGATACATCCCGGCGCAAAAATCGGAAAACGCCTCGTCATCGACCACGGAATGGGCATAGTGATAGGCGAGACCGCCGAGATCGGCGACGACTGCCTCATCTATCAGGGCGTCACCCTCGGCGGCACCGGCAAGGACACCGGCAAGCGCCACCCCACCATCGGCAACAACGTCCTCATCGGCTGCGGCGCCAAGGTGCTCGGCCCCTTCACCGTCGGCGACAACTCCCGCGTCGCCGCAAACGCCGTCGTCCTCTCCGAGATACCGCCCGACTGCACCGCCGTCGGCTCCCCCGCCCGCGTCGTCAAGAAGAAGGGCGAGAAGGTCGACTACGTCCGCAACGTCGAACAGATAAACGTCACAGACCCGCTCGTGCAGGAGGTCAAGGCCCTCCGCGCCGAGCTCGAAAGACTCAAGGCCGCCGCAGGCGACGACATGAGATAAAATTCGGAGGTATGCAAAATGAAGCTGTATAATTCCGCCACCCGCACCAAGGAGGAGTTCGTCCCCAACCACCCCGACATCGTGAAGATGTACACCTGCGGCCCCACCGTCTACCACTATGCGCACATCGGCAACCTCAGAAGCTACATCATGGAGGACGTGCTGGAGAAATATCTCCGCTACCTCGGCTACAACGTCAAGCGCGTCATGAACATCACCGACGTCGGGCACCTCTCCTCCGACGCCGACACCGGCGAGGACAAGATGCTCAAGGGCGCCAAGCGCGAGCACAAGACCGTCATGGAGATAGCCAAGTTCTACACGGACGCCTTCTTCGACGACTGCCGCAAGCTCAACATCAAGACCCCCGACGTCGTGGAGCCCGCCACGAACTGCATCGACGAGTATATAAAGATAATCTCCAAGCTCATGGACACCGGCTACGCCTATTTCGCGGGCGGCAACGTGTACTTCGACACCTCGAAGCTGGAGAAATACTATGTCTTCAACGACTTCGACGCCGAAGACCTCGACGTCGGCGTGCGCGAGGGCGTGGAGGAGGACCCCAACAAGCGCAACAAGAACGACTTCGTCCTCTGGTTCACCAAGAGCAAGTTCGAGGACCAGGCGCTCAAGTGGGACTCCCCCTGGGGCGTCGGCTACCCCGGCTGGCACATCGAGTGCTCCGGCATCAGCATGAAGCACCTGGGCGAGGACCT
>UQYT01000044.1 GCA_900545405.1 uncultured Eubacteriales bacterium | reverse complement strand
TTTCGCCCGCTGCGGCGGGCGACCAGGGGCGCGGCCCCTGGACGGCGCCCGCTTTTTTGTAAAAAAGCGGGGCAAAAAACTTTTAAACCTTTTAATTCGGAGGCTCGTATGAAGATAATGGTCATTGGCGGCGGCGGGCGCGAGCATGCGATAATCAGGGCGCTCAGGCGCAACCCGAAGGCGACGGAGATCTACGCCCTGCCCGGAAACGGCGGCATCGCCGCGGACGCGGTCTGCGTGCCCGTGGCCGCCACGGACATAGAGGGAGCCGTGGACTTCGCCCGGGAGATCCGCGCCGACTTCGCCGTAGTCACCCCGGACGATCCCCTCTGCCTCGGTATGGCCGATGCCCTTGAGCACATCGGCGTCCCCACCTTCGGCCCCTCCAAGGCCGCCGCCCAGATCGAGGGCAGCAAGGTCTTTGCCAAGGGACTCATGAAGAAATACGGCATTCCCACCGCCGCCTACGAGGCCTTTGACGACTTCGACGCCGCCATGGCCTACATCGAGTCCGCGCCCATCCCCGTCGTCGTCAAGGCCGACGGCCTCGCCCTCGGCAAGGGCGTCACGGTCGCCATGAGCCGCGAGGAGGCCCGCGAGGCCGTCCGCGCCGCCATGCAGGACCGCGTCTTCGGCGAGAGCGGCGCCCGCCTCGTCATCGAGGAGTACCTCGAGGGTCCCGAGGTCTCCGTCCTCAGCTTTACGGACGGCGTGACCCTCGTGCCCATGCTCGCCTCCATGGACCACAAGCGCGCCCTCGACGGCGACGAGGGCCCGAACACAGGCGGCATGGGCGCCATCTGCCCGAACCCCTACTACACGCCGGAAGTCGCCGCCGAGTGCATGGAGCGCATCTTCCTGCCCACCGTCCGCGCCATGAACGCCGAGGGCCGCACCTTCCGCGGCTGCCTCTATTTCGGCCTCATGCTGACAAAGGACGGACCCAAGGTCATAGAGTACAACTGCCGCTTCGGAGACCCGGAGACCCAGGCCGTGCTCCCGCTGCTGGAGACCGACCTCCTCGACATCATGGAGGCCACCGCCGCGGGCCGCCTCTCCGAGGTGAACGTGAAGTGGTCGTCTGACAGCTCCTGCTGCCTCATCCTCGCCTCCGGCGGCTATCCCAAGGCCTATAAGAAGGGCCTGCCCATCTCCGGCCTCGACGAAAAGGGCCGGCTCCCGGACGGGAGCGCCGAGGTGTTCCACGCCGGGACCAAGCTCGAGGACGGAAAATACTTCACCAACGGCGGCCGCGTCCTCGGCGTCACCGCCACCGCGCCCACGCTTGCCGAGGCCGTAAAGCGCGCTTATGCCGCGGCGGAGAACATCAGCTTCGAGGGCCTGCACAAGCGCATGGACATAGGCGCACGCGCGCTCAAAGCCTGAGCCAAACTAAAAAACATAACCGGAGGTCAAGATATGGCGGTCTATCGGGTATATGTCGAGAAAAAGTCACCTTTTGACGTTGAGGCCCAGGGCGTGCTCTCGGAGCTGCGCTCGCTGCTGGGCATCGAGGGCCTGACCGGGCTGAGGCTCCTCAACCGCTACGACGTGGAGGGCCTGGACGAGGCGCTCATGCGCCGCTGCCTGCCCGTGGTGTTCTCGGAGCCGCAGGTCGATATCGTCCACACGCAGCTGCCGGAGGCGGACGAGGTGTTCGCCGTCGAGTACCTGCCCGGGCAGTTCGACCAGCGTGCGGACTCCTGCGCCGAGTGCGTGCAGCTGCTCTCCCAGGCCGAGCGCCCCGCCGTCCGCACGGCGAAGGTCTATCTGCTCTCCGGCTCCGTCACGCCGGAGGAGCTTGCGAAGATAAAGCACTACCTCATCAACCCCGTCGAGAGCCGGGAGGCCTCGCTCGATACGCGCGCCACCCTCGCCGAGAACTACCAGGAGCCCGACGACGTCGCCGTGCTCGAGGGCTTCACCGCCCTGGACCGCGCGGGGCTCGAGGCGCTCATCGCCCGCATGGGCCTCGCCATGGACGCGGACGACGCGGAGTTCTGCCGCGAGTACTTCAAATCCGAGGGCCGCGAGCCCACCGTCACGGAGCTGCGCGTCCTCGATACATACTGGTCCGACCACTGCCGCCACACCACCTTCGGCACCATCTTGGACGGCGCGGAGATAGCCGACGCGCGCGTCCGCGCGGCCTATGAGCACTGTCTCGCCATGCGCCGCGAGCTTGGCCGGGAGAACAAGCCCCTCACGCTCATGGAGCTCGCGACCCTCGGCGCAAGGTACCTCAAAAAGACGGGCAAGCTCAAGGGCCTGGACGAGTCCGAGGAGATAAACGCCTGCTCCGTGCGCATCACGGCGGACGTGGACGGGCACGACGAGCCCTGGCTGCTCATGTTCAAGAACGAGACGCACAATCACCCGACGGAGATAGAGCCCTTCGGCGGCGCGGCGACCTGCATCGGCGGCGCCATCCGCGACCCGCTCTCCGGCCGGGCCTATGTGTATCAGGCCATGCGCGTCACCGGCGCGGGCGACCCGCTGGTGCCGGTCTCGGAGACGCTGCCCGGCAAGCTGCCGCAGCGCAAGCTGGTCACCACTGCCGCGGCGGGATACAGCTCCTACGGCAACCAGATCGGCCTCGCCACGGGTCTGGTGGACGAGCTCTACCACCCCGGCTACGTCGCAAAGCGCATGGAGATAGGCGCGGTCGTGGCCGCCGCGCCTGAGGCTAACGTCATACGAGAGGAACCCGTGCCGGGCGACCTCGTCATACTGCTCGGCGGGCGCACGGGCCGCGACGGCTGCGGCGGCGCCACCGGCTCGAGCAAGGCCCACGGCCTCCACAGCTTGGAGACCTGCGGCGCTGAGGTGCAGAAGGGCAACGCCCCCGTGGAGCGTAAGCTCCAGCGCCTCTTCAGAAACGGCGAGGCCACGCGCCTCATCCGCCGCTGCAACGACTTCGGCGCGGGCGGCGTCTCCGTCGCGATAGGCGAGCTGGCCGACGGCCTGGACATCGACCTCGACCGTGTCCCGCGCAAATACGAGGGTCTCGACGGCACGGAGCTTGCCATCTCCGAGAGCCAGGAGCGCATGGCCGTCGTCGTCTCCGCCGCGGACGCGGAACATTTCCTCGCCCTCGCGGCGGCGGAGAACCTGGAGGCCACGGTCGTGGCGTCCGTCACCGCCGAGCCGAGGCTCCGCATGCGCTGGCGCGGCAAGACGATCGCCGACCTCAGCCGCGAGTTCCTCGCCTCCAACGGCGCGGAGAAGCACGCGCGCGTGAGCGTGCCTGTCACCTCGGTGGAGGACCGCAGCCCCGCCGCGTCGGGTACGCTGGAGGAAAAGCTCTCGGCGCTGATGAGCGACCTCGCTACCTGCTCGAGGCGCGGCCTCGCGGGCAGGTTCGACAGCACGATAGGCGCGGGCACGGTGGTCATGCCCTACGGCGGCGCGCGGCAGCTGACGCCCATGCAGAGCATGATAGCCAAGCTCCCCGTCATGGGCGAGACCAAGACCTGCTCGGCCATGGCCTACGGCTTTGAGCCCCGCGTGTCGGAGCAGAGCCCCTACCTCGGCGCGTACCTCGCAGTGGTAGAGAGCGCGGCGCGGCTGGTTGCCTCGGGCATGGGGCACGAGCACATATACATGAGTTTTCAGGAGTATTTCGAGCGCCTGCGCACGGAGCCGGAGCGCTGGGGCAAGCCCTTTGCGGCGCTGCTCGGCGCGCTGGAGGCGCAGATCGGCCTCGGCATGGCGGCGATAGGCGGCAAGGACAGCATGTCCGGCAGTTTTGAGGACATGGACGTGCCGCCCACGCTGGTGAGCTTCGCCGTGACGCCGGGGAACGTGGACGACGTGATAACGCCGGAGCTCAAGGCCGCCGGAGACCGTCTGGCGCTGCTCTACGCCGACCCCTTCGACGCCGAGGCGACGCTGCGGATGTTCGCGGAGGCCGAGAGCCTGATGCGCGCGGGCAAGGTGCGCGCGGCCTGGGCTGTGGGCAGCGGCGGCGTGGCGGAGGGCCTGTGCAAGATGGCCTTCGGCAACGGCCTGGGCGTGGAGATAGACCCGGGCTTCGACACGGCCAAGCTCTTCGGCTGGCGCTTCGGCGGCATGATACTCGAGACCGTGCCGGGCTGCGAGGCGGGCGAGACGATTGGCCGCGTGGGCGCGGACTACGTCTTCCGCTGCGGCGGCGAGCACGCGGATCTCGGCGCCGTGCAGGCGGCCTGGGAGGGCAAGCTCGAGCCCGTGATGCCGAACCTGGACGCGCCCGGCCAGGGCCACGAGCGGGTGCGGAAGCTGAACTTCACCGCCGCAACACGTCCGTCTCCCGCGATAAAGACAGCGCGGCCGCACGCGCTTATCCCGGTGTTCCCCGGCACGAACTGCGAATACGACACGGCGCGAGCGCTCAAGAGGGCGGGCGCGGAACCGGAGATACTGGTGATACGCAACCTGAGCCCTGCGGACGTCGCCGAGAGCGTGGACCGCGTGGCGGAGGCGATAGCGCGCAGCCAGATGATAGTCCTGCCCGGCGGTTTTTCGGGCGGCGACGAGCCCGATGGCAGCGCAAAGCTGATGGCGGCGTTTTTCCGCAGCGCGAAGCTGACGGACGCGGTGCACGAGCTGCTGAACAACCGCGACGGCCTGATGCTGGGCATCTGCAACGGCTTCCAGGCGCTCATCAAGCTGGGGCTGGTGCCCTTCGGCCGGATAGTTGAGACGGACGCGAGCTGCCCGACGCTGACGTACAACGCGATAGGCCGCCACCAGAGCACGCTGGTGCGCACGCGCGTGGCGTCTGACCTGAGCCCCTGGCTGTCGCGCTGCAAGGTGGGCGACGTGCACACGGTGGCGATCTCGCACGGCGAGGGCCGGTTCGTGTGCCCGGAGCCGCTGCTCGGCGAGCTGGAGCGGAGCGGCCAGCTGGTGACGCAGTATGTGGACCTTGAGGGCGAACCGACGATGGACGTGCAGTCCAACCCGAACGGCTCGGTGCTGGCCGTGGAGGCCATCTGCTCGCCCGACGGCCGCGTGCTGGGCAAGATGGGCCACACGGAGCGCAGCGGCGCGGGCCTGTATCAAAACGTGCCCGGCGTTGGTATCCAGCCCATATTCGAGAGCGGCGTCGATTATTTCAAATAATCGCCCTTCGCTGCGCGAAGCGCGTTTGAAAGTTTCGTCCACCTTTTCAAAGGTGGCGGGGTGCAGGGGCAGAGCCCTTGCCCGCGCTCCGCAGAGCGCGGAACTCTCTTGTGCTTATTGAAGCGCAGGAGGGGGTTCAAGGGGGAACCCTCGCCGGGGGTTCCCCCTTTTATTTTCTTTGCCTTGTACGTGTGCGCCGTTTCCTTGGGAGGTAGTCGTTACCTTGCCCTGCCTTTCGACCCCATTTCTTTGGTGCTTGCCCAAAGAAACGGTGTCGAGCCGCCAAAGAAAGGCGCTTTTTTACCCCGGCGGCTCCACCATCCGCGTGAGCGCTGCTGCCTCGGTTGTCTTTACTCATCTTCGCCCGACTTGGGGCGGGGCTTGGCGGTTGACCGGGCGCTCAAGTCAGCTTGACGCAGTTGGCGGTGATGTTGGGGCTTCGAGTTCGTGGGAGAGGCGGGTGGGACCGAACAGCTCCCGTGGCGGCACCCAAAAGCGCGTTTCTTTGGGGCTCCACCCCGTTTCTTTGCGCAAGAGCAAAGAAATGGGGTGGAACGGGCAGTAGGGGACGGCAGCTTTTGCCCAGGGTAACGGCGCACACGTGCAAAGTGAAGGACAAGGCGGCCTCGTCATTGCGCTTTGTACGTGTGCGGGTCGGGGCCTTGGTGAGCTGAGAGCGTCGCTCGTATGGCGCAAAAAAACGCCCCGATCGGGGCGTTTTTTCATTTTCTCTTTTTGCCGCCGGAGAGGTTCTCGTCCGCGCGCTTTATTATCTCGCGCACCAGCCGCGCGGCCTCGTCGGCTTCGCCCTCGTGCAGGGCCCGGGTCAGCTCCGTGTGGAGCTGGAGCGACTGCCGGCGCTCCTTCGCCGAGCGGAAGTGCTCCGCGGTCAGGCCGCGCAATGGGCCGTGGAAGGCCTTGAAGGTCATGGCGTAGACGTCGTTGCCGGAGAGCTTCGTGAGGTGGTAGTGGTAGTCGAAGGTCGCGTCCACCAGCTCCGTGCCGGTGCCGGACTTTATCTTCCCGAGCAGGACGTCCAGCTCGGTGTCCGCGGGCCCGGCGCCGTTTTCGCAGGCGAGGCGGGCGCACTCGCACTCGATGAGCACGCGCAGGTCCATGAGGTCGTGCAGCAGCGAGACGTCCATCTGCGCCGAGCCGTACTCCATGATGACCGACAGCGTCTGCGGCGTGGCCTCGCGCAGAAAGTCCGAGACAAAGGCGCCCTTGCGCGGGACGATGCGCACAAAGCCCTTGCGCTCCAGCTCCAGCATGCCGAGGTTCACGCTGCTCCGGCTCAGGCCGTGGCGCACCGCGAGGTCGCGCTCCGCCTCCAGCCGCGTGCCGGGTTTGAGCTCGCCCGACAGTATCTGCGCCTCTATCTCCTTTACGAAGCTCTCGCGCTTTGAGTTTTCCGACGTACCGGCCATGTCACAGCCCTCCGTGATACAATTTCTTATAAGTGCGCCTCAGAACAGGCCGGAGATGCGGCCGTTTTCGTCGACGTCGATGCGCTCGGCGGCGGGGGACTTGGGCAGGCCGGGCATGGTCATGATGTCGCCGGTCAGGGCCACGATGAAGCCCGCGCCGGCGGAGACCTTGAGCTTGCGCACCGTCAGCGTGAAGCCCTCGGGCGCGCCCAGCTTGGCCGGGTCGTCCGAGAAGGAGTACTGCGTCTTGGCCATGCAGACGGGCAGGGAGCCGAAGCCCAGAGCCTCGAGCTGGCGGAGCTCCTTCTCCGCGCCGGAGGTGAAGGCGACGTCGCCCGCGTGATAGACGCGCCTGGCCACGGCCTCGATCTTGCCGCGGATATCGAGCTCGTCCGGGTAGGCGAAGTGGAAGTCGCTCGGCTCTTCGCACAGGCGCACGACCTCGCGAGCGAGCCCGACGCCGCCTTCGCCGCCCTTTGCCCAGACCTCGCTGAGCGCGACGTTCACGCCGAGCTCCCGGCAGCAGCGCTCGACCAGAGCGAGCTCCGCCTCCGTGTCGGTCGGGAAGCGGTTTATCGCGACGACGCAGGGCAGACCGTAGACGTTCTTGATGTTGTCCACATGCCGCAGCAGGTTGGGCAGGCCGCGCTCGAGCGCGTCGAGGTTCTCGACGCCGAGCTCGCCCTTCGCCGCGCCGCCGTGGTGCTTGAGCGCGCGCACCGTCGCCACGACGACGACGGCCGAGGGGCGCAGGCCGGACATGCGGCACTTGATGTCGAAAAACTTCTCCGCGCCGAGGTCCGCGCCAAAGCCGGCCTCCGTGACCGCGTACTCGCCGAGCCGGAGAGCCATGCGCGTAGCCGTGACGCTGTTGCAGCCGTGGGCGATGTTCGCAAAGGGGCCGCCGTGGACAAAGGTGGGCGTTCCCTCCAGCGTCTGCACGAGGTTGGGCTTGAGCGCGTCCTTGAGGAGCGCCGCCATGGCCCCCGCAGCGCCAAGCTGGCCCGCGGTCACGGGCTGCTCGTCATAGGTGTAGCCCACCACGATGCGGGAGAGGCGCGCCTTGAGGTCCGTGATGTCCGAGGCGAGGCAGAGCACGGCCATGACCTCGCTCGCTACCGTGATATCGAAGCCATCCTCGCGGGGGACGCCGTTCACGCGCCCGCCGAGGCCGTCGGTTATGAAGCGCAGCTGCCTGTCGTTCATGTCCACGGCGCGGCGCCAGGTGATGCGCCGGGGGTCTATGTTGAGGGCGTTGCCCTGGTAGATGTGGTTATCCAGCATCGCGGCGAGGAGGTTGTTCGCCGCGCCTATGGCGTGGAAGTCGCCAGTGAAGTGGAGGTTGATGTCCTCCATGGGGATGACCTGGGCATAGCCGCCGCCGGCCGCGCCGCCCTTTATGCCGAACACGGGCCCGAGCGAGGGCTCGCGCAGCGCCACGATGGAGCGGCGGCCTATCTTCCGCAGAGCGTCCGAGAGGCCGACGGTGGTCGTGGTCTTTCCCTCGCCCGCCGGGGTGGGGTTTATGGCGGTGACGAGTATGAGCTTGCCGTCCTCCCCCGGGGCCTTGAGCAGGGCGGGGCCTATCTTGGCCTTGTACCGGCCGTAGCACTCGACAAAACTCTCGTCGATGCCGGCCTTGGCGGCGACTTCGGTTATGGTCAGGGGGACGGCTGCCTGGGCAATTTCAATATCGGTCATGGCGCACCTCTTTATGTCAAAAATCCCTTTTATTTTACCATATCGCGTGGATTTGTAAAGCTCCGGGAGGGATTGCAACCCCAGGTTGCGCAGATTCCAGCCCCAAGTTGCTTGCCTGCAAAAGCCGGGGATGCTATACTCGAGCCACAAAAACAAAGGAGGCGGGAACATGAAGCTGTCGGAAAAGATACTCTACAGCCGCAAGCGCGCGGGCCTCTCACAGGAGGCGATGGCCGACATGGTGGGCGTGTCGCGTCAGGCGGTGAGCAAGTGGGAGGGCGGCGAGGCTCTGCCGGAGACGGCGAAGCTCGCGGCGCTGGGCGCGGCCCTGGGCGTTTCCGTGGACTGGCTGCTCTCGGATTCGGAGCCGGAGGAGCCAGAGGAGGAGCCGGCGCGGCCGGAGGACTGGACGGACAAGCTCCCGCGCATGGTCCGCGGCGCCGCAAAGCGCTGGGGCTGGCTCGCGGGCGTGTACCTCGCCGTGGTGGGCGCCATCTTCACCGGCATGGGTGCGCTGGTGCGGGCGATGATCAAGAGCATGGTGGGGTCATTTTCCTCGGCAACGGAAGGCATGGGCAATTTTTTCAACGGCATGGAGATGCTCGTGCCCGGCGGGAGCAGCATAGCCTTGAACACGGGGAATGCGGCCGCCGATCTCTCGGTCAACAACCCCGTGTATATAATGGGGAGCGGGTTCATGATCTTCGGCCTCGTCCTCCTCGCGGCGGGCGTCGTCCTCGCCATCGTGCTCAAACGCAAGAGCCGGTCATAATTAAAAGCGCCGTCTCAAAAGAGACGGCGCTTTACCGGGTTTTAGGCGGATTCGGAGTTTTCTTCGCGCTCACGGAAGAGCAGCGTCACGCACCAGAGTGCAGCCAGTCCGACCAGCGTGTACACCACGCGGCTCACTGTGGCGGTCTGTCCGCCGAAAAGCCACGCCACTATGTCGAAGCGGAACAGACCGATGCTGCCCCAGTTCAGCCCGCCGATGATGGCGAGTATGAGTGCGATGCGGTCCATTATCATGCCTCGCAGCCTCCTTTTTATCTGACTTCGAGCTTTAGCATACCCGACGCCGGGGGCAAATATTCATTCGACAAAAGTAGTGCCGCATCGACACCCTTCGCTCTTGCAAAGGCGGGGCTTTTGCGTTATTCTTTCATCACAGCTTATCCAATTGCTGACCCGCCCCACGGCGGGCCATCATGCGGGGACCCGGCTCATATCTTTATCCCACAACCCTGTTTTGGCGGACTGTTCGCGCAGTCCGCCGCCTTTTTTTATTTATTTTTTGCTTTTTACATTAAAATTATCATCCGCCCTTTTTCGCGGGACTTTCCGGGGCGGCGGGGCTATGCTTTCACTATAAACGTCGTATGCAAAGGAGAAAGGTCATGCCCGCACTATTGACCAGGACCCGCGTCGGACGCGGGGGGATCGTACAGGTACCGGTAAACGAAATAGACCCGAACCCGAACCAGCCGCGCCGGGTTTTCGACGGAGAGAGCCTCGCCGCGCTTGCGGAGAGCATAAAGCAGTACGGCGTGCTCTCGCCCATCAGCGTGCGGCTGCACTACGGCCGCTACGAGCTCATCGCGGGCGAGCGCCGCCTCCGCGCGGCCCGGCTGGCGGGGCTCACGCGCGTGCCCTGCCTCGTCCTCGACGTGGACATGGAGGAGTCCGGCCTGCTGGCGATGGTCGAGAATCTCCAGCGCGAGGACCTCGACTTTGTCGAGGAGGCGCGGGGCATCTCGAACCTCATACGCATGTTCGACATGAGCCAGGAGGAGGCGGCGCGGCGTCTGGGCCTGAGCCAGAGCGCCGTGGCGAACAAGCTCCGGCTCCTAAAGCTGCCGCCGGACATACTGGCCGCCCTGCGCGACAAAGGCCTGACGGAGAGGCACGGCAGGGCGCTTCTCCGTCTCGGCACGCCGGAGGAACAGCGCGCCGCTCTCGCCGCCATCTGCGACCAGGGCCTCAACGTCGCCCAGACCGACGCCTACATAGACGCCCTCCTCACCGCCAAAAAGGCCGAGGAAAAGCCGGCCCGCCGCCGGGCCTTCATCCTCAAGGACGTGCGGGTGTTCCTCAACACCCTGACCCACAGCCTCGACCTCATGAAGCAGGGCGGAATCGCCGCCGGGATGAAGAAGCAGGAGACCGAGGACGAGCTCATTGTGACCATCTCGATACCGAAAAAATAAGCGCAAAGGGAGGAGCCACGCCTAGGACCCTCCCTTTGCGTTTGAATTCATAAAACAAAGCGTAAAAAAGGGGGAACCCCCGGCGAGGGTTCCCCCTTGGCCCCCCTCCTGCGCTTCATTGAGCACAGGGGGGTTCCGCCCGCTGCGGCGGGCGGCCAGGGACTCTGTCCCTGGACCCTGCCACCTTTGAAAAGGTGGACGAAACTTTCAAACGCTTTCAGCTTATCGTGCCGGTGGCGGTGATGTTTTCGAGGTCTGTGCCGCCGTAGCTGCCCTGGAAGTGCCAGTTCACCGTGGCCGTCGCCGGGATGGAGGACGTGGAGAGCTCCACGCTGCCCTCGGCCAGCTCGTTGGTGCCGAGGCCCGGGCCCTCATACTCGATGGCCTTGGTGTCAAACTCCCAGGTCTGGCCGCCGATGGTCACGCTCAGGCCGTGCCAGGCCTCGTTGTTGTAGAGGCTGTAAGACTCCGTCGAGACCTTGAAAGACAGCGTCGCGCCGTTCGCGCCCGGGGTCAGCGTCCAGTCCACCACGATGTTCAGCCCCGTCTGAGTGTCGGAGCGGAAGCTGCCGCTGGAGGCGTTGACCGCCGGAGTGGGCGTGGGGGTCGGAGTGGGCGTAGGCGTGGGTGTGGGAGTCGGAGTGGGGGATGCAGTGGGTTCTGTGGTCTCCTGAACAGGAGGAGTGGGGACGGACGCGTCGTCATCGCCGCTGTCGTCGGCGTCCGCCGGGGGCTCCGACACCGTGATGTCGGGGTCGGTCGAGGGCTCGGTGTTGTCATTCCCGCCGCCGCGGAGAATGAAGATGAGCGCCACGACGATTATCACAAGAATCAGCAGCGCGAGTATTGCGCCGGCCGGGCTTTTGCTTTTACCTGACATATGGGATCACCTCTCGCCTAATTATAGCGTTTAGACGAGGAAAGTCAAACAAAGTTTCGGTTACAGATGTTTTACCCTGAGCGTGCGCATGGAGTTGAGCACGGCGAGGACCATGACGCCGACGTCGGCGAAGATGGCGAGGGACATGCCCACTATGCCCAGCGCGCCGAGGACGAGGAAGGCGAACTTGACGCCTATGGCAAAGGCGATGTTGGAGCGCACGATGCGCATGCAGCGGCGGGAGAGCCGGATGGCGAGCGGCAGCTTGGCCGGGTCGTCGTCCATTATCACGACGTCGGCGGCCTCGATGGCGGCGTCGGAGCCGAGCGCGCCCATCGCGACGCCCACGTCAGCGCGGGCGAGCACCGGCGCGTCGTTCACGCCGTCGCCCACGAAGGCGACCTTGCCGTCCGTGGATTTGAGCAGCTCCTCGAGCGCCTCGACCTTGCCGCCGGGCAGCAGGCCCGCTCGGTATTCGCTGATGCCGAGCGTCTTGGCCGCGAGCGCCGCCGCCTTTTCGGAGTCGCCCGTCAGCATGACCGTGTGTGCGCCCAGCGCCTCGACGGCCTCGATGGCGGCCTTGGAGTTGGCCTTCGGCGCGTCGGCCAGCAGTATGCAGCCGAGGTAGGCGCCCTCTGCCGCGACGTGGACCACCGTGCCCGCGTCCTCGGGGTCGGTGCAGTCGATGCCGAGCTTCGCCATATAGCGCCGGTTGCCCGCCGAGACGTGCAGGCCGTCCACGACGGCGCTCACGCCGCCGCCCTGCTCCTCATGCGCGTCGGTAACGCGGCTCTTTGCGTCCGGGGAGCCCGCGGCCTCGACCAGGCTGCGGCTGATGGGGTGGTTCGACCAGCTCTCGGCCAGCGCCGCGAGCTCGAGCAGCCTCTCGCGCGTCACGCCGGTCTCCGACCGCTCGCCGATGACCTCAAATTCGCCGCGGGTCAGCGTGCCGGTCTTGTCGAACACTACGCAGCGCGTCTCGGCCAGGGCCTCAATGCCCGTCGAGCCCTTGAGCAGCACGCCGCGGGTGGAGGCCCCGCCCATGCCGCCGAAGAAGCCCAGCGGCACCGAGATCACCAGCGCGCAGGGGCAGCTTATGACGAGGAAGGTCAGCGCGTTTTCAATGTAGCGCACCCACTCCGCGTCCAGGCCCTGGGCCAGGCGGAACAGCGGCGGCAGCAGCGCCAGCAGCAGCGCCGCGGCGCAGACCACGGGCGTGTAGATGCGGGCAAAGCGGGTTATGAACTTCTCGGAGCGCGACTTGCGCGCCGAGGACTCCTCGGCCAGCTTCAGGATGCGGGAAACCGCGCTCTCGCCGAAGGGCTTGGTGGTGCGGATGCGCAGCAGGCCGGTCAGGCTGACGCAGCCGCTGGAGATCTCGTCGCCCGCGGCACAGGGCCTCGGCAGGCTCTCGCCCGTGAGCGCGGAGGTGTCCAGCGTGCTCTCGCCCTCTATGATGACGCCGTCTATCGGCACCCGCTCGCCGGGGCGGACGACTATGACGCTGCCGGGAGCGACCTCCTCGGGCGCCACGGAGACGACCTCTCCGTCCCGCTCGAGCTCGGCCCGGTCGGGGCGCAGGTCCATCAGCGCAGTGATGCTCCCGCGGCTGCGGCCCACGGCGTACTCCTCAAAGAGCGCGCCGAGCTGGTAGAACACCATGACCGCCACGGCCTCGCTCATGTCGCCGAGCGCCAAGGCGCCCACCGTTGCGACGGCCATGAGGAAGTTCTCGTCAAAGATGTGCCCGTGCACTATGTTGCGCAGCGCGCCCCAGAGCACGTCATAGCCCGCGATGAGGTATGGCAGCAGCAGGAAGAGCCGGCGGGGGAGACCCTCGGGCAGGAGATACGACGCGGCAAACAGCACCGCCGCCGCGGCAAGCCGGATGACGGCCGTCTTCAGGCCGCCGGAGCCGTGGTGATGGTGCTCGTGACCGCAGCCGCAGCTGTCGCCTTCGCAGTGCTCGTGCTCGTGGCCGTGTTCGTGGCCGCAGCTGCACTCGTCGTGCCCGTGGTCATGGTCGTGTCTATGTTCATGGTGGTGTTCATGCTCGTGCTCATGTTTGTGCTCATGCTCATGGCCGCAGCAGCACGCGCATTGCTCACCTTCGTGTTCGTGTTCAAGTTCACTCGTGGACATGTTCAAGGCCTCCTTCCAGCATCTTGAGGACGTGGTCGTCGTCTATCGTGTAAAAGACGCTCTTGCCCTCGCGGCGGCACTTGACCAGCCGGGCCGCGCGCAGGGTACTGAGCTGGTGGCTCACTGCGCTCTTGGTCATGCCCAGCGCCGCGGCCAGGTCGCAGACGCACAGCTCGCGCACCGCCAGCGCCGAGATTATGCGCATCCGTGTTCCGTCGCCCAGCACCTTGAAGAAGCCCGCCACCGTGTCCAGCATCTCGCCGTCGTGCATCTTCCCGCGAACCTCGGCAACGGCGTCCTCGTGGACTATGTTCTCGGAGCAGGAAAATTCGCTCTTGGCCATATCGCCGCCTCCTATCGATTGAACAGTTGCTCAACTGTTTCTTGCATCCGTATTATAGTTGAGCAACTGTTCAATTGTCAAGAGCTATTTTTGCAATTGACAATAAAAATTTTTGTTATTACAAAAAATATTTTGTTGACATTTCGTTCACAGGGCTATATACTGTAAATGCAACAGAATTACAGCCGCACCAAAAAATCTTTTTGTGCGACATGTATAACACGGGTACGGTTGCGGTCAGTGCACGGACCGCGCGGCGCAAGCCGCAAAGACCTCATCATGGGGAGCCTTTGCCGCCTCCGGGTTTCCGCCGCTCACTGCGGCGGGCCGAGAAGGAACCAGAAGGTATTTTTCATTGAATCGAGGGAGGTCCGAGAAGTGAACGAAAACAAAGAGACCAAAGCAGCCGCGCAGGACAGCGAATTTTCCCTCTCCGCCGTCCCGGAGAGCGAACGCAAGAGCTACATAAGCCTGACGATAATCTGGACGGGCTTCGTCTTTGTCATCGTCTCGATGATGGCGGGCGGGACCCTGGCCGTCGGGCTCGACTTCAAGCACGTCATCTATGCCACGCTTATCGGCAACGTATTCCTCTGCCTCATCGCCGTCGCGGTGAGCGTCATCGCCAGCAAGACGGGCCTCACCTTCGCGCTGCTGACCCGTTACAGCTTCGGCACCATGGGCTCCAAGCTGGCCTCCATCTTTGTGCCCATCGTCAACATCGGCTGGTACACCATCCAGGCCGCGACTTACGGCCACTTCGTGGCCACGGCCCTCGGCCTCGGCGAGGTGGGCGAGGCCATCTGCATGGTACTCAGCGCCATCGCCATGGGCGCCTTCGCCTTCTACGGCGTGAAGGCCATAACCATCCTCGGCTACGTGGCCATCCCGGCCATAGTGTTCCTCTCCATCGCAACTACCATCCGCTCCATGGGCGTGCTCGGCAGCTGGGAGGCCCTTATGGCCTACCGCCCCTCGGCGCCCATGACCCTCGCCGCCGGCGTCACCACCGTCATCGGCGCGTGGATACTCTCAACGGCGACGTGCATAGCGGACATAATGCGCTACGCCAGGAGCACGAAGGAGGCCGTGGCCTCCGCGCTCACGGGCCTGCTCTTCGGCAACATCCTCATGATCGTCTGCGGCGCCATCGCCACCATCGCGATGAACGACTACGACCTCACCAACGTCCTGCTCGGCTTCGGTCTGGTCATCCCGGCGCTCATCCTCATGACCACCAACATCTTCACGACCAACGTCGCGAACCTCTATTCCACCAGTCTGAACCTCGCCAACAGCTTCAAGGCCGGCCGAAACAAGACCCTCATCGTCGTCATCGCCATCTCGGCCCTGGCCACGCTGCTCAAGCCCTATCAGGTGGATTTCTTCTACTCCTTCCTGAACGTCCTCGGCAACATCGTGCCGCCGCTCGCTGGCATCATCCTCGCCGACTATTTCATCATTCACCGCGGCCGCTACACCAGCCTCGAGAGCGCGGGCTTCGTAAAGTGGAACGCCATCCCCTGGATAAGCTGGATCGTGAGCGCGGTGCTCGTGTACGTCATCCCCTGGGGTCTGCCCTCGCTCAACAGCCTCGTGCTGGGCGCGCTGCTCTACACTGTGCTCATGCTTGTGACCGGTAAAAACAATGAGATGCTCAAAAGGGAGGCAAACTGACATGGCAGAGAAGAACAACAAGCCCGGTCTCCTGCGCTACAAGCTGGCCGCGCTCATCGGCACCGTCATCATGGCCATCGGCGCCTTCATGGCCTGCCTCTGCGTGACCCCCGCGTACATAACCGTCGGAAACGTGCTGCTCATCGTGAGCATCGTCATAATGGTCTACGGCTACTCCGTCTGGCAGCCATAACAAAATACGCCCCGGGGCCTTGGGAGGCTCCGGGGCGTCCGTGCGGCAGGAGACGTCACTCGCTGCGGCTTGCGTCCATGTAATTATATAATGTGTACTTGCTGATGCCGAACTGCTTGCTGACCTTGTCGCCGCTCTTGGTGATGAGGAAGGCGCCGGCGTTGTTGAGGAACTGGATGGCCTTTATCTTGTCGTCCTTGTTCATCATGGCGACGGGCTTGCCTACCAGCTTTATGGACTGGCTGATGAGCTCGTCGAGCAGGTCGTTGACGTTGAGCGGTATGCTCTCGGGCTCGGAGGAGCCGGACTCGGGCGTGCCGGTAGAGATGAGCGGGCGGAGGCTGCCCTCGATGGCGAGCAGGCCGGTGATGTCGTAGTTGATGGCGAAGATGGCGGCGACGCTGCCGTCCTCGTCGCGGATGTAGATGGTGCTGCTCTTGAGTATGCGCCCGTCGTGGGTGCGGGTGAGGTAGGAGAGCTTGTCCTCCAGCGTGGCGGGGTCCGCGCGCAGGGCCTCGAGCACGATGTGGCTCGGCCCGTCGCCGAGCTTGCGGCTGCTGACGTGCCCGTTTTCGATGATGACGATGCTGCTGTCCGGCTGGCGGAGGCTCAGATCGTGGACGACGACCTCACAGTTGCTGCCGAACTGGCTGCACAGGCCGTGGGCGATCTGGCGCAGCATCTGAAGCGTGGCTTTGCTCAACAAGGCGGACCATCTCCCTTCGAAACAAATACTTATCCAATTTTATCATAA
Organism: uncultured Eubacteriales bacterium; assembly: GCA_900545405.1. Classification (GTDB taxonomy): domain Bacteria; phylum Bacillota; class Clostridia; order Oscillospirales; family Oscillospiraceae; genus Scatomorpha. The sequence continues at coordinate 1,543 of UQYT01000044.1, read as the reverse complement.
AAAACCGCCCCGCACAAGCGGATTATTATAAATAAATAGATTTCCAAAAAAATTTTTTAGCTTTTGGGCGCTCTGTGCCGGACGGCCCAGGCCCAGAAGGAGGAACAGAAACGATGATAGTGATCGGCAACGGCGCCGTCGTGACGCGGGACCCGGAGCGCCCGCTCATAAACGGCGGCGCGGTGGCCATTGGCGACGACGGGCTGATAACCGCGCTGGGCCCGGCGCAGAAGCTGCGCCGCGAGCACCCGGGCGAGCAGTATGTGGACGCCCGCGGCGGGCTGATAATGCCCGGCCTCATAAATCTCCACCACCACGCGGGCCACACCCTTGCGCGAGGCCTGCTGCCCCGGACCGGCTCCGGGAAGAGCCTGCCCGCCCTGCTCGAGGGCCACTGGTGGCGGCTCGACCGGGCCATGAACCTGGAGGACGTCTACCACGGCGCGGCCGCGGCCTTCCTCGAGTGCATCCGCTGCGGCGTCACCACGGTCTTTGACCACCACGCCAGCTACGGCGCGGTCACCGGCAGCCTCACTGAGATAAGCCGCGCCGCGGACGAGCTCGGCCTGCGCGCCTGCCTCTGCTACGAGGTCTCGGACCGCGAGGGCGAGAGCAAGTGTCGCGCGGCGATAAGGGAAAACGTGGATTTCATGCGCGAGTCCGCCCGGCGCACGGACGGCATGCGCTGCGGCATGATGGGCATGCACGCGGGCTTCACGCTCTCGGACCGGACGCTGGAGGCCTGCATAGAGGCGCTCCCGGCCACCTCCGGCTTCCATTTGCACGTGGCCGAGTGCCTGGAGGACACGGCGCACAGTCTCAAGACCTACGGCAAGAGCGTGGTCCGACGCCTGCGCGAGCGGGGCGTCCTGGGCCGCAAGACCCTGGCCGCGCACTGCATCCACCTCAACTGGGAGGACGTGCAGCTCCTGCGCGAGACGGACACCATGGCGGTGCACTGCCCGCGCAGCAACATGGCCGGCGCGGCGGGGGCCGCGGGCGTGGTCGAGTACGCCCGCGCGGGCGTGAGCGTGGGCCTGGGCACGGACGGCTTCGGCCCGGACATGCTGGGCGAGCTGACCGCGGCCTCGCTGCTCTGCCGCCACAGCGCGCAGGATGCGGAGGCGGGCTTTGAGGAGCTGCCACGGGCGCTCTTTGAGTCGAACGCGGCGTTTGCAGGCCGCATCTTCGGCACGGAGCTTGGCGTGCTCCGCCCGGGCGCGGCGGGGGATGTCATCGTTCTGGACTACGCCCCGCCCACTCCGCTGACGGCGGAGGACCTCGACGCGCACCTCATCGCCGCCTCGGGCCTGGCGCGCGTGACCAGCACCGTGGCGGCCGGAAAACTGCTCATGCAGGACCGAATTTTGCTCGTCGCGGACGAGGAAAAGCTCCTCGAAGGGGCCCGAAAGCAGGCGGCCGACCTCTGGCGGAGGGCCAACGCCTGAGCGGGCAGAAATAATTGCAAATAAACTAAAAATATTTTTGATTTACCCCTTGCATTATTATAATAATGTGTTATTATTTGAACAGAACAAAAATA
>UQYT01000043.1 GCA_900545405.1 uncultured Eubacteriales bacterium | reverse complement strand
CCCCCCCCCCCCCCCCCCCCCCCCCCCCCCCCCCCCCCCCCCCCCCCCCCCCCCCCCCCCCCCCCCCCCCATCCCCCACCCCCCCCCCCCCCCCCCCCCCCCCCCCCCCCCCCCGCCGCCCCCGCGCCCCCCCCCCGCCCCCCCGCCCCCGCCGCCCCCCGCGCCGCCCCCCCCCCCCCCCCCCCCCCCCCCCCCCCCCCCCCCACTTTTCTCATTTTTTCATAGCGTCCCGGTAACACGGCCGCACACAGCCGAGGCCGTACCTCGCGCATCCGTGGCAGAAGTGGCCTTCGGGCGGCTTCGGTGGTGGGGCCGGCTTGGGCGCGGGAGGAATGCGGGTCATCATGCGCTCAAACGGGCTGTTGGTGAAGCGGTAGCGCATTACTTTACCTCACCCTCGTCGTCCTCGGGGAAATCGTAGTCGTCGAGGTCGGTGGTGCCGCTGGTGTCGGGCTTGCGCTTGCGAACCTTGAGTAAGTAGTACGCGCCGCCTGCACCGAGGACGGCTATGAGCGCGATGGGCAGCAGCGCGGCGGCGTTGAAACCATTGCTTTCTTCGGCTTCATGCTCAATATTGGGCGCTTCAGTCGGCTCTGGCGTCGGCTCCGGTTCAGCGCCGGTGCACTCGTTCAGGTCGGTGCGGCAGATGGGGCAATCGGTGTTGACCTCTCCCGGCTGGCATTTCTCTGCGCAGTCGCACTCTATCTCGTAGCCCTCGTCCTCGAGCAGCGCGAGAAGGTCAGCCTCGTCCACAAGGTTAAGGAAATACACGTCGCCGGTAGCATGGTCAATTACCAGGTAGAATGTGTTGCCGTTCTTGCTCTCGACCGTGACGAACTGCATCTGGCTGTCGCCTACTTCCTCGCTGGAATAATACACGCCGCCGAGGATGTCATCAATCAAGGCAAGGTTGCCGTCGGGCGTAAGCCCGCCGAGCGAAGGCAGCGTCGGCTCTGCTACCGGCTCGGTCGTCACGCTGACGCTCGTAATGGGGCCGCCCGGCTCGTTGCTGCCGTCCTCATTGGAGGCGTAGTACGCCCCCGCGGGAACGGCAAGGCTCAGCGTCAGCGCGGCGGCGCAGAGAAGTGGTGCGAGCTTACGCATCGGGGTCACCTCCACGGATGAGCGCCGCGAGCTGCTCGATGCTGATGTGCTCAGCGCGCACAAGGCCGATGATTTCAAGATTTTCAAGCTCGGTAATCTTGTCCACCATCGCCGTGTAGCGCGCGGTCAGGTTGTCTATGCGCGCCTTGAGCCGTGCGGCTTCGGCGCGCAGTTTGGGTATTCTTGCGTCCAAATTATCTCTCCTTTCCGGCCTCAGACTGCTGGGAGCCGCCCGAAGCCTACAAAATTATCCGAATAATATGAGTCCATAAATTTCAGATAGCCGATTGGCGACCCGGCGTGAATCATGTACCCCTCGCCAACATAGATGCCGACATGGGTAATCCAAGGCCCCTCATAGGTGTACTCGAAAAACACCAAATCGCCGGGTTTGGCTTCGGTCTCGCTGACCGGCGTACAGATGTTGTACAAGCCCTGGGCCGTGAGCCTGCCCACGTTCCAGCCCACGCCGCAGTTGTTGACCACCCATGAAACAAAACCGGAGCAGTCGAAGGACGTGGAGGGATTCGAGCCACCCCAGACATACGGGAAGCCGATGTATTTCTCGGCCTCGGCCATCATCGCCGCGAACTGCTCGTCCTCCAACGCCTCGGGCGGGATTTCGTAGTCCGTCTCGGCGTCCGTGCTCGGGGCGTAGCCGGGGAACAGGTCGGGCCGGTTGCCGAGCGTGGCCATGTACAGCGAGTACATTGAGAGCTTATCCTCGGTCAAGATGTAGACCGGCAGATGCGAGAGGTCAAAGTTTTTAAGGGTAACGGTCACGGTGGTGTGCTCGTAAGCCGCGCCGTTTTCGTCGTAGCGCGTCTCGGTCGTCACGTCCTCGGTCAAGATATACTGGCGCTCAAACAGCATTTCAAGGTCAGATTGCACGTCGTCCAGCGTCCATTCGCTGCCCTTTAGAGCCGTGAGCAGGGAAAGCAGCACATACGGGTCGTGCGAGATCTCGTCGAGGTCGAAGATGTACTCGTCGTAGTCGTGCGTGGCTTCGTAGGTGTCCAAATATTCCTGCAACTCGGCCTCCATCGCAACGTAAGCCGACTCTGCGCCCTTCAAGTCCTCGTCGGCGCTTGGATAGGTTGTTAGTCCGACGCCGGACAAGCCGCCCTCGACGAGCACGGAGCAGGATGTGAGCGCGTTGAGGAAGAACGCCAACACGAGGAAAAGGGCAACGGCGATGCCGATGCCCTTTCTGTGTCTCACAATGAATCGCTCGGTCTTGCGCTCTTTCTCCGCAGCCTTTTTTGCACTCTTGGCGGTGGCGCTGGTCGTGGACTTGCCACGCCGCGCCTTGGCGTATGCGTCCTTGATGCCGCGTTTCTGCTGTTGCTTAACACCATGCGGCTCGGTTTTTAGCTCTTGCCTAGGGCGGGCGCTCAGCTTTGAAGCGTAGCGCACACCATCCTCTGCGGCCTCGGTCACGCGGTTCGCGGCCTCGACGCCGATGTTATCCTCCTCGTACTGCGCAGTCTCACGATGCGCTGCGGCGCTCGGCAGCTCCGTGAGCTTTGCCGACGGGCGCGGCTTGGCTGGCTCAGACCGCAGCTTTTTCGTCACTGGTCAGCATCCTGATGAACTCGTGCAGTACTTGCTTGCCCAGCGGCGTCACCATCGTGCGGCGCTCCTTGACCACGAATAGTCCGCGGAAACGCTTGTCCGCGTAAGGCACGAGCCGACCGTTGCAACGGTAGAGCATCCTGCACCCGACAAGCAGCCGCACGAGCCAGTGTTCGGACACGCCGAGCTGCTTCGCGGCGATACGGATGGGAACGGCGTCGCCGGGGTCTACGAAAGCGTCAAAGTAGTCCGCTTTCGGCGCGAGCTCTTTTACCCTGTCTGTCTGCTCATAGAGAGCATCCACGACGGCATGTGCAAAGTCCGGGTCGCGCGCGAACTGTTGGAGCAGTGGGTCGGTTATGTAGAAACCGTTCTTGCGTATCGTGGGCAGGACTTCGGAGGTTATCCAGCGCTTGAAGCGCTTTCCCGAAGCCAGACGGCAGGAAAGCATGAGGGAGTAAAGGCCGGATTCATTTATAATGGTCAGTCCTCGCACCGGAATCTCAAAGGTCGCGCCAGACGACCTTTGAATTATTCGCTTGTCCTCCTGGTCAACGTGCTTTCCGAGCGCGTCTTTCGTGTTCGCGTAGCCGAGCGCCGAGGCCACGTCGCGACCCACAAACCACGGTTCACCCGAGAGCGTGAGTACCCGGACGCTTCCGAACTCTGCGTTATTGAAAATCTCAATATTGGTGTTTGTCATGCTGCATTTTGTCCTTTCTGTAGGTCTGAAAATTTTGTAGTCATCATGCGGTACATCTCGGTATCCTTCGGGAAGCGGTCAACGAACGGGACAATGACGTTGCCGTAGAACAACAGCCCCTCGCCTTCGTTGGCTTGCGTGACGTAGCTGAGCTGGTGCGGCGAGATGTTCAGCTTTTGCGCGAGAATCTGCCGGTCGCCGGGAGCCTGGTTGAGCATACAGATGTAATCCGAGTTTTCGAGGATGTTCTCTACCTCGGAACTCGCCAAAAGGTCTTTGACGTTCTGGGTAATCCCCGTGGGCACACCGCCCCATTTCCTGAAGCGCTTCCAAATCTCCACGCTCCAGCTTGCCAACTCGCCGCGCAGCAGGAGGTGGAACTCGTCGACGTAGTAGCGCGTAATTTTGCCCGCCTCGCGGTTGCGCGTCACGCGGTTCCACACCTGGTCCTGGACTACGAGCATACCAAGCTGCTTGAGCTGCTTGCCGAGCTCCTTTATGTCGTAGCAGACCACGCGGTTGGCGATGTCTACGTTCGTGCGGTGGTTGAACACGTTCAAGCTGCCTGTGACATAGATTTCAAGCGCCGTGGCGAGGAACTGCGCCTCCTTTTCGTCCTGCGCCCGGAGGCAGTCGTAGAGGTCTTGCAGAATGGGCATGTTCTCCGGGCGCGGGTCTGCAAGGTAGTCGCGGTAGACCATGCGGACACAGCGGTCGATGATGGTCTTTTCGACCGGCTTTAAGCCCTCTTTGCTGCCGACCACGATGTCGCAGAAGGAGAGGATAAAGTCCACCTTGAGCGAGAGCGGGTTGTCGTCGTCTGAGTAGTCGAGGCTGAGATCCATGGGGTTGACGTACTGCTTCGAGGTAGGCGAAATCTTAATTACCTGACCGTGCAGCCGCTTGACCAGCGGCCAGTACTCGGCCTCCGGGTCGCAGATAATGATGTCGTCGTTGGTCAGGAGATAGACGCTGAACATCTCACGCTTGGCGGCGAAGGATTTTCCGCTGCCGGGGACGCCTAAAATGAGGCCGTTCGGGTTCTTCTGCATCAGGCGGTCAACCATGATGAGATTGCCGCTGAGTGCATTCGTGCCACAATAGAACGCACCGCTTTCACGTTGGAACAGCTCCTGCGTGGTGAACGGCACAAAAATAGCGAGGCTCGATGTGGTCAAGCCTCGCTCTATCTCTATTCTGTTCATCCCCAGAGGCAGGCAGCTCATCAGGCCGTCCTCCTGCTGAAAGTCCAGGCTTACGAGCTGGCAGTTATGCTTCTGCGCGATGCCCTTGGCTTGCAGCACGGTGTTGTTGAGCGCTTTGAGCGAGTCGGCGGTGTTCACGACCACGAAGGTCAGTAAGAACATCCTCTCGTTGCGGCTTTGCAGTTCCTGCAAGAGCTTCTGTGCCTCGGTGCCGTATGTGGCGAGGTCGCTTGGGAGTATGTCCATGTCGTATCCGCTTCTTACGGCCTTTTTCTGCTCCTGTATCTTCGTCGCGTTCAGCTCTGTGAGCTTGCGCTTCACCGTCTTGATGGCGTTGAGTTGGTCAAGCGCCTTGACATGCATACTGACCACCAGCGAGCTGTCCATGTCCAGAAAATCTGCGAGCAGACGGTCGTTCAGCTCGGGCGCGAGGATGTTCAGGAACGACACCGCGCCAAACTTCGCGCCCATCTTGAAATGCTTACTCGATGCAAACTCGAACGAGCTTGGCGAAATGAAATCCTTGACGCTCAGGCCCGACGGCGCGAGCAGCTTCCAGTCGAACTTGAATGGCTCCTGCCCGTCGATGTGGAAAATGCCGTGCATGAGCGCAAGGCGAGTTTTGCCGTCCAGCGGCTCGGCCTTGACACCGAGCTTGCGGAAGTTGTTGAGTATGTCCGTCTCAAGGCGCTCCAATCGCGGCTTGGCGGTCTTGTAGCCATCGGCCTCAATGCCAAAGGTGAGATACTTGTTCTTGATGAGGCCGTTGTTCCCTCGCTCAAGCTGGTCTTGCAGCATCCGCGAATACTCCGCACGTAAGCTGTCATCCTCGTCGCCGCGCAGCGGTATCGTGATGCGGTCGCGGTATGTCTCCTTGTTCGCCGCCGAGTTGACAAACGAAAACTGAAAGCGCACCGAGGCGTCAAAATAGTTTAAGAAGTCGCACCAGCCGTCGAAGATGGCGTCCTTGTCCTCGCTCTGGCTCAGTTGGTAGTTGATGTCCTGAAACTGAATGGTCTTTGAGTAAAATTTGCCCTCCACGCGGCATATCCCGTCCGGGAACATTCTCTCAAACGGGATGCTGTCCTGCGCGGAGAGCACGGTGGCGGGACGCCTGGCGGCGGCAATAGCTGCGCGCACCTCGCGCCGTTTACGGCGGTTAAGTTTTGCGAACGATTCTATGCACCTCCCGGTCTAACCTGTCCTGCTTTTCAAGGGCCGCATAGAAATTGTCCGTCATGTAAGGCCGCTTTTTAGGTCTGAGAAAGCACGTCCGAACGAGGTACAGCAGGTGTTTCTCCAGCGGCAAACCGTTCTTCTCGTATAACGCAAAGAGAAAGAACGGCATCATAACGACAATCATGCAGATAGCCGCCGACGAGTTGCCCAGCGGCCCTTTGAGCAGGAAAAACAACGGAACCCCCACGAGCGCCCCGCCGCCGAAACAGACAAGCTGGCGCTTCGTGAGGTTGAATAGCACTTTGGACTTTACCTTGGTCAAGTCCTTTGGGACTGGTATGTATGGCATTTTGAAATCTCCTTTTTCTTCTTAATTAGTGCGCGGCGAAGATGCCCTTTGCCATGCTGCTTGTCTTAAACAGCGTGAAGCAGAGCAGCACCGTGTAGCCCATGCACGTCCAAATGGCTTTTGAAACGTCCTCGTCGAGCGCTATATTCTGCACCAACACAGCGTAAATGGCGACGCAGACAATGATGAGGAACGCCTGGAATGCAAGCGCGAGCAAGCTGCGCAGATAATTTTGCCCCATGCCGCCGAACTCTTTGCCCATCATCGTCGCCATGGGGATGGGAGCGATGGACGCGGTCAAATACACCTCCAGCATCCTGCCGTAGATAACGATGAAAATGCAGATGGCAACCGCCCAGGCGGTGACGTTTACGAACAACGACTGGAACCACAGGCCGAACAGCGAACCGATGTCCATTTCCATCAGCCGTTCCTCGAGGCCGTCCATCATAGAGGAGATGTCCACGGTGGCATCAGAAATTACCACGCCTGCCGCCTGCGCAACCACGCTCTGCGCTGCATCGAAAATGCCCATGACAATAGTCCAGGTGTGGGTCACGATGAGAATCGCGCATGCGCTCTTGAACATCCACTTGAAGAACACGGCGGTTTCTATCTCGTGGAAGTTGTTCCTGTCGGTCACTATCTGTATAAGCTCCAGCGTCATCACGATGGCGAGAATGACGCCGGCAATAGGCAAGATAACGGTCTCGGACAAGGTCTGAATCATGCTGAAAATGTCCGCGTTCCAGCCCTGCGGCGTCTGGCCTATCTGACCGCTTATCTGTGAGACGTTCTCGTTGACGTTATCAAAGAGACCGGTGAGATTCGAGATAATGCCGCCCGCGAGAATCTCCTTAATCCACTCGGTCAGCGCATTTTTGAGGAACTCTATGCGGCCTCACCTCCAGCCCCGCACCCGAGAGCGCGGGGCAAGTTTCTTGCTGCCATCAGCCGAACAGACCTGAGAGCAGCGGCACAAGCGTCATGCCGATGAGCGCAACGCCGCCGCCCGCGACCAGTTGTTTCATACCCTGGCTGCGAGCGCCGGGGTTGTCCTGACCGTATCCTTCCAGCAGGTTAATTACGCCCCAGATGCCCAGACCGGCACCGAGGGCAATAACCAGCGTCTGCAACACCTCGATTGCACTGTTGAAAAACTCCATCTTAAAACCCGGAGCCGCGCCGCACCGTAGTGCAGGCCGCAGGCCCAGCCCCGGCCTCCTTCCATTTAATATAATGAAAGCAGCCGTTACTTCTTGGGCTTCCTGGGTTTCGTCAGGTGTCGTCGGTTAATTCTTCTTTGTCCAAATCTACATCGTCTATCTCGTAGACGTCGTACTCCTCGTCGGCTTTCAGCTTGAGCTTGCGGCTCATGTAAGCCTCAACATCAAAGGTGTTCTTTGGGTTGGCGTCGGAGAGGTACTTGTAGTTGGGGTGCTTCGTAATGTCGTACTTGCCTGAGTAGAACGGACGCAACCCGCGTATCTGCAAGATGCACTTGTTGCCGTCCATCGTGGCAAGGTCGTCCACACTCATGAGCTCTCGGCCGAGCTTCTGGTAGTTCAGGCTGTGGGACTGCTCCCGGCCGCGACTTTCACCCGTGTTGTATGTGTCGATGGTTTCGCGGCCGAGGCTCTGGCTCAGCTCCTTCAAGGTGGACATCTCTTTGCCGCCGAGGAACAAATACGAATCACAGTTGCCGATGATGGTGTCGGCGTTGTCCTTGTACAGCGCCTTAAGCTGGCTCTGCGCCTGCAGCACCAGGCACGCGGAGATCTCGCGCGAGCGTATCGTAGCCATGAGCTTTTCGAGGTTCGGAATCTGCCCGATGTTCGCGCACTCGTCTATGAGGCAGCGGACGTGGACTTTCAACCGCCCGCCATACACGTCGTCGGCTTTTTCGCAGAGCAAGTTGAAAAGCTGTGAGTAGACCATGCTTATGAGGAAGTTAAAGGTGCTGTCCGTGTCGGACATGATGAGAAACAGCGCAGTTTTCTTGTCCCCGAGCGTGTCCAGCGACAGCTCATCGTAGGCGGTCACGTCGCGCAGCTCGGCTATGTCAAAGGGAGACAGACGCGCGCCGCAGCTAACCAAAATCGACTTAGCTGTTTTGCCCGCCGCCAACTTAAACTTGGCATATTGACGGGTTGCAAAGTGTCCGGGCTTGCGGCGCTCCAAGTCCTCCATCAGCAGGTCAACTCGGTTCTTGAACTCCTCATCGTCCTCGCGGACTTCCATCGAGTTGAGCATCTCCAGCATCGTTCCAAAGTTCTGCTCTGCAGGTGGGGCTTCGTAGTGGATGTAGCCGATGAGCGCCGTGTACAGGAGCTTTTCGGCATTCGTCCAGAACTCGTCGCCGCTTTTGCCCTGCCCGGTGGTGTTGGTGATGAGGCACGTGACCAGCTTCAAAATGTCTTTTTCCGAATGGATGTACATGAAGGGATTGTAGTGCATGGACTTCTTGAAGTTTATGGTATTCAGCACCCGAATCTCGTACCCGGCACGCTCTAAGAGCCGCCCCGTCTCTAGTACCAACTGTCCCTTGGGATCGGTCACGACGAAGCTCGAGTGGAGCTGCATCAGATTCGGCTTTATGAAAAACCTCGTCTTGCCGCTGCCCGAACCGCCCACAATGAGCACGTTTTTGTTGCGCGCAGTCTTGGGGTCTTTAGGGCGGCTGTTCATCGTCAGACGCTCGGTCTGCGTGAGCAGGATGTTGTTTTTAAACACCGGGTCTACATACGGCCGTATATCTTCGGCGGTGCCCCAACGCGCTGCCCCGTACTCGTACCCGTGGCGGTATTTCTTTGCGTTCTTGCCCTTCATGTACACGGCAAAGCGCAGCAACAGACCGCAGACGAGCCCGACACAGAGGTCAAGGGCGTTCATGCTTGGCATTGGGTTGCCGAACGCGGCGGGAAGAGTGCCGAACAGGCTCAGAATCTTCTCCGAGGCGTCGGAACCCGAAGCCATGCGCCACGCCTCGCCTAAGTTGGTGCAGACGAGGCCGAGCACGACATAGGGCAGATTGGTAAAAACGAGCTTTTTGACGTTCATCGCTCAATCTCCTTGCGGCGCTCTTTTGGAGTGCCCACTACCTGCACAATGTCCCGCAGCTTTTGCAGCAGCGATGGGCGCTCACTTTTGCGCTCTTTGGCGCTCGCAAATTCCTTGAGCGCCGCCATGATTGCGTCGGCATCTCGCCCTTTAAAGAACACGAGGAAGCGCGGCGTATCTGCCGAGGTATCCCGCCTCACAGCGTAGTCCACGCCGTACTTGCGCGCGATGCGCTCAAACTGGCGCAGATTGGCGTCGTCAATCTCCATCGTGTTCACGCCCTGGCCCTGCCGGGTGAGCTGTTTCACAGACTGCTTACCCTTGGGGTGGACATTCACTTTCTTAGCTTTCTGGTTGCGGCAAAAGGCTACGAACTTGGAGACGGCGTTCTTAAGCACCCGTCCCGAGAACTTCGTGCCGTTAATGACCAGTGTCAGTGTCCGCTGCTCAACCTCCTCCTGCATTTTGCCACCTCCATGTCAGCGCTCCTGAGTTGGCTGCTTGTGCGTACTCTCGCGCGGCTTATCCTGCACAGCGACGAGGTTGCCGCCAACGGTGAGGAACTTCTCCGGCCAGCGGAATTTCTCAAGGTACTTGGCCTGCAAGTCTTTTGGCAGGGAGCAGAAGTTATCCTCACCGAGGCCGCAGATAAAGAATGAGCCAGCGATGGCGTCGTAGATTCTGCCGTCCTCGCCGCGCAGCGCGCGGTTAAGCGGCATCTGCATAATTTTGCCCTCGTCGTTGCAGACGAGGGCGACGGGGTCGTCAAAAGGGTAAGTGGCTTCAATATAGCCGCCGACTGCGGCCTGCAAAGACTTGAGGTCGTTACCAATCTCAGCAATCCGTGCCTCCTTGCCCGGTTCGACCAGCAGCACTTCCATCAGGCTTCCTCCACCACGAACACCACCGTAAGCACCTGTTCGTTTATGCCAACAGAGGTCGCCGAGACGTTCGCATCGTAATCCAGCGGGAGTGTACTGCCCGCGCCGATACTCCAGTCGCCGGTGAGGACAAGCGTCTCGCTGTCGCCGTTATCCACGGACTGCGCGCCGCCTATGGCAAAGCCAATGAGCTTGCTGTCCACCTTTGCACCCGCCATGTTGTACTCAAACGGCACGAGCGTCCAGCCGTTCTCAGTGCGGAGACTTATGCCGGTCACGCGCACGTCACAGGTGGAGTTGTTGGCAATAGCCGCGTCAGTGCTGGACGTGACCACGCCGTCCTCCGTGACGGCGAGGGGTAGACTCGCAGGAACCGTGACCGAGAACACCTTAGTGAGCGTCCAGTGAGCATAGAGGGTGTGCGCGGTCTTGTCGCTGACCTCCGTGCCGGCCTCGACCAGCTCGCCGCCGTCTTTCTCGGTGTACCAGCCGTCGAAGGTGTATCCCTCGCGGGTCGGCTCTGGCAGCTCGCCGTAAGTGTTACCGAAAATGACGGTTACGCTTTCATCCTCAAGCACGCCGCCGCAGGCGTCGAGCGTCACATCTACATAGACGGTCAGCTCCTTGGAGCAGCCGTCGCATCTGCCATCCCCGTTCGTGTCGGCGTGGTCGGCGTACTCGTAGGTCGAGTAACCGCAGGAGCAGGACTTGGTGCGGCGGTGCTGCGTGTCGGAGTAATTCTGCCAGCTACCATAGGTGAAGCTATGGCTCGCATACTCGTAGGTGCTGTACCCGCAGGTGTTACACGTTTTCGTGCGGCGATGCTGCGTGTCGGAGCTGTTTGTCCAGCTTCCGTAGCTGTACGAGTGGTTTGCGTAATCGTAGCTGCTGTAACCACAGTCCCGGCAGGTTTTTGTCCTGCGATGCTGAGTGCCGTTGTAGTTCTGCCAGCTTCCGTAGCTGAAGCTGTGGCTCTCATACGTCGCGGTACCTACATTGCTATCGCAGGTGGAGCAGTAGTCTACCACACGGTGCTGGGTAGAGGTGTACTGCTCATACTGCTCTCTGGTACTGTGGCGGGCGTACTCGTACTCACCATCGCCGCAATCGCGGCAGTAGGCATAGCGCCTATGCTGACTGCTGGAGTAATATTCCCAATCGTCGTAGACGGTCACGCCGTGGCTGACACCGTAGTCCACCAGGTCGCCGCAGTCTTCGCAGAACTCATACCAGTAGCAGCCGTCCCATTCGCGGTACGTCCAGTCGTGGTAGCAGTAATCCGGCTCCCAGCCGCCACCGCCGCCACTCTTAGTGTAGCCGCAGAGCGTGCAGGTGTTGCCGGAGAAGGTGTGCGAGCCCTCAAGGACTACGCCACCGCCAATGCCGCAGCCGGTGCAGTAGACGCCGTAAAAGTGGGTATCTTCGTCATTGGGGCGGTAATTGTAATATGCGTAAGAGCAGTACCCGGAACAGGTGCAGCCCGCCAGGCCGCAGTCCGAAGTGTCCGCAAACGCGCTCGGCACGAGCGTGAGCGCGAGCACAAAGACGAGCAGCAGGGATACTAAACGTTTTTTCATGAAATTTCTTCCTCCTTTAGACAATGGAGATGGTGAACACGACGTTGAGCGCGTTCACGTTCTCGCTGTTGGGCGCGTCGGCGCTTATCTTGGCGAAATACTCAAGCGCCATGTCGCTCTGCGGCTGAATGACCGGGAAGCCCGTGCTGTTTATGGCGAGCCTGCCTGCGCCGGTGGTGGCGCAGCCGTTAATCTTGAGCGCCACACGGTGCGCTCCCGAGAAGCTGTTGTAGTCGCCGACCTTGTACGCCCCGTCTGTGACCTCGACACCGGTCATGCGCACAGCGCCGTTGGTTGAGTTGTTCGTGATTTTGGCGTTGTCCGCGGTCACTACAGTGCCGTTTATGACGTGGATGGGCAGCGAGGCGGGGACGGTGACGTTGACCGCGCGGTACTCGTTGTCCACCGTGAGCGTGACCGGCACGCTGGCGGTGGTGCTCGTGTCCGCGAACGCGCCGAGCGAGAGGCAAAGCGCGAGGACGAGAGCCAGCGCGCCTATGCGTTTAGCTTTCAAGTTTGGAGCCTCCTTTCAAAGAGTTTGGGGCGGCTTTCGCCGCCCCGGTTTAAGCGTCTCACTCGGTCACGTCGTCCCACTCAATCACGAACACGACGTTGGCGACATTCGCGTTCTCAACAACGTTGGAAAGCGGGGTGACGATGGCAGAGTAGGCAACAGCTACGCTGTTGCGGGTGCTGTCGCCAACACCGGTCATATAGCAGCCGTCAATGGGCGCGGTGATGAGGCTCTGAGTTGCCTCGTTACTGGCAGTGGCGACCTGCGCGCCGCCGCCGATGCTCATGGCGAAGCCGAGCTTGTTGGAGTCAACCTTCTCGCCGGCGAGGCTGGACTTGTCCCCGAAAGCCGTCAGGTTCCAGCCCTCGGCAGCGCTGATGCTCACGCTGCGGACGCGGACCGCGCCGTAGCTGTTGTTGGTTATTTTGCAGTCGCTGGCGGTCACGACGGTGCCGTCGTCGCTCATGGCCATCGGCAGCGCGGTCGGGACAGTGACGCTCATGCGGGTGGGCGTAGTCTCGCCGCCGCCTTCACCACCACCGATGCCCTCGTTGGTCGTGGTCAGGTTGACGGGGCTGGTGGCACTGCCGCCGCTGGACGTGATGTCATCGGCGCAGGCGCCGACAGCAAGGGTGAACACCATGCAGAGCGCGAGCAGCATGGTCACGGGTTTACGCAGAGTTTTGGTCATGTGAAATACCTCCGAAATTTAAGATTTTGCCCTTATTCAAGGACGGTGAGTTCAATTACGACACCCGCAGAGCCGAGTTTGTCTCCGGTGTCGGGGTCAAGGTTAAAGAACATCGCGGTGCACTCGTATGTACCCGCGTCGAGGTCAACGTCTAGCTTGTCGCTCTCAATCTTCGAGCCGACCGGCACCGCCTTCGAGGTGTAAATTACCTCGCCGTTGTCGTTGCGGGTTATCTCGACGCTGATGGGGTAGCGGTTTATGTCCTCGTTCACAATCATGAGGCTGCCTTTGGCTTCGCCGTCCGAGAACACCGGGGACGTGTTCATGCTGATGTTGATCATGCCCTCCTCGACTTTCTCATTGAGCGAGTCGCGGATGGCGTCGAGGTCTGCCTCGTCCCAGCCGCCAGCCGTCGCCGAGGGGTCAAACTCGATGCCGCCCGGGTCGTCAACCGACCCACCGCAGCTCCGCAGAAGCAGCAGGATGATGATTGCAAGCACAACGACGATTGCCGCGCCGATGCCGACTTTCTTGTACGTTTCAGACTTCTTCGTGTTTTTGTTTGTCATTTTCAAACCTCCAAAAGTTTTGTCCAGAGTATGGGCTGTTTACTAGGGTGGAACCACCAGGTGCCGAAGTTTGAGCCTTACGTCGCATCACCTCCTTTCCATGTCGTGCCGGACTTTGGCGGCGTAGTAGCTGCCCATTGAAAACGGTGCGTTGTACAGCGCCGTGAGCAGGTAGGCTCGGATATTCCTGATGGGCGTCGTGTTCTCCCTCATGCAGTCGAGCACAAACTCAACGTGGAAACGGTTCAGCTCCAGGAGCCGTGAACGCACAACATCCGCGCTGCGGTTTTCGCCAGCAACGCGGATGTTTGGCTTGGTAGAGCAAATGGCCTCGACCATCTGAGCGACGGCCTCGTCCACAAGCTCACTGTCATAGCCGTCCTCGCCGATGATTAGGTCGTACTCAATCTGCTCCCGCACACTCTCAGTCGCTTCATTCATTTCGCTTCGGGAGGGTGCAGGGATTGAATGAGTGATTGATTCGTTAAGTTTTTTATTTTTTAGTCCTTGATTGTATCTAGTATTTAATTGCGGCGGGTTTTCCGCTGTCGGCGCATCCGTTTCCGGATTTTCGGGTTCCGGTGTTTCCTCCGACGGCTGAATGGAACGCGGCACCTCGTAGATAACGTACTCGGTGTCAATGAAGCGTCCCTGTTCGTCGCGTAGCTGGCGGCGCTCAAGATACCCAAGCTGCTCCAGCTCGTTGAGGCCGCTGGAGACGTAGCTCTTACCGTGCGGAGAGATTGCGGTAAGGCCGGCGAGGGTGTAGTCCCAATCGTCGCGCAGCGTGAGCATCGTCCCGAGCAGCCCGCGCCCCTTGAATGACAGCCGCATATCCCGGAACGGATAGTTCGGCATGATGGTGAAGTCGCTGTTTTTCTCAATACGGAATACCGCCATTTGTGTTTCCTCCTTCTTCACGCGCAAAGCGCTCATCAAGCGCCGCTACGCTCCAGTTGTCCTTAAACCGCCCCAGCAGTGAGTCGCCAAATTGCGCAATAGCCCGTTCGTCCATGTCCAGCAGCCGTGCCCATAGCTCTGGGTGATGCCTGCGCAGGTTGCGCAGCTCGCCTATGCGTTGGAACGGGCAGCACCAGCAGGAAGCGCGATGGTATATCTCATAAAGCCCGCCGAAAGTAAAGCCACGGTCATAGCAGACCTTGAGAGCCTCGGCCTCGGTAATGCCCCACTCGACCAGCGGATAGCGCTTGTCCGGCTTGCAGCGCTTGGCCTCATCCGCGGCGATGCCTATGTACTGCACAACTTTACGGCCTTGCTTCAGCCGGTTTATCTCGCGCCCAATGAGATGCGTCTTGAGCTGACCAGTGCACCAGCGCACACGGATACCCGGCCAGCCGTTGCCCTTACAGGGAACGCCGAGGAGCTGGCGGTTGGCGATGCACGACGCCCTCTGCTTCGGCTCGTCGAACATCAGGTACTCGAAGCTCTTGGGGCTTTTCAGCGTCGTGATGTGTATCCCGCGCTCGCGGTAGAGGTGCTCGTCCAGTCTGCGCAGGTGCTCGTACATCTCCGGGAACTCCATGCCGGTGTCCGCGTTGAGCACGGCGTCGATAGGCCATCCACGCTCCAGCATGAGTAGGAGCATGGCGGTCGAATCCTTGCCGCCCGAAAGGGAGACGACATGGAATGAGTCAGTATTCAAGCACTGTTCCTCCTAGCTTCAAAACGTCGGAGCCATAGTTGGCTATGAGCAGGGCGTTGACGATGAGCGTAAACGCCTTGTCGTCCACAACATCGCGGTCGGCAAGGTCGTAGAGCGTCAGCCCCAGGCCGCCGCACATGAGCGCTTTCGCCGTCTGGATGAGCGTGTAGTCGTGCTCGGACACACCGCGCATTACCAGGAACATCGGCTCAAACCCCTGCGGCATACAGGCATTCCACACCCGTTTCATTAGCAAACGGTTGGAGCCAAACAGGTACAGGGCAGCAAAAAAGCGCGGATTTCTCCACGCTTGGTAGCCCACGCTTCTCAGCAGCAGGCGCGTATTAAATTCGTGCTCGGCGTTGAGCCAAAAAGAGCCATTGTAGCCCTTAATGAGCCATTCCAGCCGCCAGCGCAGCTCCGGCACATGTAGCGCCCCAAACAGCTCGCGCACGGCAGCAGCGTAGCTGACAACGCCCGCCTCAATGCGCTCGGTGAGCCATGGACAGCCCACAGCCTGACACCGCCGATGCCGCCACTCGACGCAGTATTCGCAGGCTACATCAGCAGGTTTGTAGTGGTACGATGTTTTCACCTCCAATGAAAAAGCCGGGCAGAAATCTGTCCGGCTTAGTAGTTTGGTATTCAATTAGCGTTCAGCCTCACGCCGACGCTTCTGCTGCTTCTGCCACTGTTCCAGCAGCTTTATAATAGTCTCCTCCATGCGCTTCGGCGTGTACGAGGCGGGAAAATACTTGCGCAGCGTGTCGCCCTTGAGTGTCAAACGCTCAACTTCTTTCTTCTCCTCGGACATGATAGCGCGCATAACGGCCGCATCCAACTCGCCGCGCTGGCTGAACTGCTTCAATCGCTGCGCCTGCGACAGCGACGGCGTTGTCTGCTCGCTGTCCATCGCGTCGAGGAGAAGATTCTGTTCATCCTTGGTGAGAAACGACAGCTCGTAGGCCGGGTTGAACGCAATCTTGCGCTCGTCTACCATGTCCAGCAGAGGCGGGATTAGCTCGGTGAGACGTATATAGCGTTTGATTTGAGACTTGCTATCCGGGCTTTCCTCTGCAACTTTTTCTGCTGCTGTCAACTTCGGCCCAACTTGGGCCGAAGTTAAGTCGGTGCGTTCTCCCTGATGTCTGATGGCCTCCAACTTGAGTTTATACGCAAACGCCCTCTCACTCGTCAACAAGTCCTCGCGCTGCAAATTGCTGTCCACGACGAGGATTGCCGCCGCGTCGTTATCCAGCTCGCGCACGATAACCGGCATCGTCTCCAGCCCAGCGAGCTCGCAAGCCCGCTTGCGCCGGTGACCTGAAACAAGCTCGTAGCCACCGTCTGGCATAGGCCGAGCGATTGCGGGAGAGAGCACTCCGTACTGCTTGATGCTCTCTACCATATCCCGCATCGCCTCGTCGTCTCGCACCTTGTACGGGTGTTTGCTGAACGGTTGCAAATCATAAAGCCCTAACTGCACAATTACCCTAGAATCATCTGCTTGAAAACGCTTTACAGGAATGATTTTACCCCCTACACAATATGTTCGCTAGCCGAATTTTGGTATGTAATGAGTGGCTTTTCCAGATTCAATACTCACTTTTTTGAGGTGAATACACACCAAAGGAGGTCGGCGTCAACCTGAAGCAGGGCTACAACGGCGACCTCACGAGCCGCCAGGCCGGCAGCGTCGGCGGCCAGATGGTCAAGAAGATGATCGAGGCCTACGAGAACGGCATGAAGTAAGCGAAAGCTTCAAAAAAAGCGGAAAGCCGCCCGGTATCGGGCGGCTTTTTGCTTAGTCCTGATATTCAAACTCGATGTCGTAGATGGACACCGTGTCGCCGTTCTGGACGCCCATGGCCTCCATGCGGTCGAAAATTCCGGCGCTGCGCAGGCAGCGGTCGAAGTACATGCGGCTTTCGTAGTCGGAGAAGTTCACCGTCGCCACCAGCTTTGCCAGCCAGTCGCCCTCGACTATCCACACGTCGCCGTCGCGCCGTATCTGCACATCGTCCGCCGTACCGATCTCCGGCTCGGGCGGGACGTAGTCCGGCTCATACACCGTTACGGGCGGCAGGTGCGCCAGCTCGCCGGCGGCGGCGCGCATCAGCTCGCGCGTGCCCTGGGTGGAGGCCGCGGAGAGCTCAAAGAGCTTCAGGCCCTTTGCCTCGACGTGCGCGCGCAGGCGCTCCAGGTTGTCGCTGCCCGGCTCGAGCAGGTCGCACTTGTTGGCGGCCACGAGCTGGGGCCTGGAGGCGAGGTCGGCGTTGTACTGCGCCAGCTCCGCGTTTATCGCCTCGAAGTCCTCAACCGGGTCGCGCCCCTCGCTGCCCGAGACGTCCACGAGGTGGATGAGCAGGCGGCAGCGGTCGATGTGGCGCAGGAAGTCATGGCCGAGGCCCGCGCCGTCGCTCGCGCCCTCGATGATGCCGGGGATGTCCGCGAGGACGAAGGACACGCCCTCGTCGACGTAGACGACGCCCAGGTTGGGGAAGAGCGTGGTGAAGTGGTAGTTCGCGATCTTCGGGTGCGCGTTGGAGACGACGGAGAGCAGCGTGCTCTTGCCGACGTTCGGGAAACCGACGAGGCCCACGTCCGCGAGCAGCTTGAGCTCGAGCGTTATCGTGTGCGATTCCCCGGGCAATCCGGGCTTGGCAAAGCGCGGGACCTGGCGGGTGGGCGTGGCGAAGTGCTTGTTGCCCCAGCCGCCGCGGCCGCCGCGGCAGGCGACGTAGTC
The DNA here is from genome assembly GCA_900545405.1 of uncultured Eubacteriales bacterium. Lineage (GTDB taxonomy): Bacteria > Bacillota > Clostridia > Oscillospirales > Oscillospiraceae > Scatomorpha. Next base: position 2,012 of record UQYT01000043.1, on the reverse strand, counting down.
CTCGCCGGAGGACATGTCGTGCATGATGGCGCCGCTGTCCGCGTCGCGCAGCACGGTGCCGCGCGGGACCTTGAGGACGATGCTCTCGCCGTCCTTGCCGGAGCAGCGCTTGCCCTGACCGGGCTGGCCGTTTCCGGCCACGAACTTGCGCTTGTAGCGGAAGTCCATGAGCGTGGACATGTGGTCGTCCACGGTAAAGACGATGTTGCCGCCGCGGCCGCCGTCGCCGCCGTCGGGCCCGCCCGCCGCGACGTACTTCTCGCGGTGGAAGGCCACGGCCCCGGCCCCGCCGTCTCCGGCGCGGACCTGTATCGTCACCTTGTCAACGAATGGTGATGCCATAATAAAAAACTCCCGATATCAAAAAGAGACGGACGTGCGTCCGTCTCTCTTCGTATTTTTGTCACTGGTTGAGCTCGTAAACGGAGACCTTCTTGCGGTCCTTGCCGTAACGCTCGAACTTGACGGTGCCGTCCACCAGGGAGAACAGGGTGTCGTCCTTGCCCTTGCCGACGTTGGTGCCGGGGTGGATCTTGGTGCCGCGCTGACGGACGAGGATGTTGCCGGCGAGGACGAACTGCCCGTCGGCCCTCTTGGCTCCGAGGCGCTTGGACTCGCTGTCGCGGCCGTTCTTGGTGGAGCCCATTCCCTTTTTATGTGCCATGTGTTACACCTCCAATGTCATAAGTGCGGGATTGAGTTACGCGATGGTCTCGATCTGGACCTTCGTGTAGGGCTGGCGATGGCCCTGCGTGCGCTGATAGCCCTTCTTGGGCTTCATCTTGTAGACGCGGACCTTCTTGCCGCGCCCGTTCTTGACGACGTTGGCGGTGACGGTGGCTCCCTCGACGACGGGGGTACCGAACACGGCGTTATCCTCGTCGATGACGGCGAGAACACGGTCGAACTTGACGGTGGCGCCGGCCTCGGCGTCGAGCTTCTCGACGTAGATGACGTCGCCCTCGGCGACGCGGTACTGCTTACCGCCGGTCTCGATGACTGCATGCTTCATTTCTGTTTCATCCTCTCTTCAAGAGACTCGCTCTAAAGGGCGGGGCAAAGCCCACTTGCAAGCCCTGTCAATGCGGCTTTAGTATAATACCACGCCGAAAGGCCGGTGTCAACAATAATTCCCTATAAATGCTCAATCAACATGAATACAAATGTTTCTGCCGAACTTGTTGTTTTTGGCTGCCCTATCAATGGAAATGGACACCTGACCATTCCGCTGCAGTTGAAGAGACAGCTTTCTCAATCGTTGTTTTTTGATGTAGTATAGCCAATAATAAACTGTATGATCGAGGTGAACAGGAAAGAACCGCCTACGATTGAAAACACCAGTAAGGATGTATTGCTTCCGCCTGAAACATATAGGATCAGTGCAATAATGCAGTTTATCAATCCGGAAGCTCCCAGGCAGAACCCCAAGATATAATTCACTTTCTTCATGTCCGTCCTCCTAAAATTTGATTTCTATCCGTGATATACTCACAGGACGTGCTTCTTGCAACTTAGCGGGGATGTCCGTGTCAACATGATTTTGCCGCCAAACACGTTATTTTCAGCCGTATTTCTCGGACAGATACGTACTGAGCCGGTCGCCCAGCAGTACCGCCGCGCGCCTCATGCTCACACCTCGCCCACGTAGTAGAGGGCCTCGGGGCGGCCTTCGGCGTCGCAGGCTATCTCCCAGCAGCTCGCGGAGCCGGTGCCCCACATGCGGTAGGTGTAGAGCCAGCGCCCGTCCGTTAGGGCGAGGGAGAGGCTCGCCTCATCCGTGAGCGGCCACGCTTCGCCCGTATCGAGGTCGATGCAATATAGCGTCGCCGCCTCGTCCCCGCGCTGCTCGACGCCGTAGGCCCAGCGCCCGGCGGCGCAGAGCGGTTCGATCGCGCCGTCCAGCACGCGGCTGTGGTCGGCGGTCAGACAGAGCCAGCCCGCCTCATTGCCCCGGGCGTCGCTCAGCGGCACGATGAGGCTGTCCGGCTGCGCATTCAGCCGTGACGCGAAGA
>UQYT01000042.1 GCA_900545405.1 uncultured Eubacteriales bacterium | reverse complement strand
AGCGCGGCCAGAGGCTTTGCCTCTGGACTCCACCGCCTTTGAAAAGGCGGGCGAAACTTTCATTCGCGCTTCGCGCGGCGCGGGTCACACTGTTTCGGTCAGGAACACCTCGCGGCAGAGGCTTTTGGCGGCGTCCGCGGCGGCGGAGGCGGTCTCGCGGTTCGGGAACAGGCCGTACACCGCGGAGCCGGAGCCGCTCATCACGGCGCCCAGCGCGCCGTTATCCAGCAGGCAGCGCTTTATCTCGCCCACGGCCTGCGCCGCCCGGCGGTCCAGCGCGTCCTCGAACACGTTGTACATCCGCCGCGCCACGCCCGCCACGTCGCCCGCGCGCAGCGCCGCCACCAGCCCGTCCGTGTCCGGGCGGCAGCGCGTGCGCAGCGTGTCCAGCCGCGCGAAAAGCTCCGGCGTCGAGCACGTGAAGTGCGGCATGCAGATCACCGCGTCCGTCCTCGGCAGCGGCGGCAGCGGCGTCAGCACCTCGCCCCGGCCCGTCGCCAGCGCCGTCCCGCCCAGCAGGCAAAACGGCACGTCCGAGCCCGCCTTCAGCGCCGCCGCGCACAGCTCGCCGCCCTCCAGCGGCGCGCCCGTCAGCTCGCCCAGCGCGCGGAACACCGCCGCCGCGTCCGACGAGCCCCCGCCCAGCCCGGCGCACACCGGGATGCGCTTTGTTATTTTAATGTAGGCCCCGGAGTCGATGCCCGCCGCCTCGAAATACGCCTTTGCGGCCTTCACCGCGATGTTCCGCTCGTCCGTCGGGATGTAGCTCCGGTTCGTCTCCGCGCGGAAAAAGCCCGGCTCCCGCAGCTCCACGTGCACCTCGTCCGCCAGCGCCGCGGCCTGCATGACCATCCTCAGGTCGTGAAAGCCGTCCGGCCGCCTGGAGAGCACGTCCAGCGAGAGGTTCAGCTTCGCCCGCGCCCGTGTGTCCAGCCCGCTCACAGCTGGAAGAGCCTCGGCATGAGCTCCACGCCGCTCTCAAGGAAGGGGCCGCTCTCGCCGTTCTTCTCCGTGTAGCCGAGGCCCGAGGCCGGGCCCGTCTCGCGGCTGTCGTAGATCATGTACGGCACCGGCGTCGCGCCGTGGGCGCCGTTCGCCATGAAGGTGCGGTGGTCGGAGAGAATCAGCAGGCGGAAGTCCTCGCCCCGGGAGCGCAGCGCCGCGCAAAGGGGCTTCGCCACGCGCTCCGAGAGGCACTCCACGCTGTATATCTTGTGCTCCAGGTCGTGGTTGTGCGTCGCCTCGTCCGGGCCCTCCAGGTGGACGGCGGCGAAGTCGTGGTCCTCCAGGACCTTCAGCGCCGCGGCGGTCTTGGCCTCGTAGTCGGTGTCCCACTCGCCGGTGGCGGTGGGCACGCTGATGGGCTCGAGCCCCACCAGCCGGGCTATGCCGTGGCAGAGCGGCACGGCGGAGACTACGCCGCCGTCCGCGCCGTAGTGCGCCGTGAAGTTCGGCAGCGCGGCGCCCTTGCCCTCGGCCCAGAACCAGATGCCGTTGGCGGGCAGCTTGCCCTCGGCGGCGCGCTTTTTGTTTATGGGGTGCTCCGGCAGGAGCTCCGCGGCCTTCTCCATCAGCTCCAGCAGCACGGCGGCGTTGGCGCAGCCGCTCGGCAGGATGGGGCCTATCTTCTCGTTGAGGTGGTCGTGCGGCGGGGCGAGGACGATGCCGTCGATGTCCGCGTCCGACTGCACCGCGAGGTGGCGGAAGCTGGAGCCGGGGTGCACCGTTATCTTCGCCTTCTCCGCCAGCGCGGCGAACTCCGGCTCTGCAAAGAGCCACTTAATGAGCTCGTCGGACTCCTCGCCCTCGATGGAGCCGGCGCTGTGCGAGATCATCACCCGCTCGGCAAAGGGGCCGTGCTCGTCCCCGCCGAGGTTCACCATGTTGCAGCGGTAGGCCGCGCCGCCCGCGGGCATGACGCCGCCCGAGGCCGCGAGCTCCAGCGGCGCGCGCCCGGAGAAATACTTCCTCGGGTCGCAGCCGAATATGCCCATTATGGCCGTGTCGCTCCCCGGCGGAAAGCCCTCCGGGATGGTCTGCACCAGGCCGAGCTCGGCCTTTTCGCAGAGGGAATCAAAAAACGGCTTGCGGCAGACCTCCAGCGGGGTCTTTCCGCCCAGCTGCTCGAGCGGATCGTCGGCCATGCCGTCGCCTATTATGAGGACATATTTCATGTGCTTTCCTCCTCTTTGTACTTATTTGAGCGTAGTATAACGCAAACTGTGGTCAAATGAAAGAGGAAGTTTCCCCTGCGGGGGCGAAAGTTTGTTAAAAATTTATTCTTCCCTTTACACGTGGTTTGTGGTATGCTTTAATGAGATGCGAAGAACGACATCCAGGGAGGTCGTCAGTTTGAATTCCATGAATCAACTCCAGGCGCAGCAGGAAGTCCGCGTTTCGCGCGAGGACGAGGCCCGGCGCCTCAAGCTGGAAGAGGAAACTTCTGCGGACATGGCGCTCCTTCGCGCCATTCTGGACGCGGTGCTCCGCGCCCGGGAGGTGGAGGAGGCCGCTCAGCAGCGCCGCACCGGGCCGGAGGAGCGCATCCAGGGCCGCAAGGACGAGCTGCTCGAGCAGATCCGGCAGGAGACGCGCGCCGCCATCGCGGCGGACGCCGCCGCGGAGCACCAGCGCGCCGACGCCGAGATAGCCGCCGAGCAGGCCGAGGCCGCCGCGCGGCGCGAGGCGCTGCAGAAGAAATATCAGCTCGCGCGCGAGGGCTACGTGCAGCGGGTGTTCGACATAGTCACGGGTAAACGCGATGAATAACAGCAGCCTGCGTGCGCTGGACATCGCGCTGGCCACCGAGGCGCGCGCGATGTACGCGCACCTCCTCTCGCAGGAGGACAAGGAGAAGATAGCCACGCTGCACAGCGCTGACGAGCTGGTGGCCTTTCTCGGCCGCAGCGAGGCCTGGCGGCCGGCGTCGCTGGCCCTGCCCCCCATCGGCGCCACGGACGAGCAGTTTTCAGAGGCGCTCTACCGCTGCCTCTTCGACGACTACGAGCGGCTCTACCGCTTCGCGAACGACGCCTCGCGCGGCTACCTCATCTTCTGGACCTATGAGATGGAGCTCAAGGTCCTGATGGCCACGCTGCGGCGGCTCTCGGACGCGGCCCTGACCGAGTTCGTGCCCCTGCCCAGCCAGGCGGAGCGGCAGATGCGCAGCGTGAACATAGAGCTGCTCAAAAAGGCCAAGACCTTTGACGAGGTCAAGGACGCGGTGAAGGGCAGCCTCTACTCCCCCATCCTCGAGGCGATGGAGATAGACCCCAAGACCGGGATGCCCGACCTCACCAAGGCCTCGATGCAGCTCGCGGCCCACTTCTACCGCGCGCTGGGCAAGCAACTGGCCTCCGGCTACCGGGGGCCCTCCAGGAAGGAGCTGCAGCGCACCGTCACCTTCCGGACGGACATGCTCAACATCTCCTATCTCCTGCGCCTGCGCCGCTTCGGCACGCCGGTGCAGCAGGCGATGGGCATGCTGCTGCCGCTGGAGGGCGCGCTGAGCCGGGACATGCAGCGGCGCATACTCGAGGCGGACACGGACGAGGACGCCGTGGCGCTCATCCGCTCCTCGCGCCTGGGCAAGTGGCTCTCCGGCGTGGAGGACGTCACGCCCGAGCAGCTCGGCCGCGCGGCGGAGACCGCCTATTACCGCAAGGTCATGCACGGCACGCCCAACCTCTGCGCGGTGGACGCCTTCCTCACGCTCAAGGAGAACGAGGCCGACATGCTCCGCCGTGCCTTCGTGGCGCTGCAGTACGGCCTGAACCCGGCGAGGTATATGCTATGACACACTTTTATAATATCCGATGTACCCAAACCATTACCCGAAAGGGGGGTTGATGCTTGGCAACAGAAAAAATGCTGAGGGCCGTTGTCTCCGGCCCTGCTGAAAAACTGGATGAGGCCATACGGAGCCTTGTGCTCGGCATGGAGTTCCATCCCCTGCCCGCCTCCGAGGTCTTCGGCCGGGGCGAGCTCGACGCGCCCTCCGGAGACGACCCCTACCGCGCGGCGCTGAGCGCGGCGCTCTCGCTGCTCTCCAAGCTGGGCGTGGCGCCCGAGTTCCGGTCCTTCGAGGACCGGGGCTACGAGCTGGAGTCCTGCGAAAAATACATCTCCAACGCCTCGTCCGAGGCCGCGAGGGTCATCACTCACCGCAACGCGGAGATGAGCCTCGCCGCCGACAACGAGGAGCTCATCACGCGCCTGGAGCCCTTCTCCCTGCTGACGGTGGACCTGGAGGAGCTGCTGGGCGTTCAGCACGTGAAGCTCCACTTCGGCACCATCGAGGAGGACATCTGGGACGAGGTCCGCGCCGAGGCCGAGCACGAGCACGGGGTGTTCCTCTTCCGCTCCGGCTTCCAGGAGGGACGGGTCTGCTGCATACTGCTGACCCTGCCCGGCGAGGCCATACTCGAGGAGGACCGGCTGCGCGACTTCGGCTTTGAGAGCGAGGCCGCGCCCAACGCCGCGGGGCTCACCGGCGTGCCGTCGGCGCGCATAGCCGCGCTGCGCGCCGAGGCCGAGGACGCCCGCCGCCAGGCCGCGGACCTTGCAAAGGAGCTCGACGCGCTCAGGGAACGCGAGCGGGAGCGGGCGCTCTCCTGCTACTCCTACCTCCGCTACATGAGCGAGAGCTTTGACCTGCGCCGCTTCGCCGCGATGGGCGCCGACGAGTTCTATCTCTGCGGCTGGCTGCCCGCGAGCGAGCTTGAAGAGTTCCAGACCGCGGCCGACGCGCTCGGCTGCATCTGCTCGCTGGACAAGCCCGGCCACGCGGACATAGGCCACGTCCCCGTCAAGTTCCGGGACGGCTTCTTCTCGCGCATCTTCGCGCCCTTCGTGAAGATGTACGGTCCCCCCGCCTACGGCGAGACCGACCCGCGCGTCTTCATGTTCATCACCTACTGTCTGCTCTTCGGCCTCATGTTCGGAGACGTGGGCCAGGGCGCGGTGCTCGTGCTCTTCGGCCTCTTCCTCTACAAGAAAAAGGGCATGTGGCTGGGCCGCATCCTCGCCGCCGTGGGCTGCGCGGCCGTAGTGTTCGGCTTCGTATACGGCAGCGTGTTCGGAAACGAACACCTCCTCCCCGGCTTCAAGGTGCTCGAGGGCGACGGCGTCGTGACGATACTGCTCTCCACCGCCGGCGTCGGCGTGGTGCTCATCCTCATCTGCGGCGTCATGAACATACTCACGGGCTTCCGCCAGCGGGACTACCGCAAGGCCCTCTTCTCCGCCAACGGCGTGACGGGCGTGCTCTTCCTCGCGGGCATCGTGAGCTGCGCCGCCTCGGACGCGCTCTTTTCCACCGGCCTGCTCTCGAACGGGGCGGTCTGGTGCGTGCTGGCGCTGCTGCTGCTCACCATCTGGCTGGGCGAGCCGCTGGTGATGCTGCTCGGCCTCGCGCCGCACGGGCACGAAAAGACCTCTGTCGGCATGATGCTGCTCGAGGGCTTCTTCGAGCTCTTCGAGGCCTTTTTGAGCTGGCTCTCGAACTGCCTGAGCTTCCTGCGAGTTGGCACCTACGCCATCTGCCACGCCATCATGATGCTCATAGTCTACGCCCTCTCGGAGACGAGCGGGGGCTACTCCATCTTCGGCCTCGTGCTCGGCAACGTCATCGTCATGGGCATAGAGGCGGCCCTGGTGTGCATCCAGGCGCTGAGGCTGGAGTTCTACGAGCTCTTCGGCCGCTTCTACACGGGCCGCGGCAAGCCCTTCGAACCCGCGCACATCGACTATTCCGCCCCCGCTCAGCGCGCGGCCTGACCGGCGCTGTCCGTAAATAAGGACTTTCATAATCGGAGGTTTCTAACATGCTTAAGCTCATCTGCCCCTTCATCGCCGTTCTCGTACTGATCGTCCTTCCGCTGTGGCTGATCGCACGCCGCGCCAAGGCGGGCAAGAGCGTCAAAAAGCCGCTCGTAGCAAATCTCTGCGGGTTCTTCCTCGTCATGTTCGCAACTGCGGCCGTGTTCCTGAGCCAGGGCGTCGCCGCGGCGAACGACGCGGCCGAGGTCGCCGCCGTCGCCGGCAGCACCGACTGGACCAAGGCCATCGGCTATCTCGCCGCGGCGCTGGCCGTCGGCATCTCCGGCATCGCCTCGGGCATCGCGGTCTCGAACTCCGCCTGCGCCGCCATCGGGGCCCTGACCGAGAACGAGGGCAGCTTCGGCAAGTCCATAGTCTTCGTCGGCATGGCCGAGGGCATCGCGATCTACGGCCTGCTGATCGCCATCGTCATCCTTCTGTTCTGATGCGCTGCTTTTGCATCTCGGACGACCCCGACGTGCTCAAGGGCATGCGCCTTGCGGGCATAGAGGGGGCGCGCGCCGCCACGAAAAAGGAGGTGGACGCCGCGGTGAACCGCGCCTGCGCGGACAGCGGCGTCGCCATACTCATCGTCACGGAGGGCTGTTACGCGCTCAGCCGGGAGCGGCTCGATGAGCTCAAGCTCTCGGCGGGCCGGCCGCTGGTGAACATCATCGCGGACAGCCGCGGCTCCGTGCGCGCCAGGGACTACATCACCCGCCTCATAAACGAGGCGATAGGCATCAAGATTTGAGGAGTGGCCCAATGCAGGAAGAAAAGAGCAAAATCGAAGGCTTCACCTCCGCCGTCATCACCGCCGCCGAGCAGCACGCCGCCCGGATAAACGAGGAGACCGAACAGCTGGAGCGCGAGGCCATAGACAATTACGCCGCGGACCTGAAGGCGGCCGCAGCCAAGCGCCGCGCCGCGGCCCTGGCGGACGTCAAGGTGCGTGAGAACAAGCGCGTTGTGAGCGAGGGCCTCGCCGCGAAGCGCAGCCTGCTGCAGTTTCGCGAGGACTGCGCGGCGGACGTGTTCGCGGAGGTGCGCCGCCGCGTGCTGGCGCTGCACGACTCGCCCGGGTACGCCGGGACGCTGAAGGACCAGCTGCTGCGCGCGCTCTCGGCCGTGCCGGGGGCGCACAGCGCCGTCGTGGAGCTCAGGCACGAGGACATGGCCCGCGCTGCGGACCTCGCCGCCGCCGCGCCCGGCGTGGAGCTGAAGTTTGTCGAGGGCGCGTTCACCCTCGGCGGGCTGGTGCTCGACTGCGCGGAGGCCGGCCGGAAGATCGACCTCACCTTCGACGCGGCGCTGGAGGACCTGGAGGGCCGGTTCTCTGAGATAACCGGCTTCAGTCTGGAGGACGCAGATGGCAAATAAGACTGAGTATTACATCCACGGGGTCAACGGCCCCGTCGTCAAGGTGCGCGGGGGCCGGACCCTGCCGCGCATGAGCCTTGTCTATGTCGGCAACCAGCGCCTCTTCGGCGAGGTGGTCTCCTCCGCCGGGGAGGAGAGCATCGTGCAGATATACGAGGACTCCGGCGGCCTCTCCGCGGGAGAGCCCGTGTACCCGACCAACGAGCCCATGTCCGTCCGCCTCGGCCCCGGCCTCATAGGCGGCATCTTCGACGGCATCGGCCGCCCGCTGCAGGCCATAGAGGAGCGCGCGGGCAGCTTCATCTCCAAGGGCATCAACATAGAGAGCCTCGATGAGGAGAAGCTCTGGGACGTGGAGGTGCTCATAAAGGAGGGCGACGAGCTCAAGCCCGGCGAATTTTTCGCCCGCTGCCGCGAGAGCGAGATGACGGAGCACCGCTCCATGGTGCCGCCGCGCGTCTCGGGCCGCGCCGTGGACGTGAAGCCCTCGGGCAGCTACACGGTCGTGGAGCCCATCGCCTATGTGGACGACGGGCGCGGCAACCGCACGCCGCTGACGCTCTCGCAGCGCTGGCCGGTGCGAGAGCCGAGGCCCTTCACGGACCGCCGGCCCATAGACCGCCCGCTGGTCACGGGCCAGAGGGTCATAGACACGCTCTTCCCCGTCGGCAAGGGCGGCTGCGCGGCCATACCCGGCCCCTTCGGCGCGGGCAAGACCGTCGTGCAGCACCAGCTGGCGAAGTGGTCTGACGCCGACATAATCGTCTACCTCGGCTGCGGCGAGCGCGGCAACGAGATGACCCAGGTGCTGGACGAGTTCCGCGAGCTCAAGGACCCGCGGACCGGCCGCCCCCTCATGGAGCGCACCATCCTCGTCGCCAACACCTCCAACATGCCCGTGGCCGCCCGCGAGGCGTCCATCTACACGGGCATGACCATAGCCGAATACTACCGCGACATGGGCTACCACGTCGCGCTGATGGCGGACTCCACCTCCCGCTGGGCGGAGGCCCTGCGCGAGATCTCGGGCCGCCTGGAGGAGATGCCCGCCGAGGAGAGCTTCCCCGCCTACCTGCCCAGCCGCCTCGCCGGCTTTTACGAGCGCGCCGGCTTTGTGGACACGCTCGGCGGCGCGGAGGGCTCCGTCACCGTCATAGGCGCGGTCTCGCCCCAGGGCGGCGACTTCTCGGAGCCCGTCACGCAGAACACCCAGCGCTTCGTCAGGTGCTTCTGGGCGCTGGACCGCTCCCTCGCCTACGCGCGCCACTTCCCCTCCATCAACTGGACCACGTCCTACACCGAGTATTTCAACGACCTCATCCCCTGGTACAACGAGAACTTCGGCGAGGACTTCACGCAGCTGCGCGTGCGCATCATGTCGCTGCTCAATGAGGAGTCCTCCCTCATGGAGATAGTCAAGCTCATCGGCGCGGACATCCTGCCCGACGACCAGAAGCTCATAATCGAGACGGCCAAGGTCATACGCGAGGGCTTTTTGCAGCAGAACGCCTTCCACCCGACGGACACCTATATGAAGCCCGCCGACCAGATGAGCATGCTGCGCGTCATACTCCGGCTGTACGACGGGGCGAAGGCCCTGGTCGCGGCCAACATACCTCTGCGCCTGCTCACGGAAACGGGCGTGTTCGCCGCGCTGGAGCGCATGAAGTTCGACCTCGGCGGCGGCAAGAGCGCCGAGTATTTCACGGAGCTCGTGGACAACGCCATCGCCTCCGTGCGCCGCGCTAACGCATAGGGGGTGGCAGAATGCGCATAGAATACACGGGTCTATCCGAAATAAAGGGCTCCCTGATCGCGCTCGAGGGCGTGCAGGGCGCCACCTACGACGAGCTGGCGGAGATACTCCTCCCCGACGGCAGCCGCCGCCGCGGCAGGGTCATCCTCATAGAGGGCGACCGCGTCGTCATCGAGGTCTTCGAGGGCACCAGCGGCATAGATATGGAGAGCGCCTGCACGCGCTTCCTCGGCAAGCCGATGACCATCGCCCTCTCGGACGAGATACTCGGCCGCGTGTTTGACGGCACGGGCCGGCCCATAGACGGCCTGAGCGAGGTCTACGCCGCGGAGCGCCGCGACATAAACGGCGCCGCCATCAACCCCGTCTCCCGCGAGTACCCCAGGAGCTTCATCCTCACGGGCATCAGCTCCATAGACGCCACCTGCACGCTCATCCGCGGGCAGAAGCTGCCCATCTTCTCCGGCGCGGGCATGAGCCACAACGAGCTCGCCGCCCAGATAGTCCGCCAGGCCAGGGTCATCGCCACGGAGGGGGACGACGCCCGCTTCGTCACGGTGTTCTGCGCCATGGGCATAAAGAACGACACCGCCGACTACTTCCGGCGCGACTTTGCCGAGTCCGGCGCCCTGGGCAGGACGGTCATGTACCTGAACATGGCCTCCGACCCCATCATAGAGCGCATCCTCGCCCCGCGCTGCGCCATGACCGCGGCGGAGTACCTGGCCTTCGAGCTCGGCTACCACGTCCTCGTCGTCATGACCGACATGACCTTCTACTGCGAGGCGCTGCGCGAGTTCTCCAGCTCCAAGGGCGAGATACCCTCGAGAAAGGGCTTCCCGAGCTACATGTACTCGGACCTCGCCTCCATCTACGAGCGCGCGGGCCTCATCCGGGGCAAGCCCGGCTCCGTCACGCTGGTGCCGATACTCACCATGCCGGGCGACGACATCTCCCACCCCATCCCGGACCTCACGGGCTACATCACGGAGGGCCAGATAGTCCTCTCGCGCGAGCTGGCGCAAAAGGGCATCTACCCGCCGGTGAGCATACTGCCCAGCCTCTCCCGACTCATGAAGGACGGCACGGGCGAGGGCTTCACGCGGGCCGACCACCCGGACCTCTCGAACCAGCTCTTCGCGAGCTATTCCGAGGTCGCGAGCGCCCGCAGCCTTGCCACGGTCATAGGCGAGGATGAGCTCTCCGAGGGCGACAAGCTCAGCCTGAAGTTCGGCAACGAGCTCGAAAAGCAGTTCATCACCCAGGGCATGTATGAGGACCGCAGCATCCAGGCCACGCTCGACCTCGGCTGGAAGCTGCTCTCCATACTCCCGCGCGACGCGCTCTCCAGGGTGTCCGACAAGGTGCTCGACGAGCACTATGTCCAGGTCGAGCACAAGCTGTGAGCGGCGCCTGTTTCCTTGAGAGGGAGGTGAGAGCTTGGCGCAGTCAGCGCCCACAAAGGGCAACCTGAACGCCGCAAAGCGTTCCCGCGCACTGGCGGACAACGGCTACGAGCTGATGGACCGCAAGCGCAACATATTGATACGCGAGATAATGGACCTCATAGACGAGGCCGAGAGCCTGCAGCAGCGGATAGACTCCACCTTCTCGGAGGCCTATGCCTCCATGCGCCTTGCGGAGATCTCCATGGGCGGCTCTGCCGAGAGCGGCGCGAACGTCGTGCCGATAGACGACAGCTTCTCCATCCGCTTCCGCAGCGTCATGGGCGTGGAGCTGCCCGTCGTCAGCGCCGAGCCGGAGGAGCCCTCCGGCCCGCCCTACGGCCTCGCCTTCACGAGCTCCGACCTGGACGACGCGTACTTCAAGTTCGCGGAGGTCAAGGACCTCATCCGCGAGCTGGCCGAGACGGAAAACTGCATCTACCGCCTGGCCTACGCCATCAAAAAGGCGCAAAAGCGGGCAAACGCCCTGCAAAACATCGTCATCCCCGGCCTCAACGCCGAGATCTCCCGCATCTCCGACGCGCTGGAGGAAAAGGAGCGCGAGGAATTCGTGCGCCTGAAGGTCGTCAAGGCCCGGGAGGACCACTAAAATAACCACGTGGAGGACATCAACATGAAAAAGCTGATATCTCTCGCGCTCTGCCTGGCGCTGATCCTCGGCCTCGCCGCCTGCGGAGGCAGCGATTTTGAGAACGCCATGACCAAGGCCCAGGCCGCCGCGGCCGAGCTCAAGAGCATGCACGTCGACATGGATATGAACATCTCCTTCACCATGAGCGCGGAGGGCCAGAGCGTCGAGATGCCCGTAGCGATGACCATGTCCATGGACACCCTCACGGACCCCATGACCTCGGACAGCACCGTCAGCATGAACATGTACGGCATGGAGTTCAGCTCCCGCAGCTATATCCGCCAGGACGGCGACACCTACACGGCCTACACCTCCACCGACGGCGGCTCCACCTGGAGCGCCCAGGAGGTCGACGTGGGCGACATCAGCCAGTACGACGCGGCCAAGAGCCTGGACTTCTACCTCGGCGCGGCTGAGAGCTTCACGCTCACCGGCGAGGAGGAGCTCGACGGCGTCAAGGCCCTGCGCTATGACGGAGAGCTGACCGGCGACAAGCTCAATGAGGCCATGGCCCTCACCGGCGCGGACGACATGATCGCCTCCACCTCCGGCACCGAGGCCCCGAGCTTCACCGGCAGCATGCCCATGACCATTTGGCTCGACAGCGAGAGCTATCTCCCGCTGCGCTACGACCTCGACATGGGCGAGATCATGACGGGCTACATGCAGCAGAGCCTCGGCGAGACCGAGGGCGTCACGGTCGACTCCGTCACCGCCACGGTGAGCATGCGCCTCTCGAACTTCGACGCGATAAGCGAGCTCCCCGCCCCCGAAGGCGTCGCCTGAGCCCGCCCCCACCCCGGCAAGTAAACTCCTGCCTGCACACCGGGCAGGAGTTTTTTGAACATCGCTCAACAGTTTTCCACAGGGTTATCATCATTTTCGGACTTTTCCACAGGGTTTTCCACCGCCCCGGACCACGGCGGCGCTGTTGCTGCTGATGCTGATGCTGAAGATGACGTTGAGTTGGAGTTGACGTTGGGGTTGACGTTGGAGTTGTTATTGGCAGGTTCCGCATCCTCGGGCAAGCCCTCGCATGCGTCGGCATTCCAGCGCTTGAGGGCCCGCTGGCGGTTCTTCTCGCACTTGGCAAGGTAGTTGGCGCGGTCGGCGTCTATCCGGCGCGCCACGAAGGCCCAGAGCATGTTCAGGACGTCGGAGTCGAAGTCCGGCACCGTCCCGTCCTCGCCATAGGCCAGGATGGCGTCGAAGATCTCGCCCTTTTCCTCGTAAGTCAGCAGGTCCAGGGCGGGCCTGAGGTCGAAATAGAGCAAAACACCGGGTGCATTCTTGGTCAAAGCGTATCAGCCTCCTTTGGCCATCCAATATAGCGGCCCTGAGGATTTCCGCAAGTGCGCATCCGGGATGAAAGGAGAAAAAATATGGCAAGACGGAGGAGTGGGAAGCGGCGCGGGAGCGTTGTGGGGACGCTGGTTTTTGCGGCGGCACTGCTGGTCATGTGGGCGGCCTCGCGGCTGGGGCTCGTCAGCTGGGGCGGCAGCGGTGAGGACAGGGTCGACCTCTCGGCCTCCCTGCCCGACGCGGGCATCTTTGTCTCGTACATAGACGTGGGCCAGGGCGACAGCGCCTTTGTCTCCTGCGGGGACGATACGCTGCTCATAGACGCCGGCGTCAGCTCCGAGGGCGAGACGGTGGTCGACTACCTCCGCTCCCTCGGCGTCACGGAGCTCGACTACGTGGTCTGCACCCACGCGCACGAGGACCACTGCGGCGGCCTGGACGACGTCATCGAGGCCTTCAACATAGGCACGCTCTTTGCGCCCTACACGGAGTTCGACGCCTCCGGCGCCTTCACGCGCTTTGAGGACACGGCGGCGGACAAGGGGCTCTATGTGACGGTGCCGGAGCTCGGGGCCGAATTCACGCTCGGCGGCGCCGTGTTCGAGTTCGTCGGGCCCGTCTCCGACTGGGGCGACGACCTGAACGACTCCAGCCTCGTGCTGCGCCTGGAGTACGGCGAGACGGCCTTCCTCTTCACGGGCGACATCTCCGCCGGGCCGCTCGAAGACTGCGCGCTCATCGGCGGCTTCGACCTCGGCTGCGACGTGCTCAAGCTGGGCCACCACGGCAGCTCCACCTCCACCGACGCCGAGGTGCTCGACCTCACGCACCCCTCCCTCGCCATCGCGAGCTGCGGCGCGGACAACAGCTACGGCCACCCGCACCAGGAGGTGGTGGACCTCCTCGCCCAGCGCGGCATAACCCTCCTGCGCACGGATGAGGAGGGCACCATAGAGCTCGTGAGCGACGGCAAGACCGTCTCCCGGGCCGCATAAAGGCAAAAAAATCACCGCCCCGGATTTGCTCCGGGGCGGTTTTGCGTTTTGCTTTATCTCTTTGCCTTGTCGTAGGGGATGCCCTCGGCCTTGGGGGCGCGGGAGCTCTTGGAGGTGAAGGCCAGGACGATGAGGGTGATGAGGTAGGGCAGCATGCGGTAGAAGTTGGCGCTGATGCCCAGCTCGGCGAGCAGGAACACGCCGTCGCCGTTTATGTCGATGCTCGTGTAGGCCGCGGCGATGCACTTGAAGAGGCCGAAGAGCAGCGCGCCGCCCGCGATGTTCAGCGGCTTCCAGTTGCCGAAGATCATGACCGCGAGGGCCAGGAAGCCGAAGCCCGCGACGTCGCCGTTGGAGGTGCAGTTCGCGGTGGTGAGCGCGTAGACAAAGCCGCCCATGCCGGCCAGCGCGCCGGAGATGGTGGTGCCCGCGTAGCGCATCTTGTAGACGTTGATGCCCAGCGAGTCCGCGGCCTGCGGATTCTCGCCGCAGGAGCGCAGCCTGAGGCCGAAGCGCGTCTTGTACAGGATTATCGACAGGATGATGAAGAGCAGTATGCAGATGTAGGTCGCGAGGTAGGTCTTGTCTATGAAGGTGGAGCCGAGGAAGCCCATCTTGTCGGTGCGCCCGTAGCCGAACATCGCCTTCTTTATCATGAACCAGCTGGCGGAGTCGCCGGAGGACATGGTCATGGTGTTCTGGTTGGCGATGATGCGGATGAAGAAGAGCACGATGGCGGGGGCCATGAGGTTCAGGGCGGTGCCGCCGATGGTCTGGTCGGCGCGGAGGTTGACGCTGGCGAAGCTCAAAAGCAGCGAGAAGATAGCGCCCATGACGGCCGCGACGGCCATGGCCATGAGCTCCAGGCCCTGCAGGGCGAGGTAGTTGTCCATCTCCTTGGCCAGCTTGAACACCTCAAGCTGCTGCACCTCGCGCACAAAGAGCACGCCGATGAACGCGCCGAAGATCATGATGCCTTCAAGGGCGAGGTTGATGATGCCGCTGCGCTCGGCGAACACGCCGGCGAGCGCGACTATCATGAGCGGGATGGCGTAGATGAGCGTCTGTTGAATGAGGAATGTCATGCCTCACCGCCTCCTTTCCCGGAGCACTCATCCTCCGGCGGCGCATCCGGCACGGCGGCCGCCTCCACAGCCGGGGTCTCCGCGGCTGTCACCGCCGGCTCCGGCTCCGCGGGCGCGGCCTCGGCGGCCTTGCGCTTTTTGCGGCCGGTGAAGAGCATCTTGATGACCAGCGAGAAGGCGCTCAGGTACACGATGACGGCGATGATGACGTCGGTCAGGTACTCGTTGTAGGGCGTCAGGCTGGTGAGCTGCTGGCCGGAGATGTCCAGCATCGACATGAAGATGCCGGTGAAAATGACGCCGACGGGGTTGTTGGCCGCGAGCAGGGCGACGGGGATGCCGTTGAAGCCCGTGGCGGGCAGGGACTGATAGGTCTGCCAGTAGAACTCCGTGTTGCCGGAGAGGTAATAGAGCGCGGCGCCCGCGCCGGAGAGCGCGCCTGCGATGGCCATGGAGAGGACGATGTTGCGCTTGTCCTTTATGCCGGCGTAGCGCGCGGCGTGGCGGTTGCTGCCGCAGGCCTTGAGCTGGTAGCCCAGGGTGGTCTTGTTGATGAGGATGTACATCAAGATGGCGATGATTATCGCGACGATGATGCCGCCGTTGACCTGGCTGCCGGGGAAGAGCTTGTCGAGGCCCATCTTGGCGGTCTCGACGCCGTTGAAGGTGGTCTTGTAGATGTAGTTGGTCTTGGTGTTCTCGACCACGTTCTTGAAGTTGCTGACCTCGAAGGCCCAGGTGACGGCGTTGGCGGCGATCCAGTTGGTCATAATGGAGGCCAGGACCTCGTTTATGTTGAGGTAGGCCTTGACGAGGCCGGGGATGCAGCCCCAGATTGCGCCCGCGGCGGCGCCGCCGAGGAAGGCGAGGATCCAGATGATGACCGGCGGCACGACCTCGCTCGGGATGCCGAGGGCTATCATCAGGCTGGCCATGGTGCCCATGAGGTACTGGCCGGGCGCGCCGATGTTGAAGAGGCCGGTCTTGAACGCCACGGCGACGGAGAGGCCCGTCATGATGAGCGGCGTGGCGCGGAAGAGCATGTTGCCCGTGTTCACGGGGTTGAAGCCGAAGGTCAGCACGCCGCCCTCGCCGCGGCCCGTGGAGAAGATGCTGCCGAGGACGATGCGCACGCCCTCCCAGGCGCTCTTGGGCGAAAGGCTGTCGCTGGTCAGGCCGACGACGACGATGACTATGCAGCCCACCAGCAGGCCGATGACGATGGAGGCGAGGCTGGCCAGCACGGTCTTGGTGCCGTCCTTGGCCCAGAAGCTGTCGAGGCGCTCTCTCATGCCTTGTCCTCCTTCCCGCCGTCGCGCTTGGCGCCGGCCATGTAGAGGCCGAGCTCCTGCACTGTGGTCTTTTTCGGGTCGAGCTCGCCGACTATCTCGCCCTCGTACATGACGAGGATGCGGTCGGAGAGGCTCATGACCTCCTCCAGCTCGAGCGAGACGAGCAGTATCGCCTTGCCGGCGTCCCGCTCGGCCACGAGCTGGCCGTGGATGTATTCTATGGCGCCGACGTCGAGGCCGCGCGTGGGCTGCACGGCGACGACCAGGGCCTTGCCGCGGTCCAGCTCACGGGCGATGATGGCCTTCTGCTGGTTGCCGCCGGACATGCTGCGCGCCACGGTCACCGGCCCCTGGCCGGAGCGGACGTCGAACTTGTCTATGAGCTTTTCCGCATAGCTGCGCACGCTGGCGCGGTCGATGAAGCCCGCGTGCTGGAACTGCTTTTCGTTGAACCTTTGCAGCACCATGTTCTGCTCGAGCGTGAAGTCCAGGATGAGGCCGTGCTTGTGCCGGTCCTCGGGGATGTGGCTCATGTTCTCGCTGCGGGCCTTGATGGAGGCGTGGGCTATCTCCTTGCCGCAGAGCGTGATGTGGCCGTGGTCGGGCTTCTCCAGGCCGGTTATGCCGTACACCAGCTCCGTCTGGCCGTTGCCGTCTATGCCCGCGATGCAGACTATCTCGCCCGTGCGCACCTCGAAGCTCACGCCGCGGACGGCGTCCTTCTTGTGCACGCGGGAGCGGACGTGCAGGTCCTCCACCTTGAGCACCGTCTCTCCGGGCTTGGCCGGGGCCTTCTGTATCTCCAGCTGCACCGGGCGGCCGACCATCATGTTGGAGAGCTCCTGCTTGTTCGTGTCGCAGGTGTTCACCGTGCCGATGCACTTGCCCTTGCGCAGAACCGTGACCCGGTCCGAGACCTCCATGATCTCGTTGAGCTTGTGGGAGATGAAGAGTATGCTCTTGCCCTCCTCGGCGAAGCCGCGCATGGTGTGCATGAGCTCCTCGATCTCCTGCGGCGTCAGGACCGCCGTGGGCTCGTCGAAGATGAGTATCTCATTGTCGCGGTAGAGCATCTTGAGTATCTCGACGCGCTGCTGCATGCCGACGGTGATGTCCTCCACCTTGGCGTCCAGGTTGACCTTGAGGCCGTAGCGCTCGGAGATCTCCTCGACCTTCCTGCGGGCTTCCTTCTTCTGCAGGAAGCCGAGCTTCGTGGTCTCCGCGCCGAGGATGATGTTGTCCAGCACCGTGAAGACGTCGATGAGCTTGAAGTGCTGGTGCACCATGCCGATGCCGAGCCTTGTCGCGTCGTTGGGGTCGTTTATCTTGACGACCTCGCCGTTTTTCTTGATGATGCCCTCCTCCGGCTGGTACATTCCGAAAAGCACGCTCATCAGCGTGCTCTTGCCCGCGCCGTTCTCGCCCAGAAGAGCGTGGATCTCGCCCTTTCTGAGCTGGAGGGTGATGTTGTCGTTAGCGACTATTCCGGGAAAACGCTTGGTGATGCCGAGCATCTCTATTATGTATTCCGGCTGCGCTGCCACCGCCCCGCCCCCTTTTCAACGTAGTACACTTTATTATAATTTAACAAGCCGCAAAAAACAAGAAAATTATACAAATTCGCCGGGACCGCTGCAAAAAAAGAGAGGCCCCGGAGGGCCTCTCTTCGAGTGGTTATGTACGGGTCATCACACCACGGTGATGTTGATGTTGGGCAGGACGCCGTTGAGGGTGGCGGCAGCATCCATGCCGGACTCGTCGACGGGGTAGTTGGCGTCGACAACGAGGGTGCCGTCCTTCATGGCCTGGAGCTGAGCCTCATACTCCTCAACGGTGTAGTTCTCCATGGACCAGGTAGCGGTCGGCAGGCCGACAGCGTCGTCGTTGGCGCCCAGGGTGGTCTGCACGCCGCCGATCTCGGACCAGGTGCCGTCGTAGTGGTGGCCGAGGGCGACCTGGGCGGCCTGGGAGATGCCCTTCAGGGCGGAGGTGATGACGGTGTCGCTCAGCGGGCTCTGGTCGACGTCGACGCCGATGACGATGCCGTCGTTGGCGGCAGCGGCAGCGGTGATGGAGCTGAACATGGAGCCGCCGCAGGCGAACACGACCTCAGTGCCGTTGGTGTACCAGCCGTTGATCATGGTCTGCAGCTCGGGGGAGGCCTGGAAGGCGCCGCCGTACTGCCAGGAGTACATGACGTCGACGGTCACGCCCATCTCAGCAGCAGCCGCGCTGGCGCCCTGGAGATAGCCGTAGCCGTAACGGCAGCAGGCCGGGTTGGAGCCGCCGCCGCCGCCGGAGAAGCCGATCTTGGTGAAGCCTTCCTTGACGATGGCGTAGCCGGCGAGGTAGCCGCACTGCTCTTCCTGGAAGTTGATGCCCGCAACGTTGGTGAGGACGGCGGCTTCAGGATCGTCGGGGTTCTCGGTCAGCGGGTAGCCGTCGATGAACACGAAGTTGACGTCGGGGTTGTTGATGGCGGCGGTGCGGAGAGCGGCCTCCTGCAGGAAGCCGGCGCAGACGACGACCTTGGCGCCGGCGTCGACAGCGGCCTGCATGGCGTTCACGCGGTCGTCATCGGTGGCCTGATCGCCGTTGGCGGGCTGATAGTACTTGTAGGTCAGGCCGTTGTTGGCGGCGTAGAGCTTGACGCCGTTCCAGGTGCCCTCGTTGAAGGAACCGTCCTTGAGCTGGCCGACGTCGGTGACGAAGGCGACCTCGTAGGTGCCGTCGGCGGACTCGGCGTCGTCGGGGATCTGGTTGGCGTCGGTGATGACGCCGTCATCCGCGGGAGCCTCGGAAGCCGGGGTGTCGTCGGCCGGAGCCTCGGACGCGGGAGCCTCGGACTCGGGAGCGTCGCTCGGGGTGGAGTCGGTCCCGCCGCAGGCGGCGAGGGCGAATACCATCACGAGAGCGAGAAGCAGTGCAAGAAACTTCTTCATTTCTGTAAGTATCCTCCGTTTCATATTATGATTCGGGTTCTTAAGTGCAGGGATTTCCTGCGCCAATTGGCATTATATCACCTGGGGCTGTAACATTCAAGTAAATTGCCTGTTTCCGTTTCGTAAATTTTATTATGTCAATTGGCGAGGGCCGCGGCGGTATCGAGGGCGAGGGTTATCATGTCGTTGAAGCCGGTCTGGCGCTCCTCGGGTGTGAGCTCCTCGGGGCGGTAGAGGTGGTCGGAGATGGTGCACAGGCACAGCGCGTGTCCGCCGGTGCGGGCGGCGGTCATGTAGAGGCCCGCGGCCTCCATCTCCACGGCGAGGACGCCGAGCTTGCGCCACTGGTCGGGGCCGTCGGAGCCGTCGTTATAGAAGTTGTCGGCCGAGAGCACGTTGCCGGCCCGGATGGAGAGGCCCCTCTCCCCCGCCAGCGACATCGCCGTGGAGAGCAGCGTCCAGTCCGCCGTGGGGGCGAAGGTGCCGTTCACGCCGAACTGGTGGGCGAAGTTCGAGTCCGTGCAGGCGCCGACGGCGGCGACGACGTCCATGAGCTTCAGGTCGTCGGCGAGGCCGCCCGCGGAGCCGATGCGGATGATGTTCTCGACGCCGTATTCCTTGAAGAGCTCCCAGCTGTAAATGCCTATGGACGGGATGCCCATGCCGCTGGCCTGGACGGAGACCTTCGCGCCCTTCCAGAGCCCGGTGAAGCCCTGGACGCCGCGGACGTTGTTGACGAGTTTGGCCTCGGCGAGGAAGTTTTCGGCTATGTACTTCGAGCGGAGCGGGTCGCCCGGCATGAGGACGGTCTTTGCGAAGTCGCCTTTGACGGCGCTGTTGTGGGGTGTGGGCATGGTGATTACCTCCGTTTGCCAAAATTCTGCAAAAATTATATCCGAGCGGTGTGAAAAAGTCAAATTGCATATGGGCGGAGGCTGTGGTAAAATCGTGTCGGATAAGGGGGAGTGCGGAAAATGGGCAGCGTCATGACCATAGGCATAGCGGGCGGCACCGGCAGCGGCAAGACCACCATCACCCGCCGGCTGCTGCAGAAGTTCTCGTCAAACGTCAGCGTCATCTACCACGACAACTACTATAAAGCGCACAACGACCTCAACTACGAGCAGCGCTCGCTGCTGAACTACGACTGTCCGGACGCCTTCGACACCGAGCTGATGCTGCGGGACCTGAAGCGTCTGCGTGCGGGCGAGGCGATACGCTGTCCGGTCTACGACTACACCATCCACAACCGCTCGGACAAGACGGTGCTGGTAAAGCCCTCGCCGGTGGTCATAGTGGAGGGCATACTCATACTCCAGGACCCGCGCCTCTGCGAGCTGCTGGACATCAAGATCTTCGTGGACACGGACGCCGACGTGCGCATACTGCGCCGCATCGTGCGCGACGTGCGCGACCGGGGCCGGAGCCTCGAGTCCGTGGTGGACCAGTATCTGACCACGGTCAAGCCCATGCACGAGATGTACGTCGAGCCCTCCAAGCGGAACGCGGACATAATCATCCCCGAGGGCGGGCACAATCTCGTGGCGATGGACATGCTGATAGAGCGCATAAGAGCACATGTGAGCGGGGTACAGGAAAATGGCTAAACTCTACTTCAAATACGGCGCGATGGGCAGCTCGAAATCCGCCCAGGCGCTGATAACGCAGTTCAACTACGAGGAGCTGGGCATGACGGTCTGGCTCATCAAACCGAGCGTGGACGACCGGGACGGGGCGAACATCGTGAAGAGCCGCGTCGGCCTCAGCCGTGAGGCGGAGGTCATCACGCCGGAGGACAGCATCCGCGCGCGCTACGAGGCGACGGGCGGCCGGGACGTCATCATCGCGGACGAGGCGCAGTTCCTGACGCCGGAGCAGATAGACGAGCTGCGCGACATCGTCGACGAGCTCAACGTGCCCGTGCTCTGCTTCGGGCTGCGGACGGACTTTTTGACGCACATGTTCCCGGGCTCGCGCCGGCTGATGGAGCTGGCGGACTCGATAACCGAGGTCAAGACGGTCTGCGCCTGCGGCGCGAAGGCCACGGTGAACGCCCGATTGACCCCCGACGGCCGCATCGTGACCGAGGGCGAGCAGGTGTTCCTCGGCGGCAACGACGCCTACGTCGCCATGTGCCACCGCTGCTGGAAGAAGAAGATAACCGAGCAGAGCCGTGTCCTGATGAAAAAATAGCGCACAGCGCAAAACAAAGCGCCGCGCCCCGATACCCGGCGCCGCGCCGCGTTTTTTATATTTTAACCCGCCGTTTTTTACGCCCAAGAGCAGCACGCCGGATGTGGGGAAAGGCCCGGCGTCCGTTGCGGGGATGGTGACCATGTAG
>UQYT01000041.1 GCA_900545405.1 uncultured Eubacteriales bacterium | reverse complement strand
GTATATTTTAGGCAGCAAATCAATAAATTCCCAAGGCGTGTACACGCCTTTTTGTCCTTCCTTTGGAAGGACAATGAACTCTTGGAAAAAGCAATAACCGGCGCTTTCCGCAGAAAGCACCGGCTATTTGCCGTCGGGAGTATAGACAAGCACATCTTCAACACGACAGTCGAGGATGCGGCAGAGGTCGTTCAGCGTGGAGGTCGAGATGTTGCGCCCCTGCTTGAGCGAATCGAGTGTCCCGCGGCTGAACGAGTAGTTTTTGATGAGCGCGTAAGTGGTGATGCCCTTGCGCCTCATGGTCTCCCAAAGGGGTTCGTATGAGATAATAAAGACCACCTGCCTTGCGGTCTCTATTATATTTGCGCAAATAGGGCTTGAATATGCCCGAGATATCGGGTATAATTCCAGTCACAGGAACCAGCACCAACTTTTATCATATCAGGAGGGGGAAACATGAAAAAACGTGTTCTCACAGCACTGTTGGCAGTGATAATGGTAATATCGCTGGGAACAGTATCGGCCCTGGCGGAGGGTCCGACCGAGGTCGGCACCTTTGACGACCTCACAACCGCACTCGCTGCCGGCGGCGAAATTAAGCTGACGGCTGATATTGAGCTGACAGGCGGCGACAACGGAACGGGTTCTGTGGTTGTTCCTGCAAATGTAACAGTAAGACTTGACTTGAACGGCTACAAAATTAAGGCAGTCAGTTCTGATACACCTGCAACTTATGCTGTCGATGTAAGCGAAGGTGCAGGCCTAACAATATGTGACAGTTCTCCTGCCGGGAGTGGAACTATTGTGCAGGAAAACAAAAGCTATGGGTCACTTATTAGGTGCGGCGTTCATATTCAGGGTAACGCTTCTGTAACGCTGGAAAGTGGCAGCATATACACTGCGGGTATAACAGCCGTTGGAATTTATGGTGATGGTGGTAGCTTTGTCATGAATGGAGGCAAAGTTGAAACGGCACTCGGCGGCAACTGGTATGAAATCGGCACTAATTCGGATAACGTTACCTATTCTGCATCAATTATTGTAAAGCAAGGCAAGCTCGTAAATGTATCCCATACTGCGGCTCAGAAATACGTGGCCGAAGGAAGCGTTCTGGTCAGAACGGCGAAAGTGGGCAGTTACGGTAACAATGGCAACTACGAAGTGACTACAACCGCTCCAGCCAACTTCAATGTCAGCTATGGCGGCAAGTACTATGACCAGTTTGGAACAATTGAGGACGTATCCGTAGGTGATTACGGTAACTACTTCGACGACAACGAAACGGTTGAGATAATAGTCAACGCAGCTGGTTCCGGCAGCGTTATGGGAACTCTGGCCAGTGGTACGGTACACTATGTGCTGAACCCGGATGCGACAATATATTATGAGCAGTATAAAAACGACTTCGGATTTACAATAACGCGAGTTATTACCCTTAATGAAGGAGCAACGGTAATTGTTTCCGGAGAGGGCGAGTTTGAGCCCAATGTAGTGAAACCCTCTGATACCAACGTTATCGATATGTCTGTGTCCGAGGGAACCACTACTTACACTTCAATAGCTCCCAGAGAATGCTTCAAGGTGGGTGAAAATAAGTTTAATACGCTCAAAGATGCCCTTACTGCGGCTAAATCGGGTGATGGCACCATAACCATGCTCAAGGACTACACTGCCAGCGCTGCCGATGAAAGCATTACGATAGGCACCAAAGATAAAATAACCCTTGACCTCGGCGGCCATACGCTCTACATGAACAGCGTTCAGCAAATTGTAGACGACACTAATTCTAGCCTTAGCAGACTTACAACCATATTCAACCAGGGCAACCTGACGATCAGGAACGGCAATCTCAGCATAACCTCTGCGGTCAAGGAGGCCATCAACGGCATAGTCAACGCCGAAGGCGCTGTTCTCACCGTTGAGCCCACCGCAAACCTCTACAGCCGCGGCAATATCTACGAGGGCTCCTATGTCATCGTCAACCTCGGCGGCACGGTCAACACCGCGGGCACTATAAATGGCAACGGCAACAACGGTATCGTGACTTACGGCGGCGTTCTCAACATCACCGGCGGCTCCGTGAAGGGCACCGGCAGCAGCATGTCCGCAGCGATCGATATCTTCTCCCGCAAGTATGACAGCACCAGCGCCGGTGCCAATGTCAGCATCTCCGGCGGCGACATCTACGGTGCCACCTTTGCCCTGAGCACCAACAATGTCAAATCCAGCAACAGCAGCCTCACCATCACCGGCGGCAGCATCAGCTCTCAGCTCACCACCATCTATTGGCCCTCCGCCGGTACTCTTACCATAGGCACCGAAGGAAGCCAGACCGGCCCGACCATAAGCAGCGCCGAGGGCTCCGCCGTTGAGATAGCCAGCGGCACCCTCAACGTCTACGGAGGTACCCTCCAGGGCGGCACGGCTATGACCGCAGCCGATCAGACTAAGGTCGATGCTGAGCTCGTCAACGAGTTCCAAACTCACAGCGGCGCCTCCAATGCCGGTGACGCCATAACCGTAGCCGCCAACCGTGCGGGCGGTTACGCCGAATCTCCGCTCAACGTGAACATCAAAGGCGGCACCCTTGTGAGCAGCCAGAACTACGGCGTGCGCTACATGGATTGCAACCTCAGCAATACCGGCGCTGAGCAGCTTGAACAGATTATTTCCGTCGACGTGAGCGGCGGCAGCGTCAGCGGCACGCTCGGCGCGGTCGAGGCCAGCTTCGTCGAGCCGGCCGACCAGCGCTTCATCTCCGGCGGCGAGTTCTCGAGCCCGGTCAGCGAGTACGTCGAGCCCGGGCGTGACTTTGAGGCATACGACAACGGCACTTACAGCTACTACATCTCCCGCGAGGAGGCAGAGAAGCACGGCGAGGTCAGCTATGTCGGCGCCGACGGCGTCACTGTGACCTTCAAAGACGGCAGCAGCGTCAGCAAAGTGTATTATGAGAAGAACGCCACCGTGATCCTGCCCAACGCCTCCCGCAGCGGGTACATCTTCCTCGGCTGGCGCTCCGGGGACAAGACCTTCAGCGCCGGTGAGAGAGTTGTCGTCTCAGCCGACGTCACCTTTACCGCCGTCTGGGGCAACCTGCCCGACACCGCCGGCACCTACCCGATAACCGTCGCGGACCCGGCCAACGGCGCTGTCTCCGTCAGCCTCCCGAACGCGAGCGAGGGGGCGGTCATCACCGTCACGGCGAAGCCCGACGAGGGCTATGTGCTCGCCTACGTCACGGTCGACGGGCAGCGCATTTCCGGCAGCAGCTTCACCATGCCGGGGCACGCCGTCACCGTCTCTGCGGTGTTCGTCCGCGCGGGGCTGCCCTTCACGGACGTGGCCTACGGCGACTGGTTCTATGACGAGGTCGCCTACGTCTACGCAAACGGCCTCATGGAGGGCGTCTCCGACACCGCCTTCGAGCCGGGCGGCGGCATGACCCGCGCGATGGTCTGGGCCATCCTCGCCCGCATCGACGGCGTGACCGTCACCGGCTCCAACTGGGCCGAGACCGCCCGCAGCTGGGCCATGGCCAAGGGCATCTCCGACGGCGAGAACGCCTCCGCCCCCGTGACCCGCGAGCAGCTGGTCACCATGCTCTACCGCTACGCCGGCGAGCCCGTCGTGAGCGGCTCCCTCACCGGCTGGGCCGACGCGGCCTCCGTCTCCGGCTGGGCCGGCTCCGCCATGACCTGGGCCGTTAACCGCGGCATCATCACCGGCGCCACCGAGAGCACCCTCGCCCCCGCTGACGGCGCCACCCGTGCCCAGTGCGCGGCGATACTCATGCGCTACATCGAGGCGTGAGCGGGATTCAACAAAATAACCAAAAACTGCCCGGGTCCGACCCGGGCAGTTCTTTTTTCCAAAGCCTCCGCAGCCGCCCGCGGCGCTTGCGTTTGACGGGGCTGTGTGATAAAATATGCTGTAATTATGCGCAATGCGCTGAAACGGCGCGGCAGGCGAGACTTCCGGGAGGTGGAACGCATGGGCGGAGCTTACTCGGCAAGCCTCTGCCGGGGCGGGATAACGGGCGGCTGCCTGACCATCCAGCCCGGCGGGCTGCTCTTCACCACTCAGAAGATACAGGTGCCGCGGGACAAGAGGCGCATTTTCATCCCCTTTGCCGACCTCCGCGGCGTCGGCCGCTCGCGCGTGTTAGGCTTTCCGGCCGTGCGGCTGGAGACTGAGGCACAGGGCTGGGAGTTTGTCATCTTCCGCCGCGCGGCCTTCCTGCGCGAGCTGAGAAGCTGCTGGCTGGGGCGCGAAATTTCGTTTTAAGGTGATTTGCTTGAAGGATATCATACTGCTCAAACAGGGCGAGGTCGTCCTGAAGGGGCTCAACAGGAGGTTTTTCGAGCAGAAGCTCGTGACCAACATACGAAAGCGGCTCAAGCCCATGGGCGCCTTCCACGTCTACTGCGTGCAGAGCACGGTCTATGTGGAGCCGGAGGACGAGCTCGCGGACATGGACGCGGCCTTTGACGCGCTGAGCAAGACCTTCGGCGTCGTGGCGCTCTCGCGCGCGGCGGCCTGCGAGAAGGACGAGGACGCCATCGCCAAGCTCGCCATCGAGTATCTGCGCGACGACATGCTCGCCGCGGAGAGCTTCAAGGTCGAGACCAAGCGCTCCGACAAGAGCTTCCACCTCACGAGCATCCAGCTCTCCCAGTACGTCGGCGGCCTCCTCGCCGAGGCGTATCCCGAGACGCGCGTCGACGTCCGGCACCCGGAGCTCGTCGTCCACCTCGAGGTGCGCGACTACGCGGCCTATGTCCACGCGGCACCCACCCAGGGCGCGGGCGGACTGCCCGTCGGCTCCAACGGCCGGGCCGTTACGCTGCTCTCCGGCGGCATCGACAGCCCCGTCTCCACCTGGATGATAACCCGGCGCGGCGTGCGCTGCATACCCGTCCACTTCTTCTCCTTCCCCTACACCTCCGAGGCGGCCAAGGAAAAGGTCGTCGAGCTGGCGCGGCTGCTAACGCCCTGGTGCGGGCAGATGTGCCTCGAGGTAGTGCCCTTCACGCACATCCAGGAGGAGATACGCGACAAGTGCCCGGAGGAGTATTTCACGCTCATAATGCGCCGCTTCATGATGCGCATAGCGGAGCGCATAGCCGAGCGCGGCGGCTGCAAGGCCATCGTCACCGGCGAGAACCTCGGCCAGGTCGCGAGCCAGACCATGGAGGCCATGGCCTGCACCCAGGCCGTCACCGACCTGCCCGTCCTCCAGCCGCTCATCGGCATGGACAAGGAGGACATAATCCGCATCTCGCGCAAGATAGGCACCTTTGAGACCTCGATACTGCCCTATGAGGACTGCTGCACAGTGTTCACGCCCCGCCACCCCAAGACCAAGCCACATGTGGAGGACGTCGCCGCCGCGGAGAGCGTCATGGACGTCGAGGGCCTGGTGAACGAGGCGCTCGAGGGCATCGAAAGGATATGGATAGACATTGAAGGCTGAGATAATTTCAGTAGGTACCGAACTATTGCTCGGCAGCACGATAAACACGGACGCGGCGGACGTCGCGGTGCTCCTCTCCGAGTACGGCATCGACGTGTACTGGCAGACGGTCGTGGGTGACAACCCGGGCCGCGTCATAGAGGCGGTGCGCCGCGCCAAGGACCGCGCCGACCTCATCATCACCACCGGCGGCCTGGGCCCCACCTGCGACGACCTCACCAAGGCCGCGCTGGCCGAGGCCTTCGGCATGCAGCTGGAGCTCAACACGGAGGAGGAGGCCTGGCTGCGCGGCGTGTTCAAAAAGCGCGGCTATCCGGAGCTCACGCCGAACAACCTCCAGCAGGTCTGGCTGCCCGAGGGCTCAACGGCGCTGCGCAACGACTGGGGCACCGCCCCCGGCTGCTATTTTGAGCGCGGCGGCGTGCGCGTCATCATGCTGCCCGGGCCTCCGAGGGAGGTCCGGCCCCTGCTCGAGCACCGCGTGCGGCCCATCCTCGCGGAGCTCTCCGACGCTGTCATCGCCTCGCACAACGTCCACTTCTACGGCATAGGCGAGAGCGAGATGGAGTACCGCCTGCGCGGCTATATGGAGGAGCTCACGAACCCTACCCTCGCGCCCTACGCCAAGAGCGGCGAATGCCTCGTGCGCGTCACGGCCAAGGCCAGGACCGCGGAGGAGGCCGAGGAGATGATGGCCCCGGTCATAGAGCGCGTGAAGGCCATGTTCGGCGACCTCGTGTACGCCGTGGACGGCAAGGATATCGCCGAGCACACGGTGAAGCTCCTCATCGAAAAGGGCGTCACCATCGCCGCAGCCGAGAGCTGCACGGGCGGCGAGCTGCAGGGCCGCATAACTGACATCCCCGGCGCTTCGGCGTCGCTCAAGGGCGGCGTCGTGGTGTACACCAACGAGGCCAAGCACCTGCTGCTGGGCATCCCAACGGAGACGCTGGACAAATACGGCGCGGTGAGCCGCGAGATCGCCGCGGAGCTGGCCGAGCGCGTGAGGCTCAAGCTGGGCGCCGACCTCGGCGTGGGCGTGACGGGCCTCGCCGGGCCGGACGGCGACGGGGTGCACCCCGTGGGCACCGTTTTCGTCTCGCTCTCGGACGGCAAGCGCACCTGGGTGCGCGAAAAGCACATCACGGACCGCGACCGCAAGACCGTCAGGCTCTACGCCTGCCAGAACGTGTTCGACATGGTCCGCAGATATCTCGCCGGGCTTCCGGTGGAACAGAAGAGGTCCGACATATGAAGCTCTACCTTGTAAGACACGGCGAATCCGAATGCAACGTCCAGCGCCGCCTGTACGGGCGGACGGACTGCTCGCTGACCGAGAAGGGCTGCCGCCAGGCACGCGAGGTCGGGGAGAAGCTCCGGGACGAGAAGATAGACCTGTGCATCTCCAGCCCGCTTATCCGCGCGGCGGAGACGGCGCGGCTGGTCCTTGCCGGCCGGAACGTCCGCATAGAGCTTGACGACGACCTCATGGAGCAGCACATGGGCGAGCTGGAGAATCAGCCGCTGGAGGACATGCTGCGCGAGCAGCCGGAGATAGTCAACGCGATGTTCAGCGACTGGACCACTGTGGTCCCGCCGGGTGGCGAGAGCTTCGAGAGCCTGCGTGAGCGCGTCGCGGGCGTCATTGAGCGCGTGGCCGCCCGGGGGCTGGACACCATGCTCGTGGCCCACAACGGGCCGCTCTCCACGATCTTGATGATGCTGCTGGAGATGCCGAACTCGGCGGTGAACCGCCTGTGGTTCGAGCAGGGCTGCTGGAGCTGCGTGGAGCTGCGCGAGGACGGCAAGCCGCGGCTGCTGTACTTCAACAAATAGGGCACAAACTCTCACAGAAGGGAGAAAAGATATGAGCAGGGAAGATAAGAGGCAGCGTGAGGACGGCTCCGCGGCCGGGAAGGTGTTCGCCTTCATCGGCGTGACGCTGGTCGTGCTCATCCTGGCGGCGCTGGCCGCCGTGTTCATCATCACCAAGGGCCCGTCGCCCGCCGCAAGGGCCGAGTTTGTAAGGCGCACCGCGGACAGCGGGCTGGCGTTCGTCACGAAGCTGTTCGTGCCGGGCGACGAGATAGAGGCCATCCTGGCCGGGGACGAGGCGGAGCAGACGCCCGCCGGGGACGAGGACGCCGCACCCTCGGAGTCCGAGACGCCGGACGAGAGCGCCGCGCCCGAGACCTCCGAAGCCCCGGCAGAGAGTGCAGAGCCCGAGACCTCCGAGGCCCCGGCAGAGAGCGCAGAGCCGTCGGAGAATGCCGGCGAGACTTCAGGCGAGGGGGAATAAGACATGAGCGAAGAGAACAAGGGATACGACTTCACCGGCCTCTCCGCGGACGAGGATTTTGACAGCTTCCTCGAGTCCATCCGCCGCGACCTGGGCGAGGCACCCTCGCCCCGCGCCGCGAGCCGGCCCAGGCCCGCCGCGCCCGTTGAGCCCGCGGAACCCGAACCCGAACCCGTCGAGCCGGAACCCGCCGAGCCGGAGCCGGAACCGGAGCCGCGGCCTGTCCGCAAGCCGAGAAGCACCCGGCCCGCGGAGAGCGTGCAGCAGCCGGAGCCGAAGCGCGAGCGGAGCGCCGCGCCCAAGCGCCGCGACGTCGAGCCCCGTCCCGCCGCAAAAGCCGCCCCCGCCCGGGAGCGCAGCGCAAGGCCGGAGCCGCAGCAGCCGCAAAAGAGCGCCCGCCGCTCCGCCCCGGACATAAAGTGGGGCCCGCCGCCGGAGGAGAAAAAGGGCCGCCGCACCGCTCCCGACGAGCCGCCGAGGCGTAGCGGCTTTGCCCGCGCGCTTATCCTCTACACCGTCGTGCTCGTCGTGGCCGCCGTCGCGGTCATGGCCGTGCTGTGGAAATACCTCGAGGCCTATGAGTTCACTCGGCCGGAGAACGTCATGTCCCAGTTCGAGCAGATGGCGGACGAGCAGTATTGGGAGACCGCGATAACCAGCTCCTTTGCCGTGACACCCTCTGAGTTCGAGACCAAGAGCCAGCTCGAGGACGAGCTCTGCCTGAGCCTGCTGCGTGACGGCAAGATGACCTATGTCAAGGACGAGGCATATACGGACGCCGCGCCGGTGTACCTCGTGAGCGTGAACGGCGTGGAGCTCTGCCGGGTCTACATGTCGCCCCAGGCGGGCGGCGAGGCCGGGTTCGGCCTGCAGTACATGTCCATAAACAAGGTCGAGCTGCTGGCGGACTTCATCGCCCCCAAGGCGAGGAGCATCACCATCACCGCCCCCGTGGGCGCGACCGTCACGGTAAACGGCATCGCCGTGAGCGAGAACTACCTCAGCGACGCCGCGCCGGACACCTCGTACCTGCCCGAGCTCGAGCAGAACGCGACGGACCTGCTCTGCTGCTATGAGATAGCCAACATCTACGGCACCGTGGAGATAGCCGGGACAGCCGCAAACGGCGATACGCTGGTGGCCGAGAAGTCGGACGAGAACGGCGCCGTGTTCGCCCTGCCCGAGGGCGAGCTGAGCTACACCATCTATGCCCCCGCGGGCGCGACGGTCAGCGTCAACGGCGTGGAGCTCGATGAGAACTACAAAAAGACCGGCGAGGACACGACGCTCAGCCTTTTCGAGGGCCTGGAGAATTACGGCGCCGCGCCGGAGATGGAGGCCTGGGAGGTCGGCGGACTGCACCAGACCCCGGAGATAACCGCCGCGGACGAGAGCGGCACCGCGCTCTCTGCCCCCTATCTGCAGGACGGCGTCTACGTGTTCCAGCCCGCCGCGGACGAGGAGCTGGCCGCCTCCCAGCAGCAGTATGCGGAGACCTTCTACAACCTCTACGCCGCCTTCGAGGCCAACCGCGACGACAAGCTCGACACCAACTACTACAACATCCTGCCCTACATGTACGGCGGGACCCCGCTCGGCACACGCCTCGCCTCCGAGTACAGCTCGAGGCAGCCCTCCGGCGGCGTCGCGGCTGGGAGCTACGACTCCGTCGAGGTCACGGGCTTCGTGCCCTACGGCGACAACCTCTACACCTGCACCGTGCTGCTCTACAACGACGACGAGCTAGCGGGCAGCTGCGCCGTGGCCTTCATCAAGGCGAGCGGCAAGTGGTACGCCGCCGCGACCGTCGAATACGCCGTCGAATAACGACAAAACGAAATGCCGCAGACTTCGGTCTGCGGCATTTTTTGCTCTTTAGGAATCGCGGGGGACAAACGGGAAATAACATATAGCAGGGCCCGCGGGTCCGGAGGGAGGACTTATATGAAAAAACGCGATTACATCATCTACCCCGTCATAGCCGTGGCCGTGGGCGCGCTGGCGGGGCTCCTCACGCGGCAGAGCGTGAAGGAGGTGTTCCCGCTGCTGGAAAAGCCGCCGCTGACCCCGCCGGCGCTGCTGTTCCCGATAGTGTGGACGGCGCTGTACATCCTCATGGGCGTCGGCATGGCGGAGGTGCG
The DNA here is from genome assembly GCA_900545405.1 of uncultured Eubacteriales bacterium. Taxonomy (GTDB): domain Bacteria; phylum Bacillota; class Clostridia; order Oscillospirales; family Oscillospiraceae; genus Scatomorpha. Next base: position 12,500 of record UQYT01000041.1, on the reverse strand, counting down.
CTCCCGCGGCGGGGCGGGCAGACGCCGGGCGGAGCGGCTCTGGTGGCTGCAGCTGGCCGTGAACTTCTCCTGGACGCTGGTGTTTTTCCTCGCGGGGGAGTACCTTTCGGCGCTGGTTGTGCTCGTGGTGCTCTTCGTGCTCGCCGTGATGATGACCGCCGCCTTCGACAAGGTGAGCCCGCCCGCCGCGCGGCTGCAGGCCCCATACCTCGTCTGGCTCGCCTTCGCCGCCTACCTCAACGCCGGGTTCTGGCTGCTGAACAGATAGGCCGCTCAGTCGACCCAGTGCACGCGCTCCGGCTCATAGCGGTCGGGCCGCGGCCGGTCCTCCGCCGGGTAGCCGCAGGCGACGAAGGCAAAGGCCTCAAGCTCCTCGGGCAGGGACAAAACGCGCCGGACGGCCTCCATCTGCTCCTCGACGGGCGCCACGCCGAGCCAGACCGCGCCAAGGTCCAGGGATACCGCTTCGAGCAGCAGGTTTTCCACGGCGGCGGAGCAGTCAATGGGCGCGTGGGGGAGGGAGCGGCAGTTCCTGCGATAGCAGACCACTATGCCAAGGGGAGCCGCGGCGAGATAGCTCGAGTAGCGGCAGCAGCGGCTCAGCGCCTCCAGCGTGTCCCGGCGCGTGACGGCGTAAAACTCCCAGGGCCGCTGGTTGGCGGCAGAGGGCGCCGCCATGGCCGCGCGAAACAGGAGCTCAGCTTTTTCCCTCTCCACGGGCCTGTCCTGAAAGCGGCGTATGCTGGCCCGGCGAAATATTTCTTCCATTTTGGTGCCCTCCGTTCATGTAGATCAAAACGAGCGGGATAACCGGCTTTGCGCAGTTACGCCACTCGTTACATATGGAAAACACCACGGCAGCACGGCCATGTCAAGCCGGGCGCCTTTCGTGCGCAAGCATAAAAAAGCGCCGGAGCAAAGCGGACTTTGCTCAAGCCATCGCAAAAACCAAGCCGGAGCCCAGCGCAGCGGGTCCGGCTTGGGGAGGAGGAGCAAGGGAGCGGGCGGATGGCGTTTTTTTGTGCGCAAGCATAAAAAAGCGCCGGAGCAAAGCGGACTTTGCTCCGACGACGTGGCGGAGATGGAGAGATTCGAACTCTCGAAGGGCTTTTGACCCTTACACGATTTCCAATCGTGCGCGCTCGACCAACTACGCGACATCTCCACGCGCTGCTCGAACCGATACTATTCAGTTGACGCCCACATATAATAAACGAAATTTTCAGTAAAGTCAAGAGAAAGTTGCTTTTTACAGCGCGCAGAGGATAAGTTCTTTCAAAATACCGGCGTGGCGCTCCTCGTCGGAGGCGTGCCGGAGGTAAATCGCGGCCAGGTCGGCGTTTTCAGGGGCCTCGGCGGCGCGGCGGTAGCCCTCGGCGGCGGCGAGCTCGTCGAGATAGGCGGAGCGCAGGGCGCGCAGTCCGCCGCGGGGCAGGGGGCAGGAGCCGGGCGGCAGGCATTTCTCGCCCGTGAGCAGGAAATATTCGCCCTGGAGCGTGCGCAGATGGGCGCGCTCGTCGCGCTCGAGCTCCCGCAGCCGGGCGGCAAAGCGCCCGCCGCGCTGGGCGCAGGCCGCGTAAAAGGCCGCGGCGCAGGCCTCGTCGGCTATGAATTCCCGCAGCACACCGAGGGCGTCGCCTCCGGTGCCGCCGCTCTCCGCGCCTTTGCCGCACACGCGCTCCCAGACCTCGCCGAAGTTTTCAAGGGCTGCAGCTGTGTTCTTGTCCATGTGTGCAATACCTCCACTTGTGTTCCTGCTACATATTATGCCGTGCTTGAAAAGGTGTGCCGGATGTGAGATAATCAAAAAAACAGGGCCTTTCAGGAGGTATGGAAATGGCAAGGTTCTTCATGGCCGGCACCAACATAGAGGGCGGGCGCGCCATAATACGCGGTCAGGACGCGGAGCACATCCGGGTGCTCAGGATGCGCCCGGGCGAGGACGTCGTGATCTGCGACGGGCGGGGCACGGACTACCGCTGCCGCCTGGTGAGCTCCGGGCCCGAGGAGGCCGAGGCCGAGGTCATCGAGGTCGTGCCCTGCAAGGGCGAGCCGGGCGTGGAGGTCACGGTGTACGCCGGGCTGCCGAAGGGCGAGCGGGCGGACTTCCTGGTGCAGAAGTGCATAGAGGCCGGGGCGTCGCGCATCGTTTTCTTCAACTGCGAGCGCTGCGTTGCGCGCCCGGACGGGCGGAGCATGGCAAAGAAGCTGGAGCGCTTTGCCCGCATAGCCGAGGCGGCGGCCCAGCAGTCCGGCCGGGGGAAGATACCCGCCGTGGAGTTTGAAAACAACTACGTCGAGATGCTCAACCGCGCCATACAGGCGGAGGCGAAGCTCTTCATGTACGAGACGGGGGACGACCGGGTCCCCATGAAGACCGCGATAGAGGCCGCGGGCGCGTTTAAGACCGGCTCCGTGGTGACCGGGCCGGAGGGCGGCTTCACCGAGGCCGAGGCGAAGATGGCCAAGGTCTGCGGCATGACCCTCTGCTCGATGGGGGAGCGCATACTCCGCTGCGAGACGGCGCCGGTCATAGCCGTTGGCGCGATAATGTACGCCGCGGGCGAACTGTAAAACACAGAAAGGGACAGTGAACACATGATACGAAAGATAGTACACATCCACGAGGACAAGTGCACGGGCTGCGGGCTGTGCGCCGCGGCCTGCCACGAGGGCGCGATCGCGATGGTGAACGGCAAGGCTCGCCTCATCCGCGACGACTATTGCGACGGCATGGGCGACTGCCTGCCGGAGTGCCCGGCGGGGGCCATCGAGATAATAGAGCGCGAGGCGGAGGCCTATGACGAGGCGGCGGTGAAGGCGTGCATGGCGGCGCTGAAGGCCATGAGCTCGCTCAAGGGAAGCGCCCCGGCGAAGGAGCCGGTGTCATGCTCAACGGTGAAGGGCGCGACGCAGTGGCCGGTGCAGATACGCCTGGTGCCTGGGAATGCGGCGTTCCTGGAGGGCGCCGACGTGCTGGTGGCGGCAGACTGCACGGGCTACGCCTGCCGGGACTTCCACGCGCGGTACGCGGACGGCCGGGTGCTGCTGGTGGGCTGCCCGAAGCTGGACGCCGTGGACTACGCGGCGAAGCTGAGCCAGCTGTTCACGGGCAAGGGCATCAAGTCCATCACGCTCACGCGCATGACCGTGCCCTGCTGCGGCGGCATGGAGCGCGCCGTAAGGCTCGCCGCCACTCCGCTCGATATCCCCGTCCGCGTCGTCACCCTCGACCCCGACGGCAACGAGGTCTGATTGGCACATTTGAGAATATGGAAAGAGCGCGGCGTCCGCGGACGCCGCGCTCTTTTTTCATTTGGCGTATTCGATGGCCTTGGTCTCGCGCAGGACGTGGACCTTGATCTGGCCGGGGTAGGTGAGCTCGTTTTCGATCTTCTTGGCGATGTCGCGCGCCAGCAGGACCATCTGGTCCTCGGAGACCTCCTCGGGCTTGACCATGACTCGGATCTCGCGGCCCGCCTGTATGGCGTAGCAGCCCGCGATGCCCGGGAAGCTCCTCGAGACCTCCTCGAGCTTTTCAAGACGCTTGACGTAGTTTTCGATGTTCTCGCGCCGCGCGCCCGGCCTGGAGGCCGAGATGGCGTCCGCCGCCTGCACCAGGCAGGCGATGACGGTGTGCGGCTCCACGTCGCCGTGGTGAGCCTCGATGGCGTGCAGGACCTCGGGGGATTCCTTGTACTTCCTCGCTATGTCCACGCCGATGGTCACGTGGCTGCCCTCGACCTCGTGGTCGATGCTCTTGCCCAGGTCGTGCAGCAGGCCCGCGCGCTTCGCCGTGGCAACGTCCACGCCCAGCTCCGCCGCCAGCAGGCCCGCGATGTGCGCGACCTCGATGGAGTGGTTGAGCACGTTCTGGCCGTAGCTCGTGCGGTACTTCATCCGGCCCAGAAGCTTGATGATCTCCGGGTTCAGACCGTGGATGTTCGTCTCGAAGGCCGCACGCTCGCCCTCCGCCTTTATTGTGGCGTTGACCTCGCGCTGGGCCTTGGCGACCATCTCCTCGATGCGCGCCGGGTGGATGCGGCCGTCCTGAATGAGCTTCTCAAGCGCGATCCTCGCGACCTCACGCCGCACGGGGTCGAAACTCGAGAGCGTTATCGCCTCCGGCGTGTCGTCTATTATGAGGTCGCAGCCGGTGAGCGTTTCGATGGAACGAATGTTGCGTCCCTCTCGTCCTATTATGCGGCCCTTCATCTCGTCGTTGGGGAGTGGTACGACGGAGACGGTTATCTCGCTTGCGTGATCGGCCGCACAGCGCTGGATGGCGGTGGCAATGATCTCTCTGGCCTTTTCTTCGGCCTCTTCCTTGTACTGAGCCTCGACCTCGCGGACCTTGGCGGCCATCTCATGGGTGACCTCGGACTCTACGTTGGAGATGAGGTAGGCCTTCGCCTCGTCCACGGTGTAGCCGGAGATCTTCTCGAGCATCTCGAGCTGGCTCTTCTTGACGAGCTTGATCTCCTCCTGCTGCGCCTCGGCTTGGGCGATCTTCTGGTTCAGGGCCTCGGTCTTTTTCTCAAGCGTGTCGTTCTTGCGGTCGAGCGTCTCCTCCTTCTGCTGGAGCCTGCGCTCCTGCTTGGAGAGTTCCGCGCGCCGCTCCTTGACCTCGCGCTCGTATTCGTTGCGGTTTTTGTGGATCTCCTCGCGCGCCTCGACCAGCGCCTCGCGCTTTTTCGACTCGGCGGCCTTGATGGACTCGTTTATTATCCTCTTGGCCTCCTCCTCGGCGCTCGAGATCTCACGCTCCGCTACCTTTTTGCGGTAGCTGATGCCAAGGAAAAAGCCGATGACCAGCGTAACTATGCAGGCAACGCCGGCTATTATCCATTCCATGGTTTCTGTATGCGCCTCCCTTTCTCAAGTATTCCGGTAATAAAGACGGGACGAAAACCGGTCCCGTGGAAAATTTAATATCAAGGGGTTCCCCATACCCCACAATATTATCGAATTATTTTACACCCGGTATAAGCATTATGTCAAGCGGACTTGTGCCCGCGCGGACGGGGTAGTATAATCACCAGAGCTCATCGAAAGGAGGCGGGGAGATGAAGAAAGCGGACACGCTCAGGGAGCTGCCGGGCCGGTTCATCGCGCTGTGTGCGGCGGCGTTTGCGCTGTGCATGCTCGCGGCGTCGGTATCCGCGCTCCGCGGCGTCAGCGCAAAGAGCGCGCTGGGGCTCGCGCTCAGCCTCGCCGCCTTCGCCCTTGCCGCGTTCTCGGCCTATCTCGCGGCGCGGCGGCTGCCGGAGCGGGCCCTGCCCGCGCTGGTCGTGCTCGCGGCGCTTCTTGTGCGCGCGCCCTTCGCCATGCTGCCGGATGCGGAGCAGGTCAGCGACTTTGCGCTGCTCTATGACTCCGCCGCGTCGCTCGCGGGCGGGGACGCCTCGGCGCTCTCGGGCGAATACTTCCTGCACTGGGGCTATCAGGTGCCCTTCGTGCTCTATGAGGCGCTGGTCATCCGGCTCGGTGGTGGCGTTGGGGCGCTCCGGGTGCTGAACCTGCTGTGGACGGCGGGGGCGTCCGGGCTCGTATACCTGTTCGCGCGCAAATTCGCCGGGCCGCGCGCGGGCTTTGCCGCGGGGCTGCTCTACGCCGTGTACCCCGGCGCGCTCATCCTGGCAGGCGTGCTCACGAACCAGCACATCTCGCTCTTCTTCTGCCTGCTCGGAATGTGGCTCATCGTGGAGCGCGGGCCGTTTGCGGAGGGCGGCACGCCCGTGAGCCGGGCGCTCTATGGCGCGGCGGCGGGGCTGAGCCTCTCTCTGGCCGGGCTGATGCGCCCGGAGTCGGTGCTCGCCCTGGCCTCCACCGTTGTGACGGCGGCAGTGCTGCTCATCGCGCGTCACGTGAGCTTCCGGCGGCTCATTTTGCCGCTCGCGGCGGTGTTCGCGGCGTATTTTGCGCTCAACGCGGCGGCGTCCGCAGTGGTCTCGGCCTCCGGCATCGCGCCCGGAGGCATAGGCAACAGCCGCCCGGAGTGGAAATTTGTCATCGGTCTCGACACCGAGAGCGGCGGCACCTACTCCGAGGCCAACGAGTACATCCTCGACATCGCGGACGACGCGGAGCGGCGCGAGGCGGCGGGGGAGGCGATACGCGCCTCGCTCGAGGGCTGCGATGACCTCGCCGGGTTCTTCTGGGGTAAGGTCGAGGGCCTCTGGGGCTCGCAGGAGGACCTGAGCTTCGTCACCGGCGGTCTGCCGATGGAGTCTGCGCTGGTCATCGCCGAGCGCGCGGCCTTTCTGCTGGCGGCGGCGCTTGCAGCGCTCAGCTGCGTCGCCGCGCTCCGGCGCCGGGCCGGGGCGGCGGAGCTCATGGGCATGTGCATGGTCTCGGCGGCCTTTGTTTGCTATCTTTTCATAGAGATACAGCCCCGCTACCGCTATGGCACGGTGCCCTTCATCTTCATCCTGGCGGCCGGGGCGGCGCGGCTGCGCTATGGACATCGCGGGGAAAAGCGTGTATAATATTTTGGCTAATGTGTTGCGGAGGTATGGACCTTGTCGTATCTGACCTATCTGCTGCCGCTGGCTGCGGCGGCCTTCGTGATATGGTGCGCATGGCAGTGGATGCCGGTGTTTGCCGAGCCGAGGCTGGAGCCGCCCGCCGAGGGCGAGGAGGCGCCGAAGCCCAAAAAGCCGCCCTTCAGCTTCAGGCACGAGTGCGGACGGCTCTCTAGAATTGACGGCCTGGCCGTCCTCGTCATCTGCGCGGTGTATGCGCTGACGGCCTTCCTCGGCCTGGGCGACACCTCGGCCCCGCAGAGCTGGTGCGAGTTCACCGAGCGCGGGCGCTATGTCATCGTGGAACTGCCCGAGAGCACCGAGCTCGGGAAGATACGCTATTACACCGGGCTGCACACGGGCTCGTATTCCCTCGCCATCTCCGACGACGGCGAGAGCTGGACGGAGCTCGGCGCGATGGACCAGGAGTACGCCGACCTCTTCAAGTGGCTGGATTTCCCCGCCGATGACATGGAGGACCCGCCCGAGAGCATGGAGGGCAAATACCTGCGCATAACCGCCTCGGACACGCTCAGCCTGGGCGAGGTGGCGCTCTACGACGCGGACGGGAACCTGCTCGACGCCGGGGACTTCACCTACGACGCCGGGGCGGCCCCGCTCTTTGACGAGCAGGAGCTGGTGCCGGAGGCTGCAAGCTACATGAACAGCAGCTATTTCGACGAGATCTACCACGCCCGCACCGCGCTCGAGCACATCGAGAACATCTATCCCTACGAGATAACGCACCCGCCGCTGGGCAAGCTCATCATCGGCATAGGCATCCGCATCTTCGGCATGACGCCCTTCGGCTGGCGCTTCATGGGCACGCTCTTCGGGGTGCTCATGCTGCCCATACTCTACGACTTCATAAAGCGCCTGAGCGGCTCGACGCGGATCAGCATCTGCGGCACGGTCATCTTCGCCTTTGACTTCATGCACTTTGTGCAGACCCGCATCGCCACGATAGACACCTACTCCGTGTTCTTCATACTGCTCATGTACCTCTTCATGTGGCGCTTCGTCTCCGGGGGCAAGTGGCGGTATCTCGCGCTCTCCGGCCTCTTCTTCGGCCTCGGCGCGGCCAGCAAGTGGACCTGCATATACGCAGGCGGCGGCCTCGCCGTCATCTGGCTGGTGTACTGGATAAGCCGGCGGAGGGACGAGGGCTTCTGGCGGGACTTCATTTCCAACTGTGCCTTCTGCCTCGTGTTCTTCATTGCCGTCCCCGCGGCCATCTACTACGTGAGCTACTACTATTACGGCACGGCGAAGGGCCTGGAGGGCGGCATCGGCATGTTCTTCACGAAGGACTACGCCGACATCGTCTGGCACAACCAGGTCTACATGTGGGAGTACCACTCCGACCTCGTCTCCACGCACCCGTATTCGAGCCGCTGGTATCAGTGGCTGGTGGACGCGCGGCCCATACTCTATTACCTCGAGTACTTCGACGACGGCACGAAGAGCGCCTTCGGCGCTTTCCTGAACCCCGTGTTCTGCTGGGGCGGGCTGCTGGCCGTCATCGGCTGCGGCATCCTCGCCATAAAGGACCGGGACTCCCGCGCGGCCTTCATCGTCATCGGCTACCTCGCGCAGCTGCTGCCCTGGGTGCTGGTGACGCGGCTGACCTTCGCCTACCACTACTTCCCCTCGGAGGTGTTCATGCTCCTTGCGCTCTGCCACATGTGGCGGCGCTGCAGGGACGAGGGGCTGTACAAGTGGTACCGCCCGATGTACGCCTTCACGGGTCTGTGCGTCGTGCTCTTTGCGGCCTTCTACCCCGTGCTCACCGGCATAAAGACGCCGGTGTGGTACACGAGGAGCTTCCTAAAGTGGTTCCCCTCGTGGCCGTTCTGATTTGAAAATGCAAGCAAACAAGGTGAGAGAATGTTTTTAGCGGATTATCACGTACACAGCACCTGCTCCTTCGACGCGAAGAACCGCATGGCGGAGATGGCGCGGGCACTCAAGCAGCGCGGCATTGCCGAGGTCTGCTTCACCGACCACACTGACTTCGGCATGCCTGAGACCATGCAGATCGGCCCCGAGAGCTTCACGCTGCCCAAGCAGCAGGCGCACCAGTACATCGAGGCGCTGGAGAAGGCCCCGGAGGGCATCTTCATGGTCCTCGGCCTCGAGCTCGGCGAGGGCAACCACGAGCCCGAGCGCGCCAAGCGCATCTACCACATGCCGGAGTACGACTTCATCCTCGGCTCCCTCCACAACCTGCGCGGCGAGCCGGATTTTTACGACATCCAGTACGAGAGCTATGAGCAGTGCTTCGACCTCTACGAGCGCTATCTCGACGAGCTCATCGAGCTCGCGGCCCTCGGCTGCTTCGACGTCATGGCCCACATCGGCTACTGCCTGCGCTACATGCACAAAAAGGGCTTTGACGCCCAGGTCACCATGGAGCGCAACGGCGACAAGGTGGACAAGCTGCTCCACACGCTCATAGAAAACGGCAAGGGCATAGAACTCAACGTCGCCGACCTCGTGCCCGGCGGCAGGGAGGACCCGCTGCTGATGTCCTTCCCCTCCGTCGACGTCCTGCGCCGCTACCGCGAGCTGGGCGGCGACATCATCACCGTCGGCTCCGACGCGCACAACGCCAAGGCCGCCGGCATCGGCGTGCGCGAGGGCTATGAGCTGCTGCGTGACTGCGGCTTCAAGTACACGGCCATTTACCGGCGCCACAAGCCGGAATTCAAGAGAATAGAACTCTGAGGAGGCATTTCAAATGATCGCTATCGGCTCCGACCACGGCGGATATTCGCTCAAGCAGGTCATAATGAAGCACCTGGACGAGCGCGGGCTCGAGTATCACGACTTCGGCACCTACAACGAGGAGAGCTGCGACTACCCGGATTACGGCGAGGCGGTCGCCCGCGCGGTGGCTTCCGGCGAGTATGAGCGCGGCATCATCATCTGCGGCACCGGCATCGGCATCTCCATCTCTGCCAACAAGGTCCACGGCATCCGCGCCGCGCTGTGCGGGGACTGCTTCTCCGCCGAGATGTGCCGCCGCCACAACAACGCCAACATCCTCGCCATGGGCGAGCGCGTCACCGGCCCGGGCCTGGCCATGAAGATCTGCGACATCTTCCTCGACACCCCCTTCGACGGAGGCAGGCACGCCCGGCGCGTCGAGAAGATGATGGCTATTGAGGACAGGGGCTGAGCGCCCCGCCGGGAGGCGGCATGGCTAGAAACAACAACAAACCGGACGTATACAAGGGCCGGCGCAAAAAGCTCAACGTCCTCGGCATCGTCCTCTCCGCAGTGGCGGTGCTTATCGTGGCGCTCTTTGTGCTCTTCGGCGCCTTTCAGAAGTACATAGTTTACAGCAACAACGGCATCTCGCTCGAGCTGCCCATCCTCGCCACGCCCGGCGCGGAGGAGGAAGAGGGCGAGCGCGTCTTTGAGCAGGTGAACGCCGAGCTGGAGATAACCGACCCGGACTACTCCGATATCGAGTCGCAGATAGACGAGGAGATGGAGCCCCTGCGCGCCATCTTTGTCCCGGCGGAGAACGTCAACACCGAGGGCATCACGCCCTATGTGAACAAGCTCAACTCCATCGGCGGCAACGCCCTGGTGCTGGAGGTCAAGCCCTCGAGCGGCCAGCTGGTCTGGGCCACCTCGGTGCAGCTTGCAGCCGACTACGGCACGGCTGGCACGACCGACCTCGGCGTGCTGGCAAACACGCTCAAGGAGCAGAACATCTACCTCGTCGCGCAGTTGTCCTGCTGCACGGACGACCTGCTGGCCCAGCGCTACCCCGCCGCGGCCCTGACCCTGCCCGGGGGCACGCCGTATTCTGACGAAGACGGCTACTGGGTCGACCCCTACAACGCCACGGTGACGCAGTATCTCACGGAGCTCTGCCGTGAGCTCGCGGGCTACGGCTTTGACGAGCTGCTCTTCAAGAACCTCGCGATGCCGCAGACGGACGCGGCGCTCAACTACACCGTGAAGCTCAGCAGCCTGCCGACCCCGACCTCCGCGGTCTGCGGCCTGGCAATGGACCTTACGACGGCGAACACCGACGTGCTCTGCTCGGTCATCCTGGACACGACCTCCCTGCGCAACGGCCTCTCGGCCCAGTCCGGTCAGGACCTCAGCGTCTTCGCCAAGCTCTTTGACCGCATGTACGCCTCAGCCGGGACCATCTGGCAGGCGACGGTGGACCGCAGCAGCGTGGATTACTGGATGTACGACGGCGACCTCGCGCTGCGCTTCATCCCCATCCTGGGCTTCCAGGACACCACCGGCACCTTTGCAAACTGGGTATACCGCGTACCCGACGGCATGCTGTAAAGATAAACGCCCGCCCCGACAGGGGCGGGCGTTTATCTGCGTTTCTCCCGTTCCCGGCGCGCTGCGCGCCGTCCTTTAAAACCGCCGCATTTTGTGGTAAGATAGCCTCACGAAGGAGGGACTCACATGAAAGAACGCATTGAGATAATTCAGGGCGACATCACGCGCTCGCGCGTGGACGCCATTGCCAACGCTGCCAACACCTCGCTGCTCGGCGGCGGGGGAGTCGACGGAGCCATCCACCGCGCAGCGGGGCCGGAGCTGCTGGCCGAGTGCCGCACGCTCCACGGCTGCGAGACCGGCAAGGCCAAGATAACGAAGGGCTATAACCTGCCCGCCAAATATGTCCTGCACACCCCCGGCCCCGTCTGGCACGGAGGAAACCGCGGCGAGCCCGAACTGCTCGCGGGCTGCTACCGCTCCTGCCTCGACCTCGCGTCTCAGTACGGCTGCAAGACCGTGGACTTCCCGTCCATAAGCACCGGCGTCTACGGCTACCCGGTCGACAAGGCCGCCGCCGTCGCGCTGCGGGCCATCCTGGAGAGCCTGGAGGCCCACCCGGACATCGAGCGCGTGCGCATGGTCTGCTTTGACTCCCGCACGAAGGCCGCCTATGAGGCCGCTCTGGCCGCGCTGTGAGCCGCCGGCTGACCATCACCGTCCCGCCCGAGTGCGACGGACGGCGCATACGCAGCATACTCCAGGGCCAGCTGGGCCTCTCCGCCGGGCTGGTGACCCGCCTGCGCCACCGCGAGGGCGCCGTCCTGCTCAACGGCCGGCCCGCAAAGACCCTCGACCCCGTCCGCGCGGGCGACACGCTCAGCGTCGAGGTCGGCGACGAGAAAAAGGGCGCCTTCGCGCCAGCCGGGCCCCGCCTCGCCGTGCTCTGGGAGGACGAGGACATCCTCATAATCGACAAGCCCGCCGACATGGCCGTGCACGGGCGCTCTGAGCACGGCGAGCCCACCGTCGGCTCCGCCGTCGCCGCCTATCTAGGCACCGCCGCGCCCTTTCACCCCGTGAACCGGCTCGACCGCGGCACCACGGGCGTCATGTGCGCCGCCAAGACCGGCTACATGCACGACCGGCTCCGGCGCCTGCTGCACACCCCAGCGCTCCGGCGCGAGTACCTCGCCATAACCGTTGGCGCGCCCGAGCCCGCCTCCGGCGTCATCGACCTGCCCATAGGCCGCCGCGGCGAGGAAAAGCGCTTCTGCGTCCGTCCCGACGGCGCTCCGTCGGTCACCGCCTATGAGACTCTCGCCGCCGGCGACGGCCTCGCTTTGCTCCGGCTCCGGCCCGAGACGGGCAGGACCCACCAGATCCGCGTCCACCTCTCCGCCATTGGCTGCCCCATTCTCGGCGACCGGCTCTATGGCCGCGCGAGCGCCGAAATAGCCCGTCCGGCCCTGCACTCCGCCCGGCTCACGCTCACGCACCCGCTCACCGGCGAGACCGTCGAGGCCGCCGCCCCGCTCCCGGAGGATATGCGCGCCGTCCTAACCACCCACGGCCTGACTTGCGAATAAAAGCTGCGCCGTCATTTTGAGCTGTTACGTGTGCGCCGTTTTACTGGGCGATAGACCGCGCTGGCCCTGCCCGTTCCACCCCATTTCTTTGCTCTTGCGCAAAGAAACGGGGTGGAGCCCCAAAGAA
>UQYT01000040.1 GCA_900545405.1 uncultured Eubacteriales bacterium | reverse complement strand
TTTCTTTGGTGCTTGCCCAAAGAAACGGTGTCGAGCCGCCAAAGAAAAGCGCTTTTTTGCCCTGGTGGCTCCACCATTCGCGTGAGCGCTGCTGCCTCGGTGGACGGGACGTTCCTCGCCCGACTTGGGGAGGGGGTTGGTGCGGGTCGGGGGCTGTTGCGTGTGCAGGGCAATTGGGAGCTTTGTCTCTTCCCTCTTTAATGCTTAAAAAATGGGAAACCCCTTGGCGGGGTTTCCCATTGGATGAAGTGATTTAGTTTACATAATAATGCACTTTTTCGGGCAGACGTCGTGACAGGTGCCGCAGGCGATGCATTTGTCCTCGTCGAGGGTCCAGGTCTTGGCGGCGCGGTCCACGGTGAGGGCGCCGGCAGGGCACTTTTTGGCGCAGAGCGTGCAGTACACGCACTTGGCCGGGTCGTTTACCGGCAGGCCGTCGTCTCGGGGCTTGGGGCCCTCAGGTGCGGGCTCCTCGCCGCAGGCGGCTGGAGGCGCTTTCTTTACCGGCTTCTTCTTCAGGTACGTGCCGGTCACGACCAGGTCGTCCTCGCAGCGCGCCACCATGTGGTAGTCCTGCGTAAGCTCGATGGCGTGCTTCACGCAGAAGTCGGCGCAGGTGTTGCAGAAGGTGCAGGAGCCGAGGAAGAACTTCCGCGTCACGAGCAGGCCCTCCTCCGTCTCGACTGAGGTCGTGGAGATGGCCCCGCCCGCGCAGACGCGCTCGCACATGCCGCAGCTGATGCACTTATCGGCGTGGAACACGATGCGGCCCCGGTAGCCGACGGGCGCCTCCTTCGGCGTGAAGGGGTAGCCCTCGGTGCTCGGTTTGGAGAACAGGCCGGTCACGGCCTCCTTCAGAAAGGGTATCATTCCTTGGCCCCCCTTTTCTCCTTGAGTATCTGCGTCGCCAGCGCGAGGCCGTCGATGATCGCCTCCGGCTTCGGCGCGCAGCCGGCGATGGACACGTCGATGTCCACGTACTTATCCAGCGGACCCACGACCGAATAGCTGCCCTTGAACACGTTGCACGAGCGCGGGCAGCTGCCAAGGGTCACGATGACCTTCGGGTCCGGGACCTGCTCTATCGTGCGCAGCACGCGGTCCTTGGACTGGGCGGTGACGGGGCCGGAGACGACGACTATGTCCGCGTGGCGCGGCGTGCCCGCCAGCTTAAAGCCAAGGCGCTCCGCGTCGTACCTCGGGGTCAGCACGGCGACGAGCTCTATGTCGCAGCCGTTGCAGCTGCCCGCGTTGATGTGGAACAGCCAGGGGGATTTGGCTGCGGAATTGTCTATGAGTTTTTTGAACATCCTTCCGCCTCCTTACACAAACCACACGAGGATGAGGCTCACGAGCGCAAGGCCGCTGACCACCGTCCAGAAGAACTTGAAGAGCTGCTCCACGCGGAAGCGGGCCATGACGGCGTGGGTCAGCGTCATGCTCACGACTGTGACCACCGTGCAGAACACCAGCGCGATGATGACGTCGAGCCAGAGCATTCCCGTGGTCACGCCGCCGAGGAAGAGCGCGGTGAAGAGCGCCGTCATGATGAACATCTTGATGCAGTGCGAGAGCTTGAACACCGCGAGCGGCGCGCCGCTGTACTCGACCAGCGGGCCCTCGCAGATCTCGGTCTCGGCCTCACCCACGTCGAAGGGGTGGGCCCCGACCTCGCAGGGTATGACCAGCAGCATAGCCGCCGCGGCGGGGATAAGCCGCCAGTCGAGGAGGAACGGCCCGGTGAGCTGCTGGATGACGCTTATCTGCTCCATGGAGAAGGTGACGTAGCCGTAGCCCGCCGCGCGGCCCACGGCCAGCAGCACGAGGATGAGCGGCAGCTCGTAGCTCATGATGGCGACCATGGAGCGCGAGACGCCGACGCCCGCGAAGGGCGAGCCCGAGGCCGCGCCGCCGAAGATGATAGCGAGCGAGGGTATGGCGAGCAGGTAGAGGATGACCACCGTGTCCGCCGTGCCGCCGAATGCCTGAAGGCCGCCGAGCGGGATGAAGAGCGCCGTCACGACGAGGCTCACGAGGCCGACGTACGGGGCCGCGAGGAAGGTCAGCCGCGCCGCGTTCGCCGGGACGATGGTCTCCTTGCCCAGCAGCTTGAAGAAGTCATAGGTAGGCTGCAATATGGGCGGGCCGACGCGCTTCTGCATCCGGGCGAGGAGCTTCCTGTCCACGCCCGCGAGCCAGAGCCCGAACACGGAGGCGAACAAAAGTCCGGGAAAAATGAGGATATAGACCGCTTTTATCAGTATTTCCATCTCTCGTCACCCCCTTACATGAACGCGAAGCAGTACAGGACTATCACCGCGAGCGCCGTCACGCCCCAGAGGACGTAGTCGTTGGTGACGCCGCTGTGCGCCCTGGACATGAAGCCGAGGTAGCCCCTCAGGTTGTGCTTGAAGCCCCAGAAGAGGTCGCCGCCCGCGACGTGGGAGTACTCGGGCACCTCGCCGCCGAAGAACACGGCGTGCTTGCTGTCCGCCTCGCAGCTGACCGGGCCGCGGTCGCGCTTGAAGATGACCGTGACCAGGAACACGGCGGCGAGCACGACGACGAAGAGGATGAGCCAGTTCACAGGGCTCCACGCGCCTATGGACATGAGCTGCGGGCTTGCGAGATAGCCGGTGTCCGTGATGTTGGCGGCGGCGTAGCCCTCGCCCATGGCGGCGTCTATGTAGCCGGGGAAGTTGATGACGGCGCCGGTGGCGGGGCCGATGATGTACTTTATCATGGTGTTCGGCGCAACGCCCGTGAACACGCAGAGTGCGGCCATTATCCACATCGGTATGCGCATGGAGAGCGGCGTCTCCTTCACGTTCTCGAGCTCGAGCGGGAGCTGGCCGAAGAACACGGACTGCCCGACCTTGATGAAGGACGCGAGCGTCAGCACGCTGGTCACGACGCAGACGACGGTGACGAGGGCGTAGCCGATGCTGCCTGTCTCCGCGGCCTTTTCAAAGGTGGCCTGATAGATGAGCCACTTGGAGTAGAAGCCGTTGAAGGGCGGGATGCCGCTGATGGAGAACGCGCCGATGAGGAAGAGCGCCGCGGTTTGGGGCATCTTCCGCGCCAGGCCGCCGAGCTTTTCGAGGTAGGTGGTGCCCGTGGCGTAGAGCACGGCGCCTGCGGTGAGGAACAAGAGGCCCTTGAAGAGCGTGTGGTTTATGGCGTGGTAGAGGCCGCCCGCGATGCCGAGCGCGGTGCACAGGCCGAGGCTCGTGAGGATGTAGCCTATCTGCGAGATGCTGTGGAAGGCCAGCAGGCGCTTGAAGTCGTGCTGGTTGAGGGCCATGGTCACGCAGACGAACATGGATAGGCAGCCTATGAGCACAAGGCCGGTCTGCATGGCGGGCAGGCCCATGCTGCGGAAGAGGAAGTAGCTCACGCGGATGATGCCGTAGACGCCGGTCTTGGTGAACACGCCGGAGATAAGCACGGAGACCGAGCTCGGGGCTGCGCCGTGGGCGTCTGCGGCTATGGGGTGGAAGGGGAACATGAAGCTCTTGCAGCCGAAGCCGGTGAAGAGCAGAGCAAAGGCGAGGATCATCGTCGGGTTCATCCGCCCCGGCAGCAGCGCCGATATCTGCGCGAGGTTCAGCGTGTGGCACTGGGCGTACACCAGCGCGGTGCCGAGCAGCACGCAGGTGGAGCCGATGGAGCCGACGACGAGGTACTTGAAGGCCGCCTCGCGCGCGTTGGGGTTCCAGCTGCGGAAGGCCGTGAGGCCCACGGCGGCGAAGGTCATGACCTCCAGCATGACGTAGATGTTGAAGAGGTCGCCCGAGAGGACGATGCCCATGACGCCGCCCGCGAGCATGAGATAGAGCGTGAAGTAGCCGCCGCGCGCGTCGTCCTGCTTCATGTACCGGTACGAGTAGAAGCAGGAGCAGGCCACGGCGATGGCGACGAGCAGGCCGAAGAACAGGCTCAGCGCGTCCACCTCTATGGCGATGCCGATTGCGTAGCCGTTCACCGGCTCCCAGTTGCCCATCCAGTAGACGATTATCTCCCCGTCCACCATGACGGGCTTTATGAGCAACGCCAGCAGCGCCAGCGCTATGAGCACGGCGGCGCCGGCGATGACGTTGCGGAGCATTTCCCTCTTGCCCGCGAGGGTCACGAGGAACGCGCTGACGAAGAGCGTCATTATGGCCAGCACGGGGAAGTGCATATAGACGTCGTATGTCATCCGTGCAGCCTCCTTATCTCACGCGCGTCGAGCGTGCCGTATTCCTTGTAGATGCGCACGCAGAGCGCGAGGGCCATGGCCGTGACGCAGGCGCCGATGACTATGCTCGTCAGCGTCAGGGCCTGGGGGATGGGGTCGACGAAGTACATGCCGCTTTTGAGCTCGCCGAAGGTGAAGATGGGCGCGGTGCCGCCCTCGTTGAAGCCGACGGAGACTATCATGAGGTTCAGCCCGTAGTCGACGAGGCCCATGCCGACGACGATCTTGATTATGTCGTGCTTCATGACCATGGCGTAGAAGCCGATGACCACGAGGGCGACAGCTCCGATGTAGTTTGCCAGCATCATTTGCCCGTCCCCCCTTCCTCGTGTTCGGTGGTGGGTATGGTGCCGTCGTGCTCGTGGCTCTCGTCCGTGCCGAGCAGGTAGATGACGAGCAGCAGCAGGAAACCCACGCCCGTGAGCACCTTGAAGCCGACGGCGTAGTTCATGAGCGCTATCGTGCCCGAGCTCCAGAGGTCGCCGATATTGCCGCTGTTCCAGAGGATGTTGCGGCAGAAGTTGTAGCCCGCGAAGATGCCGAGCAGGGCGAAGAGCACGTAGGCTATGGCGCCCACGGCTTCGAACTTGTGCATGCGCTCCATGTTTATAGCGGTGGCTATGCCCCTGAAGCCGTAGCCGAGGTAGAGCAGCAGCACGCCGCTCGCGGCGAGGACGCCGCCCTGGAAGCCGCCGCCGGGGCTGATGTTGCCGTGGAGGATGACGTAAAAGCCCAGCACGAGCGCTATGGGCAGGTAGCTGTCCGCGAGGGAGCGGACTATGAGGTCGTCGCGCTTCCACTTTTTATTCATCGCCGCCGCCCTCCCATCTCTTGCGCTGGCGGCGGAGTATTACCGTCGCACCGGTTATGGCGATGAGCAGTACGAAGCTCTCGCCCAGGGTGTCGTAGCCGCGGAAGTCGAACACCACGGCGGTGACGTTGTTGACAGCCTGGGTCTTGGCGAGGTTCTCCTGGACTATTATGCTCGCCGCGCCGTCCGGGTCGGAGACGTCGTAGTTCTCCGGGTCCTGCTGGAGGGCATACACGTCGGTGCCGCGGCCGTCGTAGGTCACGGGTATCTCGCTTTGCATATACGTCACGGCTATAACGCCGGCGACGAGGATGACGAGGAGCGAGACCACCAGAACGAGCTTTTTCATTTCTCATCCTCCCCCTTTCCGCCGGTCTTGCGCAGCGCCACAACGAAGATGATGGTCGTGAGCACGACGCCGACCGCCGCCTCCGCTATCGCGACGTCCGGGGCCTGGAGCATGATGAACTCCAGCGAGACGAAGGCGCCGCAGGCCGCGAGGCAGATGATGCTCGAGAGCGTGCGCTTTGCCGTGACGGTGAGCACGGCGCAGACGACTATCCCGAGGACTATGAGCGTGTTGAGGACGTAAACGGGTGTTATCATGCCTCCTCAGCCTCCTTTTCAGCGGCCTCGGGCTCGGCGCAGGCGTCCGGCTCCGCAAGGTCGTCCACGGCCAGAGCGCGCTTTGGCCTTATGCCTATCCTGTACGCCGCGCGGGCCATGGCGTGGCCGCCGACGGGGTTCGCCAGCACGGTCAGCACGCCGATGACGACCACCTTTGCCGCGCTGCCCCAGCTGTGCATGACGAAGATGAAGTACAGCAGCGCGCCTATCAGCGTCAGCAGCACGCCGAGGGTGGTGACGTTCGTCGAGCTCTGCATGCGCGAGAAGGTGTCCGGCATGCGCACGACGCCCACCGCGCCCGCAAAGGCGAAAAAGCAGCCGCCGACGATGAAGATGTCGATTATCACTCTGAGCACAATGTTCATAGCGTGCCCTCCAGATACTTTCCGATGAGCACCTGGCTCAAAAAGCCCAGTATGGCCGTCACGATGGCGATGTCGAGGTAGATGCCGCGGCCGGAGTACATGGCCACCAGCACCAGGGCCATGTCGGTCATGACGTCCACGCAGTCGCCCGCCGTGACCCGGTCCGGGGCCGTGGGGCCCTTTATGAGCCGCCAGATGACGATGAAGCAGCAGAGGACGTAGAAAATGGCAAAGTATATGAGCTCTATCATTTCCATATCCTCCTTACCCATTTTTCCATGCGGCCCTTAATCATCTCGCCCGCCGCCGTGCGCTCGGTCTCCTGGACGTCTATCCAGTGGATGTAGTACCAGGTCTGGCCGCCGCTCTCGTCTATGTCCATGGTGATGGTGCCGGGGGTGAGGGTGATGGAGTTTGCGAGCATGGTCTTGCCGTATTCGGTCGGCACGTCCACGGGCACGCGGACGATGCCGGGGTTGATGCGCAGCTTAGGCGAGAGAGCGCGCCGGGCCATGTCCCAGTTGGCCTTTATGAGCTCCCAGGGGAAGATCGCTATGCAGTACCAGATGAGGACGAAAAGCCGCTTGCCGAAGAACCTGCCCGGGCCCTCGTGCACGAACCAGCGCGCCGAGAAGAGCGCCACGCCCGCCGAGACCACGGCGCCCGCGACAAGCTCCTGCCAGGCGAAAGAGCCCGTCAGCAGTATCCAGAAGAAACAGCACAGTACGAACGTGGCGAACCACGCGCCGAACGTCGTCTTACGCTTTGCCTCCAAGTTGACACCTCCTGTTTCACTCAACTTCAATTGAATCTATATAGAACTCCCTGCCCTGTGTGAGGCGGAAGCCCCAGCCCCCGCAGCGGGGGCACTCCGCGCCGTGGGTCTCGCCGGAATAGCCGCAGTCCGGGCACTCTATGGCGGCGGGGATGACCCGGGTCTCGAGCCGCGCCCCCTCGGCCACGCTGCCGCGCGCCGCCGCGGGGAAGAACTCGAACATGCACCCGGGCACTATGCCGCTGACCGCACCTACCGCGAGATTTATGCTCCGCACCCGGCGAAAGCCGCGCTCGGCGGCCTCCCGCTCGCAGAGGGCCACGACGCTCTGCATTACCGCAAGCTCGTGCATATCAGCGGTCCAGGCAGGAAAAGCAGGGGTCTATGCTCGCGATGATGAGTCCAGCGTCCGCCACCGTGTTGCCCCGGAGCATGTGCGGCACCGTGGGCGTGTTCTTGTAGCTCGGCACGTGGATGCTCACGCGCTGGTTCATCTGCCCGCCGTTGCCCGCGACCTTGTGCGAGAGCTGCCCGCGCGGGGCCTCGTGCCTCGCCACGAACTCGCCCTCTTTTATCTTCGGTATCTTGTTGCCGAGGTTTATCGGGCCGGCCGGCAGGTTCTCCAGCGCCTGGCGGAGTATCTTCACGCTCTCATAGCACTCGAGCAGCCTCACCACCACGCGCGCGAACACGTCGCAGCTGTCGCAGGTCGGCACGTCGAACTCGAAGTCGTCGTAGGACGAGTACGGCGCGTCGCGGCGGACGTCTATCTTCACGCCCGAGGCCCTCGCGTGCGGGCCGACGGCGCCCATGCGGATGGCGTCCTCGGTTGACATAACTCCGACGCCCTTGGTGCGCATGGCGATGGTCTTGTCGTTCAGGCTGATGTCCACTATCCTGTCCACGATGGGGCCGACCTTGTCGAGCTTGGCGAGCATGTCGCGCCGGAGCTCGTCGGAGATGTCGCGCCTTGCGCCGCCGATGGTGACCATGCCGTAGTTCACGCGGTTGCCGGTGAAGGTCTCCAGCATATCCATGATGAGCTCGCGCACGTCCCAGGTGTGCATGAACATGCTGTCGTGGCCGATGATGTGGAAGGCGATGCCCGCCCAGAGCAGGTGCGAGTGCAGCCGCTCCAGCTCCGCCGTGATGACGCGGATATACTCTCCCCTCTTCGGCACCTCCACGCCGTTTATGCCCTCCACGGCCATGGCGTAGGTGAAGGCGTGCGAGTGCGAGCAGATGCCGCAGACGCGCTCCACCAGCACCAGCGTCTGGATGGCGTTGCGCTCCGTGGCCAACTTCTCTATGCCGCGGTGGTTGTAGCCGACGAACACCTCGGCGTCCTTTATGACCTCGCCTTCGGTGTAGAGCTTGGCGTGTACCGGCTCCTCAAGCGCGGGATGGTACGGACCTATCGGTACGATATAGCTCATGCGTCCTCACTCCCCTTCTCCATTTGCTCCACGCGCTTCTCCCGGAGCTCCGAGAGCGGCGTGACCAGGATGTGGCCCTTGCCCTGGGTCTCGAGCATATCCTCCGGCAGAAACAGCCGTTTCGACGTGTCGAGCCCCTCGAATTCCAGGCCCATCAACTCATGCAGCTCGCATTCCGGCCAGCGCGCGGCCTCGTCATAGATGTCCGAGATCGAAGGCAGCGTCGTCTCGCCGAGGACGTAGTAGCTCTCCACCGCCGGGTCCACCGCGTAGTCGTAGCTCACGCGGACCTGGCCGTCCGGCTCCACCTGGCCGTGTATCATCACAAGCCACCGGCCCTCGTGCCGCATCCGCAGAGCCGTGGGGACGATGTCCGCCTTCGTGATCTGGGTCATCCTGTATTCCTGCATCTTTTCCACCTCTTTGTTCTCAAAAATTGACATATATTTGACAAATTGCGGGCTAACATATGCGCGGGAGCTGTGCGCCGGAGAGCTTCTGCAATATCCGGCCTCCCCCCGCGCGGGTGCGGAGTACCACTTTTCCGGGCCGCTCGGCAGTCACGCGGCCTATTATCGCGGCGTTTTCGCCCTCCGGGCGGCTGCGGAGCGTCGCCAGCGCCGCCTCGGCGTCCTCGGGCGCCACGACGGCGAGCATTTTGCCCTCGTTGGCGCAGTAGAGCGGGTCAAGCCCCAGGAGCGCACAGGCCGCGGCCACGTCCCGCCGGACGGGTATCGCCTCCTCGTCGAGCTCTATGCCGAGAGCGGCGCTCTCCGCAAACTCGCAGAGCGTCGTCGCCGCGCCGCCGCGCGTCGGGTCGCGCAGCACGCGCACGGCCGCCCCGCTCCCCAGCAGGGCCGAGGCGAGCCCGTTCAGCGCCGCGCAGTCGGACCTCAGCTCACCTTCGAGCAGGCCGTCGCGCGCGAGCATTACCGCCGCGCCGTGGTCGCCCGCCGTGCCCGAGATGAGCACCGCGTCGCCCGGGCGCATCTTGTCCGGGCCGAGGCCGGGGTACTTCACGAGACCTATGCCGGATGTTGTTATGTAAACCCCATCCCCTCTGCCCCGCTCGACCACCTTGGTGTCGCCGGTGACTACGGCGACGCCCGCGCCCTCCGCCGCGGCCTTTATCGAGGCGACGATGCGGCGCAGGTCGGCGGTGGGCAGGCCCTCTTCGATGATGAGGGCGAGGCTGAGGTATTTCGGTTCCGCGCCGCACATGGCGAGGTCGTTCACCGTGCCGCAGACGCTGAGCTTGCCTATGTCCCCGCCCGGGAAGAAGAGCGGGCTGACGACAAAGCTGTCCGTCGAAAAGGCGAGGGCGCCGTCCAATATCGCCCCGTCGCCGAGGGCGTTGAGCTCGCTGTTGCCGAGCGCGGGGAGGATCAGCTCATCTATGAGGGCGGCCGTCTTTTTGCCGCCGCTGCCGTAGTCGAGGGTTATTATATCGTCCATATCAGCACTCCCGATATTTGTACGCCGCGGCGCAGGCGCCCTCCGAGGACACCATGCAGGGCCCGACGGGGTCCTCCGGCGTGCACATTTTTCCAAAGAGCGGGCAGCCCTCCGGGGGCATCCGGCCCGTTATGACCTCGCCGCAGCGGCAGGCCGTGGGAGGGGCCCCTTTGCCAATTTCTATGCCGAGCTTTTTCACGGCGTCGTAGTCCGAAAGCTCCGGCGCGAAGGCGAGGCCGCTCGCCTCTATCTCGCCGAGGCCGCGCCAGGAGGCCCGGACGGGCACGAAGGCCCGGCGGAGCATCTCCTGCGCCAGGGCGTTCCCGCCGGGGCTAACCGCGCGGGAGTATTCGTTCACGAGACCGGGTTTTCCGTCCGCGAGCATGCGCAGCAGTTCGTAGACCGAGAGCAGTATGTCCTCCGGCTCAAAGCCCGCGACGACGGCGGGCAGGCCGTATTCCCCGGGCAGAAACCTGAAGTGCTCCGCACCGGTGATGACCGCGACGTGGCCCGGGCAGAGGAAGCCCTGCACGTCGAAGCCCTCGGAGCCGATGAGCGCTCTGAGCGCTGGTTCGACCAGGCGCAGCATTGTGAACACGGAGTAGTTTTTGACGCCCTGCTCCCTTGCAGCGAGGGCGCTTGCCGCCGTGCCGGGGGCGGTGGTCTCGAAACCGACGCCGAGGAACACCACCTCGCGCTCCGGGTGCTTTTTCGCCAGCTCCACGGCGTCCATGGGCGAGTACACCAGCTCCACGGAGCCGCCGCGCGCCCTGCGGTGGGCGAGGTCGTCGCCCCGCCTCGAGCCGGGGACACGGAGCATGTCGCCGTAGCTCGCAACGGTGACGCCGGGCCTCGAGGCCAGCTCCAGCGCCGCGTCCATCAGCTCCGGCGGCGTCACGCAGACCGGGCAGCCGGGGCCGGAGACCAGCTCCACGCCCTCCGGCAGCAGCCGCTTGAGCCCCGCGCGGGCTATGGCCATCGTGTGTGTGCCGCAGACCTCCATGAGCCGGACGCGCATTTTGGGGAGGGCGTTTATCCTCTCTATTATCTCAGCGGAGCGCATTTTCGACCTCCGCCCACTCCGCAATGTCCTCGAGCGCCTGCTGCTCCGGCAGCCGCTCTATGGCAAAGCCCGCGTGGACGATGACGTATTCGCCCAGCTTCGGCTCCTTTATGAAGTCCAGCCTCATCCGCCGGCGCAGGCCCTCCACCTCGCCGACGGCGTTCAGACCGTCTATTTCAACTATCTTCAGCGGTACCGCCAGACACATAACTTGCCTCCAGGATCATCAACTGTCCGAGCGCCACGCCCTCGTCGTTGGGCGACACCCGGCTGTGCGTGTACACCTCGAGCCCCGCCGCCTTCAGCGCGCGCGGCAGGCGCTCCATGAGATACATATTCTGAAACACCCCGCCCGAGAGCACCACGCGCCGGAGTCCGGTCTGCTCCGCCGCCGCGCGGCACTGCGCCGCCGCCATGCTCACGAGCGTGTTCATAAACTTTGCCGCGACCGTCCCCGGAGCCTCGCCCAGGGCGGCGATCTGCCTTATCATCGGCCGCCAGTCAAAGACATTGTCCTCGAAGGCGAGGTCGTACTCCCCGAGCTCGGCCTCGTCCGCCGCGGCCTCGAGTAGGACGGCGCCCTGGCCCTCGTAGCTGCTCTCCGCGCGTATGCCCGCGAGGGCGCAGACCCCGTCGAAGAGGCGGCCCATGCCGGAGCTCTTCGGGCAGGAGACGCCCCGCTCCAGCATCCGGCGCAGCAGGGGATCCTCCCCCGCGAGGCCGGATTCAAACCTCAGCGCCTCGGCGATGCGCCGTATCTCCAGCACCGCGAGGTCCCCGCCCGGGAGCGGGATGGGCCTTATCGAGCCGAGCCGCTCAAAGCCCCGCGCGCCGCCCGCGAGCAGTTCCCCGCCCCAGGTCGCGCCGTCTGTACCATAGCCCGTGCCGTCCCAGATGAGGCCCAGGCACTCGCCCTCCAGGCAGTTGTCCGCCATGCAGGAGACCATGTGCGCGTGGTGGTGCTGCACTCTCAGGAGCGGGATGCGCCGCTTTGCCGCCAGCTCCTCCGCCGCGGCGGTGGAGAGATAGTCCGGGTGCATGTCGCAGGCCACGGCCCGGGGCTCGAAGTCGAAGAGCCGCGCGAAGTGGCGCAGCTGCTCCTCATAGCAGTCGAGCGTCTCCAGGTTCTTGAGGTCGCCTATGTGCTGGCTCGGGAAGGCGTGGCCGTTCTTCGCAAGACAGAAGCCCGCCTTCTGCTCCGCCCCGCAGGCGAGCAGCCCTTCAGCGAGGTGCTTCACTGAAATCGGATACGGCACGTAGCCGCGCGAGCGCCGGACGGGGTAGTCCCGGCCCTCGTATATGCGTATGAGCGAGTCGTCGCAGCGCGTGAGTATCTCGCGGTCGTGCAGCAGAAAGCCGTCCGCGATGCCCCGGAGCTTTTCCAGCGCCTCGGCGTTTTTATATACAATAGGTGTTTCGGAGAGGTTCGCGCTCGTCATCACGAGGCAGTCGAGGTCCTCGCCCAGGAGCAGGACGTGCAGCGGCGTGTACGGCAGCATGACGCCGATGGAGTTGTTCTCGCTCAGGTGCATGTATGTGCCCCGGGCGCGCTTTTTGAGCAGCACGATGGGCTTACGGAAGGACGTCAGCGCCCGCTCCTCGGCCTCCGAGAGCTCGCAGAGCCGCCTTGCGGCGGCGGCGTCCCGGCACATCACGGCGAAGGGCTTTTCGTCCCTGTGCTTGCGCCGCCGGAGCCGCGCCACGGCCTGAGTGTCCTCCGCGAGGCAGGCAAGGTGCATCCCGCCCAGGCCCTTGACGCAGAGGATGCCGCCCGATTTTAAGAGGCTCCGCGCCGCCTCGATGCCGTCGCCCGGCAGCCGGCGGCCCTCTCCGTCGAGGAAGAAGGTCTTTGGCCCGCAGACGGGGCAGCAGTTCGGCTGCGCGTGGTAGCGCCGGTTTTCTATGTCCTCAAACTCCGCCTCGCAGTCCGGGCACATCGGAAACTCCGACATGGAGGTGTACGCCCGGTCGTAGGGGACGGATTTTATTATCGTGAATCTCGGTCCGCAGTTGGTGCAGTTTATGAAGGGGTAGCGGTACCGCCTGTCGGCAGGGTCGAGCAGCTCGCGCAGGCAGTCCGGGCAGATGCCCGCGTCCGGCGAGACCAGCGTCCGCATACGCTCACCGCGCTCGCTCGGGACTATGCTGAAGCCCTCAAAGTGCTCTCCCCCCTGCACGGGGCGGGCCTCCACGGACTCGATGAGCGCCAGCGGCGGCGCGTCCTCCCTCAGTGCGGCCAGAAACGCCTCAAGCGCCGGCTCCTCTCCCTCGAGCTCGAGCCCGGCGCCGTCTGCGGTGTTCCGCACCCAGCCAGACAGGCCGTGCTCCTTCACCAGCCTGTGCACGAACGGACGGAACCCAACTCCCTGTACTATTCCGCGGACCTCTATCTGCAGCTTTGTCAATTTTCCCCAATAATGTTAATATTTTCACATTTGTGGCGATAAACGCCTCACATCCTGTTTTGATTCTAACATCAGGCATACTATTTGTCAACAAATTAACGTCTTCGGCAATGGTTGTTATTGCGGCCCTGATGTGTTAAAATTGTACAAAACCTTTCTGGGAGGTATGCCTCACATGGCTGAATCAAAAGTATATTTCTCCGACATGCGAGCCCATGGGCAGAGCCTGCTCGTCAAGCTGCGCCGCCTCATGAAGGCCGCTGGCTTTGAGAGCATCGACTTTGACGGCAAGTTCGTCGCCGTCAAGATGCACTTCGGCGAGCCGGGCAACCTCGCCTTCCTGCGCCCGAACTGGGCCGCCACAGTCTGCGACTATGTCAAGGAGCTGGGCGGCAAGCCCTTCCTCACCGACTGCAACACGCTCTACATCGGCGGGCGCAAAAATGCGCTCGACCATCTCGACAGCGCATACCGCAACGGCTTCAACCCCCTCCAGACCGGCGTGCACTCCATCATCGCCGACGGCCTGAAGGGCACGGACGAGGCGCTCATCCCCGTGGAGGGCGGCGAGTACGTCAAGGAGGCCAAGATAGGCCAGGCCCTGGCCGACGCGGACATCATAATCTCCCTCTCCCACTTCAAGGGCCATGAGATGACCGGCTTCGGCGGCGCGCTCAAGAACCTCGGCATGGGCGGCGGCTCCAGGGCCGGCAAGATGGAGATGCACTCCGCGGGCAAGCCCTTTGTCAAGCAGAAGTACTGCATCGGCTGCGGCGCCTGCCAGCGCATCTGCGCCCACGGCGCGCCCATAATAGAGGACGGCAAGTGCCACATCGACCACGACCGCTGCGTCGGCTGCGGCCGCTGCATAGGCGAATGTCCCAAGGACGCCGTCCGCCCCGCCCACGACGAGGCCAACGACATCCTCAACTGCAAGATCGCCGAGTACGCCAAGGCCGTCTGCCAGGGCAAGCCTAACTTCCACATCTCCCTCGCGATAGACATCTCCCCCTACTGCGACTGCCACTTTGAAAACGACGCCGCCGTGGTGCCGGATGTGGGCATGTTCGCCTCCTTCGACCCCGTGGCGATAGACATGGCCTGCGCGGACGCGGTGAACGCACAGCCGCCCGTGGCCAACAGCATGCTGGGCGAGGCCGAGCACACCCACCACGACCACTTCACCGACATCTCCCCCGACACCGACTGGCGCTCCCAGGTCGAGCACGCCGAGAAGATCGGCCTCGGCAGCCGTAAGTACGAGCTTGTGAGGGTCTGAGGCAAAAAAAGGGCCGCGCCGCCAAAAAATGTGTTGACAATCTGGCCAATGTCGGGTATAATTCACTTTGCCTTTTGGCGGCGTAGCTCAGTTGGCCAGAGCATCCGGTTCATACCCGGAGTGTCACCGGTTCGAATCCAGTCGCCGCTACCACCGGGGCGCCTCTGGCGCCCCGGAGCCTTATGGCCCGTTGGTCAAGTGGTTAAGACACCGCCCTTTCACGGCGGTAACATGGGTTCGAATCCCGTACGGGTCACCAAATCTTTTGTGGAGGCTTAGCTCAGCAGGTTAGAGCGCCTGCTTCACACGCAGGAGGTCACTGGTTCGAGTCCAGCAGTCTCCACCACATAAAATCGGGGTCTTCCGACCCCGGTTTTTGTTTTTTCAGGGTATAAATATCCCCGGGACGGCGTGGTCCCGGGGATATTTTCATTCTCCGCAGCGCTCGGCGAAGAGGGCGGCGAGGCGGGGGAGGTCGGAGGGGGCGTAGGCGAGGTAGGCGGCGGGGGCCAGCTCCTCCCGGCTGCCGTAGCCGTAGAGGCAGCCTATGGCGGGGACGCCGCCGCGCTGCGCGGCCTCCATGTCGTGCCTCCGGTCGCCAACCACGGCGAAGGGGCCGGGGTAATGCCCGCGCAGGCGCTCGAAGATCTCGTACTTGGGCCGGTAGCCGAACTCCTCGGCGCAATAGAGGCCCTCGAAATATTGCTCCAGGTGGAACTGTTCCGTGTGCGCCTCGAGATACGAGACGGGGCAGTTGCTCAGCAGCACCATATGGAAGCCGCGGCGGCGCAGCTCCGCGAGCGCCTCCGGCACGCCGTCATAGAGCTTTGCCTCGCCTCGGCGCACCAGCTCGAGCATGTTGTCCCCCACCAGCTTGGTGCACTCCCGCTTTTCCTCTTCGCCTATGTTCATGGCGAAATAGCCCCACATCTCGTCCGGCGTCATGCCTATGCAGGGGCGCAGCTCCTCCTCGCTGAGCGTCCGGGGCTCCGTCAGGCCCTTGGCGGCCAGGTTGTCCCAGGCGAGCTGCACGGACGGGGCGTAGATCTTCATGCTGTCGTGCAGCGTGCCGTCGTAGTCAAAGAGCAGGTTCGGCATCTCAGGCCTCTATCTCCCGGAGCAGATTCACCATCTCGATGGCGCCCTGGGCGCACTCCGCGCCCTTGTTGCCCGCCTTGGTGCCCGCGCGCTCTATGGCCTGCTCGATGGTGTCCGTGGTCAGGACGCCGAACATGACGGGTATGCCGCTCTTGAGCGAGACGGCCGCCACGCCCTTGGAGACCTCGCTGCACACGTAGTCGTAGTGGCTGGTGCTGCCGCGGATGACCGCGCCGAGGGCGATGACCGCGTCGTACTTCCCGCTCTCGGCCATCTTGGAGAGCACCAGCGGGATCTCGAACGCGCCCGGCACCCAGGCGACGGAGATGTCCTCCGGCTTCACGCCGTGGCGGAGCAGGCCGTCCTCGCAGCCGCTCAGCAGCTTGGAGACGATGAACTCGTTGAACCTCGCCGCAACGATGCCTATCTTTATGTTCTCGGATACGAGCTTGCCTTCATAGACCTTCATTTTCATTTCCTCCGTATATAAATTATAGATTATTTCAGTAGTTCAGGATGTGGCCCATGCGCTGCTGCTTGGTGCGCAGGTAGAATAGGTCCTCGCGCGTGGCCTCGACCTGGATGGGCACGCGCTCGACTATCTCGAGGCCGAAGTCCGAGAGCTGATACACCTTGTCCGGGTTGTTCGTGAGCAGGCGCATGGTGCGCACGCCGAGGTCACGGAGTATCTGCGCGCCGGTCCAGTACTCGCGCAGGTCCGGGGCGAAGCCGAGCTTCACGTTGGCGTCCACGGTGTCGAAGCCCTGCTCCTGCAGCTCATAGGCCTTGAGCTTGTTGATGAGGCCGATGCCGCGGCCCTCCTGGCGCATGTAGAGCACCACGCCGCGGCCCTCGCGCTCTATCTGCTGCATCGCCGCGGCCAGCTGCTGGCCGCAGTCGCAGCGGCAGGAGCCGAACACGTCGCCGGTCAGGCACTCGCTGTGGACGCGGCAGAGTATGTTCTGCCCGTCGCCGATGTCGCCCTTCACCAGCGCGACGTGGTGCTCGCCGGTGAGGTCGCTGACGTAGCCGCGGATCTGGAACTCGCCGTAGCGCGTGGGCAGCTTGGCGCTCGCCTCGCAGAACATGTGCTTGTCGTGCAGGCGGCAGTAGTCCTGCAGCTCCTTTATGGAGATGACCTTGAGGCCCCACTCCGCCGCCTTCTCGAGCAGCTCCGTGGTGCGCATCATGGTGCCGTCGTCGCGCATTATCTCGCAGCAGAGGCCGCACTGCTTGAGCCCCGCGAGGCGGCAGAGGTCCACCGTCGCCTCCGTGTGGCCGTTGCGGGTCAGCACGCCGCCGCGGCGGGCCGTCAGCGGGAACACGTGGCCCGGGCGGCGGAAGTCCTCCGGCTTTGCGTCCGGGTCGACGCACTTGCGGCAGGTGTAGCCGCGCTCTTCGGCCGAGATGCCCGTACTTGTGTCCACGTGGTCTATGGACACGGTGAAGGCCGTGCAGTGGTTGTCCGTGTTCACCTTCACCATCTGCTCCAGGCCCAGGGAGGCCGCTATCTCCTCGCTCATCGGCGTGCAGATGAGGCCCTTGGCGTACTTGGCCATGAAGTTCACGTTCTCCGTCGTCGCGAACTCGGCGGCGCAGATCATGTCGCCCTCGTTCTCGCGGTCCGGGTCGTCTATGGATATTATTATGCGCCCCGCGCGCAGCTCGTCAAGAGCCTCTTCAACGGTGCAGAAACGGTCGTCCATGTTTTTTGCTCCTCCTTTTTGTATCAGAAGCCGTTCTCGGCCAGAAATTTCAAACTGATGCCGCCCTGCCGCTCCGGCTCCGGGGCCGGGCGCAGGAGTTTTTCAACGTACTTGCCTATGATGTCCGTCTCGAGGTTCACGGTGTCGCCCGCGCGCTTTTTGCCGAGCGTCGTCACCGCCGCCGTGTGCGGGATGAGCGAGACGGAAAAGCTCGTCTCGTCCACCGCCGCCACCGTGAGGCTGATGCCGTCGATGGTGATGGAGCCCTTTTCGACGATGCAGCGCAGCAGCTCCGGCGCGGCGTATATCGTGTACCAGAGCGCGTTGTCGTCCGGGCGGACGGAGGCGACCTTGCCGGTGCCGTCGATGTGTCCGGAGACGATGTGCCCGCCGAAGCGGCCATTCGCGGGCATGGCGCGCTCGAGATTCACGCGGCCGCCCGGCGCGAGCGCGCCGAGGGACGAGCGGCCCAGCGTCTCGTGCATGACGTCCGCCGTGAAACCGCCGTCGTCCAGGCTCGTGACCGTGAGGCATACGCCGTTGACTGCGACGCTGTCGCCGATCTTGAGGTCAGAGAGCACCTCGGCGGCCCCTATGCTCAGCACGGCGGAGGCGGCGCCCCGCCTGACGGCACGTATGGTGCCCAGCTCCTCAACTATTCCCGTGAACAAGGCTCTCGACCTCCCCTTCCAGCAGTATGTCCCCGCCGAGGCGGCGGACGCTTATGTCCCTGAGCCGCACGGCTCCGGCCGGTTCCTCCACGCCCCGGCCGCCGACGGGCGACTTCGCCCCGGCTCCGCCGAAGAGCTTGGGCGCGATATAGGCCTGGACGCGGCAGACGATGCCGCTCTCGAGGGCCGTCCAGTTGAGCGTGCCGCCGCCCTCGAGCAGGACGCTGTCTATGCCCTCTGCGCCGAGGCGGCACATTAGCTCAGTGAGGTCGGGCCGTCCGCCGCGCTCCGGGAGCGTCCAGACCCGGCAGCCCGCGGCCTCGTAGGGGGCGGCGGCCTCCTTGTCCGCGCTGACCGTGGCGAGGATGGTCGGTATCTCCCGCGCGGTGGCGACGATGCGGCTCGTCAGCGGGGTGCGCAGGTGTGAGTCGCAGATGACGCGGACGGGGTCGCGCCCGCCCTCGACGCGGCAGTTGAGCATCGGGTCATCCGCGAGGACGGTGCCGACCCCGGCCATGATGGCCCGGTAGCGGCTGCGGTCGCGGTGCACCTGCTCGCGCGCGGCCTCGCCGGTTATCCACTTCGACTTGCCCGAGCAGGTGGCGATCTTGCCGTCGAGCGTCATGGCGTATTTCATGACCACATAGGGCAGGCCGGTGGTGATGTAGTGGAAGAACACGTAGTTGAGCGCGTCGCACTCGGCCTTGAGCACGCCCGTCTCGACCTCCACGCCCGCGCGGCGGAGGATGTCGATACCCTTGCCCGCGACGAGGGGGTTCGGGTCGTCCGAGCCGACGACGACGCGGGCGATGCCCGCCTCAAGGATGGCGTCGGTACAGGGCGGCTGGCGGCCCTGGTGACAGCAGGGCTCGAGCGTGACGTACATCGTCGCTCCCGCGGGGGACTCCGTGCAGTGCGCAAGGGCGTTGCGCTCCGCGTGCGCCTCGCCGCAGCGCTCGTGGAAGCCCTCGCCGATGACGCGCCCGTCCTTGACGACGACGGCCCCGACCATGGGGTTCGGCGAGGTCCAGCCCACGCCGCGCCCGGCGAGCTCGAGGGCTCTGCGCATATATTCTGTGTCGGTCATATTTCGCCTCCGGAAAAACAAAAATGCCCTGAACAAGCTGTTCAGGGCTTCATTCCGGCGGCGCTTCGCGTGCAAAGGGCGTCCCGCTGAGGGGACAAAAAAACTCCGGAATGGCATCCATTCCAGAGCAAATCAATTGCACAGCTTTCGCTGCGTGAAAAGATTTTCTTTCATCCAGACTGTACTGTCGGCTTCGGAATCGCACCGAATCATACCTTGCGGCTCGTGGGCTATACCACCGGTGGAGAATTTCACTCCGCCCTGAAAATCCTGTTCGATTGCCGTCAGTATACGCCCCTCCGCGGCGTCTGTCAAGCGCCCCGCGCAAAAAATGCGCCGGGCCAGAAGAAGGGACTGTAAATGGTTTGAAATGCGCCGCATAGTATGCTATACTCGCAGTACTTTGGAAAGAGGTGCTCATATATGGATATAGTGGTGCTCTGCGGCGGGCTCTCGCCGGAGCGGAACGTCTCGCTCTCCAGCGGGACCAAGATTGCCTCCGCGCTCATGGAGCTCGGGCACAGGGTCGTGCTCTGCGACATGTTCTTCGGCCTCGAGGACTACCCCGGCACGCTCGAGGGCATATTTGAAAATCCCCCCGCGCTCGGCGGGACGCGCATCGACGAGACCGCCCCCGACCTCGAGGCGGTCAGGGCCTCCAGGAAGCTCAAGTCCGAGTCCATGTTCGGGGACCGCGTGCTCGAGCTTTGCGCGATGGCGGACATAGTTTTCATGGCCCTGCACGGCCGCTGCGGCGAGGACGGCAAGGTCCAGGCCGCCTTCGACCTCCTTGGCATCAAGTACACCGGCAGCGGCCACCTCGGCAGCGCCATTGCGATGGATAAGGACCTCACCAAGCGCGTCGTCGCCCCCCTCGGCGTGCTCACGCCCGAGTGGAAGCTCTATGACGCCCGCACGCTCGACCCCGAGGCCGTCTGCGCCGAGGCCGCGCTCCCCTGCGTCGTCAAGCCCGTGGACTCC
Source organism: uncultured Eubacteriales bacterium (assembly GCA_900545405.1). Lineage (GTDB taxonomy): Bacteria > Bacillota > Clostridia > Oscillospirales > Oscillospiraceae > Scatomorpha. The sequence goes on along the minus strand of UQYT01000040.1, from coordinate 2,962 downwards.
GGCTCGAGCATAGGCGTAGACATCGCGCACACGCGCGAGGAGCTGCTGCGCGCCCTCGATTCCGCCCGCGCCGAGGGCGGCGCCGTGGTCGTGGAGCGCTACATATCCGGGCGCGAGATTCAGATAGGCATACTCGACGGCGCGGCCCTGCCCAGCATCGAGATACGCCCGCTCACCGGCTTTTACGACTACAAGAACAAGTACCAGCCCGGCGCGGCGGAGGAGATAACCCCCGCCCCCATCCCCGCTGAGGCCGAGGAGCGCCTCGCAAAGGCAGCGCTCACCGTCTATAACGCGCTGGGCCTCGCCGCCTACTCGCGCGCGGACTTCATACTCGACGAGGACGGGAACTTCTGGTTTCTCGAGATAAACACCCTCCCCGGCATGACGCCCACCAGCCTCGTGCCCCAGGAGGCCGCCGTGCTCGGCATCTCCTACGCCGAGCTCTGCCAGAGGATAATAGACGCCTCGATGGAGAAGTACGCATGATAGACATGACGGTAGCAAAGGTCGCGGAATACACCGGCGGCACGCTCCACGGCGGCGGGGCGGAGCGCGCGGTGACCGGCGCGGTGCGGGATAACCGCGAGGTCGCGCCCGGGCTGATGTTCTGCGCCCTGCCCGGCGCAAGGCGCGACGGGCACGAGTTCATCGCCGCCGCGCTCGAAGCCGGCGCGCCCTGCTGCCTCGCGCAGAGGGTGCCCGAGGGCGTCTCCGGCCCGGTCGTCACCGTGCCCGACGTGGCCCAGGCCATGGCCAGGCTCGCCGCGCGCTGCCGCGAGGCCGTGAAGGTCCCCGTCGTCGGCATCACGGGCAGTTCGGGCAAGACCACCACCAAGGAGATGGTCGCCTGCGTCCTCGCGCGGAGGTTCAACACCCTGCGCACTGAGAAGAATTTCAACAACGAGCTCGGCGTCCCGCTCACCATCTTCCGCATAGGCCCCGAGACTGAGGCCGCGGTCATCGAGCTCGGCATCAGCCACTTCGGCGAGATGCACCGCCTCGGCGCCATGGCGAGGCCGGACATCGCCGTCTATACGCTAATAGGCCGCTCCCACCTCGAGGCCCTCGGCGACCGCCCCGGCGTGCTCCGGGCCAAGACCGAGCTGCTCGACGAGATGCCGCGTGACGGTCTCGTCGTGGTAAACGGCGACGACGACCTGCTCTCTTCGCTCCGGTGCGAGCAGCGCAAGCTCACCTACGGTCTCGGCAATGGCTGCAACGTGCGTGCCGAGGACTACCGCTGCCTCGGCGCGGAGGGCTCCGAGTTCACCGTCGTGAGCGGGGCGCACCGCATAGAGACCCGCGTCGGAGCCTTCGGGCGGCACATGGTCTACGCCGCGCTCGCCGCCGCCGCGGTGGGCATCGAGCTCGGCGTGCCGGACGCCGACATCGCCGCGGGCATTGCGGACTACCAGCCCGTCGGCCGCCGCGCCAGCGTCATCAACACCGGCTGCCTCACGATAGTCGACGACTGCTACAACGCGAACCCGGACTCCACGCAGATGGCCATACTCTCCGCCGCCGACCTCGGCGGACGGCTGGTGTGCGTGCTCGGCGACATGCTCGAGCTCGGCGAGCACAGCGAGGAGTTCCACCGCGAGACCGGCCGCGCCGCGCTCGACGCGGGCGCACTGCTGCTGACCGCCGGGCCGCTCTCCGAGGCGATGGGCGGGCGGCACTACGCGAGCAAGGCCGAGCTCATCGCGGACCTTCCCCACCAGCTCCGGCGCGGGGACACGGTGCTCGTGAAGGCCTCGCACTCCATGGCCTTTGAGGATATAACCGAGGCGCTGAGGGCGCTTGAGCTCTAACTCTAAGGAGGCTGAGATAAATGTCGGTTAACATAACTCCATTCGGCATTCTCCCCGACGGGGACGAGGCGCGGTGCGTGGCGCTCTCCGGCGGCGGGCTGGAGGCGGAGGTGCTGACCTACGGCGGGGCGCTGCGTTCGCTGAGGGTGCCGTCGCGCCGGGGGCCGCTGGACGTGGCGCTGGGCTTTGACAGTCTGGAGGCGTACAGGGCGCAGACGGGCTTTTGCGGGGCCATCGTGGGCCGCTGCGCGAACAGGATAGGCGGATCGCGCTTCACGCTCGGCGGGCGGGAGTACCTGCTGCCGAAAAACGACGGGGAGAACCACCTCCACGGCGGCCCGGCGGCCTTTGACAAGCGGATTTGGACGATAGAAGACGTGAGCGACTCCCGGCTGGTACTCTCGCTGGTGAGCGCCGACGGCGACGCGGGCTATCCCGGGCGGCTGGACGTGCGGGTGACGTACACGCTTGCGGACGGGGCGCTAGCGATAGACTATCGCGCGGTGTCGGACGCGGACACGGTGTGCAATCTGACGAGCCACGCATATTTCAATCTCTCGGGCCACGGCTCGGGGCCGGTGAGCGCGCAGAGGGTGAGCATATTCGGCGACGCATATACGCCGACGGACGCTGCGCTGATACCCACGGGCGCGATCGAGCCGGTGGAGGGCACGCCGATGGACCTGCGCGCGGGCGTGGTGATCGGCGAGGGTGCGGACGTTCCCTTTGAGGCGCTGAGGCTGGCTGGGGGCTTTGACCAGAACTGGGCCGTGAGCGGCAAGGCCGGGACTCTGCGCCCCGCGGCGCGCGCCGTCTCCGACGAGACGGGCGTGTGCATGGATGTGCTGACGACGCAGCCGGGCGTGCAGTTTTACAGCGGGAACGGCATGGACGGCTTCCCGAGGGGCAAGGGCGGCGCGCCCTATGCCCGCCGCTGGGGCTTCTGTCTGGAGACGCAGGCCTTCCCGGACGCCGTGAACCACCCCAACTTCCCCTCCCCCGTGCTGAAGAAGGGCGCCGAATATCACCATCGTACCGTTTTCCGCTTCTCGCTGATTTGACCTGCGCGAAGCGCGAATGAAAGTTTCGCCCGCCTTTTCAAAGGCGGCGGGGTGCAGGGGCGGAGCCCTTGCCCGCGCTCCGCAGAG
>UQYT01000039.1 GCA_900545405.1 uncultured Eubacteriales bacterium | reverse complement strand
AAGAGGGTACTATTCAAAGGAGGAGTTTCCACAATGAGAACTCTCAAGAAGACCCTGAGCCTCGTACTCGTGGTCGCCATGGTTCTTGGTCTCTGCGTGGTCGGCGCCTCGGCCTACAATAAGGTCGAAGACTTCACCGACGACGTGAGCAAGATCGGCGATGCGTATTATGAGGCGGTAGGTGTCCTGACCGGCATCGGCGTCATCGACGGCATGACCGAGACGGCTTTCGAGCCCCAGGGCACTTACACCCGTGAGCAGGCTGCCAAGATCATTGCCTACATGATGCTGGGCAAGGACAAGGCTGACAGCCTGGGCTGCACCGTCGCTCCCTTCGAGGACGTCGCTGCCAACCGCTGGTCCGCCGGCTACATTGCCTTCTGCGTTGAGCAGGGCATCATCGACGGCATGACCGCGACCACTTACGAGCCCACCGGCACTCTGACCGGCTTCCAGTGGGCGAAGATGCTGCTTTGCGCCATCGGCTTCGGCGTGAAGGGCGAGTTCACCGGCTCCAGCTGGAGCGTCAACACCGCTAAGGTTGCTCACACTGTCGATCTGTTCAAGGGCGATCTCGCCGGTGCTGATCACACCGCCATCACCCGTGAGCAGGCCGCTCTGTACGCCTTCAACGTTCTGACCAACGTTAAGAAGGTTGCTTACAGCCCCAACGTCACCAGCTACGTCTACGGCATCCAGGGCTACACCACCGTCAACGGCATCGGCTCCACCCTGGGCCAGGATGTGTTCGGCCTGACCAGCAACACCGGTATCATCGTTAAGAACGAGGGCATCGGTGCCAACGCTACTTACCTGTCCAAGGACTACACCGACGCCGCCACCAGCCGCGTTGCTGTCATCAGCGCTAAGACCAGCGCCGACATGATCTACCACGCCGCTCGCGTCTGGAGCGTCAAGAACGTCTCCGTGTTCGTGTACGACCTCGCGAAGGTCACCGAGTACAACTGCGCTGTTAAGGCCGGCGAGGCTGCCGCCGCCAAGGCTGGTGCGAAGACCACCACCATCGGCACCGGCACTCCTTATGAGCTCGACCTCATCGACAACACCGCTTATGCTAAGAACAGCTACGGCGCTGTCACCTACAACTACCGTGTTGCTGAGATGGGCATCACCACCAGCTCCGGTGTGACCTATCTGTACGATCCCAGCTACTATCAGTCCAACGCCGGCGTCAAGAGCGCCAACATCTGGACCGATATCAGCAAGATCAGCAAGGGCGCCTCTGTTGTCTACCTCGTTGAGGGCGGCCAGTACTACATCTACGCTAACAGCGCTACCACTGGCACCATCGACAGCTACAACAACAGCACCAAGGTCATTACCCTGACCGACGGCACCAAGCTCGCGCCTTCTGCTTTCTCGCAGTACGCCTTCACCACCGCTGACGCTGGCAAGACCTTCACCTTCCTGCTGGATAGCCACGGCCACTACATGGGCCTGACCAAGGTCGGCGTCGCCAACCTGTACTTCTACACCGGCGAGGCCAAGCTCACCAGCGACCACAACATCTGGTACGGCGAGCGCACCTACTCCGCTCAGTTCATCAACGTCACCACTGGTGAAGTCGTTGAGCTGCCTGTCTACAGCACTTTCGTAGTCAACAACCTCGGCACTGCCAAGGGCGCTTTCTACGATGTCGGCTACGCTGACAAGAACGGCGTTTACAGCCCCGTTGAGAAGACTGAGAACGACAGCATCTATGCTGGCACCTACGCCATCAAGCCGAGCGTGACTTTCGCCGCTGGCACCATCAAGGTCAACGTCAAGGACGGCCAGGGCACTAAGGACGTTGTGTTCGACAACCCGACCAAGTTCATCGTTGCCAACGGCACCGGCAGCAAGGTCACTGTCACCACCTACAACAGCCTGGCTGAGATGCTCAAGGCTTTCACCGGCAGCAATGTGACCTTCGTCAACACTGCTATGACTGTCTACACCACCGGCACTAAGAACGCTGCCTGCAGCGTCGTGTTCGGTTACCTGGGCAGCTACACCTCCACCGGCAGCAACCTGTTCCTGCCCAAGAATCTCCAGGCTTCTGACTGGACCTACAGCTACAGCACCGGCCTCTACTCCTATGACGGCTTCTACCTGAACGGCGCGCCTGTGACGGTTTACGTCTCCAGCGCTCTCGATGCCGCCAAGGTTCGTGGCTTCTACAACTTCAGCATCAGCAACGGTGCTTGGACCCTGACCGCGAAGACCAATGACGTCTATGTCGGCCTCGGCACTCTCACCACTGCAGCCAATGTTGTCATGCTCGACAATCACGCTTTCGTCAGCGCTCCTGTCATTGTTGACCTGCGCTCCGGCGTGAAGGATGCGGACAAGATCGACACCGTTGATGAGCTCGTCGCCAACTTCCGCAACGAGACCTTCATGGTAGCTTACACGCTGTCCAACAACTCCATCGATGTTGCGTACATCCTGGATGCTGGCTGGCAGTACAAGACCACCGTGTCCGTGAGCGATGATCTCTACGCTGCTGGCTGGCGCCTCGTCGATGCCAAGGGCAGCCTCGTCAAGAGCCTGACCTACACCGACACCACTACCGCGCCCACTTCCTACAAGCTGGCGAACGTCAACGTGAAGGCTTCTGCTGTTTCCTACACCAACTACGTCGCTGTGACTGAGAATGGTTCTCTGAAGTCTGCCCCGACTGCTCAGGGCCACGCTGACGGCACCATCACCGTGATCTATGACCCGACCGATCCCACTCAGACCGCGAGGGAAGTCTCCGTCGTCTTCAGCGGCATGAAGGCTACTTCCATGAGCTTTGACGCTACTGGCCTTACTGACATCGCTGTCGAGGCCAACACCACGAATTATGTCTTCGGTACCCCGCTGAATGTGAAGGTCTCCTTCACTACTGACGACTATTCCGTCGGCAAGGCGCTTTCCCTCACCTTCCAGAGCGCTGCGGGCACTGAGTATAACGTCACCGCTACTACTCCTGTGATTCCTGTCGGCTCCAACAGCTACAGCGTGACTGTGACCGTGTATCCCACTGTGGACGGCACCTTCACTCTGCAGACTCCTGTTGCTGTCATCACTCCGATTGTCTGAGACGGCACTAACTAATTAAACCCTAAAGGTTTTCCGCCCCCGGTTCGCCGGGGGCGGTTTTTTATTCGGGTCTTCTCTTTTGATTTTTGTATGATATAATCGCCGTGAGGTGATATTTATTATGATTATCTTCTATATACTTCTGGCGGCGCTATGTATCGGCATTCCAGTTATTATCATGCTAAAAACCAATCAGTCCAAAAAGCGCGGCTGCGGGCGCGGGTGCGCTACATGCGGAAACCGCGACTTCTGCCATCGTACGGCGCTGCGCTCCAAAGTCTCAGAAAATAACGATTTAGTCAATTAATTACTTAATTAGTATAAAACTGCTAATTGCAAATTTCCAGAGGTAATTTGTGCCAAATAATTATTATACCATCTTTATCTTTCCAAAGCGTCGGAACAATAGTATAATTAATTGCCAAATCCATTTCCCACAGGAGGACATCACATGAGAGGTATTCACAGCGTCGTTGATGATCTCAGGCGTCAGGTGTTCACAGAGGTCGCCCGGCTGGCATATGAGGGCGGGGACTTCTCGCGGATAGATGCTCTGCCATACAAGATCATCCCCGGCGAGGATGCACAGTACCGCCATGACGTCTTTCTCGAGCGCGCCATCGTAACCGAGCGTCTCCGCCTCGCGTGCGGCCTGCCCCTGCGCACCGCCTCCGAAGTCAGCCTCGCCTCCGACGGCATCGAGGAGGCCGCAAAGCCTGAAAAGTACTACGAACCCCCGCTGATCAACATCATCCCCTTCGCCTGCAACGCCTGCCCGCCAAAGGAGATACGCGTCTCCTCCAACTGTCAGGGCTGCCTGAGCCACCCCTGCATGAATTCCTGCCCCAAGGGCGCAATAGTCATCGGCAGGGACGGCAAGAGCTCAATAGACCAGAGCAAATGCGTCAAGTGCGGCCGCTGCCTCTCGCAGTGCCCGTACAACGCCATCAGCCGCATAGAGCGCCCCTGCGCCAAGGCCTGCGGCATGGACGCCATCGGCTCCGACGAAAAGGGCCGCGCCAAGATCGACTACGACAAGTGCGTCTCCTGCGGCATGTGCCTCGTGAACTGCCCCTTTGCCGCCATCGCCGACAAGAGCCAGATCTTCCAGCTCATCCAGGCCATAAACAAGGGCGACGAGATAATCGCCTGCGTCGCGCCCGCCTTTGTCGGCCAGTTCGGCAAGGAGGCCACGCCCCGCAAACTCAAAAAGGCCATGCGCATACTCGGCTTTGCCGACACCGTGGAGGTCGCCATCGGCGCCGACCTCTGCACCGTTGAGGAGGCGCACGACTTCCTCGACAACGTCCCCTCGCGCCTTGACTTCATGGGCACCTCCTGCTGCCCCGCGTGGAGCGTCATGGCCAAGAAGCTCTTCCCCGAATTCACCGAGAACATCTCCATGGCGCTCACGCCCATGGTCATAACCGCGCGCCTCATGAAAAAGGAGCACCCGAACGCGCGCATAGTCTTTGTCGGCCCCTGCGCGGCAAAGAAGCTGGAGGCCTCGCGCCGCAGCGTGCGCTCCGAGGTCGACTTCGTCCTCACCTTTGAGGAGCTGCAGGGCATGTTCGACGCCAAGGACATAGACTTCGCCGCCCTCGAGCCCGACGAGTGCGACACCGAGTTCGAGCACGGCACCGGCGCGGGCCGTGGCTTTGCCGTCGGCGGCGGCGTCGCGGCTGCGGTGGCCGAGGTCATCGCGAGGATCGCGCCCGAGCGCGAGATAGAGGTCGAGTACGGCGACGGATTGCGCGAATGCCGCCGCATGCTCGCCATGGCCAAGGCTGGAAAGCGGCACGGCTATCTGCTCGAGGGCATGGCCTGCCCCGGCGGCTGCGTGGCCGGCGCGGGCACCATCACCCCGGTGCTCAACGCCGCATCAAATGTGCGCGCCTACAAGGCCAGGGCCGACAGGCAGAACTCGCTCGAGAGCGACTTCGTTGAGCGTCTCAAGGAGGTTGAACAGTAAAATGCAGCATTCACATACCGCCTCGCGCTGGATAACGCGCACGGCGCTTGGCGTTGCGCTTGTGGTAGTGGCGCAGCTTCTCGGCAAGGTCATCCCCGCGGGCGCGGTCATAGCCGGCCCGTTCTCCGTGACGCAGCTCGTCACCGGCTCGCTGGTGAACTGCGTGCTCTTCGTGTTCACGGCGACCACCGGCATCTGGTCTGGCGTGGCGATAGGCATACTCTCGTCCGTGCTGGCGACGCTGATCGGCATCGGTCCCGCAATACCCGCGGTGACGCCCGTCATCGCCTGCGGCAACGCCGTGCTGGCGGTCGTGTTCGGGCTGTTGCGCTCCAGGGAGTGGAACTTCGCCCGCTGGGCCGCCGCGGCGGTCGTGGCGGCGGCGATAAAGTGCGCGTTCCTCTGGATATGCGTGCCCGCGGTGCTCGGCCTGCTCTCCGGCGTGGCCGAAAAGCAGGTCGCGGCGCTCTCCGTCATGTTCTCCTGGCCCCAGGGCCTCACCGCCCTCATCGGCGGCGCGCTGGCGCTGGTCATACTCCCCCGCCTCCGCAAGAGCCGGGCATGAAAAAAGCAGGGACGCGAAAGTGTCCCTGCAAAATGAAGCGGCCCCTGACTGTTCAGGGGCCGTCTTTTATTTCAGCAGCTCGTCATAGGTCGTGCCGAGCACTTTTTTGATGCCTCGGAGCTGGCTCACCTGGATGTGCTGCGTTCCGCGTTCGATCTTCACGAGCGTCTCCCTCGTCATTGAAACGCCCTCAAGCTGCAGCAGCCGCACGAGTTCCGTCTGGCCTATGCCCTTTTCAAGCCTGACGCGCCGAATATTCCGGCCTATCTCGCCGCCCTCCTGCTTGAGCCTCTGCTCCGCCATGCCGCACCTCCAAGAGTGAACCAATATTGGTCCATTTATGTATTGATTGTAGTAAAAAGTCGTGATACAATGGGACCAACTCTGGTCCACATTGCTGGAGATGGTATGATGAAACAGGTCACAATAGCGGTTGAGGACTACCTGTACGAGTTTTATCGAAAGGTTGGGCAAAGTGCAGGCGGATTGAGTACTGAGCAGGTCATGTCAGACGCGCTACTGAAGCTGGCAGGTGAATTATCTCTGAATGCAATCAGCAAAAGCAAGGACTATAAAAGCAACATTTGAACAGTAAAAACAGGGACGCGAAGGCGTCCCTGTTATACTATCCCGAGCATTTTGAAAAACGCGGCGCGGTCGGCGTGGGCGGAGCGGTTGTAGCGGCCCAGGTCCAGGGCGCCGGAGTTGAGGTCGTTGATGCGGTTTTCGCAGGTGAGGCTGAGCTGATAGCCGTGCTGGGCCAGGAGCTCCTCGGTCTGGTCGCTGTGGAAGCCGAAGGGGTAGGCGAAGGCCAGGGGCCGGGAGCCTGCGGCGGCTTCGATCTTGGCGTCGACGGCGGCGAGATCGGTGCCCAGGGCGGCGGCGTAGGCCTCGGCGCTCTCGCCGGGGTTCGGCAGGCAGCCGCGGCGCGGCCAGGTGTCGCGGTGCATGTCCTGGGTGTGGCTTGCGATGTCGAAACGGCCGGAGGCGGCCAGCTCGGCGACCTCATCCCAGGTGAGGTAGGAGTATTTCGGGTCGCGCGCCGGTGCGGTCTCCTCGGCGTCGCAGTAGGCGCCGACCACGGCGGCAACGGCGCACATGTCGTATCTTTCGAGCAGCGGCAGGGCGTAGGTGAGGACGCTCAGCTGGCCGTCGTCAAAGGTTATGAGTATGGGCTTTTCCGGCAGCTCGCCGCGGCCCGCGCAGTAGTCTAGTATCTCTCCGACGCTGACGGCGGTGTAGCCGTGCTCCGCGATATAGCGCAGGTCGCCCTCGAGGATGTCGGGCGTGACGATGTAGTCCCCCGCCCTCGCCGGGTCGGCGGAGATGTGGTGATACATGACGACGGGCAGTTCCCGGCTCTCGCCGGCGGCCGCCGCCGGACACAGCAGAAAGAGCGCAAAGAGGAAGCAGACGATTCTTTTCATAAAATCACCCCAAAACGAGTATGCGCCCTGGAGCGGGATGAATGCCTGCCAAAATCCGCCGGCGATGCCAAATTTAAATGTTGCTTTATTTGTTGTAGAATGCGCACGTTTTATGGCGCTTCTTCAACTTTTTGCTGACTTTCCTGACGGTCGAGCCGCAAAAACGGCCTCGGGCGTTGACTTTTCCAAGCCGGGTGCTAACATTGAGACGGTTGCTGCGCAGGCCGAAACTTTTCTGGAGGCACATCGAATGGAAGACAAAAGGACTCTTGGCGAATACATCGCCCAGCGCCGCCGCGCGCTGGGGATGACGCAGCGGCAGTTTGCCGAAAAGCTGTACGTCACGGACTCCGCCGTTTCAAAGTGGGAGCGCGGGCTGAGCTACCCGGACATCACGCTGCTGCACGATATATGCAGGGTGCTCGAGGTCTCCGAGCACGAGCTGCTGACCGCGAGCGAGGACACGGAGGCCAGGCGTTCGGAGACTCTGGCGCGGCGATACATCCGGCTCGTGCGCGGGTGGAAATTCGGGCAGATCGCCTGCTACGCGCTTGCGGCGGTGATCTGCTTTATCGCCGACCTCGCCTCCGACGGGGCGCTCGGCTGGTTCTGGGTCGTGCTCGCCTCGCTGCTCACGGCCGCGTCGCTCACCCTCACCCCCGCTCTCGCGCCGGAGCGCATGGGCGGCGTCTGGACAGCGGGCGCCTTCACGCTCGCACTCGAGCTGCTGCTGGGCGTCTGCTGCCTGTACACGGGCGGGGACTGGTTCTTCGTGGCCGGGATATCTGTGCTCTTCGGGCTCTGCCTGGTGCTGCTGCCCTTTGTGCTCAGGCGGCTGCCGCTGCCGGAGGCGCTGGCCTCGCGCAAGACGCTGCTCTGCCTCGGGGCCGACCTCGCGCTGCTGCTGGCTCTGCTGGGCGTCTGCTGCGTCTACGCGGGCGGCGACTGGTTCTGGATAACGGCCGTCTCCGTCATCTTTGCCGCGGCGGTACTGCTGCTGCCCTTTGTGATGAAGCAGCTGCCGCTGCCGGAGGCGCTCAGGCGGCACAGCGCGGCGCTCTGGCTGGGCACGGTGAGCCTGCTGCTCTTTGTGCTGCTGGGCGCGGACTGTCTTTACGACGGTGGGGACTGGTTCCTCCTGCCCGCGCTGCCGATGGCGGTGTACGGGCTGCTGCTGCCCTGGGGCGTGCTGGTGCTGGCGCGGTATCTGCGCGCGGGCGGCTGGTTCCGCGCGGCGGCGGCGTTCGGGTTCATGGCCGTGTGGTACTGGCTGTTTCCCTGGGTGCTCGACCGCGTGATGGCGCTCGACGGGCGCTACATGGACCCGCCGTACAGCCTGCTGCGGCCCTTCGGCTTCGATCTCGCGCACTGGGACGCCGCGGGCACAGCCTCGAACGTGATGATGCTCATCCTGGCAGCGCTGATACTCATCGCCCTTGTGCTTGCCGCCGTGGGCATGCTCAGGCGCAGAAAATAAAGAAAACGGCCGGTCCCGTATGGGGCCGGCCGTTTTTTGTGGCTTGCTGTCAGTCCTTGTCCTCGCCGTCGTCGTCGGGCTCGTCCTCGTCCTCCTCGATGCCCTCGAACTCGAGGGTCTCGCCGCAGTTGGGGCACTCGATGGAGCCGAGGTTCAGAACGTCCTCGTCGATGGTGATGGTGTTCTCGCAGGCGGGGCAGGTGACTTCGTAGAAGACGGGCTCCTCGCCGTCGTCCTCATCGTCCTCGTCGCAGCAGCAGCTGCCGCAGCAGCCTTCGTCCTCGTCCTCGTCGTCCTCGTCGTCGAGGTCGTAGACGATGTCCTCAATGTCGGAAAGGTCGTCGCTGACCTGGTCGATGGCCTCGCCCAGCTCGTAGGCGTTGTCCTCCAGGTCCTCGATGTCGTGCGCCACGTCCTCGAGGATGTCGAGGATGGCGTCCAGGATGCGGCCCTCTTTGGACTCCTTGTCGAAGCCCAGGCCCTCGGCCAGACCCTTGAGGTAGGCCACTTTTTCGGAAGTTATCATGTGCAGCTCCTCCTTCCGGGGAATGTTATGGTGCTCAGCCCTTGGCGCGCTCGAGATACTCGCCGGTGCGGGTGTCGATCTTTATCTTGTCGCCCTCGTTGATGAAGAGGGGAACCTTGACCTCAGCGCCGGTCTCGAGGGTGGCGGGCTTGGTGGCGTTGGTCGCGGTGTTGCCGGCGAAGCCGGGGTCGGTCTGGGTGACCTCGAGCTCGACGAAGTTGGGCGGCTCAACGGCGAAGACGTTGCCCTTGTAGCTCATGACGACACAGACCATGTTCTCCTTGACGAACTTGAAGTTGTCGCCCAGCAGGGAGCCGTCGATGGGGATGAGCTCATAGCTCTCGGGGTCCATGAAGTAGTAGAGGTTGCCGTCGGCATAGCTGTACTCCATGCTCTTGCGCTCGACGGTGGCCTCCTCGAACTTGGCGGTGGGGTTGAACGAGGTCTCGGTCACAGCACCGGTCATGACGTTCTTCATCTTGGTACGGACGAAGGCCGCGCCCTTGCCGGGCTTGACGTGCTGGAAGCTGACGACGGTCATGACCTGACCGTCCATCTCGAAGGTGACGCCGTTCCTGAAATCGCCTGCTGTTATCATATATCCTGTCCTCCTGTGGCTTATAGTTTATATAACCAAGACATTTTACACTACATATCTTATTTTGGCAAGCCCTTCGTTTACAGAATAAGCAAATCCTTGGGCGCTTTTGTGATATTTTCGCAGCCATTGCCGGTCAGATAGATGACGTCCTCTATTCTGACGCCGAATTTGCCGGGGAGATAGATGCCCGGCTCGGCGGAGATGACGGCGCCCTCGGGCATGGGGCGCTGGTTTGCGGGGGAGGCCGTGGGCTGCTCGTGGATGTCGAGGCCCACGCCGTGGCCGAAGCCGTGGCCGAAGTAGGCGCCGTAGCCCGCGTCGGCTATGACCTTGGCGCCGGCGTTGTGGATCTCGGCTCCGGTGACGCCCGGGCGCGCGACGGCTATGCCCGCCTTCTGGGCCTCGAGGACCGTGTAATAGACATTGCGCATCTCGTCCGTGGCGGAGCCGATAGCGACGGTGCGGGTCATGTCGGAGCAGTAGCCGTTCTTCAGGCAGCCGAAGTCCATGGTGACGAAGTCGCCGGACTTTATGACCTCGTCCCCGGGCACGCCGTGGGGCATGCTGCTCTTCGCGCCGGTGACGACGATGGGGTCAAAGGAGTTGCCCTCCGCGCCGTGTATGCGCATGCGGTAGGTGAGCTCCGCGGCGATCTCGCGCTCCACGGCGCCGGGCTTGAGCAGGGGCAGGACCTCCTCGAGCGCGGTCTCGGCTATGCGCTGGGCGGCGATGAGGCTCTGGAGCTCCTCCTTGGTCTTGCAGGAGCGCAGCTCCACGAGCAGGGCCTGGGCGGGCAGCAGCTCGCGGCCGAGGGCCTTCTCCATGCGCAGGTACATCGCGTGGCTGAGCTTCTCCTCCTCCGCGCCGATGCGCTCGAGCTCATTGCGGTCGCACAGCTCGCGCAGTATGCCGGGCAGCGGGCGCTCGCGGGTGGTGAGGACGACCTCCACGCCCGGCGCGGCCTGATTCTGCGCGGCCTCTATATACCTCGAGTCCGTGACCAGCCACGCGGCGTCGGGCGCGATGATCGCGGCGCTGTCCGTGGGCAGAAAGCCCGTGGCGTAGTAGATGTCCCGGTCGTCCATGAGCAGGACGGCGTCCAGCCCGGCGCGGGCGACGGCTTCTTTGACTCTCTCGGTGTTTGCCATTTTAAATATGCCTCCAATGTGTGAATTTCATTCCGCTAGGACTATATCGCTCTCGTCCATTGGCCCGGCGAGCCTCTGGCCGAGGGAATATATCGAAACGCTGTCCACGCCCTCGAGGGCGCAGAAGGTGAGCACGGCGCAGCAGTCGGCCAGTGTGCGGTCGAAGCCGGTGAGCTCCGCCCACTCGGGCGAGACCTCGAGCCGCAGCTCCGTGCCCTCCAGCCTCCAGGCGAGGATCTTTGCGTCCCCGGGCGCCGCGCGGGCGAGGCCCGGGTCCTCCGGCTCGGCATTGAAGGCGGAGACGGCGCCGTTTATGCTGCCCGCCTGGGCCTGAACACTGCGTCTCTCGGACTGGATGAGCCCCTCGCTGACGCTGTGCTCCGCGTCTGACGTGCGCCGCCAGACCTCCACCGTCAGCGCGGCGTGTCCGCAGGAGGAGAGCGTCAAGAGCGCGAGCGCGAGGCAGAGCGCGGCGATGATGCGTCTTTTCACTGCTGCGCCCCCTCTCCCGGCTCCGGGAAGGACACGGAAAAGCGCGTGCCCCCGCCCTCCCGGGCCTCGACCGTGATGCTGCCGCCCAGGGCCGTCACCGCGTCGTGGACTATCGAGAGTCCCAGACCGCTGCCGCCCTTTTCGCGGGAGCGCGCCTTGTCGACGCGGTAAAAGCGCGAGAAGATGTTCGGGAGGTCGGCCTCTGGTATACCTATGCCGGTGTCCTCCACGTCGAGCAGTATCCTGCCCTCGCCGCGGCGCACGCGGATGTCCACGCTGCCGCCCTCGACGTTGTATTTCACGGCGTTTTCCGCCAGGTTGAAGACTATCTGGTACACGTCGTCCTCCGAGGCCGAGATTATGCAGCCCGGCTCCGGCTCGCAGCGGAGCGTTACGCCGAGGCCCTCCGCCAGCGGCGAGAGCAGCCGCAGCGTGGAGCGCGCCACCTCGCCGAGGTCCACGGGCACGCGCGCGGCCTGCACGCCGTCGTCCCGGCGGGAGAGGTCCAGCAGCTTTTCCGTAGTGCGCTGGAGCCGGTCCGCCTCGGTGCCGATGTCGGAGACGAACTCGCGCATCGTGGCCTCGTCCATGTCGGCGTTCTGCTCTATGCTGTCCGCCAGCAGCCGGATGGCGGCGAGCGGGGTCTTGAGCTCGTGCGAGGCGTCGGAGACAAAGCGGCGGCGCTGCTGCTCCGTGGTCTCCAGGGTCTGCGTCATGTTGTTGAACTCCTCGCAGAGCTCGGTCAGCTCGTCGTTGCCCTCGGGCTTGAGCCTGTGGGCGTAGTCCCCGCCGCGGACGACGCGGATGGCCTCCGCGAGGCGGGTTATGCGCCGGGTCAGCGCGCGGGAGAAGACGACGGTCAGCGCCAGCGCGGCGACGCTGGCCGCGATGGAGATGGTGACGAGGCGATTCTGGATGGAGAGGATGAGCTCCGCCTGCGCCGTGTCGTGCTCCTGCACGTAAACGGCCCCGAGCGTGACGCCCCCCGCGCGCACGGGCATGGCCGCCGTGGAGACGAAGGCTCCGCCGGAGAACACGGAGTGGAACACCTGCTTGCCCTCCAGCGCCAGGGCCACCTCCGCGAGCATGGCGGCCTTGCCCTTGCCGGACGGGCTGCCCGTGTCGTAGAGGATGATGCCGAGCTCGTCGGTCACGACGATGCGCCCGGAGGAGGAGAGCTCCAGCAGGTCCATGACCTGGCCCACGGACTCCGGCTCCAGCGGGCTGAGCGTCGAGAGCGAGGAGGAGATGACCGAGGCCTGGCTGAGCAGCGAGCTCTCCTTCTCCGAGGCCACCAGGTCGCGCGAGGCGGCGATGGGATAGGTGTTCAGCAGCACGATGAGCCCGGCCAAGAGCGCGCAGAAAGAGAGCACGAACTTGAACTGTACGCGCTCTGTTATCCCTCTTCTCTTGGCTCCGTCCCTGTTCATCGCGGCCTCACTCGGCGAAGTAATAGCCGACGCCCCACTTGGTGATTATCAGCCGGGGCGAGGCGGGGTCGTCCTCTATCTTCTCGCGCAGGCGGCGGATGTGGACATCCACGGTGCGCTCGTCGCCCTGGTAGTCGTAGCCCCAGACGAGGTTGAGGAGGTTGTCACGGCTGTACACGCGGCCGGGGTTCTTTATGAAGAGCTCGACAAGGTCGAACTCCCGGGCCGTGAGGTCCACGGGGCGGCCGTTCTTGCGCACGGCGCGCTTGTCGGTGTCTATCTCCAGGCCGCGGCGCTCTATGACCGCGGCGGAGGGCCCGGCGGCGGGCATGGAGGCCCGGCGCAGCAGCGCGCGGATGCGCGCCTTGAGCTCGAGGATGTTGAAGGGCTTGGTGATGTAGTCGTCCGCGCCGGACTCGAAGCCCAGCAGCTTGTCCGCGTCCTCGCTGCGCGCCGTGAGCATGATTATCGGCACGGTGGAGAAGGCGCGGATCTTCTGGCAGGCCTCCAGCCCGTCGAGCCCCGGCATCATGAGGTCGAGGATGATGAGGCTGTATTCGCCCGAGGCGGCCATCTGTACGGCGGTCTCCCCGTCGTAGCAGGCGTCCACGGAGTAGCCCTCGTTCTCGAGGTTGAATTTTATGCCCTTGACGAGCAGCTTTTCGTCGTCCACGACGAGAATTTTCATGGGTATTCCTCCTGAGCGTCAGCGCAGACGTAGTCCCTGAGACCCTCCAGCGTGGCCTCTCCTATGCCGGGAACCTCCAGCAGCTCCTGCACGTCGGAAAAGGGACCGTGTTCTGCGCGGTAGTCGATAATTGCGGCGGCCTTGACGGGGCCGATGCCGGGCAGGAGGTCGAGCTCCTCCGCCCCGGCGCTGTTTATGTCGATGAGGCCGGAGCCCTGCTCCGTCTCCGCGGCGGACACGGCGGCCTCGCCCCGCGAGACGGCGACCGGCCCGTCCTTGTCCCCGCGCGCGGCCAGGACGCCGGCGGAAAACAGCAGCGCCGCCGCGAGCACAGCCGCGGAGGACCGCGTCAAACCCCTCACGTCCGGCGCCTCCCTTGCATTTTTTTGATGTTGCTTTTCGCTGGTACGGACTGTATAATCTGTGTTATATAGAGCCGTCCCTGCACACAATGATAACATATTATAGCGGAGATTGATATGAAAAAAATCAAGTTGCTGCCCATAATTTTGCTCTTCTGCCTTTTGCTGTCCTCGCTGGGCCTGCCCGCCCTCGCGCTGGAGGAGCCGGAGCTGAGCTCCTCCTACGCCGTACTCATGGACGCGGACTCCGGGCGGATATTCTACCAGAAGGACGCTGACGCCAAGGCTTACCCCGCCTCGCTGACGAAGGTCATGACCGTCCTCGTCGCCGTCGAGGCCGTGGAGCGCGGCGAGTTCTCCCTCACCGACAGCGTCACGGCCAGCGATACCTGCCTGGAAGGCATGGTGGACGACGGCAGCACCGCCGGCATAGTCCCCGGCGAGACGATGCCGCTGCAGGACCTCCTCTACTGCGCCCTGCTCGCCTCCGCAAACGAGGCCTGCAACGTCATAGCCGAGTACATAGGCGGCTCCGTGGACGCCTTTGTGGAGATGATGAACACCCGCGCCGAGGAGCTCGGCTGCACCGGCACCCACTTTGCCAACACCCACGGCCTGCCCGATGAGAACCACTACACCACCGCCCACGACATCGCCCTCATCTACCGCGAGGCCATCTCCCACGACCTCTTCGCCGAGATAAGCGGCACCGTGAGCTATTCCGTGGCCCCCACCAACGTCTCCGACGTGCGCGAGCTCTCCAACACCAACTCGCTCATCAACCAGAACGCCACCTTCTACCCCGGCTACTACTACGAGTACGCCAAGGACGGCAAGACCGGCCACACCAGCGCCGCGGGCTACTGCCTCGTCTCCTCCGCCGAGAAGAACGGCGTCCACGTCATAGCCGCGGTCCTCGGCGGCCAGGCCAACGACAACGGCTCCGGCGGCTACAACTACACCAACTTTGCCGACAGCATCACGCTCTACAACTGGGCGTTTGAAAACTTCTCCTCCCGTGAGATACTCAGCTCCTCGGAGCTCATAACCGAGGTCAACGTGGCCATGGCCGCGGACGACGGCAAGGCCACGCTCCGGCCCAACACGGTGCTCACCGCCGTGGTCGCCAACGACTTCGACGTCTCCAGCCTCAAGCGCGACATCGTCATTTACAGCGAGCGCGACGACGAGACGCTCGAGGCGCCCATCGCCGCTGGCACGGTGCTCGGCGAGATAACGCTCAGCCTGGACGGGGACGTGTACGGCACGACCCAGCTCATCGCGGGCAGCTCCGTCGAGCTCTCCAAGACGCAGTACATGAAAAACCAGATCGCCGAGGTCCTGGGCATGACCTGGGTGAAGATCGTCATCGTCGCCCTGGTCCTCGCGCTGATCTGCTACATAGCCCTGGTGGTGAGATACCGCGTGCTGCACAAGCGCCACATGCGCGAGCTGCGCCGCGCCAAGCTGGAGAGGCAGCGCCGCATGGCCGAAGCCGCCGCTCAGGAGCCCGCCCGCAGCGCCCCGGAGCGCCCGCGCGAGACCGTCCACGCCGCCGCGCCGTCCAGGCCGCGGCCTCAGCAGCCGTCGCAGCAGGCCAGGCCTCAGCAATCCCGTCCCCAGCAGCCGTCGCAGCAGCAGCGGCCCGCCCAGGACGCGGTCCAGCCCGATGAGGCCAAGCGCCTCGCCCAGGAAAAGGCCCGGCGGGACTACTTTGAGGAGTTCTTCAAGAACAAGCAGGACTGAAAAACCGCCAGACCCCATCCCTCCGGATGGGGTCTGAACATATATGGAGGATACCGAACATGGACGTTTCAAAACTTGACGCCCGGGAGCTCGTGGAGCTCTGCGAGGGGGCGGACTGCTGGCACACGCGCGCCGTACCCCGGCTGGGGCTGCACCCGCTGATGATGGCCGACGGCCCCCACGGCCTGCGCAAACAGGAGCACACGGGCGACATGCTGGGCATGAACCGCTCCCTGCCCGCCACCTGCTTCCCCACCGCCGTGCTCACCGCCTGCGGCTGGGACGAGGAGCTGCTCTTTGAGATAGGCGCGGCCCTTGGCCGGGAGGCGCTCGCGGAGGGCGTGGGCCTCATCCTCGGCCCGGGCGCGAACCTCAAGCGCAGCCCGCTCTGCGGGCGGAACTTCGAGTACTTCTCCGAGGACCCGCTGCTCACGGGCAAGCTCGCCGCCGCCTTCATCCGCGGCGTCCAGTCCGAGGGCGCGGGCGCCTGTCTAAAGCACTTCGCCTGCAACAGCCAGGAGTACAAGCGCTTTTCCTCCGACAGCGTCGTGGACGGGCACACGCTCCGGGAGCTGTACCTCCGCGGCTTTGAGATCGCCGTCCGCGAGGGGCGGCCCGCCTCCGTCATGTGCGCCTACAACGCCGTGAACGGCGTGCACTGCTCGGACAACAAGACGCTGCTGACCGACATCCTCCGCTCCGACTGGGGCTTTGACGGCGCTGTCATAACCGACTGGGGCGCCATGAGCGACCGCGTCCGCGGCTTTGAGGCCGGCTGCGACCTCATGATGCCCGGCGGCTCGCTCTACATGGAGCTCGAGTGCCTCGCGGCGCTCCGGCTGGGTCTGCTACGGCGGGAGGCGGTGGAAAAATGCGCCGCGCGCGTGGCGCGCCTTGCGGAGAAATACTCCGCCCCCGCTGCCGAGGGCCGCACCGCCGACCTCGACGCGAACCACGACCTCGCCCGCCGCGCGGCGGCGAGCTGCGCCGTGCTGCTCAAGAACGAGGGCGGCGTTCTGCCCATACGCGACCGGGCGGGGACGGTTTTCATCGGCGACATGGCCGTCCACCCGCGCTATCAGGGCTCCGGCAGCAGCCACATAAACGCCCGGAAGCTCACCAGCGCCGCGGGCGCCTGCCCGGACGTGCGCTGGGTGCAGGGCTGCCTCGGCGACGGCAGCGCGCCGGGGACGCTCATAGACGAGGCCGTCGCGGCGGCGCGGCGGGCCGGGACCGCCGTGGTCTTTGCCGGGCTCCCGCCCCAGTGCGAGTCCGAGGGCTTCGACCGTGCGGACATGTCCCTGCCCGAGGGCCACGACCGGCTCATCGAAGCCGTGGCGGCGGCGAATCCTAACACCGTGGTCGTGCTCTCCTGCGGCGGCGCGGTGGAGCTGCCCTGGGCGGACAAGGTGCGCGGCATCCTCTACCTCGGACTGTCCGGCGAGGCGGGCGGCGAGGCGGCGGCGGAGCTGCTCTTCGGGGACGCGAACCCCGGCGGCAAGCTGGCCGAGAGCTGGCCGCTGCGCTATTCCGACTGCGTCTGCGCGCCCTATTACGGCGAGCGCGACCCCCTCTACCGCGAGGGCCTCTACGTCGGCTACCGCCATTACGCCAGCGCTGGCATACCCGTGCGCTTCCCCTTCGGCCACGGGCTGAGCTACACGAGCTTTGCCTACTCCGACCTCGCAGCCGACGAGGGCGGCGTCTCCTTCACGCTGACGAACACCGGCGCCGTCCCGGGCGCCGAGGTGGCGCAGCTCTATTTCACGCCGCCGGAGAGCGGATATTACCGCCCGAGGCTGAATCTCTGCGGCTTTGCGCGCGTGCAGCTTGCGCCCGGCGAGAGCCGCCGGGTGCGCATAGACCTCGACCCGGGCGCCCTCGCGGTCTGGACGGATGCGGGATGGCGCACGCCGGGCGGGACTTACCGCCTCGCCCTCGGCTCGAGCAGCGCCGACATCCGCCTCGAGGCGGAGCTCAGCCTCGCCGGGGACGCTCTGCCGGAGCCGCCCGGGACGCCAGGCTGGTACTTTGCCCCCTCCGGCACGCCGGACACGGCGGACTTTGAGCGCCTGCTGGGTCGCAGGGCCCCGGAGCGGCTGCTCCGCCGCGGGCTATACACCATGGAGAACACCCTGCTCGACATCCACGCCGACAGCCGGCTCGCCCGGGCGCTCTACCGCGCGATGGAGCTGGTCATCGCCCGCGCCTCCGGCTGGGACAGGAGCTCGCCCGAATACCGCATGATGCTCTCCTCGGCGGCGGACGCCTCCCTGAGCGGTATGCAGATAAACGGCGGCGTGCGCGGGCCCTGGCTCCGCGTGCTGCTGGAGCTTGCTAACGGCCGCTCCTCCCACGCCCTGGCTCGGCTGCTCGGAAGATAGGCCCATACATAAAAACCGCGCGGCCGCCGAAAAAGGCGGCCGCGCTTTTTTCACAGCCCCGCGGGCCTGGGCGCCTCCGAGAGCAGGTCTTTGGAGACAGGGGTGTAGAACAGCCGGGGTATGTCCTCCGGCGAGGCGGCGAGGGGCAGCAGCCACATCAGCTTTGCCACGGCGGCCTCGGTGGTCATGTCGTAGGCCTCCATGATGCCGGGGCTGCGCGCCAGGGCGCTGCCCGTGCCGTACACCGCGAGGTCGGAGCCCTCGTTCTGCACCTGGGTAGTCATGACTATGGCCTTGCCCTCCCTCGCCGCCGACTTCACCAGGGCGTGCATGCCTCCGCGCTCCGGCAGTCCGCCGACGCCGAAGCTCTCTATGACCAGTGCCCGGCAGCGGCGGAGCATGAACTCCAGCAGCTCCGGCTCCGTGCCGGGGATGAGCTTGAGCAGTCCCACGCGGGTGTCGAGCCCGCCGTAAAACTTCGGCTCCGGCAGGTGCTCCGGCTCTATGTAGCGCAGGATGCGGCCGTCGCGCACGGCCGCTATGTTCGGGTAGTTGATGCTCGAGAAGGCGTCGAAGCTCTTCGAGTGCGTCTTTCTCGCGCGGGTGCCGAGGATGACCCGGCCGTTGAAGACGATGCAGACCCCGTGTATGCCGCCGTCGCAGGCGCAGGCAAAGGCGTCGCGCAGGTTCTGGCGCGAGTCCGTAGTGTCAAAGCCGATGGGCTTCTGCGCGCCGGTCAGGATGATGGGCTTGGGGCTGCGCTGGATGAGATAGCTCAGCGCGGCGGCGGTGTAGGCCATCGTGTCCGTACCGTGGCTGATGACGAAGCCGTCGAAGCGCGAGTAGTTTCGGCGCACGGTGCGCGCCATCTCCAGCCACTCGTCCGGGCCTATGTTGGTGCTGTCGAGCTCGAAGAGCTGCACGCTCTCGGCCTCGCAGAGCTCCGCCACGTCCGGCACATAGCCGAGCAGTGCCGACGCGCCCACCCCCGGCAGCAGCCCCTCGTCCGACATCTCCGAGGCGATGGTGCCGCCCGTGCCAATGAAGAGTATCCGCTTTTTCACGCGGGTGCGCCTCCTATTTACAGATTATTTATATTATAACACAGCTTAATAAACGTTAATATGCTTGGATAATGCAAGGAGCTGTGTTATAATAAAAAATCAATTTCCCGAAGCTTTGTATTTTAGGGGAGGAACTTTGTACATGAGCGGGAAAAAGACGATAGTCGTAAAGATAGGCACCAGCTCCCTGACGGAGAAGAGCGGGCGGCTCTCGCCGGAGCGGCTGCGCTCGCTGACGGCTCAGGTGGCGCAGCTCCGGGACGAGGGGCACCAGGTCGTCATGGTGACGAGCGCGGCCATTGCCGCGGGCTACACGCTGCTGGGCTATCACGAGCGGCCCAAGGCGACGGCGGCAAAGCAGGCCTGCGCCGCGGTTGGCCAGGGGCTGCTGATGGAGGAATACACGCGCTGCCTGCACGAGCACGGCTACGTTGCGGCGCAGCTGCTGCTCACGCGGGACGACTTCCGCGACCGGCGGCGCTATCACAACGCCTTTTCGGCGCTTGAGGTGCTGCTCGCGCGCGGGGCGGTGCCCATAATAAATGAAAACGACACGGTGTCCATCGCCGAGCTGAAGCTGGGCGACAACGACATGCTCTCGGCCCAGGTGGCGGCGATGCTGCACGCGGACCTCCTCGTGCTGCTGACGGACACGGACGGGCTCTACACCGCCGACCCGCGCTCGGACCCGGACGCGGAGCACATCGATACGGTTGAGCGCGTCACGCCGGAGCTGGAGGCCCTCGCGGGCGGCGCGGGCAGCGCCAACGGCACCGGCGGCATGGCCACTAAGGTCGAGGGCGCTAAGCTCGCCTCCGGCGCGGGCGTGCCTGTGGTCATCTGCCACTCCGCGGAGCCGGACGTGCTGCAAAAGGCCGTCGCCGGCACGGCGCGGGGCACATACTTCAAGGCGGGCAGCGGCATGAAGACGCGCCTGCAGTGGATGGCCTTCTACGCCCCGACCAGGGGCAACATCTACATCGACCCCGGCGCGGCGGAGGCGCTCTGCCGCCGCGGCAAGAGTCTGCTGCCGGCGGGCGTGCGCGCCGCGGAGGGCGACTTTGCCCCCGGCGACGTCGTAAGGGTCTGGCTCTCCGGCGGCGGGGCGCTGCTGGGGCGCGGCATAGTCAACTACAGCTCATCCGAGCTGAAAAACATAGCGGGGCTCTCCTCTGCGGAGGCCGCCGCGCGCTGCCCCGGCCGACCGCCGGAGGTGGTGCACCAGGACAACTGGGTCTACACAGAAACGGAGGGAACAGAATGAAAACACTCGTCGAAAGCGCAAAGGCCGCAAAGGCCGCGAGCCTCGAAGTCGCCCAGCTTGGCACTGAGCGAAAAAACGAGGCGCTGCGTGCCATGGCAAAGGCTCTGGTCGAAAAGACGCCGGAGATCCTCGCGGCCAATGAAAAAGACATGACCAAGGGCCGCGAGAGCGGCATGCCCGAGTCCCTGCTCGACCGCCTGATGCTCAACGCCGACCGCATAGCCGGCATGGCCGAGGGCCTCGACCAGGTGGCGGCGCTGCCCGACCCCATCGGGCGCGTGATGGACGAGTGGACCCGCCCCAACGGGCTCGTCATCCGCAAGGTCCGCGTGCCGATGGGCGTCATCGGCATCATCTACGAGGCGAGGCCGAACGTCACGGTGGACGCCGCGGCGCTGGCCTTCAAGGCCGGCAGTGCGATGCTCCTGCGCGGCAGCTCCTCGGCGTATGAGTCGAACGCGGCGCTGGTGCGCGTCATGCGCGAGTCGCTGGAAGCGAGCGGCGTCACGCCCGACGCGGTCTGCCTGGTCGAGGATCCGAGCCACGAGACCGTCGACCGCATGCTCAAGCTGCGGGAGTACATCGACCTCATCGTCCCCCGCGGCGGCGCGCGGCTCATAAACAACGCCGTTATGAACTCCACCGTGCCCGTCTTGCAGACCGGCACCGGCAACTGCCACGTCTACGTGGACAAGAGCGCGGACTACGCGATGGCCGAGGCCATAGTCATAAACGCCAAGACCCAGCGCACCGGCGTCTGCAACGCCGCCGAGACCCTGCTGGTGCAGGAGGACTGGGCTGAGGAGCACCTCAAGTCGCTTTTGAAGGCGCTCACGGACAAGAACGTGGAGCTCCACGGCGACGAGGCCGCGGCGCGCTACACTGAGGGCATGATACCGGCCACCGAGGCCGACTGGGCGGACGAATATCTCCGCCTCGCCATGGCCGTCAAGGTCGTCCCCGACGTCAAGGCCGCCGTCGAGCACATAAACCGCTACGGCACCAAGCATACGGAGTGCATAGTCACGGCCGACAAGGCGAACGCCGACTACTTCCTGCGCAACGTGGACGCCGCCGTCGTGGACTGGAACGCCTCCACGCGCTTCACGGACGGCTTCGAGTTCGGCTTCGGCGCGGAGCTCGGCATCTCGACGCAGAAGCTCCACGCCCGCGGCCCGCTCGGCCTTGAGGAGATAACGAGCTACAAGTACCTGGTGCTGGGCACCGGCCAGGTGCGTCCGTAAGGGAGGCGTCGGCATGGGAAAGACAGCATTCATAGGCAGCGGCAGCATGGCGCGCGCCATAATCGGCGGCCTCGTGCGGCACGGGGTGCCGGGCGGGGACATCCTCGTCGTGAACCCGCGCAACCCGAAGAGCACGGGCGAGGTCCAGGCGATGTACGGTGCCGTGCCCTCGGCGCCCGAGGCGATACGCAAGGCCGACACGGTGGTCATCGCCGTGAAGCCCCAGAGCTTCCCCGAGGCCGCGCCGGTGTACCGGGACTTCATCGCCCCGGGCACGCTGGTGGTGATCATCATGGCCGGCATCGGCACGGAGACGGTAGAGGCGGCCTTCCCCCAGGCGAGGGTCGTGCGCGTCATGCCGAACATCGCGATGTCCGTCGGCTGCGGCGCCTCCGGCGTGGCCCCCGGCAAAACGGCGACGGATGCGGACGTGGAAAAGGTCGTCGGCATCTTTGCCTGCGGCGGCGTGGCCGTGAAGATAGACGAGAGCGAGATCGACGACGTGGCGGCCCTCTCGGGCAGCGGCGCGGCGTATGTGTACCTGCTCATAGAGGCGCTGCGCGACGCTGCGATAGAGGACGGCATGGCCCCGGAAAAGGCCGCGATGCTCGCGCGCCAGACGCTCATCGGCGCGGCGCGGCAGCTGGAGGCCGAGGACGTCCCTCCCGAGGAGCTCCGCCGGCGCATCACCTCCAAGAAGGGCACCACCGAGGCCGCGATAAAGGCCAT
This sequence comes from uncultured Eubacteriales bacterium, assembly GCA_900545405.1. Classification (GTDB taxonomy): domain Bacteria; phylum Bacillota; class Clostridia; order Oscillospirales; family Oscillospiraceae; genus Scatomorpha. The sequence continues at coordinate 1,281 of UQYT01000039.1, read as the reverse complement.
GTGCGAGCTCGGCCTGCCCGAGGCCGTAAAGGCCGGGTTCCGGGCCAACAAGAGGCGTTCCAAGGAGCTGGCCAGGGGAGAGTGACCCTCCGCGGCGCCCTTTACAGACAGGAAAAGCTTAAGATTCTAGATATATAAGGAGACGACAATGCTTCAGAGACCCTTTGAAAAAGTCATGGCCGCGAACCGCGGCGAGATAGCGATACGCATCTTCCGCGCGTGCTATGACCTCGACATCCGCACCCTCGCCATCTACTCCAAGGAGGACACGATGAACCTCTTCCGCACCAAGGCGGACGAGGCCTATCTCATCGGCGAGCACCTGAGCCCCCTCGGCGCGTACCTCGCCATTGACGAGATAATAGCGCTGGCGAAAAAGCGCGGCGTGGACGCCATCCACCCGGGCTACGGCTTCCTTTCCGAGAACGCGGCCTTTGCCAAGGCCTGCGAGGACGCCGGGATAAAGTTCATAGGCCCCCCGAGCAGCGTGCTCGCCAAGATGGGCGACAAGCTCGAGGCCAAGAAGATAGCCGTGGCCTGCGGCGTGCCCGTCATCCCCGGCACGCGCGAGCCGCTGAAGGACGACGACGAGGCGCTTGCCAAGGCCAAGGAGTTCGGCTTCCCCGTCATCCTCAAGGCCTCCGCGGGCGGCGGCGGGCGCGGCATGCGCCTCTGCGAGAAGCCCGAGGACGTGGCCCCGGCTTTTGAGCTGGTCTCGAACGAGGCCCGCAAGGCTTTCGGCGACGACAGCATCTTCATGGAGAAGTACCTCGTCGAGCCCAAGCACATCGAGGTGCAGATCCTCGCCGACGAGCACGGCTGCGTCCGCCACCTGGGCGAGCGCGACTGCTCCCTCCAGCGGCGCTATCAGAAGGTCGTCGAGTTCGCCCCGGCCTGGAGCGTCGCGCCCGAGGTGCGCGAGAAGCTCCACGCCGACGCCGTCAAGATCGCCGAGGCGGTGCACTATGTGAACGCCGGCACGGTCGAGTTCCTCGTGGACAAGAGCGGCAATCACTACTTCATCGAGATGAACCCGCGCATCCAGGTCGAGCACACCGTCACCGAGATGGTCACCGGCATCGACATCGTGCGCGCGCAGATACTCATCGCGGGCGGCGCGCCGCTCTCCCACCCGGAGATCGGCCTCGCCAAGCAGAGCGACCTCCGCGTGGACGGCTACTCCATCCAGTGCCGCGTCACCACCGAGGACCCGAAGAACAACTTCGCCCCCGACAACGGCAAGATCGTCTCCTACCGCTCCGGCGGCGGCTTCGGCGTCCG
>UQYT01000038.1 GCA_900545405.1 uncultured Eubacteriales bacterium | reverse complement strand
GATTCCGCGCTCTGCGGAGCGCGGCCAGAGGCTTTGCCTCTGGACTCCACCACCTTTGAAAAGGTGGACGAAACTTTTATTCGTTTAGTGCGGAGAGCATGTCGGACGTGGTGCGGTGCAGCAGGGGGTGGCGGAGATTCGGGGCGATCTGGTTCAGGGGGCGGAGCACGAAGTCCCGCTCCGGGATGCCGGGGTGGGGGATGGTCAGCTCGGGCGTGTCTATGACCTCGTCGTCATAGTACAGGATATCCAAATCCAGCGTCCGCGGGCCCCAATGGACCAGCCGCTCGCGGTGAGCCGAGCGCTCTATCTCATGCAGCGCGTCCAGCAGCTCCTCCGGCATCAGCAGCGTCTCCAGCTCCAGACAGCCGTTCAAAAAGTCGTCCTGCTTCACGCCGCCGAAGGGCGCCGTCACGATGAAATCCGACACCGCGCCCACGCGGCAGTCGGGGAGCGCACGCAGCGCCTCCACAGCGCCGTCCAGATACGCCTGCTTGTCGCCCATATTGGAGCCGAGCGCGATGTACGCCCGGTGCCAGCGGCGCTCTATCCGCACGGACACGCTCTCAAGCGGCAGACCCACCGGCGCCCAGGGCTTCTTGAGCTCAAACGTCAGCCCCCGGATGAGCGGCCAGCGCAGCAGCACCGAGCGCGCGGTCTGTTCCGCCGCCGCTTCTATGAGCTTGTACGTGTGCTCTTTCAGATATGCCGTCACGAACTCGCAGACCTCGCCGTAATGCACCGAAGCCGTCAGCTCGTCCGTAAACCCGGCTCTGCGGGTGTCCACATGAAGGTGCATCGACACCAGAAACTTCTGTCCCAGCCGCGTCTCCTCCGGGAACACCCCGTGGTTTGCGAATACTTCGAGGTTTTCTATGATTATCTCGTCACAGCTGCGCATCAAGACCAGCCTCCCTGCGTATCGCGAGCGCCATCCGCGCCGCGCGGAGATTTTCCTTCACGTCGTGCACACGCACAAAGGCCGCGCCGCGCAGTACGCCCGCCACCGTTGTGGCGATGGTGCCCTCCAGCCGCTGATCGGCAGGGAGGTCCAGCGTCAGGCCGATGACCGACTTCCGCGAGGCCGCGAGCAGCACGGGACAGCCGAGGGCCAGCAGCTCGTCGAGCCGGTTCATCGCTATGAGGTTCTGCTCATAGGTCTTGCCGAAGCCTATGCCCGGGTCGAGCACGATGCTCGAGCGCGCAATGCCCGCGCGGTCCGCTATGGCGAGCGTCTCGCGCAGGTCGGAGAGCATGTCGGCCATGAAGTCCGCGTACTCGGCCCGCGCGCGGTTGTGCATCAGGCAGCAGGCGGCGCCTGTCCCGGCGATGAGCGCGGCCATCTCGCCGCCGTCGCGGCGGAGGCCCCAGATGTCGTTCACCATGTCCGCCCCGGCTTCGAGCGCGGCGCGGGCCACCTCGGCCTTGTACGTGTCTATGGACACGGGCAGGCCCGTCTCGCGCTTCACCGCCTCGACTATGGGCAGCACGCGCGCGGCCTCGTCCTCGGCGCTCACGGGCGTGTGGCCCGGGCGGGTGGACTCGCCGCCTATGTCGATTATGGCCGCGCCCTCTTCGGCCATGCGCCCGGCCTGCCTGAGCGCGGCGTCGCGCTCCGTCCAGAGCCCGCCGTCAGAAAAGGAATCCGGCGTGACGTTCAGGATGCCCATGACGTACACGCCGTTTTTCGTATCGAATTTGCGATCTCCTATTAACATATCTCACCTGCCGAGCATGTGCCAGAAGCTCTCCCGCAGCGCCGCATCCGTCTCGAACACGCCGCGCGCGGCATATGTCACGGTCTTGGAGCCGGGCTTTTTGATGCCACGCATGGTCATGCACATGTGCTCGGCCTCGACATAGACCATGACGCCCTTCGGATTGAGGTTTTCCATGAAGGCGTCGGCAATCTGAGCCGTCATGCGCTCCTGGAGCTGGAGCCGCCTGGCGTAAACCTCGACCGTGCGGGCGATCTTGCTCAGGCCCACGACCTCGCCGTCCGGGATGTACGCCACCGCCGCCGTGCCGTAGAAGGGGAGGAGGTGGTGTTCGCACATCGAATAAAAGCGGATGTCTTTCTCGAGGACGATGCCGCCCTCCTCAACGTGGAAGCGCACTGCGAGGTGTTCCGCGGCGTCCTCCGTGTAGCCCGCGGCGAGCTCCGCATACATACGCGCAATCCTGTCCGGGGTCTCTATGAGACCCTCGCGCTGCGGGTCCTCGCCCATGCCCTCGAGCAGCAGGCGGACGCCGCGTTTTATCTTTTCTGCATCCATTTTGGGATCTCCTTCCGGGCACGCGCCCGGGTATCAGTATTCGTTGAAGCCGTATTCGTAGGGGATGGTGAGGTTCGCGCCGGTGAAGCTGCCCTCGAGCTTGGAGATGGTGCGCTCATATTCCTCGCTGCCCTCCTCATAGGGCACGGGCTGGTAGTTGTTGCCGTCCACCACGCCGGAGGAGGCGCAGGGGATGAGCGTGAGGTTCGTCACGGAGACGGAGCCGTCCGTGTCGCGCGTGACCTCGAGCTTGGCAATGACCGTGTCCTTGTCGCGCGGGTTGGTGTTGCCGCCGAAGGACCAGTTGCCCATGGAGTAGAATATGTAGTGGCCGTTGTAGACCTCGATGGGCTGCAGCGTGTGCGGGTGCGAGCCGTAGACCACGTCCGCGCCCGCGTCGATGGCGGCGTGGCCCTGCTCGAGCTGGAGGCTGTTTACGTCGTAGGAGCCCTCGTCGCCCCAGTGGAGGGCGGCGATGATGAACTCGGCCCCGGCCTCCTTGAGCGCCGCGATGCCCGCCTGTATCTGCGAGACCTTGCCGAAGGACACGGCGTATACGCCTATCTTGAGGCCCGATTCCGTCTCATAGATGGTGTACTCGTCGCGGCCCGCGTAGCCTATCCCGGCATCGTCCAGCGTGGCCTTGGTGTCGGCATAGCCCTGCTCGCCGTAGTCCTCTACGTGGTTGTTGCCGAGCGTCACGAACTCCACGCTGCCGGAAGTGAGGATGCCCACATACTCCGGCGGGGCGCGGAAGGTGAAGTTCTTGTCCGCGGGCACGTCGTAATTCGAGAGCACGCACTCGAAGTTCGCCATCGTGAAGTCGTCGTCCTCGAAATACTGCACGGTCTTTTCAAAGACGTAGCCGAGGTTGTCGGCGGTGACGACGTTCTGGTACGCGACGGAGGAGCCGCGGTAATATGGCACGGCGTCCGGCGTGATGTCGCCGATGAAGCTGAGGTTGAACACCTCGGGCTCGGCGGCGGGGCTGGGGGAGGCGTCGGGCTCTTCGCTCACGGCGGGGGCGTCGGCGCCCTCGTCCTCGGCGGACATGGAGGGCGGGCGCGTGGGCCCGTCCGTCGGCTGCACCGCTGCGGCCTCCCCGAAGTGCAGGCTGCCGCCCATCAGCACGAAGAACGCGCAGAGCACGACCGCCAGCAGGGTTTTAAGCAGTTTGTTGATGTCACTCGCCCGCTTTCATAGCAAGGTAGGCGTTGATGAAGCCGTCGATATCTCCGTCCATGACGGCATTGATGTTGCCGTTCTCGTAGCCCGTCCTCGCGTCCTTGGCGAGGGTGTAGGGCATGAAGACGTAGGAGCGGATGGCGCTGCCGAAGTCTATCTTCATCTGGACGCCCTTGATGTCGCTTATCTTCTCGAGGTGCTCGCGCTCCTTTATCTCGGCCAGCTTGGCGCGGAGCATCTCGCGGCAGTTCTCGAGGTTCTGGAAGTGGCTGCGCTCGACCTGACTGGAGACGACGATGCCGGTGGGGATGTGCGTGAGACGGACGGCGGAGGAGGTCTTGTTGACCTTCTGCCCGCCCGCGCCGGAGGAGCGGAACACGTCCATCTTGATGTCCTCGTCGCGCAGCTCTATCTCGCCGGTGTCGGTTATCTCGGGCATGACCTCGACGGCGGCAAAGCTGGTCTGGCGGCGGCCCGAGGCGTCAAAGGGGGAGATGCGCACGAGGCGGTGCACGCCGTGCTCGCTCTTGAGGTAGCCATAGGCGTTCTCGCCCTCTATCTTGATGGTGGCGGACTTGATGCCCGCCTCCTCGCCGTCCTGCCAGTCCATGAGCGTGTAGGTGTAGCCGTGGCGCTCGGCCCAGCGGGTGTACATGCGGTAGAGCATCTGCGCCCAGTCCTGGGCCTCCGTGCCGCCCGCGCCGGGGTGGATGGAGAGTATGGCGTTGTTCGCGTCGTACTCGCCGGAGAGCAGCGTGGAGAGGCGCATGGCCTCCAGCTCGCTCTCTAGCTTGGCGTAGTCCGCCTCCAGCTCGCCGAGCATGGAGTCGTCGTTCTCCTCCAGCGCCATCTCGCAGATGACCATGAGGTCGTCCCAGGTGGAGCGGAGCTTTTCGTATTTCTCGCACTTCTGCTGGAGCTGCTTGAGGCGCTTTTGCACCTTCTGGCTCCGGTCGATGTCGTTCCAGAAGCCGTCCTTGGCGCTCTCGGCCTCGAGCTCGGCTATCTCGGCCTTCGCGTCGTCGAGCTTGAGCGCCGTGCCCAGACCGTCCAGCGTGGGCTTGATGTTGTTCAGTTTGACCTTATATTCCTCAAATTCAAGCATATCTTCAACCGCTTTCCAAAAAATTAGCCCTACTATTATATCCATAACTCCACTGCTTGTAAATAACAAATCTCCAAAATCCCGCCCGTGCTGGCAGCTCGTGCCCGTCAAAGAAAAAACTTCTTTTACCATCTATGAATTTGGCGGAGCATTTGGTATAATGTCAGCGGAAAGGGCCGAGGGCCCATCACGAGAGAGAGGACGATGAAATTGATCTCACACGGCAAAGAGGTAAAGGTATTCGCGGGCAACTCCAACCTTCCGCTCGCCCAGGCGATATGCGACAGGCTGAGCAAGAAGCTCGGCGACTGCAAAGTCTCCGCCTTCGCGGACGGGGAGGTCTCGCTCGAGCTCAGGGAGCCCGTGCGCGGCGCGGACGCCTTTATAGTCCAGTCCACCTGCAAGCCCGTAAACGACAGCCTCATGGAGCTGCTCGTCATGATAGACGCCATGCGCCGCGCCAGCGCGGGCCGCATAACCGCCGTCATCCCGTACTTCGGCTACGCGAGGCAGGACCGCAAGGCCAAGAGCCGCGACCCCATCTCCGCAAAGCTGGTCGCCAACCTCATAACCGAGGCCGGCGCGGACCGCGTCCTCACCATGGACCTCCACGCCGCCCAGATACAGGGCTTCTTCGACATCCCCGTGGACAACCTCTTCGGCGCGCCCATCCTCGGCAACCACTATCTCAAGCAGTTCGGCCGCGGCAATGAGGACTTCATGGTCGTCTCTCCCGACGTCGGCAGCGTGGCCCGCGCCCGCGCCTTTGCTCAGAAGCTGGACATGCCCCTCGCCATCGTGGACAAGCGCCGCCAGAAGGCAAATTCCTCCGAGGTCATGAATATAATAGGCGACGTGCGCGGCAAGAACGTCATACTGCTCGACGACATGGTCGACACCGCCGGCAGCCTCTGCCACGCGGCGGACGCCCTCGTCGAGATCGGCGGCGCGAAGGAGATATACGCCTGCGCTTCCCACGGCGTGCTCTCCGGCCCCGCGCTCGAGAGGATAGAGAAGAGCCCGCTCAAGGAGCTCATACTGCTCGACACCATCCCGTACCCCGCGGACAAGCCGCGCTGCGACAAGATCCGTTATCTCTCCGTCGCGCCCATCTTCGCCGAGGCGATAGAGCGCATATACGAGGAAGTCTCCATCTCCTCGCTCTTCGACTGATATGCTGTTCGGAGCGAAGGGCGGCGCGGAGTGGCTCTTCGTGTTCCTGGGCAATCCCGGGCCGAGGTACGCCGGGACGCGGCACAACGCCGGCTTCATGGTCGGCGAGGCGCTCTCGAAGAGCCTGGGCGTGAAGATAAACCGCGCAAGGTGGCGGGCGCTGACCGCCACGGCGGACGTGAGCGGGCACAAGGTCCTGCTCATGCTCCCGCAGACGCTGATGAACCTCTCGGGCGAGGCCGTGGGCCCCGCGGCGAAGTTTTACAAGCTCCCGCCGGAGCGGGTGCTGGTGTTCTCGGACGAGATGGCCCTGCCCCCGGGCTCGGTGCGCATCCGGACGGGCGGCAGCGCCGGGGGCCACAACGGGCTCAAGAGCATAATCGCCGCGCTGGGCACGGACCAGTTCCCGCGCATCCGCCTGGGCGTGGGCGAGCCGCCCCACCCGGATTACGACACGGCGGACTGGGTGCTCGGCACGCCGAGGGGCAAGGACGCGGAGCTGATGGCCGACGCCGTTGAGCGCGCCGCGCAGGCCGCCGTCTGCTATGTGACAGAAGGCCCGGAACGGGCCATGAGCAAATACAACCGCAAAGCCTAGCAATTCCAGGCATCGTCCGGGGGCTGCGCCTCCGGGCGGAGCCAAAACGTCAGGGGGGAAATGTGTGAACAGAAAATGCATTGCGATGCTCCTCGCGGGCGGGCAGGGCTCGAGGCTCTACGCGCTCACGAAGGACGTGGCAAAACCCAGCGTTCCCTTTGGCGGGAAGTACCGCATTATCGACTTCCCGCTCTCCAACTGCGCGAATTCCGGCATAGACGTGGTCGGCGTGCTCACACAGTACAGGCCGCTCCAGCTCAACAGCTACATAGGCAGCGGCCAGGCCTACGACCTCGACAGCTCCGACGGCGGCGTTTTCATCCTGCCGCCCTACCAGAGCGCGGGCGAGAAGGGCTCCTGGTTCTCCGGCACGGCCAACGCCATCTATCAGAACATCGGCTTCATCGAGAACTATGACCCGGAAAACGTGCTCATACTCTCCGGTGACCACATCTATAAGATGGACTATTCCGACATGCTGCGCGAACACACGGAGCACGGCGCGGACTGCACCATTGCGGTCATCCAGGTCTCTATGGAGGAGGCCTCCCGCTTCGGCATCCTCTCCACGGGTGAGGACGGCTTCATCAACGAGTTTGAGGAGAAGCCCAAGCAGCCGAAGAGCGACCTCGCCTCCATGGGCATCTACATCTTCAACTGGAAAAAACTGCGCGAGTACCTCATAAGGGACGAGGCTGACCCGAACTCCTCCAAGGACTTCGGCAAGAACATCATCCCCACCATGCTCGCCGACGGGCAGAAGCTCTGGCCCTACCGCTTCCAGGGCTACTGGCGCGACGTCGGCACCATCGTGAGCCTCTGGGATGCGAACATGGACATGCTCTCGCCCACGCTCATCAACCTCTACGACCCCGATTGGCCCATCCGCTCCAAGAGTCCGACCAAGCCGCCGCACTATGCGGGGCCGGACAGCAAGATATCCCACTCCATAGTCACCGAGGGCTGCGAGATCGAGGGCCGGGTCGAAAACAGCGTCCTCTCCAGCTCCGTGCGCGTGGGCAAGGGCGCCACGGTCACGTACAGCATCCTCATGCCCGGCGCCGTCGTTGAGGACGGGGCCGAGATAAAATACGCCATCATCGGCGAGAACACAAAGGTCCGCGCGGGCGCCAAGGTCGGCACCGACCCGGACGGCTCCGAGAGCTGGAACGTCGCCACCTGCGGCCCCGGCATCGAGATCGGCGCCGGCGCGGTCATAAAGGCGGGGGCCATGATCTATGACAACGTGCCCGCCGGGGAAGGAGGCGGAGACTGATGGTCGATCTTCACGGACTGATTCTTGCGGACCGCACTGAGACCGGACTCAACGAGCTGGTCGCGTGCCGCACCTCGGCGTCCCTGCCCTTTGCGGGGCGCTACCGGCTGATAGACTTCGCGCTCTCCTCGCTGCAGAACGCCGGCGTGCACGACGTGGGCGTCATCATGCAGCAGGATTACCAGTCGCTGCTCGACCACATCGGCAGCGGCAAGGAGTGGGACATGAGCCGCAAGCGCGGCGGACTGCGCCTGCTCCCGCCCTTCGGCCGCCAGAGCGCCGGCCGCGGCGACTATGTCAGCGTAATCGACGCGCTGCTCGCCGTCGAGGGCTACATAAGGGACATCAAGCAGGACTACATCTACCTCGTCCGCGGCAGCCTCGCCGTGAACCTGGACCTCACGGCGGTCATGGCCGCCCACCTCAAGTCCGGAGCGGACGTGACGGCGGTCTGCACGCCGAATACGCCCGAAGGGACTCACCACCGCTTTGTTACGGACGAAAACGGCCGCGCCACGCAGCTTCTTTTCCGCCGCAGCGGCCCGGGACCGGGTTACGCGGCGCTCGAGGCGTATATAATGTCAAGGGATACGCTGCTCGACCTGCTCGAGCGCTGCGACAGCGCGATGAACCGCCGCTTCCACCGCGACGGCCTCGGCGGACTGATGGAGGCCGGCGGCACCATCAACGTCTACATGCACGAGGGCTACGCCGTCAACATAGCGGACGTCACCGGCTATTACGAGGCCAGCATGGATATGCTCGACGCGAAGAACCGGCGCGAGCTCTTCCCCGAGGACCGGCCGGTCCACACCAAGGGCCGCGCGGACGTCTCCACCTATTATGGCGACGGCGCGGTGGTGAAAAACTGCCTGGTGGCGGACGGCTGCTTCATCGAGGGCGAGCTTGAAAACTGCGTCATCTTCCGCGGCGTGCGCATAGAGCAGGGCGCGGTGCTGAAAAACTGCATCATCATGCAGGACACCATCATCGGCCCGGGCGCGACGCTCAACTACATCATCTCCGACAAGGACGTGACGGTGGACGGCGGCGTGACGCTGGCGGGCAGCCCCAAGCTGCCCCTGGTTGTTCCTAAGGGGAGCAAAATCTAAGTAAACGGACAGGAGAACCTATGACGACAGGACAGATTTCAAGGGACGAGATGCGCGGTGCGCTTGAAGATAAGCTCTGCGCACACTTTGCGGTCACCGGAGACGAGGCCACCGACGAACAGGTGTTCCAGGCCTCGGCCATGGTCATACGCGAGATAATGAGCCGGCTGCTGGCCTTCGAAAAGACCGAGAAGCCGGAAAAGGAGGTCCACTACCTCTCCATGGAGTTCCTGATGGGCAGGAGCCTCATGAAGAACGCCTATAACCTCGGCGTGGCCGAGGCGCTGACGGGCGCTCTGGAGGACATGGGCCGCAACGCCTCCGACATATTCGAGACGGAGCCCGACGCGGGCCTCGGCAACGGCGGTCTGGGCCGCCTCGCCGCCTGCTATATGGACTCCATGGCCACCGAGGGCATCGCGGCGACGGGCTATTCCATCTGCTACGAGCTCGGCATCTTCAAGCAGAAGATAGAGGACGGCCGCCAGACCGAGACCGCCGACAACTGGAAGAGCTCCGCCGAGAGCTGGCTCATCCCGCGGTATGAGGACACGGTGGAGATCCGCTTCGGCGGCCGCGTGGAGGAAAACTGGGACTACTTCGGCAACTGCCACGCCGAGCTCAAGGACTACACCACGGTCCTCGCCGTCCCGCGCGACATGCTCATCGCGGGCTACGGCGGCGGCAAGGTGAACACCCTCCGCCTCTGGGAGGCGCACAGCCCCAACTCCCTCGACATGTACCAGTTCTCCGAGGGCGAGTATGTCAAGAGCATGGAGCAGCGCACCCTGGCCGAGGTCATCACCAAGGTACTCTACCCCGCGGACGACCACATGGAGGGCAAGACCCTCCGCCTCAAGCAGCAGTACTTCTTCGTCTCCGCCACGGCGCAGACCATAGTGAAGCAGCACCGCAAGCAGTGGGGCGACGTGCGCTCCTTTGCCGAGCACCACGTCGTGCACATAAACGACACGCACCCCACGCTGATGATCCCCGAGCTCATGCGCATCTTCATGGACGAGGACGGCCTGGGCTGGGACGAGGCCTGGAACATCGTGTCGAACTGCGTGGCCTACACCAACCACACCATCATGTCCGAGGCGCTGGAGACCTGGCCGCAGGGCCTGGTGCAGAGCCTGCTGCCGCGCGTCTTTGAGATCATCAGCGAGATAAACCGCCGCTGGCGCGCCGTCTTGAGCGAGAAGTTCGGCGGCGACGGCGCCAAGATCGCGCGCAACGCCGTCATAGAGGGCGGCAAGGTCCACATGGCCAACATGTGCCTCGCCGGCTGCTACATGATAAACGGCGTCTCCGCCCTGCACGGGGACATCCTCAAGAACAGCCTCTTCGCGGATGTGTACTCCTTCGAGCCGGAGAAGTTCACCTACGTGACCAACGGCATCGACCACCGCCGCTGGCTCTCCCAGATCAACCCCAAGCTCGACAGCCTCGTGCGCGAGCTCATCGGCCCGGGCTACCTCAGAAAGCCCGAGGAGCTCATCGGCCTGCGCCGGTTTGAAAACGACGCCGAGGTGCTCATGCGCCTGCAGGAGATCAAGGGCTTCAACAAGGCCGCGCTGGCCGAGTACATGAAGAAGACCCAGGGCTTCGAGCTCAACACAGACGCCGTGCTGGACGTCCAGGTCAAGCGCCTGCACGAGTACAAGCGCCAGCTGCTGTGCGCCATGCTCATAGCGCACCTGCAGGATAGGCTGCACGACGACCCGGATATGGACTTCGTGCCGCGCACCTTCGTGTTCGGCGCCAAGGCCGCCGCGAGCTACAAGACCGCAAAGCGCATAATCGAGCTCATCTGCTCCCTCTCCGCCGACGTGAACGCCGACCCGGTCTGCAAGGGCAGGCTGCAGGTGTTCTTCCTGGAGAACTACCGCGTCTCCGTGGCCGAGAAGCTCATGCCCGCCGCGCAGGTGTCCGAGCAGATCTCCACCGCCGGCAAGGAGGCCTCCGGCACCGGCAACATGAAGCTCATGATGAACGGCGCCGTCACCATCGGCACGCTCGACGGTGCCAACGTCGAGATGTACGAGCGCCTGGGCGACGAGAACATGTTCCTCTTCGGCCTGAGGGCCAACGAGGTCGAGGAGCGCAAGCGCCACGGCTACGACCCGAACTCCGTTGCCGAGAGCGACCCGAGGCTCCGCCGCGTGCTGCAGCGCTTCAACTCCGGCCTGGCCGACGGCAAGAGCTACGCCGACCTCGTGAGCAGCCTGCTCTACGGCGGCGACCAGTACATGCTGCTGGCCGACTTCGCCTCCTACGTCGCCTGCCACGACCGGCTCTATGAGGCCGTGCGCGACCGCAGCGGCTTCGCCCGCATGGGCCTCGTGAACATCGCCGAGAGCGGCATCTTCGCCGCCGACCGCGCCGTCCGCGAGTACGCCGAGAACATCTGGAAGCTGTAAGGGACAAAAAGTGAGCCGCCCCGGCCTGAACATGGTCGGGGCGGCTTTTATTTTTCGCTGGGTCCGGCGTCGGAGTCAGCGAAGATGAGGTCGTCTATGTCCGTCTGCACTTTCCTTCACCTCCACAAGCGGCATATATACAGCATATGCGCGCCGGGAGGGAAGTATGACTCTTTTTTTCAGCGCTCCTCCTCGTCGGCCCAGGCCTCGAGGGAGTCGTATTCCCCATCGGGGGTGAAGGGACCTGTGTTTCTGCCTGGGTCACGCTCCTGCTCCGGTCCGCGCTCCTCTTTGCCGCGCTTTTCTTCCCACGCCATGGCTTACCCTTCCTTTCAGTACATAATTTTCCTGCTGCGGCCTCAGACTTTTCGCCCCTCCGCAGCGTCAATATTATGTGCTCCTTTTCGACGTATAGATTATACCATATCCGGCGCGTTTATTCCAGCCGAAAGGGCGGTTTTTCAGGAACCTTTCAGCTCCTGCAGCGTCTTAAAGTGAGATTGACAGTGTGCGGCGGGGATGTTATCCTGTCTGTATTAAAGCCAATGACACGGAGCCGCCGCAGGGAGGGACGAACATGCCGAAAAACCGCCGCGCCGCCGCCCTAATCCTGGCGCTATGCCTCCTCACCGCCTGCTCCGCCCCCGCCCCGGAGCCGGAGGAGACGGAGAGGGCGGAGAGTGAGCCGCTGGTGGAGTACATCGAGCTCGGCGAGCTTGTTGACGCGCACTATTTTGCCTCGGACGGGGAGAGCTGCTGGTACATCTCCGACGCGCGGAACACCGGCTGCACACTCTGGACCTTCGACCTTGACACGCGGGAGGCGGACAGCGTCCGCTTCGTATTCACCGACCCGGAGACGGGCCTCGTGCCGGACACCGGCGACATCTGCGGGCTGTGCGCCACGGAAAACGGCCTTGTCGTCTGCGTGAGCTGGGCGGATTCGCCGCATGAGGAGCGCGAGTTTGCGTTCTGCCTCGTCGGCGAGGACGGGAGCGTCGAAAAACTCCGCCGCGCCTCGGAGCTCTGCCCCGGCGCGACGGAGTTCAACCACCTCGGCCTGAACGGGCGGCTCTATCTCTACTCGGACGGCGCCGGAATCACGGAGCTCTCCGCCGACCTGGAGCCGGTCAGGAGCGTGGACCCCGGCGTCCAGGGCTGGTGCCGGCTAGACGCGGACGGGGGCAGGCTGCTGTTGCTGCAGCTCGGCCTCGACAGCTGGAATTACCCGGTCATAGAGAACTACTACGCCATAGACCCCGACACCCTCAAGGCCTCCCCGATAGAGAGCGCGGCCTTCCGCCGCAGCGAGTACACCCTCGTCGAATACGGCGTGGACTACGGGAACATCGCGGGCGAGGCTACGCTCCCGGACGGGCGCATCGCGGCGCTCGACAGCGGCTGTTATGAGGAGCCGGAGTGTTATCTCGTCCTCGTTTATCCCGAGCGGCTCGCGCAGGACACGCGCACGCGCCTTACGCTGGGCGGCTATGACCTCGCGCGCTTTTCGGAACCGCTCGACTCCATCGCGCGCTTCAACCGCGAGAACGACAGCGTCCGCATCGCCGTGCGCGACTACCTCTACGGCATGGAGGTGGACGGGAGCCATTCTCCGGGCCGGGCGCGGCTGCTCCGGGACCTCGCCGAGGGTGAGGCGCCGGACATCTTCATGGCGGACGGCCTCTCGGTGCGCGAGCTCGCCGCGCGCGGGGCGCTCACGGACCTCTCCGGCTTCATCGAGGCCGACCCGGAGCTGGGGGACGCCGAGTACTCCGCGTACATGGAGCTCTTGCGCATCGGCGGCGGGATGTATTATCTCCCGGATTACTCGGTGTTCCGAGCCGTCGCTCTGAACCGCCGCACGGCGGGGGAAAGCCTCGACTTTGACGAGCTGCTCGCCGCGGCGAGGGCGGGGACACTGCCCGCAGGGCTGGACCGCAGCCGGGTCTTCGACGACCTCGGAGGCGGGGTCGACAGCTTCATCGACTGGGAGAGCGGCACGTGCAGCTTTGAGAGCGAGCGCTTCATCGGACTGCTCAAACTCGCGCTGCTGCTGCCCGAGGAATACGACTGGGAGACCTCGCCTGAGGGTGAGCCGCTCTTCCAACTGGCCGAGTCCCCGGAATTCGACATCTACCGCGAGGAACTGGGCGAAAATCTGGTCCTCACCGGGCTGCCGGGCACCGACGGCGGGATCTGGTGCGAGCCGGGGCGCTGCTGGGCGGTCAACGCGGACTGCGCCGACGCCGCCGGGGCCTGGAGCTGCATCCGGAGCTGCTTTAAAATGTTCATGCCGGAGGACACCTGCGGCGCGGAGCGCACCTATTATCACCTTGACCCGGCCTGTCCGGCCGCGGAGCTCATCACAGGGACGCTCGAGGGCTTTTACAGCGGCGAGCTCACCGCGGAGGAGACCGCGCGGCTGGTGCAGCAGAGGGTGGAGGAGTATCTTAACGAACAAAGCTGAGAGCCCGCACGGGGGGTGCTGGGGTATATGAAGAGAAAGACACGCATAATCTCGCTCATCCTGGCGCTCTGCCTGCTCTCGGCCTGCGGCAAGACGGAGCAACGGCGCCCGGGGCGGTATGTCCTGGTGCCGGAGCGCACCGAGTTCGGGGACGTGGAGCTCACGGGCAACGCCGTAATGCTGGGCGGGGAGATATACTTCCTCGGCTCGGAGGGCGGGAGCGGCGTGGGCATCTACGCCGTGCCCGCCTCGGGCGGCTCGCCCCGGAGGCTCGAGGGCTACGCGCCCGCCGCCCTGCCTGCGGGCAGTGTCGGCGAGACGAAGCCGCTTTGCCTCGCCGTCACGGCGGGAGGCAGGCTGGCCGTGGCGGAAGAGCGGCTCTGCTCCGAGCGCTACGGCGCAGAGGGCGCGCTATACGCCAGCAGCTCCGACTTAACGCTCTACCCCTACGCAGTCTACCGGCAGGACGAGTTCGTCCGCGTGCTAAACGCCGACGGCAGCGAGGCCTCGCGCACGCTCATCAACGGCGACTCCCGCGGCGGCTGGAGCTATTTCACCGTTGAACACTTCGCCATAGACGCCCGGGGGCGGATATACGCCGCCGCGTCCAACAATATACTGCTCATGCGCGACACCGCGGGCCGCATAAACTGGCTGCGCTATGACCGCGAGCTCGCACGCGTGGAGGACCTCTACCTCGCCGGGGACGGGAACGTCTACGTCTTCGGCAGGGGCTTTGACGGCCAGGCGCGCTTCTACTACCTCGACCCGGAGGGCAAGCACGGACCGGAGCTCCGGCTGCTCGGCACGGGGGAGACGGGCGTCTCCTGCGGGGCCGTGGGCGGCTTTGCCGCGGCCTACATAGACGGCTGCATGCTCTACGGCTGGGAGCCCGCGGGCGGCATAACCGCCGAGATGCTCGACCTTGCGGCGATGGGCATCCTGCCCGGCTCCGTCCGCGCCGCCTTCGAGACTGAGAGCGGCTATGTCTGCGTCGGCTCCGAGAACACCGCGGCCTATATGACCGTCGTCAAGCGCACGCCGGAGAGCGAGGCCCCGCGCAGGACTGCGCTGACCTACGCCTGCCTCGACCTGGACGACACCTCGCTCCGCTGCATAGTGGAGTTCAACCGCGCGGAGACTGAGTATTGCGTCACGGTTCGGGACTACTCGCGCTATTCCAGCGACGCCGAGCCCGGGGAGGACCGCCGCCGCTTCGAGGCCGACCTCCTCGCCGGGAGGGCGGGTGATATACTAAACTGCTCCGGTGTCTCCACCGCCGCCGCGGCGGCGCGGGGGCGGCTCGCGGAACTCGGCGCACTGCTCGAGGGCGACGCGGAGCTCAAAAGCGCGCTGGTCAAGCCCGTGCTCGCGGCCTTTGAGACGGACGGCGGGCTTTACACGCTTCCAACGCGCTTTTCGGTGCTGACCGCCTTCGGCCCGGCGGGCCTGAACGCGGCGCTGAGCTACGACGCCGCGCTCGCCGCGCGGGGCACGGGGCGCGAGCTCTTCGAGTACGGCACGACGGGGCCGGGCCTGCTGCTCTCGCTGGTCGGGGCGGAGCCGGACCGGTACATAGACTGGACCGAGGGCAAGGGCCGCTTTGACGGCGGTGACTTTGCCGCGCTGCTGGACTTCTGCGCCGCCTTCCCTGCGGAGAGCGCAGCAGACACGGAGGACTATCTGCCCGAGGGGGAGCAGAGCAGCGAGCGCATACGTGCCGGGCGGCAGCTTTTGCTGCGCACCGAGCTGAGGAGCCCATCTGCGGCCTGGGGGCTCACGGAGCTCTTTTCCGGCGCGGCGCTCACGGGCCTGCCCGGGGCTGAGGGCGGCTTCACGGCAGCAAAGGCCGCGGGCGCGGAGCTCGCGATAAGCTCCGGCTGCGCGCACACGGACGCCGCCTGGCGGCTGGTGCGCGAGCTGGTCAAGGCCTACGCGGCCTCGGGCGGGACCGGGCTGCCCATAGTGATGGAGCGGCTCGACGCGCTAATCACGCACGTGATGCGAGACGGCATGAGCGAGGCAGACGCCACGCTGCTCTACCGCGCGATAGACGCCGCCGGCACCTGCGCAAGGACATTGCCCGCCGGGCTCGCGGAGCTCATAGACACGGCCGCCGCGCCGTATTTTGCCGGGGAGGCCTCCGCCGAGGAGACCGCCGCGGCGCTAAACAGGCAAGTTTCGGCCTTTTTCAGTGAATTGGGCTGACAATATGTTATGGAGGACAAGAAGATGAAAATGAAGAAAACGCTCTGCCTTATCATGGCTCTGGCCATGGTGTTCGGCCTCCTCTCCGCCTGCGGAGGCGGAGACGGCAAAACCGACACCGAGACGCCGGAATACACCTACGTCCCGACCTACACGGAGCTGGGAAGCGACATAGGCTATGTCTACAACACCGTGGTCTCCGGCGGCCTCATCTACGTCGCCGGCGAGGTCGAAGGCGAGGAGATCGTGGAGCAGTACCAGAGCTATGACGAGAACGGCAACCCCATCCTCGACGAGGAGGGCAACCCCGTCATGGAGGAGTACACCTACACCCGCACCGAGCCCGCCATGTTCACCGTCAACCTTGACGGCACGGACTTCAAGCGCATGGAGGCCTACACCGCGCCCGAATTCCCCGAGGAGGCCGAGGGCGGCAGTTTCTGGATAAACAACCTGTGTTCCGTTCCCAACGGCGGCGTGGCCGTTGTTGAGAACGTCTATTACTCCATCCCCGTCTACGGCGAGGACGGCGGGGACGGCGGCGACACCGCGGCGGAGGACACCCCTGTCGCCACCGGAGCGCCTCTGGCCGCGACCTCCAGCGACATCTCCGTGGACGCGCCTGCGCCGGACACGTCCGGCCAGCCCATGGACTATCAGTACGTAGAAAAATACAACCTCCGCGTCTTTGACGCCTCCGGCGCTCAGACGTTCTGCGCGGAGCTCTCCAGCCTCATCGAGAGCGAGGACTACTTCTATGTCTCCGCCTTTGCCGTCTCCGGCACGGGCGAGGCCGTGCTCATGGCCAACGGCAACGCCATCTACGTCCTCAACGCCGACGGCAGCCTGAAGGGCAGCATAGACACCTCCGACCTGTCCAACGGCATCTCGAACTTCGTCACCCTCGGCGACGGCAGCGTCGCGGCCCTGGTCTACGGCGAGGACTATGCAGCCTTCGACCTGCGCCCCGTGGACACCTCGGCGATGCAGCTCGGCGAGGCCACGGCCAGCCTGCCCACCGACGCCTACAGCGCCCGTCCCTCCGGCGGCGGCTACGACTTCTGCTACAACAAGGGCGAGAGCTTCTACGGCTACAAGCTGGCCGACGGCAGCGAGGAGAAGCTGGTCACCTGGATAAACTGCGACGTGAACTCCAACAACCTGACCTCCCCCTACATAACCGAGGAGGGCAACATCGTCTGCCTCTCCAGTGAGTATTCCAACACCGGCGACGGCGCGACGACCTATTTCATCACCCTGACCAAGACCCCCTACGACCAGGTGCCGCAGAAGACCACCCTGACCCTCGCCTGCGTCTACCTGGGCTATGACATCAAGAACCAGATCCTCGACTTCAACCGCAAGAGCAGCGACTACCGCATCGAGGTGCGCGACTACTCCGAGTTCAACACCGAGGACGACTATTCCGCCGGCTACACCAAGCTCATCACCGAGATAGGCTCCGGCGCGGTGCCCGACATCATGCTGACCGACGGCCTGCCCATCGAGACCTTCGGCGCCAAGGGCCTGCTCGCGGACCTCTGGCCCTTCATCGACGCGGACGAGGAGCTGGGCGGCCGCGCGGGCGTGGTGGAGCCCGTGTTCAACGCGCTCAGCCAGGACGGCAAGCTCTATGAGATCTCCAGCAGCTTCTACATCACCACCATCGCCGGCCCGGCCTCCATCGTCGGAACCGAACCCGGCTGGACCTATGACGAGATGTACGCCGCGCTCGACCAGATGCCGGAGGGCTGCGAGCTCTTCAGCCTGGGCACCACCAGGAGCGACGTGTTCTCCAGCATCTGCATGCTGAACCTCTCCCGCTTCGTGGACTGGACCACCGGCGAGTGCAGCTTCGACTCCGACGATTTCATCTCCCTCATGGAGTTCGCCAACCGCTTCCCCGAGACCTTCGACTGGGAGCACCACGAGTGGACCAACGAGGACAGCGACGCCTACCGCATCAAGGAAGGCCGCCAGCTGCTGGTGACGCTCTCGCTCTCCGACCCGTATTCCTACAACTACTACTCCGAGATGTTCAACGGCGACATGGCCCTCAAGGGCTTCCCCGACGTGCCTGGCTCCGGCGCGGTGTTCAACATGAACGGCACCGGCCTCGCCATAGCCTCCACCTGTGAGAATCAGGACGCGGCCTGGAGCTTCGTGCGCACCCTGCTCACCCGCGAGTACCAGGAGAACTACACCTACGGCTTCTGCACCAACCGCGAGCTCTGTGAGGAGAACATCCAGAGCATGGTCGGCGAGAGCTACTACAGCTACGACCAGGTCACCGGCGAGGAGAAGGAGATAATCTTCACCCAGGAGAACGCCGACCTCATCACCGACCTCATCAACAATACCAGCATGGTCGCCGACTACAACACCAGCCAGATAAACGACATAATCAACGAGGAAGTGGCCTATTACTTCTCCGGCGAAAAGACCGCCCAGGACGTCGCCGCCACTATCCAGAACCGCGTGTCCATCTACGTCAACGAGCAAAGGTGACACTAAAGAAACAAAATAGATACAAGATAGTGTATATTTTGTCGAAATAAACCGCACAAATTGTGATATTTAAGGTTGAGCTTTGCTGTCCTAAGTAGTATAATACAGAAAGACAGCATAACCAGAAGATCCGGGAGGGATGAAGGAGAATGAGATCCTTGGCACGCAGGCACGAGCGCCTGACAGCGGAGCGCAGGAGCAGAAAGCTCAAAGATCTGGCGTTGAGCCTCTGTTTCATCGGCCCCAGCGTGCTAGGGGTCCTCATCTTCTTCGTCCTGCCCTTCTGCGTCGTGGTGTACTACTCCGTGATACGCAACTCCATAAATCCGGAGTTTGTGTTCCTGGACAACTTCATCGCGCTCTTTCAGAACTCGGCCTTCCGGGACGCGGCCAAGAACACGGCCACGTTCTCGGCCCTCGCGGTGCCGCTGGCGGTCATCCTCTCGCTGGGGCTCGCCATGCTGCTGGAGGCGAGGATACCGCTCAAGAGCCAGTTCCGCACCTTCTTCCTGAGCCCCATGATGGTCCCCGTGGCCTCCGTAGTGCTCATCTGGCAGGTGCTCTTCAGCAACAACGGCGTCATAAACGAGTTCACGGCCCTCTTCGGCATCGCCAAGATAGACTGGATAAAGTCCGAATACGGCCAGATCGTCATACTCACGCTCTTCCTCTGGAAGAACCTCGGTTACAACATGATCCTCTTCATGTCCTCGCTGGCGAACATCCCGCGGGAGCTGCTCGAGGTCGCGGATGTCGAGGGCGCGAGCGAGACGTACAAGTTCTTCGCGATCAAGCTGCGCTACCTCTCGCCGACGGTGCTCTTCGTCACGATACTCTCGCTCATCAGCTCCTTCAAGGTCTTCCGCGAGGTGTATCTCATGACGGGCGGCTACCCGGTGAGCAGCTTGTACATGCTTCAGCACTTCATGAACAACACCTTCAACTCCCTGGACTTTCAGAAGATGTCCTCCGCCGCGGTGGTCATGGCCATTGCCATGGTCGTCATCATCGCCGTCCTGTTCAAGGTTGAGGACTGGTTCGGAAAGGACGTGGAGGGATGAGGAAAAAGAAATACTTCTCCCGCGGCGTCATCTTCGTCGTCTGCGCCGTGATGGCGGTCGTCTTCCTGCTGCCCACGCTGCTGACCATCTCGAACTCCTTCATGACGCAGTCGGAGATAAGCGCAAACTACGGCGTCATCTTCCAGAACGCCGCCTCCACCGGCGGCAAGACCTACATCTCCGAGAAGGTCAACCTCAAGTTCATCCCGGACAAGGTCTCGCTTGACCAGTACATAACCGTGCTTTTGAAGAGCCCGGACTACCTGCTCAAGTTCTGGAACTCGGTCATCCTGGTCGTGCCCATCGTGGTGTTCCAGGTGGCCATAGCCTCCATAGCGGCCTACGGCTTCACGCGCTGGCGCGGCAAGGTGAGGGCGGCGATATTCTTCTTCTACGTCATCCTCATGCTGATGCCCTATCAGGTCACGCTGGTGCCGAACTACCTCGTCTCCCAGTGGCTGCACATCCTCAATACCCGCTGGGCCATAGTCCTGCCGGGCGCCTTCGCGCCCTTCTCGGTGTTCCTGCTCACCAAGTTCATGCGCAGAATACCGTACTCGCTCATAGAGGCCGCCAAGATCGACGGCGCGGGCGAGTGGCAGGTGTTCTCCCGGGTCTGCATGCCCCAGTGCCGCGCGGCGCTGTATTCCATCGCGATACTCGTGTTTATCGACTATTGGAACATGGTCGAGCAGCCGATAGTTCTGCTGCCCGACGCCGAGAAGCAGCCGCTCTCCGTGTACCTCTCCACGATAAACACCGGCGAGGTCGGCCTGGCCTTCGCCATAGCCACGATATACATGGTGCCCACGCTGCTGCTGTTCCTCCACGGCGAGGAATACCTGGTCGAAGGCATCGCCACCCAGGGCTCGGTAAAGGGTTGAGCCCATGAAGCTATACGAAAGACGGAGGAAATTGCAAGATGACTGAGCAGAAAGTCAAAAACAGGGGCTGGGTCAAGAACGTCGCCATCATATTTTTGGCGGTCATGCTCGTTCTGACTTTTTTCTCCAACACGATAATGAACGCCTCCCTGCCCGAGGCGGCGGTGCAGTATGTCCAGTCCGGCGCCATCACGACCCAGATCCGCGGCACCGGCACAATTTCGGCCAAGGAGACCTATGAGGTCAAGACCAGCACCTCGCGCAAGGTGCAGTCCGTGCTCGTTTCGCGCGGGCAGCAGGTCAAGGTGGGCGACGTGCTGATACTCCTCGCCGCGGGCGAGGGCAGCGAGCTCAAGGACCTCCAGACCCAGCTGGACGACGCGCAGTACTCCTACCAGCAGAAGCTCATCAACATGGGCGGCGGCAGCAGCGAGGTCACCCGCGCGCAGGAGAAGCTGCAGGAGGCCATAGCCAAGCGCGACGCCAACGTCTGCACGGCGGAGGAGGTCGAGCTCGCCAAGCTGCGCTACGAGGCCGCCCAGGACGAGCACCAGCGCCTCTCCGACCAGCTCGAGGCCGCCGGCGGCTACGTCGAAGGCACCGGCGCCGACTCCCTCGATTCCCTCAAGACCGCCGCAAACGAGGCCAAGCTGGCCATGGACACCGCAAAGGCCAGATATGAGTACGAGAACAAGTTCATTGAGCAGCTGGCCATGACCAGTACAAACAACCGCTACGACAAAACCGCGCTCATGGACGCCATTGCCGCAACCTTTGGCGAGAAGAAGGACATCTCTGTGGAGTATTACTTCGGAGACGGTGCAAGCAATCCCAATCTTGCCCAGGAACAGTCCAACCTCGGTATCAACATTGCGAAGGACAGCTATGCGAACTGGGACTCTTACAAGAAACTCCCGAGCACAGACCTTGCAACGATATCCAATGGCTATAAGGCCGTAAGCGATGCCGAAACGGCCTACAACAAGGCCGTGGAGGCCTATGACAAGGCCCTCAAGCAGGCGCAGCCGCAGAACGCGGAGCTCAACCAGAGGGTCAAAGAGGCCCAGCGCTATATGGAGGACATGAAGGCTGAGTACGACGAGATCAGCGCCAAAAAGACCACCTACGACGCGGCGAAGGACGAGGTCGTGAGCGCCGAGACCGCACTCGAGACCCTGGTCAAGACCTCCAAGCTGGACAACCTGGAGCTCTCCCGCATGGCCAAGCAGATACAGAACCTCAAAGACCAGATCGCCCAGCTCAGCGGCGGCCAGAAGGACGAAAACGGCAACGTCACCGGCGGCCAGATCGTCTCCGAGGTCAACGGCGTGGTCAAGGACATCAATGTCTCCGCCGGCAACAACACCGACCCGGCCAACGCCGTCATGACCATCGAGGTCCCGGACCGCGGCTACACCGTGTCCATGAGCGTCACCAATGAGCAGGCCCAGAAGGTCACGATAGGCGACGCGGCGGAGATCACCACGGGCTACTGGGGCGGATCCGACATGCAGGGCAAGCTGGTGGGCATCCGCTCGGACACCCAGAGCCAGCAGGGCAGCGCTCCCGGCAAGCAGCTGGTGTTCGACGTCACCGGCAGCGAGATCGAGAGCGGCACGCAGGTGTCCATCTCGATCGGCCAGCGCAGCCAGAATTACGACACCATCGTGCCGAACAGCGCCATCCGCTCGGACTCCAACGGCAGCTTCGTGCTGGTCATCGTGGCGAAGAGCAGCCCGCTCGGCAACCGCTTCGTCGCGACCCGCGTGGACGTGACCGAGCTTGCAAAGGACGACGTGAACACGGCCGTCTCCGGCGGCCTCTCGGCCTACGACATGGTCCTCACCACGGCGACTAAGCCGGTCGAGGACGGCATGCTCGTGCGCCTTCCGGACTGATAAGGGATGAAGATAAGCGGACTTAAGCAGAAAAAGAGCATAACAAAGCCGAAAATAAACCTCCCCGCCGTGCGCCTGCGGCGGCCGCAGCTCAGCCGCGGCAAGATCGCGCTGCTGATCGTCTGCCTCGCGCTGACCGCGGCCTGCTGCGTGCTGTGCTTTGTCTACTCGGCGCGCTCGGGCCAGCTGCTGACCCAGCAGGCGGCGGAGCGCTACGAGGGCGAGGGCGAGCAGCGCTATGCCCAGGTCTCCGTGTTTTTCCCGGTAGGGAAGGAGAAGAGCATCGCGGACATATACACCTTCCGCTCCACGATAAACGGCAAACTGCTGGACGTGTCGCTGGAGGCCAAGGACGGCGCGCCGCCGCTGTGGCAGGACGCTTACAGCGGCTCCGGCGAGCTGACGGTGGAGGGCAACAAGGGCAAGGCCACCGTCGCGGCCACGGGCGTGGGCGGGGACTGGTTCAGTTTCCACCAGCTGACGCTGCGCTCCGGCGGCTACTTTGACGAGAACGACCTGATGCACGACCGCGTGGTGCTCGACGAGAAGCTGGCCTGGCAGATCTTCGGCAGCTACGACCTCGCGGGCATGACGGTGGTCATCAACAACAAGCCCTTCGTGGTCGCGGGCGTGGTCGCCATCGAGAGCGACAAGTCCACCGAGAAGAGCTACACGGCGACAACGGGTCAGGTTTTCCTGCACCTGGACGCCCTCCAGAGCCTGCTGGGAACGGGGAGCGGCGGCGTGAGCTGCTACGAGCTTGTGTGCGCAGAGCCCATCTCGGGCTTCACGCTTGGCCTCGCAACCGAGGGCTTCCAGGGTGCGCAGGTGGTGCAGAACACGGGCCGGTTCAGCCCGCTGAGCATATTGAAGGTCGTGCGCGCCTACGGCACGCGGTCGATGCAGACGGCGGGAGTGGCGTTCCCGTACTGGGAGAACGCGGCGCGCCTGACGGAGGACACACTTGCGGCGCTGCTGATAGCCATCGTGCTGACGGCGCTGCTGCCGGTCATCTGCGCGGTGTGGCTGATAGTGCGCCAGCTGCGGCGCGGCTGGCTGTGGCTGCGCTGGGACGCCGGCCCGGAGGCCTGGGAGCGCCTCTCCGACCGCGTCCGCGAGAGACAGCACCTGGCCCTCAAACGCCGCCAGAAGCGCATCGAGGAGCAGTGGGTCAAGGACGACGACTCCGACGACCCGCCCCAAGCTTAGCAGTCTCGCCGTATTTTCAAAGACTTCATGGGGAACCCGTAAAAAGGGTTCCCCTTTTTCTTTACGCTTGTGCGTGCGCACCAAAAAATCCCATCAGCCCCCAGCCCCAAGTCGGGCGAGGAACGTTCCTACTACCTACAGGTAGCGCTCACGCGGATGGTGGAGCCACCGGGGTAAAAAAGCGCTTTTCTTTGGCGGCTCGACACCGTTTCTTTGGGCA
>UQYT01000037.1 GCA_900545405.1 uncultured Eubacteriales bacterium | reverse complement strand
GGAGGCCGCCGAGGCCGAGGCCAGGCGCTGCATGAACTGCGGCTGCTACTCCGTCAACGCCAGCGACATCAGCCCCGCGCTGCTGCTGCTCGACGCCGACATCGTGACCACCAAGCGCACGATAAAGGCCGCCGAGTTCTTCACCGAGCACCTCGACACCAAGGACCAGCTCGAGCCGGGCGAGATCGTCAAGGAGATCGTCGTCAAGCCCGACGCCGAGGCCGTTACCCACTACGAGAAGTTCCGCATCCGCAAGAGCCTCGACTTCGCCATAGTGTCCCTCGCCACGAGCTACAAGGCCGGCGGCAAGGACATCCGCCTCGTGCTCGGCGGCGTCGCCCCCGTGCCGGTGGAGCTCACCAAGGTCGAGGAGTACCTCGCGGGCAAGGAGCTGACCGACGAGGTCATCGCCAAGGCCGCGGAGCTCTCCGTCGAGGGCGCCCTGCCCATCCGCAACAACGAGTACAAGATCCAGGAGGTCCGCGTCATGGTCAAGCGCTTCCTGGAGGGCATCAGCAAGTAAATAAACCACATTCTGAGCAGGCGGCAAGGTTCTGCCGCCTGCTCACAGCTGAAAATGGGGTAGATATCTTATGAAACGCAGCAGTGCATACAAGTGGACGGTGCTGGCGATACTGATGCTCGGCACGGCCATACTCTACTATTCCAACATGATCTTCGCTGTCCGCGCGCTGGATACGCTCTCCAAATTCAACATCGACGAGGGCGAGCTGGCCGCGATCTCGACCATAGGCTGCCTGCCCGGCGCGTTTTTGAGCATAATCGTGGGCCGCGTGCTGGACAGGAAGGGCGTGAAGCTCTTCACCGCCCTGACCCTGGCGCTGACCGTGGCCTGCATGGTCTGGCGCATCTTTGCCCACACCTATATCGAGCTCCTGCTCGCGACGGTGCTCATCGGCACCTTCCTGCTGCCGATAACCATAGTCGGGCCCAAGATGGTCGGCATAGTGTTCCGGCCTGAGGAGATGCCGCTGGCCATGGGCTTCTTCGGCGCGGCGGGCGGACTCGGCACGACCCTCGCCTTCGCCACCGGCAACGCCTATCCGAGCCTCGAGGCCGCCTTCACCGGCGTGGCCATACTCGGCGCGGTGCTGCTCGTCGGCTGGGTGCTCGTCGTCAAGGAGCCCGAGGCGGCTCCGATGCCCGAGGGCGCGGCCCCCGCGGCGAACAAGGGCGGCTTCGCCAAGGTGCTCAAGAGCAAGAACCTCTGGAAGGTAATGTTCTGCACCGGCTTCGCCGTCGGCGCCTCGCTGCTCATCAACACGTACATAACGCAGGCCTTCACCGCGCGCGGCGCGTCCATAGAGATGGCCAGCACGATAGGCACGGTGCTCAACTTCTGCCTCATCCTCGGCGGCATAATCTCCGGCGCGGTCATAGGCAAGCTCGGGAAGATAAACATCCCCTACGCCTTCATCTGCATCGTGGGCGGCGCCTTCTACCTGCTGGGCTACCTGCTCCCGATCGGCGCCTGGACCTATGTGCTCATGGCCATAGGCGGCGTGATCTGCTCCGGCTCCGTGGGCGTGAGCTTCACGCGCATACCGCTGCTGCCCCTCACCGGCGACTTTGAGCCCGACAGCATCGGCACCGCCGCGGGCATGAACCAGACCGCCCTCGGCATCATGTCCTTCGCCCTGCCAACCATAATCGCCAGCGCCGCCGGCAACAACTACACGGTGGTCTTTATCACCGCCTATGTGTTCCTGGTGCTCTGCGGCATCGTGGGCCTGCTCATCCCCGAGCTGGGCGAGAAAGGAAAGCTGGCTCAGTCCAGGAAGTGACTGGAGGTTCTCAATGGATTCAACCTATTGGATAAAATACAGCGACTATGATATAGTGAAGGACGAGCGCGGCATGGACTGCATAAAGCCCGCCGCCAACGCCGTGCCCATGTGCTACGACGTGGCCGTGAAGCTCGGGCGGAACGTGGCGGAGCTCATGAACATCGTCCTAGACGACCACGACGTCATGGGCCGCAACATGAAGTTCGCCCGCCGCTTCGGGCTGCTGGGCCTCGCGCTGGAGGAGGACAACTACCTCACGCTGCCCGACGTGCGCGCGGACATGAGCGAGGCCGTCTTCGCCGCGACGGGGCGCACCGGGGACAACTACGCCGGCGTGTTCTCCCGCGAGTACAGCGAGAAGGCCGCCAACATCAGCGCCTGGCTCGACTGGCTGGCCGTGCTCTACAACCGCGCCCAGGTCACGCGCAACGGCCGCATGGTGGAGGAGCCCTTCGCCGCGCTGACGCTGCAGACCATGCTGGAGTCCGCCTGCAAGAAGATGCTCGCGGAAAAGACGATAAAGCCCTGCCCGGTCTGCGGCAAGGTGTTCTACAACGCCGACCCCGCGGTCGAGACCTGCAGCGACGAGTGCGAGCGGGTGCACGAGAACGTCAAGCACCTGCAGTGGATGAAGGAAAACTTCCACAGCGCGCCTATCTCGGGAGGCTGATATGGAATTTCGCGCATTTTTAAAGGGAAAGGAGCAGAGCGGCGCGACCGCTCTGCTCATCCGCGCTCTTTCGGACCTGCGCGTCATCTCCGGCGGCTGGGCGCTCGTGGAGCTCGAGCGCGCGGACGGCAGCCGGGTGAAGGGGCTCGTGGAGCCCTGCCAGGCGGCCACGGCCGTGCTGCCCTTCGACGTGGCGGGCGCGGCGGACACGGACAGCGCGGCGCGCTTTGGGCGCGTGCTCGCCGAGATACGCGAAAAGGACATGGGCTGGCTGGACCCCGTGCTGGGGCCGGAGCTGGCCGACGCGGACTGCGCCGGGCAGCTCGGTCAGCTGCTGGGCGAGGACCTGCCCCTCGTGGGCACGATAGCCCCCCGCGAGCTCGCCGGGGACGCCGAGGCGTATGACCGCATGCTCGCCGCCCTGGAGGCGGACGAGGGCACGCTGATCCTGGACCTGGAAGAGCTCTCCGAGGCGGAGGCCGCGGCGCGGCTGCGCGAGTGGGCCGAGACCGTGCTCGACTGGGCCCACCACAAGAAATTCGACCCCCTGATGAAGCTCCGCGGCAAACGGCGCAGAACGGGGCTTGGCGGTGTGTGACTATGGAGCCCAAAAGCACGTATTCGGGAAATGACAGCTACTTCGACGGCAGGGACAAGGAGCTCGACGCGAGCTATCTGTGCAGAAAGCTGTGCAAGAAGAAATATCAGCTGGAGTTTGAAAAGGGCGAGATAATCATCGCCCAGGGCGAGGACGTGGACGCCTGCTACTACCTTGAAAAGGGCTACGTCATCGCCTACGAGACGGTCAAGGGCCGCCGGCGGATATTCGACGCTTACAACAGCAACAACCTGCTGCTGTGCAGCTACGCCGTTTTCGACCGGCCCTGCGCCTTTTGCTACGAGGCGCGGGAGCCCAGCACGCTGTACTCGATAAGCATGGAGAAGGTGCGCAAGCTGCTGCAAAACGACGCCAACTTCACCCGCGCCGTGCTGACGCAGTCCACGCGCGACCTCATGGTCTGCCAGGACCTCCTGCGCAAGAGCACCAACCACAACGTCGGCTGGCTGGTCAGCGACTGGCTGATAGTCATGGCCTCGCGCAGGAGCCACGTGCAGGGCGGCGTGATATATCTCAACGAGAAGGTCACGCAGAACCAGCTGGCCGACATGCTGTTCATGAACCGCATAACCTGCCTCAAGGAGCTCCACCACCTGGAGGGCCTGGGGCTCATCGACCTGCAGGGCAGATACATAGGCATACTGGACATGGACGGCCTGATAGAGTACAGGCAGCGGTGTCAGGAGCCGAAGCAAGGAGGAGCGAAAGATGGCGGCTGAGTATCCGCAAGCCCCGGCCGCGGAGAGCGTGATGCGCGACGAGGCGGGGCACGAGTTCATAAGGCTGGGCATAGGCGTCCGGCGGGACATCATAACCGAGCTGGGCTTCACGCTGGACCCGGAGCTGCCCGCGGACATAGCCGAGGCGATGACGGAGATGACGGCTCTGGCGAAGGACAAGGCCATCATGGCCGCGAGCCTCATCCGGGCCGCGGACATAGAAAAGGCCCTCCCGGCGGACGACCCCGGCGCCGCGCGCGCCGCCGCCGTGGCCGAGCTGATGCTCCACGAGTGCCTGCGCAACTACTCCATGAACTACAACCTCGCCCGCGCCGAGCGCCTCCGCAAGCGCGACCAGGCCGGTAAAGAGTGAAAAAAGCCTCGCCCATCCGGGCGGGGCTTTTGACTTGACAGGCGCTGAGCGGGGGCTTATCATGGCCGCGGAAGGGGGGAGGCGGCTTGGACTATACGCCCGAGATAATACGCAGCAGGCGGCGGACGCTGTCCGTGGAGATAAGCCGCGACCTGCGCGTCATAGTGCGCGCGCCGCTGAGACTGCCGCAGCGCGAGATAGCGCGCTTCCTCTCCGAGCGCGCGGGCTGGATAGAGGAGCACCTCGCCCGGGCGCGCCGCCGCCTCGCCGCGGCCGCGGACATGCCGAAGCTCACGGACGCGGAGCAGCAGGAGCTCCGCCGCCGCGCAAAAGAGACCATCCCCGCGCGCGTCGAATTCTTCGCCGGGCGGCTCGGCGTGAGCTTTGGGCGCATCAGCTATCGCTTTCAGCGCACGCGCTGGGGCAGCTGCTCGGCGAGGGGGGACCTCAGCTTCAACTGCCTGCTGCTGCTCTGCCCGCCGGAAGTGCTCGACTACGTAGTCGTCCACGAGCTCTGCCACCGGCGGCACATGGACCACTCCGGGCGCTTCTGGGCCGAGGTGGCAGTCATGCTGCCGGACTATCAGGCCCGCCGCGCCTGGCTGCGCGAGCACGGCCACGCCCTCATGGCGCGGCTGCCGGACAAATAAGAGCAAAAACCGAGCCGGAGGCGCGCGCCCCCGGCTCGTTCGTCACATCGCGTATTCCTCTATGAGCCCCCGGGCCCAGTCATACAGCACCCGCGAGGCCGCCTCAAAGTCCGCGCCGCCGCGCGAGAGCTCCAGCACCGCCCGGTCCGCGCCGGTGAGCCGCTCCGCGAGCTCGTCGAGGCTCGAAAAATACCGCCCCGTCTCGCAAAAGCAGCGTGCGCGCAGGACGAAGCGCGAGGTCTTGAGCAGGGCGGCGAGCAGCCCGGCGTCGCGCTCGTGCAGATAGTTGTGCGCGCAGGCGTGGTAGATGCCGCAGGCGCCGGAGTGCACAGCGCGCCGCGCGTCCCCGGCGCCGGGGACGGGTATTAGCTCCTCCAGCCGCCCGAGGACGGGGCGGGTGTCGTGGTAAAAGCCGAAGAGCTCGCCCTTGTCCCAGCCGCGCAGCTCGTCCGCGCCGGAGACGAAGCCGCAGAGCAGCTCCCTGTGCGGCAGGGTCTCCGCCGCCTCGCGGCAGCGCCGCAGGTCGTCAAAGTCCAGGCGGTCGAGGATGAGCACGACGTCTATGTCGCTGCCCTCCGCCGCCTCGCCCCGGGCGCGGCTGCCCTGTATGCCGATGAAGCGCACCCGGCCGCCGAAGGCCGAGCGCATGACGCGGACATAGTCCGCCAGCCAGACGTCGAGGTCGAACATGGCTCAGACCCTGCAGTCGACCGCGACCTTGATGACGCCGTCGCGGCGGTTTTCAAAGAGCTCGTAGGCCGCGGCGATGTCGCGCAGGGGATAGGTGTGCGTGATGAGCGGCGTGGTGTCCAGCCTGCCCGCGGCGATGAGCTCGAGCGTCTCGCGGCAGCGGCAGCCGTCCACGCCGCCGGTCTTGAAGATGAGGTTCTTGCCGTACATGTCCGGCAGGGGCAGGACCTGCGGCCCGTCGTAGAGCGCCACGACGGTGACCACGGCGTTGGGCCGCGCGCAGTCCCAGGCCATGCGGAAGCTCTCGGGCGTGCCCGCGACCTCGAGCACCACGTCGGCCCCGCCGTGGGCGCTGTGGGCGAGCACGAAGTCCCGCAGCCCCTCCGGGCCGGTCACCAGCACCTCGGGCCAGTGCCGGCGCACGAAGTCCCGCCGCGCCGCGTCCGCCTCGCAGACTATGACCCGGCCGGGGCCCTTGAGCAGCAGGCACTCGAGCGTGCAGAGCCCCGTCGGCCCCGCGCCGATGATGAGCGCCGTGTCCCCGGGCCTGACCTCGGAGATGTCCGCCGCCCAGTAGCCGGTGGCCAGCAGGTCGCCCACGAGCAGGGCCTGCACGTCGCTGACGCCGTCGGGGATGCGGTCGAGCCCGCAGTCGGCGTAGGGGACGCGGACGTATTCGGCCTGGCCGCCGTCTATGCGGCAGCCTAGCGCCCAGCCGCCGTTGGGGTCGGTGCAGTTGTTGACCCAGCCGTTCTTGCAGAAGAAGCACTCGCCGCAGAAGGTCTCCACGTTCACGGTGACCCTGTCGCCGGGCCGGACCTTGCGCACGTCGGGCCCCACGGCCTCCACGACGCCCACCATCTCGTGACCCACGGTGACGCCGGGCACGGCGCGCGGCACGGAGCCGTGTTTTATGTGCAGGTCGCTGGTGCAGATGCTCGCGAGCGTGACGCGGACTATGGCGTCCCGGCCGTCGAGCAGCACGGGCCTGGGCTTTTCGAGCAGCGCGAACTTTCCGCGCTCGACATATGTATAGGCCAGCATGGCGCTTCCCCCTTGCAGAAGTTATCAGCGCAAGTTTACCACAGCCGCGCCGATGCGGCAAGCCGCGTCACCAGCAGTTTTTGCAGGCCTCGTAGCCCCAGGCTATGGCCTGCTCCATGGTGACCTGCGTGGGGTTGACCATGCCGCTGCAGCCGGAGTAGCTGTGATATTTGGAGCCGGAGTTCGGTATCCAGACCATCACGCCGCTGCCGGTACTGCCACTGTCGGACCCGCCGCCGTCATCCCAGCCGCCGGACGAAGTGCCCGAGGACGAACCCGACGACGTGCCGCCGCCGGAGGACGAAGTCCCGCCGGACACACTGCCGGAAGCATCAGAGGAGCCGCCGCCGGAAACGCTGCCGGACTGAGACTGGCCGGAGCCGGTGTTTCCGCCGCCGGAGACCGTCTGCGCGGGCGTGGGCGTCGGGGCAGGTGTCGGGGTAGGCGTCGGCGTCGGAGTGGGCGTGGGCGTAGGCTCAGGCGTAGGCGTCGGGGTGGGCGTGGATTCGGGCTCGGCGCTCACGATGGACGCGGGGCTCTCCGCGGGCTCCCGGGCGTCGTCTTTGGAGCTGCCTATGGCGCCGATTACGAGCAGCACGATTATGAGCCAGAACCACCATCTTCGGTAAAATTTCTTTTTCATTCCAACCTCTCCTTTGTCTGCCATTTTACCACCGGACTACCAGCTGTCAACGCCGGAGGCGGAAAGAATTGAAAGAGGCGTTTCGGCGTGTTATGATGGGCTCAGAAACGCGAAAAAACTGCCTGAGGAGGTCTGCCCATGTACAATTTTGACGAGATAATCGACCGCCGCCACACAAACGCCATGAACACGGACGGATTCCGCGACTACATCTTCCACGCGGACGAGAGCATGGTGTTCCCGTACAGGGACGAGGAGTTCATCCGCATGTGGGTGGCGGACATGGAGTTCGCCACGCCGGACGTGGTCATCGACGGCATACGCGAGCGGCTGGACAAGCGCATTTTCGGCTACACGCGGGTCTTTGAAAACAGCTATTACGAGGCCTTTGCCGCCTGGTGCCGCCGCCGCTACGGCTGGGAGTTCCCCAAGCGGGAGCTGGTCATGTCCAACGGCGTCATCCCCGCGCTCTTCGAGCTGGTGGAGTACATCTGCGCCCCGGACGAGCGGGTGCTGTTCCTGACCCCGTCCTACGCCTATTTCAAATACGCCGCCGACCACAGCCGCCGCGAATACGTCTGCTCCGACCTCATCAACACGGACGGGTACTACACCATCGACTGGGACGACTTCGAGCGCAAGTGCGCCGACGAAAAGACCACGCTCTTCATCCACTGCAACCCGCACAACCCCAGCGGACGGGTCTGGAGCGCCGGGGAGCTCGAGCGCCTGGCGGAGATACTCGAGCGGCACAGCATGTGGGTCATCTCGGACGAGATACACTGCGACCTGCTGCGCCGCGGCCGGACGCACACGCCGCTCGGCAAAATCATGCCGGACTACGGCCGCCTCGTCACCTGCATGGCCCCGAGCAAGACCTTCAACATGGCGGGCCTGATGCTCTCGAACATCCTCATCCGCGACGAGGGCTTGCGCAAGGTCTGGCTCGAGCGGCACTACAACTTTGACAACCCCCTGAGCATAGCCGGCGCACAGGCGGCCTATGAAAAGGGCGAGCCCTGGCTCTGCGAGCTGCAGGAGTACCTCGACGGAAACTTCGCCCTCGTGGGCGAGTACCTCGCGGAGCACCTGCCGCGGGCGAGATACCGCGTCTCGGAGGCGACCTACCTCGCCTGGGTGGACCTTGGCGAGTACTTCGCGCCGGACGAGGACCTGCCCATGTTCTTCGCCTACCGTGCGGGCGTCCTGCTCGAGGGCGGGAATATGTTCGTGCAGAACTCGGACTGCTTCATCCGCCTCAACCTCGCCTGCCCCCGCGCCACCCTCACCGAGGGCCTCCGCCGCATCTGCGAGGCCGTCAACACCAAACACACCGAGCCCTACCGCGGTGAAAAGTAAAAAAACCGCCCCGGACATTTTGTCCGGGGCGGCTCTCATTTCGCCATGGCCTCGAGGGTCTTGTCGGTGAGGCGGTAGGTGGTCCAGTCGCTCTGGGGGGCGGCGCCGAGGGAGAGGTAGAAGTCTATGCTCGGCCTGTTCCAGTCGAGGCAGGCCCACTCCAGGCGGCCGCAGCCGCGCTCCAGGGCCAGGCGCGCCAGGGCGCGCAGCAGCGCGCGGCCATAGCCGTGACCGCGGTGCTCCTTTTTCACGAAGAGGTCCTCCAGATAGATGCCGCCGCGGCCCAGGAAGGTCGAGAAGTTCCCGAAAAACAGCGCGAAGCCGACCTCCTTCCCGTCCTCCACGGCAAAGAGCACCTCCGCCGCGCGCTTTTCAAAGAGCCAGTCGTGCAGCAGCTCCTCCGTCGCCACGACCTCGTCCGACATGTGCTCATACTCCGCCAGCTCGCGGATGAAGCCCAGTATCACCGGCTCGTCCCCGGGGACGGCCCGCCTTATCTCAACGTTTTCCATGCCTGCCTCCGTTCAAAACAAAAGGGGAGCCGGTGCCAGCGGCACCGGCTCCCAAAACCGTGTCTCTTATCAATACATGCCGCCCATGTCGGGAGCAGCAGGGGCCGCGGGGGCCTTCTCAGGGATGTCCGTGACCAGGCTCTCGGTGGTGAGGACCATGGCGGAGACGCTGGCGCTGTTCTCGATGGCGCTGCGGCAGACCTTGGTCGGGTCCACGATGCCCATGGCTATCATGTCGCCGAACTTGTCGTTGGCGGCGTCGTAGCCGAAGGTGGCGCTGCGGGAGGCGGAGACCTTCTCCAGGATGACCGCGCCCTCGACGCCGGCGTTGGCGGCTATCTGGCAGATAGGGGCCAGCAGGGCCTTGGCAACGATGTCGGCGCCGGTCTTCTCGTCGCCGCTCAGGCTGCGGGCGAGCTTGGCCGCGGCCTTGGAGGCCATGACGTAGGCGCTGCCGCCGCCGGCCACGATGCCTTCCTCAACGGCCGCGCGGGTGGCGTTCAGCGCGTCCTCGATGCGGAGCTTCTTCTCCTTCATCTCGGTCTCGGTGGCCGCGCCGACCTTGATGACGGCCACGCCGCCGGAGAGCTTCGCGAGACGCTCCTGCAGCTTCTCACGGTCGTAGTCGCTGGTGGTGACGGCGATCTGGTTGTTGATCTGGGCGATGCGGTCCTTGATGGCGGAGCTGTCGCCGGCGCCGTCGACGATGATGGTGTTCTCCTTGGTCACCTTGACCTGGCGGGCACGGCCGAGCATCTGGACGTTGGCGTCCTTGAGCTCCATGCCGAGGTCGGAGCTGATGACCTGGCCGCCGGTCAGGATGGCGATATCCTGCAGCATCTCCTTGCGGCGGTCGCCGAAGCCGGGGGCCTTGACGCACACGCAGGTGAAGGTGCCGCGCAGCTTGTTCAGAATGATGGTGGCAAGAGCCTCGCCCTCAACGTCCTCGGCGATGATGAGCAGCTTCTTGCCGGCCTGCACGATCTGCTCGAGCAGGGGCAGGATCTCCTGGATGTTGGAGATCTTCTTGTCGGTGATGAGGATGCAGGCGTCGTCGATGACGGCTTCCATCTTCTCGTTGTCGGTGACCATGTAGGGGGTGATGTAGCCGCGGTCGAACTGCATGCCCTCGACGACCTCGCTGTAGGTCTCGGCGGTCTTGCTCTCCTCAACGGTGATGACGCCGTTCTGGCTGACCTTCTCCATGGCCTCGGCGATCAGGCGGCCGATGAGCTCGTCGCCGCTGGAGATGGTGCCGACACGGGCGATGTCCTGGCTGCCGGAGACCGGCTGGCTGTTCGCGCGGATCTCGGCGACAGCGGCCTCGGTGGCCTTCTGGATGCCGCGGCGCATGACCATCGGGTTCGCGCCGGCGGCGAGGTTCTTCAGACCCTCGCGGATCATGTTCTGGGCCAGCAGGGTGGCGGAGGTAGTGCCGTCACCGGCCACGTCGTTGGTCTTGGTAGAGACCTCGCGGATGAGCTGGGCGCCCATGTTCTCAAACGGGTCCTCAAGCTCTATCTCCTTGGCTATCGTCACGCCGTCGTTGGTGATCAGCGGGGAGCCGAACTTCTTGCCCAGGACAACGTTCCTGCCCTTGGGGCCGAGGGTTATCTTCACGGTGTCGGCGAGCTGGTTCACGCCGCGCTCGATGGCCTTGCGGGCCTCTTCACCATATATGATCTGCTTTGCCATTGTAATTCCCTCCAAACAATTACTCAACTATCGCAAGGATGTCGCCCTGCTTGACTATCGTGAGCTCTTCCTCGTCTATCTTGACCTTGGTGCCGCTGTACTTGCCGACCAGCACGGTCTGGCCCTTCTTCACGGACATGACGACCTCGTTGCCGTCCACCATTCCGCCGGGGCCAACCTCGATGACTTCATAGAGCTCGGGCTTCTCCTGCGCGGAAGAGGCGAGGATGATGCCGCTCTTGGTCTTCTCCTCGGCTTCCTTCTGCTTGAGCACGACCCTGTCGGCCAAAGGCGTGAGTTTCATTATATATTACCTCCTAAGTTTTATTTAAATACAGCTTTAGCGGGTTAGCACTCAAACACCCTGAGTGCTAACCCGCTTATAAACATAACACAATTCTGAAAATTGTCAAGGAGTATTATATAAAAAGTTGAGAATTTTTTGTTAACATCGAGACTGGGCCGGTGTGCCCGGCGCGGGATCAGTTGAAAAAAGGCATATTTCTGGGGAAAAGGAAGTTCACGCCCCCGGGGACGAGGTCAAAGACCACGTGTTTGCCGTACTCCGCCTCGCCGTCGACGTTGATGACCTCGTCCTCGGCGGCGTCTATCTCGAGGTGGCGGGTGCGGACGAAGGTTATGTACTGCGGATAGGCGCGGTACTTGCCGGTGGTGTATTTCATCAGCGCGCCGGCGATGGTGAGGCGGGAGACGCCGGAGACGATGAGCACGTCCATGTAGCCGTCGTCGGGCCGGGCGTCGTTGGTGGGGTTGAAGCCGCCGCCGTAGAAGCGGCCGTTGCAGACGCAGACGAGGTTGAGCTCCGGCCCGCAGGTGAGGCCCTCGGTCCGGGCGGTCATGGTGGTGGTGATGCCCTTTATATAGTTGGCGACGAGGGAGACTACGTAGCCCGCCGGGCCGCTGACGAGGGGCATGCCGCTGTACTTGTGCACGTCCGTGCCCACGCGGGCGTCGAGGCCCATGGAGCAGATGTTCACGCTGTAGCGGCCGTTGCATTTTATGACGTCTATGGGGCGGACCTCGCCGTTTATGAGCTCCGTGAGGTCGAAGAAGCGGTCCTTGTCCTTGCCGAACATCTTGATGAAGTCGTTGCCGGTGCCGCAGGGGAAGTGGGTGACGGCGGCGTTGGGGAGGCCCGCCGCGCCGTTCACGCACTCGTTGAGCGTGCCGTCGCCGCCGCAGGCGTAGACGCGCAGCTCCGCGCCGTCGGCCGCGGTCTCGCGGATGTGGCGGCAGGCGTCCATGGGCGCCTCGGTGACGTATATGTCAAAGCTGTCGCGTTCGCGCTGCTCGGCGGGGAGGCGGTCTATGGCCTCGTTTATGAGCCGCAGCTTGTCCTCCGGCTTCTGCTTGCCCGCGACGGGGTTGACTATAAAGAGATGCTTCATCTGCGGCTTCCCCCATTTTTATATATGTAAAGCTCACATCTTATCATGCCGTTGTAGAGCCTGCGCCGTTTGTCGGCGGCGCGGCCCAGGCTGCGCTCGAGCTCCGTGTGGGAGCTGAGCAGATAGAGGTCCCAGCCGGGGACCTTGGCGAGCGCCCGGCCGAAGTCGGCGTAGAGCTGCTCGGCCTCGCGCTTTTCCATCAGCCTCTCGCCGTAGGGCGGGTTCGTGACGATGACGCCCCGCTCCGTGGCGCGGGAAAACTCCCTCGCGTCCGCGACGGAGAAGTCGATGAGGCCCTCCACGCCGGCGCGCTTGGCGTTGGCGCGGGAGATCTCCACGGCCCTGGGGTCGATGTCGGAGGCGAAGATGCGGTAGCTGCCGTTATATTCGCGGCTCCGGGCGGCCTCGCGCTCGTCGTCCCAGATGTTCCGGGGGAGGCAGGCCCATTTTTCGGCGGAGAAGCCGCGGTTTATGCCCGGCGCGCGGCCCTTGGCGGCGAGGGCGGCCTCGATGGCTATCGTGCCGCTGCCGCAGAAGGGGTCGCAGAAGTCGCCGCGGCCGCGGTAGCCGGCGATGTCCACCATCGCGGCGGCGAGCGTCTCGCGCAGGGGCGCCGCCACCTGGGCGGGCCGGTAGCCGCGCTTGTGCAGTCCGGTGCCGCTGGTGTCGAGGTAGATGCGGACCTCGTCCTTCATTATGGAAAACTGCATCTGATAGAGCACGCCGGTCTCGGGCATGTGCGAGAGCCCGTAGGCGGCGCCGAGCCGGACGGCGGCGGCCTTTTTTATGATGCTCTGGCAGTCGGGCACGGAGTGGAGCTGGGACTCCAGCGACCAGCCCTTGACGGGGAAGGCGGCGTCCCGGGGCAGCCAGTCCTCGAGCGGTATGGCGCGCACGCCCTCGAAGAGCTCGTCAAAGCTGCGGGCGGGGAAGGCGCCGAGCTCGAGCAGTATGCGCTCTGCAAAGCGCGACCTTATGTTTGCGCGGGCCAGGCCCGCGGCGTCCGTTTCAAAGAGCACGCGCCCGTTTTCGGGCGCGACCGAATCCATTCCCATGTGTCTGAGCTCGTTGCCGAGCGGGCCTTCCAGCCCAAAGAGACAGGGCGCGCAGAGCCTCATCCGCGCGCCGGGGTCCTTCTTGACCATTCCTAATCACCATCTGAGCCGATCTTCTGTCTTTTTGTTTCTATTAAGATACAATAATATATCTCCATTGTAAATAGCCGAGTTGCCCGGGAGAGGCAATCGTTCACAAATTATTTTCAAATTATTATACATTGTGCACATCGATTGAATTTAACCGTACAATTTGAGCAAGAAATGTACATAATCAAAATTTATTTGGTATTGATTTCTTTCGCGTGCAGAGGTATAATATGTATTGAAATTTGACAATTCATTAACGGAACTGAAAGCGCGGTGCATTTTATTTGGCCTGGAACAGAGCCGGACTGCTTGACAAGCTCCGGGAATCCTACGAATACTATTATGATATAACCGAGGGCGACGCGGGGACGGGCCTGCCGCTGCTGTACAGCGCGGCCTTCCATGTGCGGAGCGAGGGTTATATACTTGTTAAGAAAGCGAAGATATGGGCAGCCGAGACGAACGAGTATGCCTATATCTTCTCTGTGCCTGTCCTGGACGCGGAGACGGCGTCCAGATGCATAGATTTCGCTCTGGAGGACGGCCTGCCCCGCGTGCAGCCCCATCCGGAGCACCGAGAGTCGTACATCATCGCACTGTTTGTGGCGGATGTAATAGATCCAGAAGCGCAGAAAATCATTCGCGGCCGGAAGTTCTACAAGAGCTTCAAGTTTGGCCTCCAGGGCTGGGTCGCCCTGAGGGTCGCGGCCGTAGAGTTAGAAAAGGAGTTGATCGAGACAAACAAAGCTGGCGGCAATCTTGTGAGTTTTTTCAGGAAATTGTTAAGGAGTGAAAAAGTATGACCGCAGTTCTCATTCTGGTTGTCGGCATAGTTCTTCTCGGCCTGGGCTACATATTCTACGGCTCCTGGCTGGCTAAGAAGTGGGGCGTAAATCCCGACCGTCCGACCCCCGCGCACACCAAGTATGACAACAAGGACTTTGTCCCTGCTAACCCCGCCGTCCTGATGGGCCACCACTTCTCGTCCATCGCCGGCGCCGGCCCCATCAACGGCCCCATCCAGGCGGCTGTCTTCGGCTGGCTGCCCGTCTTCCTCTGGGTCGTAATCGGCGGTATCTTCTTCGGCGCCATGCACGACTTCGGCTCCCTGTTCGCCTCCATCCGCCACGGCGGCCGCTCCATCGGCGAGGTCATCAAGGACAACATCGGCCCCAAGGCCTACAAGCTGTTCGTCATCTTCGCGCTGCTGGTCCTGATCCTCGTTATCGCGAGCTTCACCTCCGTCGTTGCCAGTACGTTCCAGTCCACCGTTGATGCCAACGGCAACCCCTACGACTTCATCACCGTGGGCATGGACAACGCCTCCGGCAACGCCTCCACGGCGACCACGAGCCTGCTGTTCATCGTCATAGCCATCATCTTCGGCTACTTCGTCTACCGCAGGGGCGCCAAGGTCGGTCCCGCGACCGTCATCGGCGTCATCGGCATCATCATCATCACCTTCATCGGCCTGAACGTCGGCATCAACCTGCCGCGTACCCCCTGGATAATCTTCATCGCCGTGTACATCACCCTGGCCTCCCTGCTCCCGGTCTGGATACTCCTCCAGCCCCGTGACTACCTGTCCAGCTTCCTGCTGTACGGCATGATGATCCTCGCCCTCGTCGGCGTCCTCGGCGGCTCCTGGAACAGCAACTTCGAGCTCGAGGCCTTCACCGGCTGGCAGTCCAGCAGCGGCTACCTGTTCCCGACCCTGTTCATCACCGTCGCCTGCGGCGCCATCTCCGGCTTCCACAGCCTGGTCGCCTCCGGCACCAGCTCCAAGCAGATCAACTCCGAGAAGGACGCCAAGGTCATCGGCTACGGCGCCATGATCGTCGAGTGCATCCTGGCCATCCTCTCCCTGATCGCTGCCGCCACCGTGTGGCACCTCGTTCAGGGCGGCGAGAACAGCCTGGGCCTCACCATGAGCTCTCCTCCGACCATCTTCGCCGGCGGCCTTGCCACCCTCGTTGCCAACATGACCGGCACCGTGGCGGACTTCTCCAACCCGCTGTTCAACACCGTTTACACCCTGCTGACCCTGGCCGTCTCCGTCTTCGCGCTGACCTCCCTGGACACCGGCACCCGTCTGGGCCGCTACATGTTCACCGAGCTCTTCGTGCGTGAGGGCGAGGATCCCTCCAAGATCCCCGGCTTCCGCGGCTTCCTTGCCAAGCCCGTGGTCGGCACCATCATCCTTGTCGCCATCGGCTGCTCCCTCGGCTACGCCAACGTCACCGCCATCTGGGCTCTGTTCGGCGCCGCCAACCAGCTCCTCGCCGGCCTGGCTCTCATGGCCGTCGCCTGCTGGCTCGGCAACATCGGCAAGAGCAACAAGATGTTCTTCATCCCCATGATCTTCATGATGATCGCGACCCTGACCTCTCTGGTCATCACCGTTACCCAGAGGCTCAACTCCGTCATGGCCGGCGGCGCTGACTGGACCATCTGGTTCCAGCTCATCTTCGCCGTGGCGCTCATCGTCCTCGCCGTCGTCGTCAGCATCAGCGGTATCCAGACCTTTGCCAAGCAGGCGAAGGGCGAGATCACCGGCGATGCCAAGGCTGTCGAGGCCACGAAGTAATCCTTCAGGCAAACACCTATACAAAAAACTCCGCTGTTCTTGCAGCGGAGTTTTTTTGTGCCTTTCTGCATGTGCGCCGATACGTTGGGCGGTGGTTGTTACCTTGCCCTGCCATTCGACCCCATTTCTTTGGTGCTTGCCCAAAGAAACGGTGTCGAGCCGCCAAAGAAAGGCGTTTTTTTACCCCGGCGGCTCCACCATCCGCGTGAGCGCTGCTGCCTCGGTGGGCGGGACGTTCCTCGCCCGACTTGGGGGAGGGGGCTGGTGGGTGTCGGGGGATTGTACGGGTGCGCCGTTTTCTTGGGAGGTGGATTGTGGCCCCAACTGCCAATTCCACCCCATTTCTTTGCTCTTGCGCAAAGAAACGGGGTGGAGCCCCAAAGAAACGCGCTTATGGGTGCCGCCACGGGAGGTGTTGGGTCCCGCCCGCCTCTCCCACGGACTCGAAGCCCCAACATCACAGCCGACTGCGTCAAGCTGACTTGAGCGCCCGGTCAACCCACCGTGTACAAACCAACTTGACGCACCAATTTGTCCCGTTGGGGCTTAGAGCCGAATGGGAGAGGCGGGTGGGCCCACCAAGGTGATGTGGAGGCTTCAAAGGCGCTTTTCTTTGGCGGCTCGACACCGTTTCTTTGGGCAAGCACCAAAGAAATGGGGTCGAATGGCAGGACAGGGCAACGACAACCTCCCAACGTATCGGCGCACACGTACCAGCGAAAAATAAAAGGGGGAACCCCCGGCGAGGGTTCCCCCTTGGACCCCCTTCCTGATCTTTATGAAGCACAAGGGGGTTCCGCGCTTAAGCGGAGCGCGGCCAGAGGCGTTGCCTCTGGACTCCACCCGCTTTTTTGAAAAAAAGCGGGGCAAAAAACTTCAAACTTACGGTCAGTTCAAGAAGTCGCGGAGCTTTTTGGAGCGGCTGGGGTGGCGGAGCTTGCGGAGCGCCTTGGCCTCTATCTGACGGATGCGCTCACGGGTGACGTTGAACTCCTTGCCGACCTCCTCAAGGGTGCGGGTGCGGCCGTCCACGATGCCGAAGCGGAGCTCCAGCACCTTCTTCTCGCGCGGGGTCAGCGTGTCGAGCACGGTCATCAGCTGCTCGCGCAGCAGCGAGAAGCTCGCGGCCTCCGAGGGCTCCGAGGCATCCTCGTCGGGGATGAAGTCGCCGAGGTTGCTGTCCTCCTCCTCGCCTATGGGCGTCTCAAGGCTCACCGGCTCCTGCGCTATCTTGAGTATGTCGCGCACCTTGTCCACGGGCATGCCCATCTCCTCGGCTATCTCCTCCGCCGAGGGGTCGTGCCCCAGCTCCTGCAGCAGCTGGCGGGACACGCGGATGACCTTGTTTATGGTCTCCACCATGTGCACGGGGATGCGTATGGTCCTCGCCTGGTCGGCTATCGCGCGGGTTATCGCCTGGCGTATCCACCACGTGGCGTAGGTGGAGAACTTGTAGCCCTTCGTGTAGTCGAACTTGTCCACGGCCTTTATGAGGCCCAGGTTGCCCTCCTGTATGAGGTCCAGGAACAGCATGCCGCGGCCCACATAGCGCTTGGCTATGGACACCACCAGACGCAGGTTCGCCTCCGCCATGCGGCGCTTGGCCTCCTCGTCGCCGTCGGCCATGCGGCGGGCCAGCTCCTGCTCCTCCTCGGGCGTCAGCAGCGGCACCTTGCCTATCTCCTTGAGGTACATGCGCACCGGGTCGTCGGTGGAGAAGGTGTCCACCAGCGCGTCCGTGTCCGCTATCTCCTCCTCGGTGACCTCCTCTATCTCCTGCAGCTCCTCCAGCGCGGGCAGCGCCTCGTCGTCCAGCGGGGGCAGTATGTCCTCGCCCGAGGTGTCTATGCCCAGGTTCTCGAGCTTGTCGTAGAACTTGTCCAGCTCCTCCGGCTCCAGGTTCATGTCGTCGAGGACGTCCATCAGCTCCTTGCTGGTGAGCTTTCCGGCCTTCTTGCCCTTCTCGATGAGGGCGTTGAGCTTCTCCTCCTTCTGCTTCGCGAGCAGCTCGGTGTCCTCGGGCACGGGCGCCTCGGCGGTCTTGGCCGCCGCGCTCTTGCGGCTCTGGTGCTTGACCTCTGTGGCCTCCGCCGCTGCGGCCTTCTTTTCATTCTCTGACATGGCTCATCCTCCGTAACTCTTTGTCTTTTTCATCCTGCCGGCCAGCTCCATGAGCTCCTCCGGCGTGGAGGCCGTATTACGTGGCCCCTCCCGCATGATGGCTATGTAATCCGCCAGCGCCCGCTTGCCGTTCGCCGCGGACTCCGGGCTCTGTATGAGGCTCGTGAAGAGCGAGGCCTCCTCGGCTGTCAGCTCCCCGCTCAGCGCCGCCGGCGAGAGCTTGCCGCCCCCGTCCACGTGCCGCCTCAGCGCGGAGTATATCTGCCAGAGCTCCTTGGAGGAGAAGTCCCCCTCGCCGAGCTCGACGTTCCTGAAGAGCTCCGGGTCGATATACAGCAGCCTTATGACGCCCTGCTCCGCCGCCGCGGAGCGGGGATTTTCGTATCTTATGCCCTGGGCCTGCGGCTGGCTCATCCGCACGGGCCGGAGCTGCTCGCGCTCGTCCTTGCGCCGGGCCGAGGCCGCCTTCCGGCGGCGGAGCTGCTTTATCTCGTCCTGCACCGCCTCCGGCGACACGCCGCACAGCGACGCCGCGCGCATGGCGTACACCTCGCGCGCCGCCCTGTCCGGCAGCTCCGCGAGCACCGCCGCCGCGTCCTTGAGGTAGCCCACCTTGCCCTCGTCCGTGCCGAGGTCGTACTTCGCCTTCACCGCGTCGAGCCGGTATTCCACGTGGTTCTCGCTCTCCGCGAGCAGGTTCTGGAACGCCTCCGCGCCCTTGGCCTTGATGAACTCGTCCGGGTCCTTCGCGCCCTTGACGGTCAGCACCCTGACCTTCAGCTCCAGCTTCTCGAGTATGCCTATCGCCCGCTGCGAGGCCTTCTGGCCCGCCGCGTCCGCGTCGTAGGCGATGACGACCTCGTTTTTGTACCGCGAGATCAGCCGCGCCTGCTCCGGCGTCAGCGACGTGCCCAGCGAGGCCACCGCGCTGTCGAACCCCGCCTGATGCAGGGACACGACGTCGATGTTGCCCTCGACGAGGATAATGTACCCGGATTTGGACTTTTTAGCCAGATTCAGGCCGAATAAGTTATGGCTTTTGCTAAAAACCGGCGTTTCGGGGCTGTTGAGGTACTTCGGCTCCCCGTCGCCGAGGATGCGGCCCGAGAAGGCGATGACGTTCCCGCGCACGTCGATGACCGGGAACATCAGGCGATTCCGGAAGGCGTCGTACACGCCGCCGTTTCTGCCGCGGCGCACCAGGCCCGCGTCGTAGAGCTCGCGCTCCGTGTAGCCCTTTTGCTTCATCGC
The DNA here is from genome assembly GCA_900545405.1 of uncultured Eubacteriales bacterium. Taxonomy (GTDB): domain Bacteria; phylum Bacillota; class Clostridia; order Oscillospirales; family Oscillospiraceae; genus Scatomorpha. The sequence goes on along the minus strand of UQYT01000037.1, from coordinate 4,643 downwards.
CGAGGTCAGCGACTCCCAGGTGTCCGGCGCGCAGCCCAGGCCGAAGCGCCGCGCCGTCGCGGGCGTGATGCCGCGCCGGAGCATGTAGTCCACCGCCGCCGCCCCCGCCGGGGTCGAGAGCTGCTCGTAGAAGAACCTCGCCGCGTCGCGGTTGAGCGCGTACATGCGCTCCCGCTTCGGCCTGCCGGGGTCGGTGTTCTGCTCCGGCACCTTCATCCCGGCGCGGCGGGCCAGAAACTCCACCGCCTCCGGAAAGCTCAGGTTCTCTATCTCCATTATGAAGTTTATCACGCTCCCGCCCTTGCCGCAGCCGAAGCAGTGGTATATCTGCTTCGAGGGCGACACCGAAAACGACGGCGTCTTTTCGCTGTGGAAGGGGCAGAGCCCGAACAGGTTCTGGCCGCTGCGCTTGGTCAGCGCCACGTATTCGCCGACCACGTCCTCGATGGGGTTCCGGTCGGCGAGCTCCTGCAAAAAGTCCTGAGAAAAGGCCAATCAGCCCGCCTCCCTTCTCAGCGTACCTGCCAGGACTTGGGTATGAACAGGTCGTAGTAGACGTCCATCACATACTTGTCCGTCATGCCCGAGACATAGTCCGTCGCCGCGCGCTCTATGCCCTCCTCGTCCGCGATGGCGCGGTAGTCCGCCGGGAGCTTCTCGGGGTGGTTGACATAATATTCCCATATGCTGTAAAGGATATTCCCTACCTTGCTCTCCTCGCCCTTGGCGACGGGGTTTTTATAGACCTCGGCGTACATGAAGTCGGTGAAGACCTGCACGGCCTCGGTGATATCCGGGGACATGAGGATGACATCGAGCTCGGCGCTGGTCTCGATGACGTCGGTGACGATGGAGTTTATGCGCTCGCTGTTGCGCTCGCCGAGGCGTTCGCGGATTATCTCGGGCTCGTCGCCCGGGGCGAGGATACCGGCGCGCTCGGCGTCGTCCAGGTCGTGGTTTATGTAGGCGATGCGGTCCGAGAGGCGGACGACGTCGGCCTCGAGACTGCCGCGCGGGATGCCGGTGGTGTGGTTCAAAATGCCGATGCGGGTCTCGCTGCAGAGGTTGAGGCCGCGGCCGTCCTTCTCGAGCCGGTCCACGACGCGCAGGCTCTGCTCGTAGTGGCGGAAGCCGCCGGGGAAGATGTCGTTTAGCGCACGCTCTCCGGCGTGGCCGAAGGGCGTGTGGCCGAGGTCGTGGCCCAGGGCGATGGCCTCGGTGAGGTCCTCGTTTAGCATGAGCGCGCGCGAGATGGTGCGGGCTATGCGGGCGACCTCCAGCGTGTGCGTGAGGCGGGTGCGGTAGTGGTCGCCCTCCGGCTGGAGAAAGACCTGGGTCTTGTGCTTGAGGCGGCGGAAGCTCTTGCAGTGGATGATGCGGTCGATGTCCCGCTGGAAGCAGGTGCGCAGCTCGCACTCGGGCTCGGGCCTGAGCCTCCCGGCGCTGCTGCGCGCGAGGACGCCCCGGGAGCAGACGAGCAGCTCCTCAGCCCGTTCTCTGTTCTCTCTTGGGCAGCTCATGGGCCTGACCTCCTTCGCAACGATTTTCGCTTACACTATCCTTATACTGCGCTCGCCGCAAAAACCCTCTATTTTTCCGAAAAAATTTTCTGCGGCCTGAAAACGCTGCCGGATATGCGCCCCCTGGCGCTGCCCGCGGTGACGTCGGTGAGCCGGTCGCAGAAGAGCTGGGCCGTGTCCGCGGGCAGGAGCGCGCTCACGGAGACGTCCGCGCCGAAGCTGGAGTCGAGGTCCGCGGCGCCGAGGTCGCCGAGCAGGCGCTTGACGCGCTCGTACTGGGCGTAGCCGCAGACGGTCTCCACGAGGCTCCACTCGGCCATGCGGGCGCGCCCGGCGGCCTCGAGGGCCATGGACGCGGCCTTGGAGTAGGCGCGCACCAGCCCGCCGGAGCCGAGCAGGGTGCCCCCGAAATAGCGCGTGACCACGCAGCAGACGTCCACGACGCCCGCCGAGCGGAAGACGTTGAGCGTCGGCTGGCCCGAGGTGCCGCCCGGCTCCCCGTCGTCCGACCAGCGCATCGCGCCGGTGTTCAGGACGTAGGCCCAGACGTTGTGCGTGGCGTCCGCGTGCTTTTTGCGTATCTGCTCCACAAAGGCCATGGCCTCCGCCTCGCTCTCCGCGTGCTGCACCTGGCCTATGAAGCGCGACTTCTTGTCAATGTACTCCGCCTCGCCGTAGCCGGCGGGGATGATGTAGTCCGACATCGAAACACCCCGTTTCTTGATCGTATCATTGTACTATATCCCGCACCGCTCGTAAAGCGTCTGAAAAGTTTTTTGCCGCAGAAAAATCCCCCTTGACAAACGCCCCGGGGCATGGTATATTGCAGCCACAGTTAGTTAATTACTCAAGTAACTAACCGACAGACCAGGAGGTGAGCACGTGGCGGGCTTTGACGAGTCCAGACCGATATTCCTTCAGCTGGCGGAGATGCTGGAGGACGGGATAATCTCCGGCGCCTTTCCGGAGGAGGGGCAGATACCCTCCATCACGGAATACTCCGCGGCGCTGAAGATAAATCCCGCGACGGCGCTGAAGGGCATAAACCTGCTCGTTGAGGAGGGGCTTGTGTACAAGAAGCGCGGCGTCGGCATGTTCGTCGCGTCGGGGGCGAGGGAGAAGCTGCTGCAAAAGCGGCGGGATAGTTTTTATGTAAACCTCGCCCTGCCTACGGCGAAGGAGGCCAGAGCGCTGGGCCTCTCGCTGGAAGAGCTGCAAAAAATGATGGAAAGAGGATATAACGATGGCGATTGAGCTGAAAAATGTATCCAAGAGTTTCGGCGGCGTCAAGGCGCTCTCTGACGTCAGTGTGAGCTTCGGCGGCGGGAAGATATACGGCCTGCTGGGGAGCAACGGCGCGGGCAAGACGACGATGCTGAACATAATCACGAACCGGCTGTACGCGGACAGCGGCGAGGTGCTGATAGACGGCGAGAGGGCGCCGGGCCGCGACCGGGCACTGGGCAAGGTGTACATGATGGCGGAGCAGAATCTGTTCCCGGACAGCATGAAGGTGAAGGCGGCGATAAGCGTGACGGCGGACTTCATACCGGGCTTTGACACGGAGCTCGCGCTGGAGCTGGGAAAGAAGTTCGGCCTGCCGCTGAACAAGAAGGTGAAGGCGCTCTCGACGGGCTACGCGAGCATACTGCGGATAGTCCTGGCGCTGTCGGCGGGGACGCCGTACGTCATCTTTGACGAGCCGGTGCTGGGATTGGACGCGCAGCACCGCGACATGTTCTACCGGCTGCTGATGGAGCACTGCGGCGGGGGAGAGCAGACGGTGATAATCTCCACGCACCTGATACAGGAGGCGGCGCCGCTAATAGAGCACGCGGTGATCATCAAGGACGGCGAGATAATCCGAAACGCGCCGGCGGAGGAGCTAAAGGGCGCGGCGCACACCGTGACCGGCCCTGCCGGGCTGGTGGACGGCTACACCGCCGGACGCAGGGTGCTGAGCGCGACGTCGATAGGCGGGCTCAAGACGGCCTGCGTGGAGGGCGAGCCCGACGGGCGCATCCCCGCGGGGCTGGAGGTCAGCCCGATGGGCCTGCAGGACTACTTTATAAGTCTCATGAACGAGGAGGGCGCGAAATGAACTTCCTGCCTATTTTCAAGTACCGGCTGAAGGACGACCTGAGGGCCGTGGCTGTATTTTTGGCCGTGACGCTGCTGTGCACGGTGCTGGTGATATACGGCATAATGATAATGGTGGCGGAGATGGACGACAGGGTGGTGTCGAATTTCTCGATAGCGCTGACGGTGTTCACGTTTGTGATAGGCATAGTGACGGTGCGTGAGGACCTGCGTCTGGGCATACAAAACGGCGTATCGCGCGGCACGAGCCTTGCGGCGAGCTTTGCGGGGAACGTTGCGGCGGCGCTGGTGGCGTCGGCGGGCGTGACGCTGGTGGAGTGGCTGTCGGTGGCGACGCAGGAGTCGACGAACGCCAGCCTGATGAGCCTGTATGCGGTGATCTACGGCTACGAGTCGAGCGCGGTAGGTCAGCTCAAGAGCTTTGTGCTGAGCTTTGTCTGGAGCGGCTCGGCGGCGTTTGTGGGGACGTTCCTGTCGCTGATGTACTGGCGGCTGAGCAAGCTGTGGCGCTGGATCGTGACGCTGGGCATGGGCGCGGTGCTGGTACTGCTGCTGAATGCGGTGACGATAAGCGCAGGGTTCCTGAACGCGGTGGTGCGGTTCTTCCGCTGGCTGGGCGCGGCGCCGCTGAATCTGTGCGTGTTCCTCATCGGCGTGGCCATAGCCTTCGCGGTGTTCGATTGGCTGCTCGCCCGTAAGGCCCCCATCACCGCCGCAACCGCCTGACGCCCTGCGCTGCGCGCAGCGCGAATGAAAGTTTCGTCCACCTTTTCAAAGGTGGCAGGGTCCAGGGACGGCGTCCCTGGCCGCCCGCCGCAGCGGGCGGAACCCCCTTTATGCTCTCATAAGCGCAGGAGGGGGTCTAAGGGGGAACCCTCGCCGGGGGTTCCCCCTTTTCTTTTCTTGCGCTTTGTACGTGTGCGCCGATACGTTGGGTGGGGGTTTGTGGCTTGTCCTGCCATTCGACCCCATTTCTTTGGTGCTTGCCCAAAGAAACGGTGTCGAGCCGCCAAAGAAAAGCGC
>UQYT01000036.1 GCA_900545405.1 uncultured Eubacteriales bacterium | reverse complement strand
GCGACCTGATGGTCGGCGCCAACGTGGCAGGCTTCCTGAAAGTCGCCGCCGCCATGATGGCCCAGGGCGTGGTGTAATACGCCGGAGCGTGAACTCGCGGGAGGCAGGGCTATGAGGACCAGCGGCCTCTTCAAGATAGGCGAGATGTCGAAGATCTTCCACATCAGCGTCAGCAGCCTGCGCCACTACGAGAAGCTCGGCCTGCTCGCGCCCGAGTACACGGACGAGCAGACGGGCTACCGGTATTACAGCACCCGGCAGTTTGAGACGCTGGACACCATCCGCTATCTGCGCAAGCTGGGCCTGCCGCTCTCGGAGATATCCTCCTTTGTGAACAACAGGAGCCTCGCGGACATCAAGAGGCTCCTGGAGCTGCAGCTCACGCAGGTGCGGCGTCAGCTCTCGGAGCTGGGGGCCGTGGAAAAGCAGATTGAGAACCGGCTCAGCCAGATAGACCGGGGCCGGAGCCAGAGCCTGGGCGCCGTGACGGAGCAGACCCTGCCCGCGCGGCGGCTGGCGGTGCTTAGCCGCCGCCTGGACCCCGCGGACGACACGGCGCTGCAGCTGGCCATCCGCGAGCTGGCGGGCGAGGACAACCGCGCGCTGGTGTTCCTGGGCAAGATAGGCGTGGGGCTCTCGGCGGACTCGCTCCGCCGGCGCACGGCGCGGCCCTGCGACTTCATCTTCGTCGTGCTCGAGGAGAACGAGGAGCACAGCGGCACGGTGCTGGAGCTGCCGGAGACCTGGGGCGCCTCCCTGCGCTTCGCCGGCGGCCACGACCAGGCCGCGGCCAACTACAAGCGCCTCTTCGACTACCTGGACCGCACCGCCCGCACCCCGGACGGCCCCGCGCTGGAGATAACCATGATAGACCAGGGCTTCACCAGCGACACCTCAGAATTCCTGATTGTAATTTGTGTAAACTGCCGATATCAGAAGGCTATTTTAAGCAATTTAGCTATATTTGCTAATATTCGGCAGGATGCAGGAATAATCTACGCGTTAAATCTTTTATTATTTCGTAGAAATAATATATATATTTCAGCTTGATGCAGCGGGAATCAAAAGTGCACATTTTTACATTTGACTCCGCGTGGCATGGCCATAGCATTAACAGCCAAGAGAAAATTTTGCCTCCCCGCCCAATTGTCACTGGTTCGTCACATTCGCTCAAACTATGGAAATCCGGGGCTTTTTCCGCTATTGTTGCTTTTAAGAGCGCAGCTAGTTTCTATATTCTGACGTCAATTTGCTGATCTCTATCTTTGAGCATTCATTATGACAGTTAGTTCAGTCATTGAGGGGGGTATGCCTTAATGCTAAGGGAAGGGCTGCTGGGCCAGTGGGCTGAGGAGCTGAATCTGCCGCTCCGGCCGGAGATGGTCACGCCTGGAAGTCACAGGATGGTCTGGTGGCGCTGCGAGCACGGGCATGTATGGCGAGCTGCGGTATATTCGCGGTCCGTCTGCGGTACCGGATGTCCCGTGTGCACCGGGGTGGTGAAAGCAAAATCGTGACTTGTTGGTTGTTTTTATTATTCTATCAGGAGGTACACAAGATGAAGAAACCGCGATGGACGCTCTTAAGGTTCACGCTGATCCTCGCAATTCTGCTGGCCGCCATGTCGGTAACAGCCCTGGCGTCCGGAGCACCGGCAGCAGACGCCGAATATGAGACCGCCAGTGGCTGGGAGACTGGCAATATAGCCGATGCCTTCAGCAAGGTGAAGGATGGCGGCAGCATCAAGCTGCTCGGGGATGTAAAACTCAACTCCGGGCTCACGCTCGACAGCGGCAAAACTATCCGTCTGCTGGGCGAGGGCCACAGCCTCGCCGTCAGCAACAGCATATCCCTCTCCAACGGCACGGTCCTTGAGCTTGGCGCCAATGATTACGGCGAAACGCTCGTCATATGCGCCAACCCCGACACGATCGCCATCCACACCCAGGCACTCATCGCGCTCTCAGACAGCTGCGTCCTGAACATGTACGACAACGTCACGCTGGGCCCGTCGAGCTCCGGCGGTCAGTGCGCCGGTGTGCAGCTAAAAGGCCGCTCGGAATTCAACATGTACGGCGGTCTGATAACGGAATGTGTGAACTGGGCCTCTGTGTCCGGAGCGGTGCTCGTCACAGAATACTCCGCCTTTAATATGTACAACGGAGTTATTGACAAATGCTCAGGCTGGAACGGCGGCGCCATAGGTGTGAGCCCTAGCGGAGTAATCGGCCATGAACCTGAACAGCATCCTAACCTGAACATATCAGGCGGCACAATATCAAATTGCAGCGACAACTGGTACGGCGGTGGCGCAATATGCTATAGCAGTTCCTCCCCGGCCTTAATAGATATTAGTGGGCTGACCATCAGCGGCTGCTCAGCAGTTTCAGAGGAAAATGGGTATGGCGGCGCAATTTTCATCTATACCACCTCCACAGAAGCCTCTGTTGACATCTCCGATACTGAGATAACTAACTGCACGGCAAATTACGGCGGCGGAATATGTCTTTATCAAGGCGACCTCACCATCGCCGACGACGTCAAAATACATAACAACACAGCCGACGTGGCAGGGGATGATCTCTACTTCAGCGGCTCCGTGCCCATCTTCTATGACCCGCCCAGCGGCCTGATACTCACCAGCACGAGCCGGGAGATAGAAAGCTGGCATATAGACGGTTTGAACTCCGACAACCCCACTGATAGATGGACGCTAGGCGGCGAGGGCGTTGAGCCCTACATCATGCCCATTGCCGCGCAGGAGGTTGAGCCCGGCACGGCGCTAAAGGCCGCGCACGGCGATAAGGTAAGCTATACCATCGAGGTCAGCGTAAATGATCCGGACTATGGTACGGCCTACGCAGACCTAACATCTGCCGAAGCCGGTACCACCATATCACTGACCGCCACACCAAACGATGGATATTCATTTGCAGGATGGCAGGTCGTCTCAGGCGGCATCCAGATAACCGACAACAAGTTCATTATGCCTGAGGAAAATGTAAAAATTACCGCGGTTTTTGAAAAGGAACTTCCCCCCTACATCCCGCCCATCACCACGCCGGAGACGCCCACGGAGCCCTCGGAGCCCGACTACACTCCGAACTGGCTGAACACTACGGACCACGTCTCCTACATCATCGGCTACTCTGACGGCACGGTGAAGCCCGGCGCGGGCATCACTCGCGCGGAGGTGGCGACTATCTTCTTCCGCCTGCTCACCGACGGCGCGCGCGAGCGCTTCTGGAGCGAGGCCAACGCCTACTCCGACGTCGCCGCCGGAAGCTGGTACAACATCGCCGTCTCCACCCTCAGCAACATGGGCATACTCGGCGGCTACGAGGACGGCACCTTCCGTCCCAACGCCTCCATCACCCGCGCCGAGTTCGCCAAGATCGCCGTCAGCTTCTTTGACTGGGCCGACGTCTACGCGGTCAACGGCTTCGTCGACGTGCGCGGCAGCGCCTGGTACGCCAACTACGTCGCCGTCGCGGCGGAGCTCGGCCTCATCGAGGGCTACGGCGGGAACGTCTTCCGCCCCGATGCGACCATCACCCGCGCCGAGGCCTGCACCATCATCAACCGCACCCTCGGCCGCGCGCCCGACACCGACCACCTCCTCCCTGTCGCCCAGATGAACACCTGGCCCGACAACGCCGACACCGGCGTCTGGTACTACGCCCAGATCCAGGAGGCCACGAACAGCCACGACTACCGCTGGATAGGCGACATCGAGCAGTGGACCGCCAAGCTCGCAGACCCCGACTGGGACAAGCTGCAATACTGAGCACCCAAAGCAAAAGCTCCCGCCCTCACGGGCGGGAGCTCTTTTGTTTTTTGCGTCACTGCTCCGGCAGGCTCTCCCGGCGCAGTATCGGCGGGCGGAACCTGAGGAAGATGATGAGCGAGAACACGACGTTCAGGCTGTCGGCGGTCACCTGCGACCAGACCAGGCCGTTCATGCCCACCACGGCGTTGAGGATGTACAGCATCGGGATGTTGAAGCCCAGCCAGCGCACAACGCCCAGCAGCAGAGAGATGCGCCCCTTGCCGAAGGCCTGGAACAGGTAGACGGTGAAGAAGCTCATGAACATCAGCGGCGTGGCCAGCACGCGCGCCCTCAGGAACGAGGCGGCGAGCGCCACGGTGTCGTCGTTGTCCAGGAAGAGGCGGGTCAGCTCCGGCGCGAAGAGCTCGTAGAGCAGGATGCTCACCGCCGCCGTCACGAGGCCGATGGCCAGCGAGAGGACTATCGTGTCCTTCAGGCGCTTGCGGTCGCCGGAGGAGTAGTTGTAGCCCACCAGCGGCATCATGCCCTGGCAGATGCCGACGCCGACGTTCAGCGGGAAGCGCTCCACCTTCAGCACTATGCCGATGGCGGCCAGCGCGAGGTCGTTGTAGGTGGTCATCAGCTTGTCGAGGATGACGTAGTCGAGGTCGAAGAGGAAGCTCGTGACCGCCGACGGCACGCCGACGGCGAACACGGCCGCTATGCTGGCGCGCTCCGGCATGCCCACGCGGGGGTTGAAGGTGATGATAGAGCCCCGGCCGCTGTGCAGCAGGACGATTATGAAATAGATGCAGGCGATGCAGTTTGAAAGGCAGGTCGCGACGCCGGCGCCGAGCACCTCCTGCCCGTCCGGCAGCAGCACGAACATGAAGAGCGGGTCGAGAGCTATGTTCAGCACGCCGCCGAGGACTATGCCGAAGCCCGCCGCCGTGGAGCGGCCTATGCTGCGCAGGAGGTTGGAGAGCACGTTTGAGAGCACGGTGGGCACGCCGCCCGCGACGATGACGCACAGGGCGTACTGCCGCGCGTACTCAAAGGTGTTGTCCCCCGCGCCCAGCACGTCCAGGATGGGCCGCATGAACACGCCCATGACCAGCGCGAAGAGCGCCGAGATGGCGAGGCCGAGGTAGAGCGAGAAGGTGCTCACGCGCCGGGCCTCGTCCTCCCTGCCCTGGCCGAGCAGCCGGGAGACCAGCGAGCCCCCGCCGACGCCCGCGAGGCCCGCGATGCAAATGCTGATGTTGAACACGGGCAGTATCAGCGACGTGGCGCCGACCATGTACGGGTTGTGCGTCTGGCCGACATAGAAGGTGTCGGCCATGTTGTAGATAAGTACGATAAGCTGGCTGATGACGGAGGGGAGTATCATGATGCTCAGCGCCCTGGGCACCGGCAGGCTCCTGAACACTTCCTCCCGCGACGGCTTGACCTTCTGACTGCTCAAGTTTACCACCGGGTTTCATGTTATTTAGCCTAGTAATTATGGCACCTCTCCGCCGCCTTTGCAAGCGGGAATTTGGTTTTGGCCCCGACAGGCCGCCCATTGGTCGACAGCGCGGCCGAAAAAAGAACATCCTGCGCCGCAAGGGACGCAAGATGTTCTCAGGGGAAATGGGAAGGTGACTTAAAAGGCGGAGTATGTTATGTCAACTACTCTGCCAGCATCTCTCTGAGGTCCGGCGCAAAATACAGCTCGGCCTCGGTCTTGCGCCTTATCTCCTCCTCGGTGACTCCGGGGGCGACCGCGACCACTGTCAATTTTCCCGGGGCGCACTCAATGATGCAAAGCTCAGTGACGATGGCGTTGACGCATCCCACCGCGGTCAGGGGCAGGGTGCAATTTTTGACGATCTTCGGCTCACCGGCCTTGTTGCAGTGCTCCATGGCTATGATGACGCGCTTTGCCCCGCTGACTATGTCCATGGCGCCGCCCATGCCGTTTAGTTTCTTGCCCGGGATCTTCCAGTTTGCAAGATTGCATTCCTGATCGACCTGGAGGGCGCCCAGGACGGTGGCGTCCAGGTGGCCTCCACGTGCTATGGCAAAGGCCATATTGCTGTCGAAGCAGGCGGCGCCGGGTATCAGGGTTATCACTTCGCCGCTGGCATTGCAGAGGTCGCGATGCACTGTGCGCCAGCTTCCAAGCTCCCCTCCGCAAGTCTCCATCCAGGCTATTACGCTCTCACGTGAGCTGTCGTCCCACGGATAGCCGCCGGCCTTATCAGCACCGACACAGCCGTTCTCGGCATGAAAGAGCACCGTCATGCCGTCCGGAACAAAGGTACTTGCTAGAGTAGGAATCCCCACGCCCAGGTTCACAACGTCCCCGTCGTGGAACATGTTTGCCACATTCTTGGCTATAAAGCTGCGTTTGTCCATCAGTACATCGCTCCTTCTGCCAGCACGACATAGTCGACGAAGATCCCGGGAAGGTGCACGGCGTCAGGTTCTATGTCGCCCACAGGCACGAGCTTCTCCACCTCGAGGATCACGGTGTCCGCCGCGGTCGCCATGCTCATGTTAAAGTTGCCTGCCGTGAGTTTGAATACCGCGTTGCCCATCGGGTCCGCCTTATAGGCCTTCACCAGCGCTACGTTGCCGCGCAGAGGCAGTTCGAGCAGATACTTCTTGCCGTTGATGATCTTGGTCTCCTTGCCCTGCTCCACCTCTGTGCCGACGCCTGTCGGGGTATAGAAGCCGCCCAGGCCCGCCCCGGCCGCGCGGATACGCTCTATCAGCGTGCCCTGCGGGACGAACTCCAGCTCCAGTCTCCCCTCCATTATCGCCGACTCGACCGCCTTGTGGCTGCCTATGAAGCTCACTATGATCTTTTTGAGCTGGCCGGTGCGCAGCAGGGCCTCGGGGCCCTGCACAAAGCTGAGCCCGCCGTTGTGCATGTCCTCTGTGACAAGCGTCAGCCCGTCTATTTCCGGTCTCTTTGCCAGCTCGTACAACAGATGCATCGGCGCGCCCACGTTGCCGAAGCCGCCCAGAAGCACCGTGTCGTTTTTCTTTACCTTGTCTATGGCAGACTGGATATCAATTACTTTGTTCATTGCCATATCTGCAGCTCAGCTTATATACTTTCCGTCCAGACCCACTCCATTGCGGACGACCCAGGCTTCTTTGTATTTGCCCTCGAAGCATTTCACAGCGTTCTCCACGGATATCTGGTATATCAGCTCAAGAGAGGTATCGCTCTGGAAGCCGCTGTGGGGATTGATGATGACGTTGTCGCGTCCGAGCAGCGGGCACTTGCTGAGGTACTCGGCATCCGGGAACTCGGACTCGAGCATGTCCAGTCCGGCGCCCCGCACAAGGCCGGTATCCAGCGCCCAGGCCAGGGCCTCCTCGGAGATCATGGGGCCTCTGCCCTCGTTGATGATGAAGGGCTTTTTCTTCATCTTTGAGAAGGCCTCACGGTCGAACATATGTACGTTGTCCTCAGTGAGGTTCATGTGGATGGAGATGACGTCGGATTCGGCGAATATCGTGTCGAGGTCCACGAGCGTGGCCCCCGCCGCCTCTGCGATCTCGGGGGGCAGGAAGGGGTCATAGGCCAGGATCTTCATCCCGAGCCCCTTGCCGGCGATGCGCGCCACATGGCGGCCGATCCTGCCAAGGCCGACGATGCCCATGGTCTGGCCCTCCACGCGCTGCTGATGCTGCACTACGGTGCAGTCCCAGACCTTGTCCTCCTGTATGGAGCGGTTATATATGAGCGTGCCGCGCTGCAGGCAGAGCATGGTGGCTATCGCGTTCTCAGCGGTCTCCTGGGTGCAGTAGTCGAGGATGGACGCCACGGCGATGCCCTTTTCAGCGGCGTAATCGAGGTCGACCTCATTATAGCCGGTGGACTGGAAGGAGATGCATTTGCATTTCTTGAGAGCGTCTATCTCCTTTTTTCCGAAGTAGACGTAGCTGTTGATGACTACATCCGCGTCCTCCAGGAGCTTGTAGAACTCAGCGTTGTCGCCCTCCGCTTTCATGTCGGCTATGACGACGTCCCAGCCCTCCGGGATATATTTGCGCTCTTCAAGGTGCAGCATACCGTTGCTGCCCGGGTCATTAGTAAATACCATTTTCATATTTTCATGCCTCCTTTTTCTTGTATTAGCACGGATATTTATCAATCGGCGCTCTTTTCCGCTGCGATGGAGCAGAACAGCTCCGCCTTTCGCTGGTCTTCAGGCGTGGGCTTTCCGAACAGGGTCAGAGCCATAAACGACAGGAACGAGGATACGAGCCCCGGCCAGAGCGCGTCGGTCTCGAATATCGGGGCGACGTCCAGCGCGCTGCATATGAGCTAGACCAGCACTACGGCCATGGAAATGATGATGCTGACGAAGGCGGCCTTTGCCGTGGGCTTTTTCCAGAACATGCCGAAAACCGTCGGGAAGAACAGACTCGCGGCCTGGAATGTGAACGCGAGGAGCAGCAGGCTGACTATGTCGTACTGCCACCAGGCCAGCACCGCTCCCACAATGCCCGCGACGAGGGACGAGATCACCGCCAGCAGCTTGACGGTGCTGTCCTTGGCCTTCGGGTTGACGCGGTCGCGGTAGATGTCCACGCTTACGTTGGCGGCGCAGCAGTTTATGGACACGACGCCTGTGGACATTATCGCCGCAAAGACGCCCACCAGCACAAGGCCGGATATGCCGCTCGGGAAATAGGTCATGACCAGCGCCGCATATGCGCTCGTGCCCTCCGGCAGTTCCGGGATCAGCACCTTTGCGGACATGCCCATGTATGTGGCGCCGAACGCGATGAACACTATCGACAGCGCGGCCCAGAGAGTTCCGTTCTTCGCGATCCTGGGGCTCTTTGCGGCGAACGAGCGCTGATAGCTGTCCATGCTGGTGTAAAACGAGAAGACCGAGCTCACTCCCAGAGCTATTATAGTTGCAGGTCCATAGCGCCCCAGGTCGAACCATTCGCTTGGCAGGGCAGACACCCCTCCAAAACCGCCCATAGCTTTGGCCGACAGAGGTATGCCGAGGACAACTGTGCCGAGTATTATCAGTATGAATTGTACCCAGGTAGTATAGGTGATCGCAAGTATTCCTCCTATCGCGGAATACGCCACCGTTACCACTGTGCCGATTATAAAGCAGGTGAACACGTCCCAGCCGGTCATCGTGGCCAGCATACTCGCAAGCGCCACGAGCTGGCTTGCAAGAAAGCCTATGCCGGCAAGGAAGGTGCAGACTATTACGAGTATACCCGTTCTGTTGTCATATCTGCTGGTGATGAGAGCCGGGTATGTGATATCCTTCAGCTTGGCGCCGAGGCGCTTTACTAGCTTGGTGAAGGTCATGCCGAACAGGAACGTCCCTATCGCCAGGATAAACACGTACCAGCCGCCCGATATGCCCAGATTGTATCCGTCGGTGGCAGTTCCGACGATCGACGCACCGCCTATCCAGGAGGACATCCACATTGCCGCAAGCGAGAATGTTCCAAGCTGATTGCTCGCAACAAAATAGTCGTCAGTAGACTTGTTTTTGCGCATGGCCAGAAGGCCAAGCAGCAGCATCAATGCAAAGTATGCAATTACTATTATTGTATCAGTTATACCCAGCGAACCCAAGCGATCTCCCCCCTTTTTGTTTTATTTCCGGCCCTGCATGGGGCAGGGCCGGCCATTCTGTCGGCGCGTCAGAGCTGCTGCTCCGCGACCGCGACACCGCGGCGGAAGCAGACCTCGTTTTTGGGGAACTCCTTGCCCTTCTTCTTGAAGAAATAGTAGTTGACGGCCGAGCACATCTCGTCCACGTCGAAGTCCGGATATGCGCAGGCCAGCGCCCCGAGCATCACGAGGTTGAGGCCGTGTATGTTGTTCTCCTCCTCCGCGATATCGTTGGCGGGCACCTTGATGACCTTCACGTCGTCCCTGTATTTGCGGTCCGGCTCAACGAGGGAGCTGTTGACCAGCAGCAGGCCGCCCGGGCGCAGCACGCCCTCGAATTTGTCTATCGCGGCGTTGTTGAGCGTGAACACGATGTCGGTGGTGCCGGCGCCGCAGTAGGGGCTGGGGATCTCCTCGTCGCTTATCTTGACGTTGCAGTTGGCGGTGCCGCCTCGCATTTCTGAGCCGTAGGACGGATACCACGTCACGCACTTGCCGGCCTCCATGCCCGCATCGGCCAGAATGAGCCCGGCGGTCAAGACGCCCTGTCCGCCGAATCCGGAGCAAATTATCTCTGTCATGGCCTTATTCTCCTTTGTCGATAAATTCACCGAGCTCGTAGAACTTTTCCTGATGCTCGCGCATATAACTCAGCGCCTGATATGCCCGGTCATCCGGGAAGCCCCAGTTCGTGGGGCAGGGCGACAGTATTTCCACCAGGCAGAAGCCCTCGCCGTTGAGCTGCTTTTGCAGAGCCTTCTTTATCATCTTCTGCGCGCTGAGGACGTGGGCAGGAGTGCTGACCGAGCCGCGCGCAAGATAGGCGATGTCGTATTCCCTCAGCGTCTTCACCACGTCGAAGGGATGGCCGTTTATGTTGATGTCGCGCCCGAAGGGGGACGAGGTCGTCTTCTGCCCGGGCAGCGACTCGGGGGACATCTGGCCGCCCGTCATGCCGAACACGCAGTTGTTCACCACCAGCGCGAGGATGTTTTCATTCCTGAGCGCGCAGTGTATCGTGCTCTCCATGCCTATCGAATAGGCCGAGCCGTCGCCGGGGTGGGCGACCACTATGTCGTTCGGCCGCACGCGCTTTGCGCCGGCTGCAACGATTATCGGGCGTCCGTGCGCCGCGCCTATGCTGTTCCAGCTCACAACGAACTGTCCGAGGGAGCCGCACGCGACGTCCTCCACCAGTATCATCTTCTCGTCGAGCCCGAGCTCCTGCACGCACTCGGCGAGCATCCTCATGATTATGCCGTGTCCGCATCCGGGGCACCAGCCTATGGATTCCTCAGGGTTGAGACTAGCGGGTACTTTCAGGTTCATTGTCACACCTCCTCAGTGCTTCTTCAGCATTTCCGCGGCGATGTCCAGTATCTTCTTTTCGGAAGGTACCTCGGAGAACTCGCCGTAAGACTCAACGGGACGCCTGTTGCCGCACGCGAGTATAACGTCGTCGGCCATCTGGCCGAGGATGTTCATCTCAACGGTCAGGAAGCCCTTAACCTGCTCGCCCAGGGCGTCAAAGGCCTTCTGCGGGAAGGGCCAGAGCGTGATCGGCCTTATCAGGCCCAGCTTCATGCCCTGCGCGCGCGCCATCTTGACGGCGGACTTGGAGACTCGGGAGCTTATGCCGTAGGCGACGAGCACTATCTCGGCGTCCTCGGTGTTCACCGACTCCCAGCGCTGTTCGTTTTCCGTTATGGCCTTATACTTGTCCCTCAGATAGGTGATGTACTTGTCCGGGCCTATCTTGTAGTACGTGTTCATGACGATGCGCTGCTTTTCTCCGGCGCGCCTGCCGCGGATGGCCCAGTCATAGGTGTCGATGTCGTGCTCGATCATCTCGGGCAGCTCCACGGGCTCCACCATCTGTCCGATGGCGGCGTCGGAGCCGACTATGACGGGATGCGTATACTTTTCCGCCAGATCGAAGGCTATGTAGGCGAGGTCGGCATTTTCCTGCACAGAGGCCGGGGCGAGCACGATGGTGCGGTAGTCGCCGTGTCCGCCGCCGCGGGTGAGCTGCCAGTAGTCGCCCTGTCCCTGGAATATGTCGCCGAGGCCGGAGCCGATGCGCATTACGTCCGCGATGACCGCCGGGACATCATATCCGCAGAGGTAAGATATGCCCTCCTGCTTCAGGGAGAAGCCCGGGCCCGCAGAAGTGGAGAGCGCCCTGGCTCCGCAGCTGGCCGCGCCGAAGAGCATGTTCACGCCCGCCAGCTCCGATTCCGTCTGCACGAACTGGCCTCCTACCTCCGCCATCCTCCAGGACATATACTCGAGTATCTCGGTCTGAGGCGTTATGGGATATCCGCTGAAGAAGCGGCAGCCGGCTCTGAGGCACGCTTCCGCAAACGCTTCATTGCCTTTCATCAATACTTTTGCCATTTGCTTTGCCTCCTCAATCTGTCAGTTCGAACACATAGTCGGGGCACATCCTGTAACATGTGCCGCACTTTATGCATTTGTCCTCGTCGATGGCCACGATCTTGTAGCCCTTCTCATTGATCTTGCCAGAGTCATAAAGTGCCTTCTTTGGGCAAACGCTCACACAAATGAAGCAGCCTTTGCACTTCTTTGTGTTCAGCACGATTTTTGCCATACGCTTTTTACCCTCCTTGATTATACTTGTGTGTTTGACCTTTAAGCCTTGGCCGCGGCGCGGCTCATTTTTTTGTCCCTGATGACAAGGATGATGGCCGCCGCTGCGCCGAGGACCGCTATGCAGATGAGCATTATGAAGATGTTGTCATAGGCCCGGCTGAGGTTGTCGGCATGCTTGTCCAGCCACCAGCCGCAGACGAGGGGTATCGCAAACTCGGTAAGGTTGAAGCCGAGGTAGGAGATGAGCGCTATCGCCGTGCCGGCAAGCTCTCTCGGTATGTGCGCCTGCTCCTGCGTGGCCCACATCGTGCCCTTGGCCATGAGGCAGAAGAAAGCAAGTATCAGGGTGAACGCAGTGGCTATGCCGACGACGTTCGGAGTGTCGGGCGAGAGGCTCCAGACGTAGGCTATGAGGCCGATGCACATCACGAGGCATATCGCATTGAACAGCGACGCCGATTTCAGCTTGGCCGCGATGGCGCCGCCTATCGGTCCGCCGATGACCTTCATGCCGTAGCTCCGGAAGTTCGACATGGCGGCTGAGAACACGACCGCCGCACCGAGCACGCCGGTGAAATAGGAGGTGAAATATGTCTGCGCAAGGTAGATGCCGTATGCGCCGATTATGACGCACGCGACCAGCCAGGTGCCGGGGTTCTTCGCAACGACCAGCGTATCCTTCAGGACGTTGCGCTTCGCGGCCTTCACGGCCTCCTCGCCCTCGACCTCCTTGGCGTCGACTATGCTGCCCTCCTTGTAGCAGAACAGCATCAGGAACGCGCCTATTGCGGAAAACACGCCCATGCTGAGCATCGCGCCCTTCCAGCCGGCGACCTGATCGGCGAACATGGAGAATATGCCGATGGCGATGAAGTTGCCGATCATCGACGAGAAGCCGTGCACGCCCTCGAAGATGCCGAAGGTGCTCTCCTGCTTCTCAGGGGGTGCGGAGAGCCTGACCGCCTTCAGGGCCGCGGGCCAGAATGCAAAGCCGCCGGTGAAGCAGAAGCCGAACCATACGATGAGCTGCACCGTGTATACCTTTGCAAACATTACGCTGAGTATGCACAAAGGCAGATTGGCGAACACCGACCAGAAAACGATCTTCTTTGCCGAGAACTTGTCTGCCAGCCAGCCTCCCGGCAGGCCCAGGAACACGCCGACTATTGCGCCAAAGGAGTTCAGGAATGCGAGCTCAGTGTTCGAACATTCCAGAGCCGCCAGCATGGCGTCGTAGAACAGGTATCTGATGTACACAGGGTTGTACACCGAGCCGTATGCCATGCCGACTGCGAATATCGCAAGAAATCGCCGCGCCGTCTCTTTTTTCATTTAAACGCCTCCCTTTCATATCCCTTCTTATTTAGAGAACGCTGTTCTATATTATGAAATTAAAAATTTGTTGTCCTGTTAAAAATAGAACAACAATTATCTAATTCTACGATACAGAACATCTCCGCTTTAAAGTATATTCCATGTCCCGCGAAATTGCAAGCGACATGCACTCGAAAAAAAACAGCGAAGTTTTTGTTCAGCTTATATATAATTTTCTATTTTGGCAGGTAGTTTTTACGAAATTTCAACAATGCATTAAGTTAAAACGCCAAATTGCCATTTTTCAGGCAATCTGGCGTTTCGTACTCCCGGCGGGAGATCATATTCCGTGTTCTATGTCGTGGACATGGGCTTTGAGCATTTCAGAGTATTTTGGAAGAATATCCGCTGTCATCCGTTCCTTGGGGCCGCTTATGCTGATGGCCCCCAGAAGGCCTCCCTCCTGCGAGCGGATGGGCACCGCTATGCAGCGCAGGCCCTCTTCGGCCTCTTCGTCGTCGACGGCGTAGCCCTGTTCCCTTATCTTTTGCAGCTGCAAACGCAGCACATCCGGGTCTGTTATCGAGTGCGGCGTGCAGGCGTCCAGCGGCTTGCTCAGATACTCCTCCTGGTCGGCCTTGCACATCGTGGCCAGCATGGCCTTGCCGCTGGCCGTGCAGTGCATCATCTCGGTGGAGTCCCTGTAATTGCTCACGAACCTGCCGCTGTAATTGAGGTAATACACGCTCTCGGGAAATATCGCGTCGAGGTAATATATCATCCTCTTCATGGGCACCGAGAGATACACGATCTCGCCCGCCTCATGCGAGATGGCCTGCATATGATACAGCGCCGCGTTGTGAAAGCTGAACCTGTTGCCGACAGCCCGGCTCAGGCGGACCACGCCTATGCCGAGGTAGTACTTGCCGCTTATCTTGTCCTGCTCCAGATAGTCCATGGAGACCATGGTACTGAGGATATTGTGCACATTGCTCTTGTAAAGGCCGAGCTTTTCGCTTATCTCCGTGACGCCGAGAGGCTGCTTCTCAATGAAGCAGTTCAGGACATCCATCATTTTCTTCAAGCTCTTGATCTTGACTTCCGCACCTTCTGCCATAAACAAATTATCTCCTTCGTATGCTGCTTGAACTCATATAAAACTCACAATTAATTTGCTTGATATATTATAGTATAGCACAAGGCCTCGGCGTTTTCCATATTTTATACGCCTGTGGCCGACCGAGTGCCGGCAAAGATGCGAAAGCATAAGCTCTACTAGATTTTGTTAGCAATGTGTTTAAAAAACAGAGGGCACGTTACTGAGCCCTCTGTTATGGAGCGGGCGAAGGGAATCGAACCCTCGTATCCAGCTTGGAAGGCTGGTGTTCTACCATTGAACTACGCCCGCGTACCTCGATATGTTACCATTCCCGGCGGCTGATGTCAACGGTTTTGTTGCGTCACAGCACGACTATCGTCACGCCGTTGTTGGCACTTTCGAGGTCGTGGTCGCGGCGGAGGTCGTCGCAGAGGGCGAAGGCGCGCCTCGTCGACTCGTCGAAGATGGAAAAGCGCTCGCCCGGGATGAAGTCGCGTATCTTCCCGCGCGCCTTCTGCCGTTCGAGATACGCGCGCACCTCGAGCCTTATCTTCCCACCCTTGCCGCTTGAGCCGTAGCCGTGGATGAGCTTCACGGCCGAGGCGCCCAGCGTCCGGCCGTTCTCGATGGCGTAGGTCGCGCGGCGCACGGCGAGGTCGGCCGTCGGCATGTCGTATTTGATATTGACCTCCTTGAGATAGCCCATGTCACGCTCTCTCGCGTATCGCGGAGCACTTGCACACCGCGGCGCACATGCCGCAGCCCGCGCATTTGGCCGCGTCTATGACCGGGCTGCGTCCGCTTATCGCCGGGCAGCCGAGCCTTCCGCAGGCGCCGCAGCGGCGGCAGCGGTTGGGGTCGGTCTCATACGTCCGGCCCGCGCCGCCCCGGTGGAGCAGCGCACACTCGCCGCGGACTATCACGGCCCGCGCGCCGGTGCTCTCCGCCCTGAGCGCGGCCTCTATGCCGTTTACGTCGTTTGCCTCGAGCTCCACGGGCTCGAGGCCGCAGCGGCGGCAGAGCCCGGCGGGGTCTCCCCCGCCCTTTTTCTCGTCGACTATGACTAGCGTGCCGCCCGTTTCGGCCAGCAGGCGCAGGGCGCCCTCCGTGAGCTCCGCGGCGCCCGTGACGGCGGCGGTGTCGCGCACGGACTCGGGCAGCGCGGCGGTGAAGCCCGCGAGGGCCGCTGCGGCGGTGCCCCGGCCCCAGGCGGCGTCCAGCGCCAGGAACGGCCGCTTTCCGCCGAGCAGCGAGCAGCCGCCGTCGCCTATCGTGCGTAGCCAGAGCTTGGCCGCGGCGTAATACACGCCCCTGTACGGGCAGCCGGGGCACATATCCTCCCGCGCGCAGTCTGCGGCAAAGCGCTCGGGCTGCTTGCGGTACTTTCCCGCCTCCGGCGAATCGGCCTCGGCGGCGTAGTCCGCGTCCGGTGCGAGGGCGACGACGGCGTCGCCGCTCTCGGAGGCGGCGAAGGCCTCGCGCAGGCTGGCAAAGTCCCCGCCCGCGCCGGGCATGAGCACGGCGACGCCGCCCGTGACGCGGCTGTCAGGCAGTTCCACCGCCTCGCCGAGCGCGACGAGGGCGCGCCTCCCCGCGAGGGAGGCGCCGAGGGCGGCGTACACGGCGGTATGCGCGTCCGCACAGCGGAACACGCGCATGTCCTCCGGCGCGGCGAGCTCCGCGCCCGAGGCGAAAACGAGCCGGCACCCGGCGGCATATGCACTTGAAACGGCCTTTTCGAGGCTCATCACTGCACCTCCCGGTTATATATGGGCTTGACGAATCTCCGGCCGCGCCACATAATGGCGGCCACGCTGGCGAGGCTTATGACCTGCAGCCCCGCGATGACGGAGCGGATGGGCAGGGCCTCGCCGAGGGCCCCGGCGACGAGCTGGCCTATGACGCTGCCGAGGGTGGTGAACATGAGGAACACGCCGTTGAAGCGCGCGCGGCGGCTGTCCGGCACATAGCTCTGCGTGGCGGAGATGCGGATATTGTACGAGTTTACGGCGAGGAAGCCCGAGACGAAGCACATCACGAGCATGACGTCCCGCGGCACGAACACGAAGCTGCCCTCGAGGAAGCAGATGGAGGCGTAGACCGTGAGCGCGATGGCGAACTTGTGCTGCGGCTTATAGTGCACGCGGTAGTGCACGATGCCGCCGACGAAGCGGCCGGCGACGTTCGCGGCCATGACGAGGACGTAGGCGTTCAGGCCCAGCGAGGGCTCTCCGCGGAAGAAGGGCAGCCACAGCGCGCTCGCGCCGCTGCCCACGAGCATGGAAAAGAAGAAGTAGACGGTTATGACCATCAGCCCCGGCTCGCCTTTGAGGTACTCGATGCCCTCGCGGAACTCGCTGAGCATGCTGCCGTGCTCGCTGCGGACGTGGGTGTCCCCGCCCCGGATGCGGGTCTCGAAGCAGGCCGCGGCGAAGAAGGTGGCCGCGTTGAAGGCGAAGAGCGGCTCGAGCCCGACGCTCTCGTACACGAAGGAGGCCACGGGCACCATGATGACGGCGAAGGGGTAGATAAGGCTGGATATCGAATACGCCTTGGAGAAGCAGCCCTCGGGGATGAGCGTGGGATAGAGGCTCTCGTAGGCGACGGAATAGGTGCTGTCGATGCAGCCGATGACGAAGCAGAGCGCCAGAAACGGCCCGTAGCTGAAGAGGTCGGCCCTCAGCAGCAGGAAGATGCCGAGGTAGAGCGCCGAAGAGATGAAGTCTAGCGTGTATATCGCGCGCTTGCGCGAGTACGTGTCGAGGTACGGCCCGGCGACGAGGGGCATGACCACCTTTGGCAGGTTGTAGACCACCATATAGAGCGTGTACAGGAACACGCTGCCGGTGTAGTCGAGCACGAGCAGGCTTATGGCAAAGCCGGAGACGGCGTTGCCGAGCATGGAGACGACGGTGCCGAGGGTGATTATGGTGAAATCGCGGGTCCAGAGACGGGGCTTTGGCGTCATGTCATTTCTTCCCGTGGTAGAGTTTTTTGGTCTGGTACTTGGGCTCGCAGGTGAGGTTCATGCCGAGGTGCTGGAACACGTTCTCGTCCACGCGGGAGAGGATGACGGTGGCGTGCACCTCGCAGCCGGCGAGGGAGGCGAGCTGGTCCATGGCCTTTTCCGCGTTGGGGTCGGTGACGGCGCAGATGGAGAGGGCGATGAGCACCTCGTCGGTGTGCAGGCGCGGGTTGTGGTTGCCCATGTGCTCCACCTTGAGGTGCTGTATGGGCTCGATGATGTTCGGGGAGATGAGCAGCACGTCCTCGGGAATGACGCCGAGGCGCTTGAGCGCGTTCAGCAGGCAGGCCGAGGAGGCGCCGAGCAGGGACGAGGTCTTGCCGGTGACGATGGTGCCGTCGGGCAGTTCCATGGCCACGGCGGGGGCGCCGGTCTCCTCCGCGCGCGCCAGGGCGGCGGGGACGACGGCGCGGTCCGTCGGCTTGGCGCCGATCTGGTTGAGCAGCATCTCAAGCTTGAACACCTCGCTCTGCTCGGAGAGGCCCTGGCGCACGGAGCAGAGGCTCTGGTAATAGCGGCGGATTATCTCCTGCTCGGAGGCCTCGCGGCAGGCCTCGTCGTCGGTTATGCAGAAGCCCGCCATGTTTACGCCCATGTCCGTGGGGCTCTTGTACGGGCTCTCGCCGTAGATGCGCTCGAACATCGCGTTGAGCACGGGGAAGATCTCCACGTCGCGGTTGTAGTTTACGGTGGTCTCGCCGTAGGCCTCGAGGTGGAAGGGGTCTATCATGTTGACGTCGTCGAGGTCGGCGGTGGCGGCCTCGTAGGCGAGGTTCACGGGGTGCTTGAGGGGCAGGTTCCAGATCGGGAAGGTCTCGAACTTGGCGTAGCCGGCCTTCACGCCGCGCTTGTGCTCGTGGTAGAGCTGGGAGAGGCAGGTGGCCATCTTGCCGCTGCCGGGGCCGGGCGCCGTGACCACGACGAGGCGGCGGGAGGTCTCGATGTAGTCGTTCCTGCCGAAGCCCTCGTCGGAGACGATAAAGGAGAGGTTCGAGGGGTAGTCGGGTATCCAGTGCTGGAGGTAGACCTTGACGTCGAGGGCCTCGAGGCGCTTTTTGAACTGCTCGGCGGCCTGCTGGCCGCGGCAGTGGGTGATGGACACGCTGCCCACGTAGAGGCCGATGGCCTTGAAGGCGTCGATGAGGCGGAGCAGGTCGTCGTCATAGGTGATGCCGAGGTCGCCGCGGCGCTTGCTGCGCTCTATGTCGTCGGCGGAGATGACGATGATTATCTCGGCCTCGTCCTTCATCTCCAGCAGCATGCGCACCTTGCTGTCCGGCTCAAAGCCCGGCAGCACGCGCGAGGCGTGGTAGTCGTCAAAGAGCTTGCCGCCGAATTCGAGGTACAGCTTCCCCCCGAACCGCGCGATTCGCTCGCGTATCTTCTCCGACTGAAGTCGGAGGTATTTGTCGTTGTCAAAGCCTATCTTGTGCATGTGTATGCTCACTCCCGATCCCCTGTTTTTCTTTTTCACACTTTCTTTATCATACAACAAACTCCCCGAGGCTTCAATCAGATTTTTGCCTTGTGCGTGTGCGCCGTTTTCTTGGGCAGAAGCCCCTCCCCCTACTGCCAATTCCACCCCATTTCTTTGCTCTTGCGCAAAGAAACGGGGTGGAGCCCCAAAGAAACGCGCTTTTGGGTGCCGCCACGGGACATGTTCAGTCCCACCCGCCTCTCCCACGAACTCGAAGCCCCAACATCCCAGCCGACTGCCTCAAGCTGACTTGAGCGCCCAGACAACCACCCGCCCCCGCCCCAAGTCGGGCGAGGAACGTAACGACCACCAAAGCAGTAGCGCTCACGCGAATGGTGGAGCCGCCGGGGTAAAAAGCGCTTTTCTTTGGCGGCTCGACACCGTTTCTTTGGGCAAGCACCAAAGAAATGGGGTCGAATGGCAGGACAGGGTAACGACCCCCACCCAACGTATCGGCGCACACGCACAAACGTAAAGAAAGGCGAATCCCTAATTTGCGCCTTTTACGTGTGCGCCGTTTTATTAGGCAATAGACCGCACTGCCCCTGCCCGTTCCACCCCATTTCTTTGCTCTTGCGCAAAGAAACGGGGTGGAGCCCCAAAGAAACGCGCTTTTGGGTGCCGCCACGGCAGCTGTTGGGTCCCGCCCACCTCTCCCACGGACTCGAAGCCCCAACATCACAGCCGACTGCGTCAAGCTGACTTGAGCGCCCGGTCGACCACCAAGCCCCTCCCCAAGTCGGGCGAAGATGAGTAACGACAACTGAGGCAGAAGCGCTCACGCGAATGGTGGAGCCGCCGGGGTAAAAAAGCGCTTTTCTTTGGCGGCTCGACACCGTTTCTTTGGGCAAGCACCAAAGAAATGGGGTCGAATCGCAGGGCAAGACAACGACCACCGCCCAACGTAACGGCGCACACGCACAAGGCAAAGAAAAAAGGGGGAACCCCCGGCGAGGGTTCCCCCTTGGACCCCCTCCTGCGCTTATGTGAGCATAAAGAGAATTCCGCGCTCTGCGGAGCGCGGGCAGGGGCTCCGCCCCTGCACCCCGCCGCCTTTGAAAAGGCGGGCGAAACTTTCAGACGCGCGCGAAGCGCGCAGGTCTAACATGGCGGGGGCGCGAATAGATTGTCCACATGAGAGACAGTGAAGGCTTTGAAAACGCGGCGGCGCTGCTGCCGCTGGATATGCGCTCGGACGTGCTCGCCCTGCCCGAGAGCCTGCGCGCCGGGGCCGAGGAGCTGCGTCTGCGTGCCGGGCGGCGGCTCTCGCTGGCCATGCCCGAGGGCGAGAGCCCCGTCGGCAAGCGCACGGTCACGCCCCGCGACCTCGACACCGTGCTCGAAAACGCCACGCGCGCCTCCGCGCACACCGCGCTTGAGAGCGTCGCCTCCGGCTTCGTCACCGTGCGCGGCGGCTGCCGGGTCGGGCTCTGCGGCGAGACCGTCGTGCGCGAGGGCGGGGTGCGCTCCATACGGCGGCTCTCCTCGCTCGGCATACGCATCCCGCGCCAGCACCGGGGCTGCGCCGCGGAGGTCTACGCCCGGCTGCTGGAGCTCGGCCTGCCGGACACGCTCATCGTCTCCCCGCCCGGCGCTGGCAAGACCACGCTGCTGCGCGAGCTGGTGCGCCTCGTCTCCGAGGGCGGGCGGCGCGTCTCGCTCATCGACGAGCGCGGCGAGGCCGCCGGGGTCTGGGAGGGCCAGCCGCTCTTCGACGTCGGCCCCTGCACGGACGTCATGACCGGCGCGCCCAAGGCCGAGGCCGCGGCGATGCTCATCCGCGCCATGACGCCCCAGGTGCTGGCCATGGACGAGATAACCACCCCGGCGGACGCGGAGGCCGCGCGCCTCGCGGCGGGCTGCGGCGTTAAGCTCCTCGCCACGGCGCACGCGGGCAGTGTGCGCGAGCTCGCCCAGCGGCCCGTATACCGCCCGCTGCTCTCGGACGGCGTGTTCGGCGCGGCGGTCGTCATCGAGCGGCACGCCGGGGAGCGGCGGTACAGATTGGAGGTGCTCGGCGGATGAGGCTTGTGGGCGCGGCATTGATAGCGGCGGCCTTCGCGGCCCTGGGCGTCTCGGAATCGCTGAGGCTCCGGCGGCGGGCACGGCTCGTCTCGGCGCTCTGCTCGGGACTGGAGCTGCTGCGCGGCGAGATAGTCTCCCGCCTTGCGCCCATGCCGGAGGCGGCGGAGCGGCTGGCGCGGTACGGCCCGGAGCCCGCGCGCGGCTTTTACGCGGCGGTCTGCGCCGGGCTGGAGAACCTCGGCGGGGCGGAGTTTTCGGAGATCTGGCGGCGCGCGCTGGGCCTGCTGGACCTCCCCGACCCGGCCCGGGCGGCCATGGAGAACCTCGGCGGCAGCCTGGGCCGCTACGGGGCGGAGGAGCAGGCCGCGGCGATAAGCGCCTGCGAGCAGGAGCTGCGGCGGGAGGCGGAGCGCGCGGCGCAGGAGGCCCAGGTCATGGGCAGGCTCCGCGCGGGCCTCGCGGCGGGCGCGGGGCTGATACTGGCGATAGTCCTGTACTGAAAGGAAAAGGTGGACGGCAAATGGAGGTCGAACTCATATTCAAGGTAGCGGCGGTGGGCATACTCGTCGCCGTGCTGAACATCC
The DNA here is from genome assembly GCA_900545405.1 of uncultured Eubacteriales bacterium. Lineage (GTDB taxonomy): Bacteria > Bacillota > Clostridia > Oscillospirales > Oscillospiraceae > Scatomorpha. Next base: position 3,408 of record UQYT01000036.1, on the reverse strand, counting down.
TGCTGACGCGCTCGGGCAGAGAGGAGCAGGCGCTCATGGTGACGATAACGGGCCTCATAATCGTCCTCGTGCTCGTCGTGCAGAAGATAAGCGAGCTCTTCGGGCTCATAAAGAGCCTCTTCATGTTCTGAGATGGAGCTGGCGGCGAAGGCGGCGGCGGTGGGCGTCTGCGCGGCGCTCATGGCCCTGCTGCTGAAGAAATCGAACGCCGAGCTCGCGCTCTGCCTCGGCCTCGCGGCGGGCGCGGCGATACTCGCGGCCACGCTGTCGCTCGCGGAGGACATCCTCGGCGCGGCGGAGCGGGCGCGGGAGCTCTCCGGCCTCTCCCCGGCGCTGTTCACGCCGGTGGTCAAGTGCGTCGGCATAGGCATCGTCTGCGCGCTCGGCTCCGAGGCCTGCAAGGACGCGGGCAGCGGGCAGCTCGCCTCGGCGGTGGAGCTCGCGGGGGCCGCGGCGGCCCTGGTCTGCGCCCTGCCCCTGGTCTCCGCGCTGCTCGACACCGTGGAGGGCATAGTATGAGGCGGCTGGTGCTCGGCATACTTACCTGCCTCGTCCTCTGCGCCCCCGCGCTGGCCTCGGACGCGCAGGACGAGCTCTACGACGCGCTAAACGTTGCGGAGGCGGAGGAGGCCCTGCCCGACGAGGCGCGGGACATCCTCGGCGACGTCGGCGTGGAGGACGCGATGGAGCCGGAGGGCATGCTCTCCCGGCTCGCGGACGCGGCCTGGGACAAGCTCGGCTCGCTCTGGCGCCCGGCGGCGGGCGCGGCGGCAAAGCTCGTGGCCATTGCGCTGCTCTGCTCCGTGGCCTCGGCCTTCACGGACGGCTCCACGGCGCGGTACGTCGGCCTCGCGGGCTGCCTCGCCGTCTCGGCGGTGGCGTTTTCGGACGCGGGGAGCTGCATCGCCGCGGGCGTCACCGCGCTGGACGATCTGCAGACCTTCTCCCGCGCGCTGCTGCCGAGCCTCACGGCCGCCGCGGCGGCGGGCGGCGCGGTGACCAGCGCGGCGGCGAAGTACGCGGCCACGGCGCTCTTCATGGACATACTCATGACCGCGGCACGCACGCTGCTGCTGCCGCTCGCCTACGTCTGCCTCGCGGCCCGGACGGCCTCCGCGGCGCTCGACAGCCCGGCGATAGACGGCGCGTCAAAGCTCATAACCAAGGTCACGGGCATCGCCACGACGGCGATAATGACCGCCTTCACCGCCTGGCTCGGCATAACCGGCGCGGTCTCGGGCGCGGCGGACGCCGTGACCTCGCGCGCGGCCAAGACGGCCATCTCGGCGGCCCTGCCCGTCGTGGGCGGGGTGATCTCCGACGCGGCCTCCACCGTTGTGGCGGGCGCGGGACTCTTGAAGAGCGCGGTCGGGGCCTTCGGGCTCATCGCGGCGGCCTCCGTCTGCCTCGTGCCGTTTCTGATGCTGGGGCTGCGGTATCTCTGCTACAAGGCCGCGGCGGCGCTGGCGGCGGCGTTTGCGGACAAGCGCGTCTCGGGGCTGATAAACGAGCTGGGCGGCGTGTTCGGCATGGTGCTGGGCGTGGTGGGCGCGGCGGCGCTGATGCTGTTCATATCCATAATCTCGGTGACGAAGGCGGTGAGCGGATGAGCGCGCTGACGAGCTGGCTGAGGGCGCTGGTGGGCGCGGCGGTGTTCTGCGCGCTGGCGCTGGCGCTCTGCCCGGAGGGGCGGCCGAAGCGGGTGCTGCGCGCGGCCTGCGGCGTGGTGATGGCGGCGGCGCTGCTCTCGCCGGTGGTGGAGCTGGACATGCAGGCCCTGCCCGAGGCGCTGGCCCGCTACGGCGAGGCCGCGCGCGCCGTGGCCGAGGGCGCGGGAGAGGAGGCGGACAGGCTGAACCGGACTATCATAGAGCGCGAGTGCGCCGCATATATATTGGACAAAGCGGACGCGCTGGGCATTTCCGCCGCGGACGCGGCCGTCACGGCCCGCTGGAGCGAGGAGGGCTTCTGGTACCCCTGGGAGAGCCGGGTGAGCTGTCCAGAGGGCGGCCGGGCGGCGCTCTCGGAGGCGATAGAGGCGGAGCTCGGCATCCCGCCGGAGCGCCAGAGCTGGGAGGAGGGCACATGAGCCGGGCATTGGAGACCCTGGGGAAATACAAATACCTGCTGCTTTTGCTGCTGCTGGGGCTGATACTGCTCCTGTGGCCGACGGGCGGCGGGGGCGGCGCGGCGCCGGACGAGGGCCGGACCGAGGCCGAGGCGCGGCTGGAGGCCGTGCTGGGAGAGGTATCCGGCGCGGGCCGGGTGAGCGTGCTGTACTCTGACGAGGGCGTGGCGGTGGTGTGCGAGGGCGCGGAGAGCGCGCGGGTGCGGCTCGACATCGTGAACGCGGTGTCCGCCTACACGGGCTTCGGCAGCGACAGGATAAAAGTGCTGAGCATGGAGCGGAGCGACTAAAATTTGGGAGGCAAGAAACGTGAAAAAGGTAAAACGTAACATCATCATTGCGGCGGTGCTGCTGTTCGTGTGCGCGGCGGTGTATCTGAACTGGTCGTACAACAACAGCTGGGGCGCGGCAGACCCGGCCATGGTAAAGGCCGAGGACGAGAACATGGCCTCGCTGGGCACGGACACGGACGCTGAGCCTGCCTCCGACTACTTCGCCCAGGCGCGGCTGACGCGCCAGACCTCGCGCGACGAGGCGCTGGGGCTCTTGCAGACGGCGGCGAGCGCGGAGAGCGCGTCGCAGGAGACGATAGACAGCGCGATGAACGCGATAGCGGCGATGGCGAACTGGTCGATGCTGGAGACGCAGCTGGAGAACACGCTGATAGCGAAGGACTTCTCGGACTGCGTGGTGTACATATCGGGCGAGGGCGTGACCGTGGCGGTGCCCGCGCCGGCGGAGGGCCTGAGCGAGGCGGCGGTGGCGCGCATAACCGAGGCGGTGACGACGGGCACGGACTTCACGGCGGACCAGCTGCGGGTGATCGAGATAAAGCCCTCGGGCACCGGCACGACTGACGCCGCGGCGAGCCCGGCGGTGACGGACACCGCCGCCGACGAGGGCGGCGAGGACACGACGGACGCCGGCAAGGGCGAGGGCGCGGATACCGACACCCTGCTGCCCGAGAGCGACGCGCTGGCCGAAAGCGGCGGCGAGACCCTCGCCCCCTGAGTAAAAACCGGGAGCCCGATCGGGCCCCCGGTTTTCCGCGCCCTGCGCGAAGCGCGTTTGAAAGTTTCGCCCGCCTTTTCAAAGGCGGCGGGGTGCAGGGGCGGAGCCCCTGCCCGCGCTCCGCAGAGCGCGGAACTCTCCTGATGCTCACAAAAGATCAGGAATGGGGTTTAAGGGGGAAACCCCTTGATAGGGTTTCCCCCTTTTTATTTTTTCGCTTGGTGCGTGTGCGCCGATACGTTGGGAGGGGGTCGTTGGCCTGTCCTGCC
>UQYT01000035.1 GCA_900545405.1 uncultured Eubacteriales bacterium | reverse complement strand
TAAAAAAAGCGCTTTTCTTTGGCGGCTCGACACCGTTTCTTTGGGCAAGCACCAAAGAAATGGGGTCGAAAGGCAGGGCAAGCCAACGAAAACCACCCAGCGTATCGGCGCACACGTACAAAGCGAAAAAATAAAAGGGGGAACCCCCGGCGAGGGTTCCCCCTTGGACCCCCTCCTGCGCTTCAATAAGCACAAGGGGGGTTCCGCGCTCTGCGGAGCGCGGCCAGGGACGCTGTCCCTGGACCCTGCCACCTTTGAAAAGGTGGACGAAACTTTCATTCGCGCTGCGCGCAGCGTCAGGCGCGGGCGATATCAGCGATGAGTGCGTCGACGTCGCGCTCGGTGGTGGCCCAGCTGGTGCAGAACCGGACGGCGCGGTGGCTCTCGTCCGTGCGGGCCCAGTCGGAGAAGGTATAGCGCTCCGCGAGCTTGTCGAGCACCGCGTCGGGCACTATCGGGAACTGCTGATTCGTCGGCGAGTCGTACATCAGCGGCCAGCCCTTGGCCTCGAAGGCCGCGCGCAGCTTCTGAGCCAGGGCGACCTCGCGCGCGCCGGTGCGCTCGTAGAGCCCGTCCGACATCAGCGTCTCAAACATCACGCCCAGCAGCCGGCCCTTCGCAAACATGCCGCCGCGCTGCTTGATGATGTAGCGGAAGTCGCGCTTGAGCGCCTCGTTCATTATCACCACGGCCTCGCCGAAGAGCGCGCCGAGCTTGGTCCCGCCTATGTAGAACACGTCGGTCAGCCGCGCGAGGTCCGTGAGGCTTACGTCCGAGCAGGCCAGCGCCGCGCCGAGACGCGCGCCGTCCACGAACAGCAGCAGGCCCTTCTCCCGGCACACGGCGCTGATGGCCTCGAGCTCCGCGAGGGAGTACACCGTGCCGTTTTCGGTCGGCTGGGAGATGTACACCAGCGCGGGCTGGGGCTGGTGCTCGTGCGTGGAGTCGGCCCAGTGGGCCTCGACCAGGGCCTTGACCTGCCCGGCGCGGATCTTGCCGTCCGCGCTGGGCAGGGTGATTACCTTGTGGCCCGTGGCCTCGACGGAGCCGGTCTCGTGCACGGCTATGTGCCCCGTCTCCGCCGCCACGGCGGCCTGATGCGGTCTGAGCGCCGCGGCTATCACGGTCATGTTCGCCTGCGTGCCGCCCACGAGAAAGTGTACCGCCGCGTCGGGGGCCTTGCACTTTTCGCGTATCAGCTCCGCCGCGTGCGCGCAGTGCGCGTCCTCTCCGTAGCCCGGGGTCTGCTCCAGATTGGTGCGGACCAGGGCGTCCATTACCTCGGGCAGCGCGCCCTCCAGATAGTCGCTCTCAAACCTTATCATGCCTCATTCAGCCTCCACATTCACTTTTTCGCCGTCGGACGTGAGGTGTATCGCCTTCACGTTGCCGCGCCTGCCGTCGACGATGACGGAGGCCATGGCGTCCTCTATATCCTTCTGTATCGTCCTTCTCAGGTTCCGCGCGCCGTAGGTCAGGCTGTAGCTCTTCTTGACGAGGTAGTCTATGACGCTCTCGTCCCAGGTGAGCTCCATGCCCTTTTCACGCATGAGGTCGCGCACCTCGCCGAGCATGAGGCCGGCGATGTCGCGGAAGTTGTCCTCGGTGAGCTTGTTGAAGCAGATGATCTCGTCCACGCGGTTTATGAACTCGGGCCGCAGGAAGTCGCCGAGGGCCTTCATCGCGCGCTCGCGGTCCTTGTCCGCGGCGGTGCCGACGAAGCCGAGGGAGCCGTTCTTGGTGTTGCTGCCCGCGTTCGTGGTCATGATGATGACCGTGTTCTCAAAGTTGATGTTCCTGCCCTGGGCGTCGGTGATGTGGCCGTCGTCGAGTATCTGGAGCAGGATGTTCATGACGTCCGGGTGCGCCTTCTCTATCTCGTCGAAGAGCACGACGGAATAGGGCTTGCGGCGTATCTTCTCGGTGAGCTGGCCGGCCTCGTCGTAGCCGACGTAGCCGGGGGGCGAGCCGATGATGCGCGAGACGGAGAACTTCTCCATGAACTCGCTCATGTCGAGGCGGATGAGGCTCTCTGGCGAGTTGAAGAGGTCGGCCGCGAGGCGCTTCACGAGCTCGGTCTTGCCCACGCCGGTGCCGCCGACGAAGATGAAGCTCACGGGCTTGCGCTTGGCCTGCAGCCCCACGCGGTTGCGCTTGATGGCGGCGCAGACGGCGTCAATGGCCTCGTCCTGGCCGACGATGTGCTCACGCAGGCGGTCGCCCAGCTTGCTGAGGCGCTCGAACTCGTCCTCGGTTATCGTGCTCGCGGGTATCTTGGTCCAGAGCTCGATGACGCGGGCGAGGTTCTCGCGCGTCAGGGTCGGGGTCTGAGCCTTGAGGGCATTGAGCTCGTCGGTGAGCTGCATGATGGTGGTGCGGATGACGGCGAGGCGCTCGTAGTGCTCGTTTTCCGTGTCCGCCAGCAGGAGCTCGCGCTCCTTGTTGAGGTCGTCTATCTCCTTCTGCGCGGCGTCTATGCGCGCGAGGGTCTTATCCTTGAGGTTCACGTCGGAGCAGGCCTCGTCTATGAGGTCTATGGCCTTGTCGGGCAGGTAGCGGTCGGTGATGTACCTCTCGCTGAGCACGACGGCCTCGCGGCACATCTCCTTGGGGATGCGGACCTTGTGGCACTCCTCGTAATAGTGCGCGATGCCCTCGAGTATCTTCACGCTGTCGTCGATGGAGGGCTCCGCCACGGTGACGGGCTGGAAGCGGCGCTCGAGCGCGGCGTCCTTTTCGATGTGCTTGCGGTACTCGGTGAAGGTGGTGGCGCCGATGACCTGTATCTCGCCCCTGGAGAGGGCGGGCTTGAGGATGTTGGCGGCGTTCATGCTGCCCTCGGCGTCGCCCGCGCCGACGATGTTGTGCACCTCGTCGATGACGAGGATGATGTTGCCGGTCTTGCGTATCTCCTCGATGAGCCCCTTCATGCGGCTCTCGAACTGGCCGCGGAACTGCGTGCCCGCGACGAGGGCCGTGAGGTCGAGGAGGTAGACCTCCTTATCCTTGAGCTTGTAGGGCACGCTGCCGTCGGCTATGCGCTGGGCAAGGCCCTCGGCGATGGCGGTCTTGCCGACGCCGGGCTCGCCGATGAGGCAGGGGTTGTTCTTCTGGCGGCGGTTGAGTATCTGGATGACGCGCTCGAGCTCCTCGGCGCGGCCTATCATGGCGTCCAGCTTGCCCTCGCGGGCGCGCTGGGTGAGGTCGATGCAGTAGTTATCCAGAAACTTCTTCTTGGGCCGCGGCGGCGCCTGCTGGGGGCCGGTCTGGGACTGGGCGCTCCCCTGCTCGGGGCCGCTCTGGGCGGGCGTGAGCTCGCCGCCGGGGGCGCTCGCCTCCGGCCTCTGGCCGCCCATGCCGCCGAAGAGGCGGTTCAGGAAGGGGAAGGTCGCGGTCTTGCCCTCGTCGTCAGTGTCGGCGTCGCTGTTTTCAATGTCCATCAGCCCGTCGGCATTGCCGAGGGCCTCCATCATCTCGTTGGTCAGGCCGTCCAGCTCGTCGTCGGACAGGCCCATCTTGTTTATCACGTCGTCCACGGGCTTTATGTGCAGCTCGCGGGCGCACTTGAGGCAGAGGCCCTCGTTCTTGGTCTGGCCCCCCTCGAGTCTCGTTATGAATATCACGGCTACATTTTTCTTGCAGCGTGAGCAAAGCGTCGGTTGCATAGATCAGGTCTCCTGTAAAAAAGTCTGGGAAAATAAATTAGCACTCTATTTCTTCGAGTGCTAATTTATCACCAAGTCAGGCGCTTGTCAACACCGGACGCTCGGAATTGACATTTTGTTCATATATTTGTATCTCAGATGCCGAGCCCGGCTGTGACGAGGTCGAGCTTGAGGAAGAGCCGGCCGAGCAGGGTGCCGCCTAGGGTGTCGAGCCCGATGAAGAGCCCGAGGAAGCGCAGGGCCCAGCAGAGCAGGACGCAGTAGGTCATGCCGTTGACGAGGCCCATGACCGCGCCGCCGGCGTCGTTGAGGAGGTCGGCGTTGGGGATGCGGTAGGAGAGGTTGGGTATGTTGGCGATGGTCATCAGCGTGATGAGGAAGATGAGGAACAGCAGCACGACGCCCGCGATATAGGCGATACGCGCGCAGAGGGTCTCGACTATGGCGTCCTCTATGGTGCTGCCCTGTTCGTCGGCATAGGTCTCGGCCTCGGTGGCCATCTGCTCGGCGGCGTCGTCATAGATGCCGAAGGTCTTGAAGCAGGTGGCGCAGAACTCGTGCCTGAGTTCCGGGTCGTCGGCGAGGATGTCCTCGTAGGAGAGCTCCGTATTCGCGATGCCCATGTCCTCCAGGACGTTCTCCTGCATCTGGCTCTCGACATAGCCGCTGGCGAAGGGGCGCAGCGCGGGCACGACCTCGTAAGAGAAGGCCGAGGACACCAGCGACGCTCCATAGAGCGACACGATTATCGCCACCAGCCCGGCGATGCCCATGATGAAGCCCTTCTTGTAGCCCGACCAGATGCTGATTATTATTATGGCGAGAAGGACGAGATCTATTACAGTTCTCAAGAGTTGATCCTCCTTTGGGAGCGTTTTCTCTAAACGAGGCCTAACCTCGCCGCGCCGGAGAAGACGGCCACCGTCTCCCCGTCCGCGCGCAGCAGCAGCGCCGCCGCGCCCGAGGCCTCCGCGCTCTCTCCGCGCTCCGTTAGGTTCTTATTATATACCGCCGCGCCCTCGGAGTAAAGCACGGCAATTTTGCCTTTTTGCACATCTATGCCCAGCGCCTCGCCGGGCGCGTCCGTTTCGGCGAGCAGCGCGCCCGCCCCGCCGAGGGAGACGAGCCTCTGCGCCCCGCCCTCCGCGAGGGCGAACACGGCGCACTCGCCGCCCAGGGCGTAGTCCGCGAGCCGCGCGGAGCCGAAGGCGTACTCCCCCGCCGCGGTCCCCGCCGCGTCGAGGAACACGGCGCGGCTGCCGGAGACGAGGCAGAGCCCGCCGTCCACCCAGCCGAGGTCGAAGAACACCTCGCCGGGGGACACAAAGCGCGCGAGCTCCTCCTCGCCCGAGAGCGAGAAGAGCCGCAGCTGCCCGCCCTCCTCCGAGGCTGCGAGCACGGCGAGCGTCCCGCCGTCGGGCGAGAGCGCGGCGGCCATGGGCCATGCCGTGGCCGCGTACCAGCGGTAGACCGGCCTGAGCGCCGCGTCGTAGACCGTGACGAGGCCGCGGTAGCCCTCGCAGGCGGTAGTGACCGCGAGCATGCCGCTCCCGTTTGCCGAGACGGCGTACACCGCGCCCTCCGCCGCGAGCTCCGAGGCATTGCCCTCCGCATCGAGCACGAGGAGGGCGTCCCCGCCCGCGCTCCAGACGGCGAGGGCGGCGTCCGAGGCCGCAAGGCCCGGGTTTTCCGCGGAGACGGCCCGCGTGAGCGTGTTCCGGCCGTTTTCGTCAAACACCTGCAACTGTGTTGACGAACATACGGCGAAAGAGTTCCCGAACACGGCAAACACCTCCCCCGCGGCGCTCTCGAACGTGAGAGAGCCCTCCTCGTCTCCCCGCCAGCGCAGGGAAAAGGCCGCGGCGGCCGCCGCCGCTATGGCCAGGATGAGCGCCGCAAGAGCCGCGCGGCGCGCCGTAAGGTGTCTGGTGCCTGCCGGGTGTTTCATTATGCCTCCTCCGGGTGATCCTCCCGCATCATCGCGCCGACCTCGCCCTCGTACCAGACCCGGCGCAGGTAGAGCCCCTGCGGGGGCATGGTCGGGCCGGTGAGCCTGCGGTCGCCGGTCTCGAGCAGGTGCGGGATGTCCTCCGGCTCGAGCTTGCCGTGCGAGGCGTAGACCATCGTGCCCACGATGGCGCGTACCATGTTGTAGAGAAACCCGTCCGCGCACACGGCGACGCTTATCATGTCGCCCTCGCGCCTGGCCCGGCACCAGTGCACGGTGCGGACGGTGGTCTTTGTCTGCGTCCCCACGCTGCGGACTGCCTTGAAGTCGTGCCTGCCCTCGAAGGCGAGGCCCGCCGCGCGCATCCGCTCTATGTCGAGCGGCGCGGGGTAAAAGCAGACCCGTTTTTGCAGGAAGGGATCGCGTATGCGGGTGTTCATTATCCGGTAGACGTATTCTTTCTGTATGCAGCTTAAGATCGCGTTGAAATCCTCGGGCGCCTCGCAGGCGTCGAGCACGGCTATGTCGTCGGGGAGGCGGGTGTTCACCGCGAGGGGCAGCCGGTCGACGGGGATGCGGCTCTCCGTGCGGAAGTTTGCGCAGTAGGAGAGCGCGTGCACGCCCGCGTCGGTCCGGCCGCAGCCGGTGACCTTTATCCTCTCGCCGCAGACCTTGGAGAGGGCTTTTTCCAGCGTCTCCGCGACGCTTGTCTCCGTCTTCTGCACCTGCCAGCCGTGATAGGCGGTGCCGTCATAGCGGAGCTTGAGGGCGATGTTCCTCATAGGCCGTAGACGTTCATGACGATGGTCGCCGCGAGCACCAGCGCGCCGAGCAGCAGCGCGAGCCAGTCGCGGCGGTGCATGTGCAGCTGCTTCATGCGCGTGCGGCCCTCGCCGCCGTGGTAGCAGCGGCTCTCCATGGCGACGGCCAGCTCGTCCGCGCGGCGGAAGCTGGAGACGAAGAGCGGCACCAACAGCGGCAGCAGGGCCTTGGCCCTGTCGGTGAGCTTGCCGGTCTCGAAGTCCGCGCCGCGGGCCTTCTGCGCGCTCATTATCTTGTCCGTCTCCTCTATGAGCGTGGGAATGAAGCGCAGCGCCATGCTCATCATCATGCTCATCTCGTGCACGGGCACCTTTATCTTCTTCAGGGGCCCGAGCAGTATCTCCAGCCCGTCCGTCAGCGCTATGGGGCTGGTGGTGTAGGTCAGCAGAAAGGTGCCGGTTATGAGCATCATGATGCGGACAATCATGAGGAACGCCCGCTTGATGCCCTCCGTGGTGATGGTGAATATCCACCAGTCCACGAGCACCTTGCCGCCCGTGGTGTAGAAGAGGTTGAGCACGCCGGTGAGGACTATGATGAAGATGAGGGGCTTGAGGCCCTTCAAAATGGTGCCGAGCTTTATCTTCGAGAGCGCCACGCACGCGGCGGTGACGGCGAACATCAGCGCGTAGGAGAACCAGTCCACGGCGGTGAAGAGGGCCGCGATGTAGACGATGACGAGAATGAGCTTGGTCCTCGCGTCCAGGCGGTGGACTATGGTGTTGCCCGGGAAGAACTGGCCGAGGGTGATGTCCTTCAGCATCCGGCGCTCCCCCCTTTCCTGAGCCACGCGAGCACGGCGGCGTGGAGCTGCTCGGAGGTGTATATGGACTCCGGCAGCGCGGCGCCGCGGCGTCTGAGCTCGGCGGCGATGGCGGCGGGCTGGGGCACGTCGAGGCCCATCGCCGTGAGCTCCTGCGCGTGGGAGAAGACCTCCTCCGGCGTGCCGTCCATGGCGATGCCGCCGTCGTGGAAGACGATGAGCCGGTCGGCTATCCTCGCCGCGTCGTCCATGCTGTGGGTGACGAAGAGGACGGTGGAGCCGGTCTCGCGGCGGTAGTCGGTGATGTTGCGGAGTATGCCCTCGCAGCCGCCGGGGTCGAGCCCGGCCATGGGCTCGTCGAGGATGAGCACACGGGGCCGCATGGCGATGACGCCCGCGATGGCGATGCGCCGCTTCTGCCCGCCCGAGAGCTCGAGCGGGGACTTTTCAAAGAGCTCCTCCGAGATGCCGACAAAGCGCGCCGCCTCGCGCACGCGCTCGTCCACCTCGGCGTCGGAGAGCTTCATGTTCTTCGGCCCGAAGGCGATGTCCCGGTAGACCGTCTCCTCAAAGAGCTGGTACTCCGGGTACTGGAACACCAGCCCGACCTTGAATCTCACGTCCCGCGTGGCCTCCTTCGTGGCGAAGATGTCCTCGCCCTCGCAGTAGACCGTGCCCTCGTCGGGGCGGAGCAGGCCGTTGAGGTGCTGTATGAAGGTGCTCTTGCCCGAGCCCGTGTGGCCGATGACGGCCACGAGCTGGCCCGGATATATCTCTACGCTGACGTCGCGTATGGCAGCCTTTTCAAAGGGCGTGCCCTTGCTGTATATGTGCGTCAGGTGCTCGGCTTTTATGACCGCGTCCATAGCTTATCCCTTTTCTTCTCTCAGATTGCCGACATGACGGCGTCGGCGCACTCGCTGACCGTGAGCGCGCTCAGCGGCAGGTCGTAGCCGTCGTGCCGCAGCTCGTAGATGAGCTGCGTGGTGGCGGGGACGGCGAGGCCCTCGCTGCGGAGCAGCTCCACCTGGGAAAAGACCTCCCGCGGCGTGCCGTCGGCGACGATGCGGCCCTCGGACATGACGATGAGCCTGTCCGCGCCGATGCACTCGTTCATGTGGTGGGTGATGAGCATGACGGTCATGCCCTTTTCGCGGCAGAGCCGCGTGACGGTGGAGACCACCTCGCGCCGGCCCACGGGGTCGAGCATGGCGGTCGGCTCGTCGAGCACGACGCAGCGCGGCTGCATGGCCAGCACGCCCGCGATGGCGACGCGCTGCTTCTGCCCGCCCGAGAGCAGGTGCGGCGCGTGGAGGCGGTATTCGTACATGCCGACGGTCTTGAGCGCCTCGTCCACGCGGCGGCGTATCTCCTCGCTCGGCACGCCGAGGTTCTCGGGCGCGAAGGCCACGTCGTCCTCCACGACGTTCGCGACTATCTGGTTGTCCGGGTTCTGGAACACCATGCCCACCGTGCGGCGCACGTCGAGCAGCCGCGCCTCGTCGGCGGTGTCTATGCCGTCCACATACACCTTGCCGGAGGTGGGCAGGAGTATGGCGTTCATGAGCTTTGCGAGCGTCGATTTGCCGGAGCCGTTGTGCCCCAGCACGGCGACGAAGCTGCCCTCGGCTATCTCGAGATCCAGCCCGTGGAGGGTCTCGATCTCGTCGCCGGGGTAGGTGTAGTGCAGGTCCTCTGCCCTGATTATTGGCTGCATGGCTCTATTCTCACTCCCCGCGCTCCCAGCGGCAGGCGGCGCCTGCGGGCAGGTACAGCCCCGTCGCCGTGACGGGCAGGCCCAGCTCCCGGCTCTCCGAGCGGCCGCCGAAGCGCTTTGTAAAGATGCTTTCGCTGATATAGGTCAGCACCGAGGGGGAAAGCCCCGTGGTGTAGGAATTGATGATGACGAAGAGCGGGTCGTCCGACAGCACGCCGGAGACGAGCTGGACAAAGCCCCAGAGGCTCTCCTCGAGCTTCCAGACCTCGCCGCCGGGGCCGCGCCCATAGCTCGGCGGGTCCATTATAATCGCGTCGTAGCGCCTGCCGCGTCGAATCTCGCGCTCTACGAACTTTGCGCAGTCGTCGACTATCCAGCGGACGGGCCGGTCCGCCACGCCGGAGGCGGCGGCGTTCTCCTTGGCCCAGGCGACCATGCCCTTGGCGGCGTCCACGTGGCAGACGGAGGCCCCGGCGGCCAGCGCCGCGACCGTGGCCGCGCCCGTGTAGGCGAAGAGGTTGAGCACGCTTATCCCGCGCCCGGCCGACCTTATTTTGCGCATTATATAGTCCCAGTTTGCGGCCTGCTCCGGGAAAATGCCCGTGTGCTTGAAGTTCATGGGCTTGATGTTGAAGGTGAGCTCCCCGTAGCGTATCTGCCAGCTCGCGGGGAGGCGGCGCTTGTCCCAGGCCCCGCCGCCGCTCTCGCTGCGGGTGTACTTGCCGTCGCAGTCGCGCCAGCGGCCGTCGCGCCGGGGCGTGTCCCAGATGGCCTGCGGGTCCGGGCGCACGAGGGTATAGTTCCCCCAGCGCTCCAGCTTTTCGCCGCGGGAGCAGTCGATAAGCTCAAAATCTCGCCACTTGTCAGATACCCACATAGCCATGCTCCTTGAAATTCATTGAATTATGATTATATCATGTCTCCCTGTCCCGGTCAACAAATCCAACGCGCCCAAAGCGCCGAAAAAGGCGGCAAAAGCCGCCTTTTTACTTGCATTTTTCAGCCGGTATAGTTCAGCGCGAGGCTGTATACGATGATGGCGTTCACGGCGCCGGAGTTGAGCTGGTCGAAGAGGCTCTGCGTGCCGCCGGAGACGCGCTTTATCTGGCCGAGCCGCTCCATGAGCTTCTCGTTGGAGGCGAGGGAGTCCATGTATTTCTGCTCCACGGTCATGGCCAGCGTGCCGTCCTTGAGGCCGCGCAGGCTCTTGGGCCCGCCCTGGGCAAGGGTGACGATGACGATGTCGTTGGTGAGGTAGGGGGACGTGACCTCGTAGTCCACGTCCTCGCGCGCCAGCGCCAGGCCGCCCCAGGCGACGTCGATGTTGCCGCTGGAGAGCTCCACATAGGCGTTCTCGGCCTTGATGGAGATGAACTTGGCCTCCCAGCCGAGGCGGCTGCACACCTCCCGCGCCAGCTCCACGTCGAAGCCGGAGTAGGTCTCGCCGTCGAGATAGCTCATGGGGAAGGCGTCCGCGTCCACGCCGATGAGCAGCGTGCGCGGCGCGGCCTGACCGGCCTGCTCGAGGGCGTTTATGTTCTTGGAGAAGCTGGTCTTGTCCTCGCCGAACCACTTGTAGGCGAGGGCGCCGACCGTGCCGTCCGCCGCGAGGGTCTGCAGCGCGGCGTCCACGTAATAGCGGACATAGTCGTTCTCGCGGTAGCCGATGGAGAACTCCTGCGTCGCAAGCGTCTCGAGCACGCGGTAGCGCCCGACGACCTTGCCGCAGCCCGCGAGCGGGAGCATCAGGCACAGCACCAGCAGCAGCGCCGCGAGCCTTATGGACTTTTTCAAAGCGCCGCCTCCTCCCGTAAAACAAAGCTGCGCGCGCCGGAAAGGCACGCGCAACTATAATAAAGTAATCTCAGGCCTTATTCAAGTGGCAATTTGTAAATAATCGTCGATCACTGCCCGTAGCTCGAGAGGAAGCGCCGCGTGCGCTCCATCTTGGGGTCGTCGATTATCTCCGGCCCGCCCTGCTCGACGATGAAGCCGCCGTCCATGAAGATGATGCTGTCGGAGACCTCGCGCGCGAAGTGCATCTCGTGCGTGACGATTATCATCGTGGTCTTCCGCTCGGCCAGCTCTCGGATGACGCGCAGCACCTCTCCGGTGAGCTCGGGGTCGAGGGCGCTGGTCGGCTCGTCGAAGCAGAGTATGTCCGGGTGCAGGGCCAGCGCGCGGGCGATGGCGACGCGCTGCTGCTGGCCGCCGGAGAGCTGGTGGGGATAGTGCCCCGTGCGGTCCGAGAGGCCCATCGAGGCCAGGAGCTCCAGCCCCTCGGCGTCTATGGCCTCGTAAATGGCCTTTTTGTTCTGCTTGAAGTCCGGCCGCTCCTTCGCCAGCAGCTTGCTCGCGAGCGTGACGTTCCCGAGCGCCGTGTACTGCGGGAAGAGGTTGAAGCTCTGGAACACCAGCCCGAAGTGCAGCCGCTTGCGCCGCACGTCGGCCTCGCGCCGCGTGGCGGGGTCCTCCGCGTCGAAGAGCACCTCGCCCTTGACGGCGATGCTGCCCGCGTCCGGCGTCTCGAGGAAGTTGAGGCACCTGAGCAGCGTGGTCTTGCCGCTGCCGGAGGAGCCGATGATGGAAAGCGCCTGCCCCTCCTCGAGGGAGAAGCTGATGTCGTTCAAGACCTTGGTCTTGTCGAAGTGCTTTTCAAGGTTTTTGACTTCCAGTATGGACATCGCGCCGCCCCCTTACCTGAAGAACTCGAGCTTGCGCTCCAGCCTGCCGAGCAGGAAGGAGACAATGCCGTTGAAGATGAGATAGTAGATGCCGGTGAAGAACAGCGGCCAGATGAGGCCGGAATAGCCGTGCGAGCCCTTGAGGAAGGCGTAGCCCGCCCAGATGACCTCCTGGAAGGAGATGATGCGCGCCAGGGAGGTGTCCTTGACGAGGGTGATGACCTCGTTTGCCATGGGCGGCACGATGCGCTTTATCATCTGCAAAAGCGTGACGTGGCGGAAGATCTGCGCCTTGGTCATGCCGAGCACCTGACCGGCCTCCTGCTGCCCGACGGGCACGCCCTGGATGCCGCCGCGGTAGATCTCGGAGAAGTAGCAGGCGTAGTTGATGACGAACATCACCGCCGCCGCGGCGAAGCGCCCCTCCGGGAAGGACCAGGGGTTGTTCGCGAGGACGTAGCCGGGTATGTAGAAGATGATGAGCAGCTGCAGCATCAGCGGCGTGCCGCGGATGATCCAGACCACGAAGCGGCTGAGGAGCGAGATGGGCCTAAAGCCGAGCAGCAGCCTGCCCCAGGCCTTGCATCTCCTGGCCCTGTTCCTGGCCATGTCGGCTGTCAGCACGGCCTCGTCGCGGCCCTTGACGGTCTCCCCGTTCTCGAGGGCCCGGGTGATGGCCTCGCCCTGAGAGAAGTATTTCCGCCCCAGGAAGCCCAGAGGCGCCCAGCGGCTCATGGAGCCGAAGCAGATTATGAGCCCCAGAGGTATGGAGCCTACGAGCGTCACGACAAAGAGCTTGAGCGTCTGCACAAAGCCCTCGTTGAGCGCGCTTATGACGGTCTGGAACATTTGCCAGGTACCACTCCTATCCGCGCCGAAAGCAGAGGACCGTCAAGCCCTCTGCTTTTGGCTTATTTTATGCTGGTTCGTTATTCAGGGCTTATTCCTGGGGGATGAGCGCGGCGGTGACGCCGTAGGTGTCCGCGAGGGTCTGCATGGTGCCGTCGGCCCAGGAGGCGGCGAAGAAGTCGTTGAGCGCCGCGGCGAGGTCGCTGCCCTTGCGGAAGCCGACGCCGTACTCCTCGCTGTTGAGGCTGATGGTGTAGGTGAGGTCGGCGTAGCTGGTGCCCTCGCCCACCATGGCGGCGGCCATCAGGCTGTCGATGATGGCGGCCTGGCAGGTGCCGGAGCTGACCTCGAGCACCGCGGTGGCCTGGTCGACGACCGGGGTGTAGTTGAAGCCGTTCTCAATGGCCATGTCCTCGCCGGCGGAGCCGCTCTCGACGGCGAACTGGAGGTCGGCCATGCTCGCGGCGTCCGGATAGCTCTCAGCGTCGGCGGCGGGCAGGATGACGACCTGGGCGTTGTTGCAGTAGGCGTTGGAGCACTCCATGGCGGAGAGGACCTCGTCGGTGAGGGTCATGCCGTTCCAGACGACGTCGATGGCCTTGCCGTCGAGCTCCATGACCTTGTTGTCCCAGTCGATGACCTGGAAGACCACGTCCACGCCGAGGCTCTCGGCGAAGGCCTTGGCGAGATCGGCGTCAAAGCCTATCCACTCGCCGCTCTCGTCCTGGTAGTCCATGGGCTCGAACTCGGTGATGCCGACGATCAGCGTGCCCTTCTCCTGCACGTAGGCGAGGTCGCTCTCGGCGGCGGACTCCCCGGCGGGGGCCTCACTGGCGGGGGCTTCGCTGGGCTCGCTCTCGGCCTCGCCGCAGGCGGCAAGGGCGAATATCATGCACAGGGCAAGCAAAAGCGCAAGAAACTTTTTCATCTTTCATTTCTCCTTCATTCTTTACCTTTTTTGATAAGGCGTTACTATATTACCACATTAACGAGATAAAGCAATAGCCGTCCGCCCTTTTGGCTGTGCAATTTCCGCACAGCTTGATTCCGGGGCGCGCGGGTAGTATAATTTTTAGGTTATGAGAACTTACGAAGCCGGACAATGTGATATAGCCGTCATAGGCGCGGGGCACGCGGGGATAGAGGCCGCGCTGGCCGCCGCGCGCCTGGGGCTGGAGACGCTCTGTTTTGCGATAAATCTGGACACGGTGGGCAACATGCCCTGCAACCCGGCCATAGGCGGGACGGGCAAGGGCCACCTGGTGCGGGAGCTGGACGCCCTGGGCGGGGAGATGGCCCGCGCGGCGGACGCGGCCTGCATCCAGTACCGGATGCTGAACCTCGGCAAGGGCCCGGCGGTGCACTCGCTGCGCGCGCAGGCCGACCGCCGGCGCTATCAGGAGGTAATGAAGCGCACGCTGGAGCGGCAGGAGCACCTGCGGCTCATCCAGGCCGAGGTCGTGGACATCGGCGTCGAGTCGGGGCGCGTCGTCTCGGTGACGACGCACACGGGCGCGGTGTGGCGCTGCAAGGCCGCGGTGGTCGCGACGGGGACCTACCTGCACGGGCGCACCATCGTGGGCGAGGTGCTGCGCGACTCGGGGCCGGACGGCCTTGCGCCCTCGGGCCCGCTCTCGGAGCGGCTCGCCGCGCTGGGCCTCTCCCTCCGCCGCTTCAAGACGGGCACGCCCCCGCGCGTGAACGCCCGGAGCGTGGACTTCACGAAAATGCAGGTGCAGGAGGGCGACGCCGAGCCGGAGCCCTTCTCCTTTGAGACGGAGCACGTGCCGGAAAACCGCGCGCGCTGCTACCTCACGTACACGACGCCGGAGACCCACGAGATCATCCGTGCGAATCTCAACCGCTCGCCGCTCTACTCGGGCGTCATAGAGGGCGTCGGCCCGCGCTACTGCCCGAGCATAGAGACCAAGGTCATGACCTTCCCGGACAAGGAGCGCCACCAGCTCTTCATAGAGCCTATGGGCCTCGGCACGGAGGAGCTCTATGTCCAGGGCTTCTCGAGCTCCATGCCCGAGGAGGTGCAGGTGCAGATGCTCCACAGCGTGCCGGGCCTCGAGCACGCGGAGATAATGCGCGCGGCCTACGCCATAGAATACGACTGCGTGGACCCGCTGGAGCTGCTGCCGACGCTGGAGACGCGCAAGGTCTCGGGCCTCTACGGCGCGGGGCAGTTCAACGGCTCCTCGGGCTACGAGGAGGCCGCCGTCCAGGGCTTTGCCGCGGGCGTGAACGCGGCGCTGAAGATACTCGGCCGCCCGCCCTTCGTGCTGAAGCGGAGCGAGGCTTACATCGGCGCGCTCATAGACGACCTCGTGACCCGCGGCACGAACGAGCCCTACCGCATGATGACCTCGCGCTCGGAATACCGGCTGCTGCTCCGCCAGGACAACGCCGACGAGCGGCTGACGCACATAGGCTATGAGCTCGGCCTCGTCTCAAAGGAGCGGCTGGAGGCCGTGCAGGCCAAATACGCCGCCGTGGACGCGGAGATAGCGCGCCTCGAGCACACCCACGTTGCGCCGACGCCGGAGCTCTGCGCCGCGCTCTCGCGCCTCGGCACCGCCGCGCCCGCCTCGGGCGTGAGCCTCGCCGCGCTATTGCGCCGCCCGCAGGTGGGCTACGCCGACCTCGCGCCCTTCGACCGGGAGCGGCCCGGGCTGCCGCGCGCAGTGACGCAACAGGTGGAGATACGCCTGCGCTACGAGGGCTATATAAAGCGCCAGCTCAGGCAGGTGGAGGAGTTCGCGCGCATGGAGAACCGCGCCCTCCCCGCGGACATCGACTACGAAAAGGTCCCCGGCCTCCGCACGGAGGCGAGGCAGAAGCTCGCCGCGCTCCGGCCCGAGAGCTTCGGCCGGGCCTCGAGGATATCCGGCGTGTCGCCCGCCGACATGGCGGCGCTCGCCATGTACATCGGGAGGGCTGGCAGATGAGCGAGATGGTCATACTCGGCTTCTCCGGCGGCGTGGACTCCGCCTGCGCCGCCGCGCTGCTGCGCCGCGAGGGCTATGACGTGCGCGGGCTCTATCTCGAGACCGGCTCCGGCGAGGCGGAGGCCGCCCGGCGCTGCGCCGGGGCGATGGGCCTCCCGCTGGAGGTCGTCGACGCGCGCGCGGAGCTGGAAGAGCACGTCTGCCGCCCCTTCGCGGAGGCCTACCGCCGCGGCGAGACGCCGAGCCCCTGCGTGCTCTGCAACCCCGCCGTGAAACTGCGCCTGCTCTGCGAATACGCCGACGCGCTCGGCGCAAAATACATCGCCACGGGGCACTACGCCCGCGCCGAGGGCGGCGCGCTCTACATGGGCAGGCCGGAAAACGACCAGAGCTACATGCTCTGCCGCATCCTGCCCGAGCAGCTCTCGCGGCTCCTCCTCCCGCTCGGCGGCATGATAAAGACCGAGACGCGCGCCCTCGCGGCCTCGCTGGGCCTGCCCGTGGCGCAGAAGCCGGACAGCATGGAGCTCTGCTTCGTCCCCGGCGGGGACTACGCCGCCTGGCTGGAGCAGCGCGGCGACGCGCCGGAGCCCGGCGACATCATCTATAACGGCAAGGCCGTCGCCCGCCACGGCGGCATCCACCGCTTCACCCTAGGCCAGCGCCGGGGCCTCGGCTACGCCGCGGGAAAGCGCGTCTACGTCTCCGAGATACGCCCCGATACCGGCGAGGTCGTGCTCGCGGACGGGGACGGGCTCTACTCCGCGGAGTTCACGGCTTCGGACATGCGCTGGCTGGTCCCGGAACCGGAGGCGCCCTTCGACTGCGAGGTGCGTGTCCGCCACTCGCGGACGCTGACGCACGCGCGGGCCTGCCCCGAGGGCGGCGGGCGGCTCCGCATAGTCCCGGCGTCCCCCCTCCGCGCCCCCACCCCCGGCCAGACCGCCGCCATCTACTCCGCCGGCCGCGTCCTCGGCGGCGGCTTCATCGAACGTGATACAAAGGATACAATTTAGATACATTTTCATTGACAAGGCGTCGGAAATCGGTTATCCTATTAACTGTATTATTCTGTATGATACGCACGAGCGATGGGGCGATGGAGAGATGATGATAAACATCAATTTCAGGGATTCACGGCCGATATACGAGCAGGTGAAGACCACGCTGAGGAAGCTTATCGTGTCGGGGGCGATCTCCCCGGACGAGAAGCTGCCCTCGGTGCGCGAACTTGCGTCCCAGCTCGTGATAAACCCCAACACGATACAGCGCGCCTACCGCGAGCTGGAGCAGGAGGGCTACATCATCTCCATCCCCGGCAAGGGCAGCTACGCGAACCTCAGCGCCCAGGTGGACGAGGGGCGCAAGAAGGAGCTGCTTACGGCCACGGACGAGATAGTCGCGGAGCTGCTCTACCTCGGCGTGACGCCGGACGAGCTGGACCGGCGCATAAGGGAAAAGGAGGCCGCGCGGCATGAAGATTGAATTCAGGGACGTGGTCAAGAGCTACGGCGGCCACAGGGCGCTGGACGGACTTACGCTGACGGCCCCCTCCGGCGCGGTGTACGGCCTGGTGGGCCCGAACGGCGCGGGCAAGACGACGGCGATGAAGCACCTCGCCGGCGTGCTGAGGCAGGATTCCGGCGAAGTACTCGCCGACGGCGCGCCGGTGTACGAGAACCCGTCCGTCAAGGCGCGCATCTTCTGCATCCCGGACGAGATATTCCACTTTCCGCAGGCGTCCATCCTGGACATGATGCGGTTTTACCGGGGCGTCTACCCCGGCTTTGACGAAAAGCGCTTCGAGCAGCTGCGGGAGGTGTTCGACCTCGATGTGAAGCAGCCGATGCGCCGCTTTTCGCGCGGCATGCTCAAGCAGGCGGCCTTCTGGCTGGCCATCTCGATGCGCCCGGAGCTGCTGATCCTGGACGAGCCGGTGGACGGGCTCGACCCCGTCATGCGCCGCCAGGTCTGGGCGCTCATCATGCAGGACGTGGCCGAGTACGGCACGACGGTGCTCATCTCCTCGCACAACCTGCGCGAGCTGGAGGACGTCTGCGACCGGGTCGGCATCATCGACCGGGGCAGGATGCTCCTCGAGCGCGTGCTCTCGGAATTGCAGGAGAACATGACGAAACTGCAGCTCGTGCTCCCCGAGGGCGCGTCCGTCCCGCCGGAGCTGGACGTGCTGCACAGCGCCGGCCCCGGCCGGCTCAAGACGCTGATAATCCGCGGCCGCACCGACGAGGTCACGGCCCGGCTGGAGCGGCTCTCCCCCATCTTCATGGACGCCGTGCCGCTCACGCTGGAGGAGATATTCATATACGAACTCGGAGGTGAGGGCCATGAAGTCCGGGACATCATTCTTTAACGGGCCGCTCTTCCACCGCACGGTGCTGCGGTTCTGGCCCATCTGGTTCGTTTACGCCTTCGCGCTGGCCCTGGCCCTGCCCGTGCGGCTGAGCGGCGCGCTCTCGGACCTGGGCCGCGCGTCCCAGGTGACGGAGGCCCTGCGCATGTCGCAGTACGTGCCGATAAGCGCCGTGTGCGATTTCGGCCTCGCGGCGGCTCCGCTGGTGAGCTGCGCGGCGGCCATGGCGGTGTACTCCCACCTCTATTTCCAGCGCTCGGCGGCGGCCTACGGCGCCCTGCCCATAAAGCGGGAGGGCATCTTCTGCTCCGTCACGGCGGCGGGACTGCTGCCCATACTGGCGCTGAACCTCGCCGCGGCCCTCGCCTGCCTGCTGGTCGGCGCGGGGCACTTCCGGGCCGTGCTGCCCGCCGCGGCCAGCTTCTTCGCCGCGGTCAGCCTCATGACCATCGCCTACTTCGGCATCGCGGCCCTCTGCGCCCAGCTCACGGGCAGCATCATCGCCCTGCCGCTCATCTTCGCCGCGGTCAACGTCGCGGCCTCCCTGCTGGCGGACGTGGTGCTCAACGTCCTCGGCCGCTTCATCTACGGCTTCGTCTCCCGCGGCTCGGGCATCGACATACTCTCCCCCTTCGTCGGCATGGCGGACGGCGTGTTTTACGACCCCGTGTTCTCGGAGGCGTCCGGCGGCTATGAGGCCGTCACGGGCTACTACCTCACCGGCTGGGGCTGCCTCATAGGCTACGCCGTGGTCGGCGCGCTGCTGCTCATACCCTCCGCCGTGCTCTACAAGCGGCGCAGGCTGGAGACGGCGGGCGACGTCGTGGCCATCGGCGTGCTGCGCCCGGTGTTCCGCTTCGTCGTGGCGCTGGCGGCGGGCCTGCTGCTCTCGGAGCTGCTGACCGGGCTGCTGGTGCCGGGCATAGACAACATGGGTCTCGGCGGCGCGGCGCTCTTTGCGCTCTTCCTGCTGCTCGGCTGCGCCATCGGCTGGGTCGCGGCGGAGATGCTGGTGCAAAAGAGCTTCCGCGTGTTCAAGATGGGCCGCTCCTGGGCGGGCCTGGCCGTGCTCTGGCTGCTGCTGACGGCGCTGCTCTTCGGCTGCGAGCTGGACGTCACGGGCTTTGAAGGGCACGTGCCCGCCGCGGACGAGGTGCGCTCCGTCACGGTGAGCGCCAACGGCGAAATGGAGCTGCGCGAGAGCGGGAACATCGCCCTCGCCATCGAGCTCCACCAGCGCCTGGTGGACGAAAAGGCCCTCTACGAGGCGACGGACCTCTCCCTCTCCCCCTACGGCATCCAGTACGTGGGCTTCAACTACGTGCTGAGCGACGGCAGCCACCTGCGCCGGAGCTACGCTGTGAGCTCCATGGTCTCGACCAAGGACGTGGGCCTGCTCGAGACGCTCTCGAACACGCCGGAGGCCCTGCTCAGCCGCAAGCTGCCCCGGACCGAGCCCACGCTCTCGACGGTGGACTTCGCCGCGGTGAACTGGGCCGTGAAGAAGGACGGCGAGACTACGGTGGAGACGCTGGAGCTCACGGCGGAGGAGGCCCTGGAGCTCTATAACGACTGCATCCTCCCCGACATGCGCGACGGGACCATCGGCCTCGTCTGGCTGGAGGCGGACGCGGACTACCGCGCCGAGGTCTACGACTGCTGCATCAGCATGGACCTCCGCGGCCAGGACCGCGGCCGGGAGGAGTACGTCGACTACGAGACCTTCTACACCTACGCCACCGTCTTTTCCGAGCGCACCAACGCCTGGCTGGCGGAGCACGGCATAGAGCCCTCCACCCTCGAGCAGCTCGGCAACGAGTATCTCTACACCTGAACACATATAATATAGAGCGCCGGGGGTACCGGCGCTCTTTTTTCGCGTTCACAAACATTACGCGGAAACTTCAAATTTTTTTCGATGTTTGTTCATAACCATGTCACAACTGGCCGTTAATATAACGCACGTAAAAGAAATTCATGGAGGAATGAGCCATGTACCCATATGATGAAAACAACAAGACCCCCTCCGGCGGGAACAACAACGAGCAGCGCTGCGACGCCCCTGCTGAGGACGGCAGCTACCGCATCGTAAAGCCCGACGCCGAGCAGAACACCTGCTACCGCGACGCGGCCTACACGCCGCAGAGCGGCGCCTCCTTCGACGGCTATTACGTCCCCGGCGGACGCGGCGGCAAGCCGACCGAGCCGGAGAAGAAGCCCCACAAGCGCGGCATGGGCGTCGCGGGCGTAATCGCTTTGTGCCTGGTCTGCGCGCTGCTGGGCGGCGTGTCCGGCGGCCTTATCGCCAACGCCAACCAGCCCGCGGCCGTGGTCAGCGAGACCGACGCCCCGGCCTCCGATACGCCCCTGGTGCAGACCAGCCCCAGCGCCGGCGGCACCACCACCAGCTCCGACGGAGCCATGAGCGCGCGCGACATCTACTATGACCTCGCCTGCAAGCAGGTCGTCGGCATCCAGACCGACATCACCACCACCAACATCTTCGGCATGACCGTCTCCGGCTCCGTCTCCGGCTCCGGCTTCGTCATCAGCGAGGACGGCTACATCCTCACGAACTACCACGTCGTCGAGGACGCCTACACCGGCGGCTACGAGGTCAAGGTCATGTTCTACGACGGCAGCACCTACACCGCCGAGATCAAGGGCTTCGACCGCAACAACGACATCGCCGTGCTGAAGATCGACGCCACCGGCCTCGACGCCGCCGAGCTCGGCAGCAGCGACAGCCTCTTTGTGGGCGACACGGTGTACGCCGTGGGCAACCCGCTCGGCGAGCTGAGCTACTCCATGACCAGCGGCATGGTCTCCGCCACCGACAGGCTCATCACCACCGAGGAAGGCACCATGACCATGTTCCAGATCGACGCCGCCGTCAACGAGGGCAACTCCGGCGGCCCGGTGTACAACACCAGCGGCCAGGTTGTCGGCGTCGTCACCGCCAAGAGCAATGAGGACGGCACCGAGGGCCTCGGCTTCGCGATCCCCATCGACGACGCGGTCAGGATAGCCAACAGCGTCATCTCCGGCGAGCGCAGCCTCGACGCCGAGACCGGCGACGCCTACCTCGGCATCACCCCCGCCGACGTGGACAGCATGGCCGCCCAGTACTACGGCTTCCCCGAGGGCGCCTACGTCCGCACCGTCACCGAGGGCAGCGCGGCCGAGAAGGCCGGCATCAAGGTCGGCGACATCATCACCCAGCTGGACGGCTACGACATCGGCAGCAGCGACGAGCTGAGGCAGGAGCTGCTCTTCCACAGCGCGGGAGAGATGGTGGACATCGTGGTCTGGCGCTCCGGCGAGTACCTGACCCTCTCCATCACCTTCGACGCCAAGCCCGCCGAGAACACGGACTCCGGCAGCCAGGGCGCCTATCAGCAGCCCGTGAATCCCTCCGGCGGCTGGCAGGACGGCGGCTTCTACTTCGGCTGATGCCGACGACCTCCCTAAGCGGAGTTTAAATAAAAAGCCCACATCTGAACCATATTCAATCTTCATTTTCACTCCTCTCTCTTTTTTGACAGGGAGCGCCCGGCCCGACCAGCCGGGCGCTTTCCCTATGTCCGGATTGCGGAGGACGGCCCGCCTCCCCCTGCCCTAGCCCGCTCCGCGCCCGGCCGGCCGGGGCCTGACCCGCCGCCGGAGCTCAGCCCGTGAGCAAGAGCGCGGGCAATGAGAAAAGCACCCGCCGTACGGCGGGTGCTTTTTTGTGTATAAGGTTTGCGCTTTTTCTTACAGGAAGAAGTCCATGATCTGGCCGATGAGAACGATGGCCATGCCGATGGGGGTGACGAACTTGAAGCAGAAGTTGAAGAAGCCGTAGCCCCAGAACTTGTGGCCGCTGGCCTCGCACTCCGGCACGATCAGGTCTTTCGTCTTCCACTTCCAGCCTATGAGCAAGGCCATCACCAGCGCGCCGAGCGGCATCAGTATGCCCTCGGAGATGACGTCGAAGAAGTCGAGCCAGCTGTCGATGAACATCGGGATCTCGCCCGCCATCAGCTGGTCGATGCTCATGCCGAAGAAGGTGTACGGAGCGGGAACCGCACCTGCTACACCGGTCACGCCGCCGCCTATGGCGTCGAGCGCGACGGGCAGGCCGACGATGAGAGAGAGGACGGCCGCAACGCACATTGTGCTAGTACGGTTGACCTTCTTGCCCTTCTCGCGTCCGGCGTCGATGCGCCAGGTGACGACGGCCTCGAACAGGGAGATGGACGAGGTGACCGCCGCGATGAACACGAGGAAGTAGAACATGAATCCGACGAAGCTGCCAAAGCTGCCCATGCTCAGGAAGACGTTCTGCATGGTGTTGAACAGCAGGCCGGGACCCTGGTTGTACTCCATGCCGAAGGCCGCGCAGGCCGGGAGAACAGCGCAGGCTGCCATGACGGCTATCAGAGTATCGCAGGCCGGGATTATGAGCGCGTTCTTCTGCAGGTTCTCCTTCTTATCCAGGTAGGAGCCGTAGGAGATTATGGCGCCCATGCCAAGCGACAGTGAGAAGAACATCTGGCCTGCCGCCTTAGACAACACTTCTAAGAATCCGGAGAAAGAGGATATGGGCTCGAAGTTCGGGGTGAGCATATCCTTGTAGCCCTGGCCGGCGCCCGGCTGGAACGCAACGTAGATGATGACGAACAGGAGCATGAAGAACAGCGCGGGCATTGCGACCGTGCAGAACTTCTCGATGCCGCCCTGTATGCCGCCCATGACGATGACGACGTTGCAGACTATGAACAGCACGTGGAAGAAGACCATGCCGCTGTAGTCGTGGAGTATGTATCCGAAGAAGCTGCCGCTCTGTCCGGCAAAGCCGTCCACACCGAGTATCTGCAGTATGAAGCCGAACATGTAGCGCATGACGAGTCCGCCGAGGACGTTGTAGAACGCCAGCAGACAGAACGCCGCAAGTATGCCCAGCAGGCCTATCCACTTGTACTTCTTGCCGAGCTTCGCATAAGCGCCGACGGCGCCGAGGCCGGTCTTACGGCCTATGGACAGCTCGCCGAGCATGACGACCACGCCGACGAAGATGACCAGGAGCAGGTAGATTACCAGGAACGCAAAGCCGCCGTAGCGGCCCATCTTGTACGGGAAGCCCCAGATGTTGCCCAGGCCGACCGCGGAACCGACAGCGGCCATCAGGAAGCCGAAGTTGGAACCCCATGAACCGCGTTCATGTTCCATGTGTTGAGATTTCTGATCCATTGATTTCCCTCCCAAAGTTTTAAATTAGCCGGCGTGATATCCGCGCGCCGGCTCTCCCAATCCAGGGGGACGTATCCCTCGTCCCCGTGTTTATAATTTACACCATGGAAGCGACATTTACAAGTCTTTAATTTGTCTATAAATTTTCTTTATTCAAAATACTCATATAAGAACCATAAAATTCATTTTTTCTGTCAAATTTTTGTGCACTTTGCCGGTGTGCCAATATTTTGTCGATTTTTTGCGACCCCCGGCTGCAAATCCGTCCGGCAAAACGCCGGGCCGGAGCAAATTATCCTTGATTTTGACGGGCATTCCTGTATAATTAGTTTGTTTGTAAGAAAATCGTATGCCGCACGGCGGCGTTAAAACACACTTTCTTTGGGAGGAATACAAATGACTTACGAGATGGACATCGCCGGCTTGAAGCGCGACCTGCCGCTCTGCCGCGTGACGGACGACCTCTACATAGGCGCCTTCGTCATGTTCGGGGATGTCGAGCTCACGGTCCACTGCGCGGCGGAGCTGCTAAAGCGCGCGCCGGAGTACGACTATCTCATCGCGCCCGAGGCCAAGGCGATACCGCTGCTCTACGAGATGGCGCGCCAGTCCGGGGCGGAGAAGTATTTCCTGGCCCGCAAGGGCGCCAAGGCCTACATGACCGGCGTGTTCGAGGTCGAGGTCCGCTCCATCACCACGATGCACATCCAGAAGCTGGTCATCGACACGGCGGACGCCGAGCTGATAAAGGGCAAGAAGATCCTCATCGTGGACGACGTCATCTCCACGGGCGAGAGCCTGCACGCGATGGAGGAGCTGGTGAAGCGCGCGGGCGGCATAATCGCCGGCAAGATGGCCGTCCTGGCCGAGGGCGACGCCAAGGACAGGGACGACATCATCACCCTGGCCCCCCTGCCCCTCTTCAACGCAGACGGCACGGTCAAAGCATAAAGAAGCAGTAAAAAAATGCCGCCCGGCTCAGACGCCGGGCGGCGCTTTATCTCAGCTTTGCAAAGAACTCCGAGAGGACGCGGGCGCAGTCGCCGCGGAGCACTCCGCCGTACACCTTCGGCCTCTGGCCGTAGTTCTCCTCGAAGAGGTTGATGACGCTGCCGACGGAGCCGCTCCTCGCCTCGCGCGCGCCGTAGACCACGGTGGAGATGCGGGCGTTGATGATGGCCCCGGCGCACATGGGGCAGGGCTCGAGCGTGACGGCGAGGCCGCAGCCGGAGAGGTTCCAGCTCCCGCGCGCGGCGCAGGCGGCGCGGATGGCCTCGACCTCGGCGTGGGCGCAGGCGTCGCGGGCCTCCTCGCGGCGGTTCCGGCCCCGGCCGATAATCTCGCCCGCCTCGTCGAACACCACGCAGCCGACGGGCACCTCCCCCGCCTCCGCCGCCTCCCGTGCAAGAGCGAGGGCCTCGCGCATATACTTTTCCAAGTCCAAAATCTCACCACCTGGAGTGTTTCTATGCTGTCTATTTTACTCATCGGCGTCGGTCTGTCAATGGACGCCTTTGCCGTCTCGGTGACGAGCGGACTCACGGTCAAGGGCTTCGGCACGAAGCACGCGGCCCTGCTGGGGCTGTATTTCGGCGGTTTTCAGTTCCTGATGCCGCTCATCGGCTACCTGCTGGGCAGCACGGTGAGCTCCTTCGTGAGCGCCTACGCGCCGTACATCAGCTTTTTCCTGCTGGCCTTTGTCGGCGTGAAGATGCTGGTGGAGGCGATACGCGGCGGGGACAAGGCGGTATGTCACACGCAGCTCAAGCACTCGCAGCTGCTGGTGATGGCCATCGCGACGAGCCTGGACGCGCTGGCGGTTGGCATCTCCTTTGCGTTCATGGACGTGCCTCTGCTGGCGAGCTGCGTCATGATCGGCTGCACGACCTTTGTGCTCTGCTTCATCGGCGGCATGGTCGGCGGCAAGATCCCCGGCGTGTCCTGCAAGACCGCGGGCATCGCGGGCGGCGTGGTGCTCTGCGGCATAGGCATAAAGCTCCTCATAGAGGGGCTTGTGGGCTGAATTTGGAGGTAAAGCATGCAGTTTCTGTACTTTCTGGAGGGCCTGCGCTCTCCCGCGCTGGACGCGGTGTTCCGCGTCATAACTGAGCTCGGCGGCGAGACGGTGTACATGGCGCTGGCCATCGCGGTCTACTGGTGCGTGAGCAAGGGCCTCGGCTGCTACATACTGACCACGGGCTTTGTGGGCACGATAGCGAACCAGTTCCTCAAGCTCTGCTTCCGCATCCCGAGGCCCTGGGTGCTCGACCCGGACTTCACCATCGTGGAATCCGCGCGCGCCGGGGCGACGGGCTACTCCTTCCCGAGCGGGCACACGCAAAACGCGTTCTCGAGCTTCGGCTGCCTGGGCATGTGGACGCGCGGGGGCTGGCGGGTGCTGTGCTTTGTCATCGTCGTGCTCATCGGTCTCTCGCGGATGTATCTGGGCGTGCACACGCCGCTGGACGTGGGCGTGGCGCTTTTGATGGGCCTGGTGCTGATGCTGGCGCTGTATCCGGTGTTCCGGGACATAGAGGCGCACCCGAAGCGGATGTACGGCATCATAGCTGGGATGATAGTGCTGACGGTGGCGTATCTGTGCTATGTGGAGCTGTGGCGCTTCCCGGCGGACATAGACGCGGCGAATCTGGCGTCGGGGAAGGAAAACGGCTACAAGCTGCTGGGCGCGGCGAGCGCGCTGCTGCTCTCGTACTGGCTGGACCAGCGGTATATCCGGTTTGAGACGAAGGCTCCGCTCGCGGGACAGGCCCTGAAGCTGGTGCTCGGCCTCGCCATAGTCGTGGGCATCCGCGTGGCGCTGAAGGCCCCGCTCTACGCGCTCCTCGGGGAAGGCGGCGTCGCGGACGCGGCGCGGTATTTCCTCGTAGTCCTGTTCGCCGCCGCCGTGTGGCCCATGACCTTCCGCGCCTTCTCCAAAATCGGCGCGCCCCGCGCGAAGCGCGTCTGAAAGTTTCGTCCACCTTTTCAAAGGTGGTGGAGTCCAGAGGCAAAGCCTCTGGCCGCGCTCCGCAGAGCGCGGAA
>UQYT01000034.1 GCA_900545405.1 uncultured Eubacteriales bacterium | reverse complement strand
CGCCCATTGCCCAATATTCCCCACTGCTGCCTCCCGTAGGAGTCTGGGCCGTATCTCAGTCCCAATGTGGCCGTTCATCCTCTCAGACCGGCTACTGATCGTCGCCTTGGTGAGCCGTTACCTCACCAACTAGCTAATCAGACGTGAGCCCATCTCTCAGCGGATTGCTCCTTTGACATTCAGGTGATGCCACCCGAATGTGTTATGCGGTATTAGCAGCCGTTTCCAGCTGTTGTCCCCCTCTGAAAGGCAGGTTGCTCACGCATTACTCACCCGTTCGCCACTAAGTCATCTAGGCTCCTTGACCGAAATCTCAGAGCTTCGAGCTTCGTTCGACTTGCATGTGTTAGGCACGCCGCCAGCGTTCGTCCTGAGCCAGGATCAAACTCTCAATAAATGGTATCTTAGCTGCTTCCGCAGTTAAAATCTTATTGAGCTGATTTAATCTCAGCTAATTCAAAAGAATTGTCTGCGGTCTTTTCAGACCGCATCCAGAAGTCCCTTCTCTGGTGCTTATTTGCATAAGCTTTTGCTTACATTGTTTAATTTACAAGGTGCACTCTGCGCGCTCACCGCTGAGCTTTTGTTTGGCGCTCTCGGTGAGGTGCTTTGCTAATATAGCATTTTGATTCGCGCATGTCAAGTCTTTTTTTCGATTTTTTTGACTTATTTTTTTACGCGGTTTTCAAGGACTCCTATGCCGTCGATCTCGCAGCGGACGACGTCGCCGCAGGCGAGGTACTTGGGCGGGTCAAAGCCCATGCCGACGCCGGCGGGGGTGCCCATGGCTATGATGGTGCCCGCCTTGAGGGTCATGCCCTGGGAGAGCTCCGAGATGACCTCGGCGACGCCGAAGATCATATAGCGGGTGTTGCTGTCCTGGCGCTTCTCGCCGTTTATGTAGCAGCGGATGTCCAGCTCCGGCGCGCCGGGCAGCTCGTCGCGCGTGACGATCCAGGGCCCCATGGTGGTATGGGTGTCCAGACTCTTGCCGAAGTAGAACTGCTTGTGCTCCTTCTGGAGGTTGCGCGCGGAGACATCGTTGAGCACGCTGTAGCCGAGGACGTAGTCGAAGGCCTCGTCTTTGGATACCCTGTATGCGTCCTTGCCGAGCACAACGGCGAGCTCGGCCTCATAGTCGAGGCCGTCCACGATGTCGAAGTGCGGGTCTATCTCCCCGCCGGGGCCGACGATATACGCCGCGCGCTTGGAGAAGTACACGGCCTTGCCCGCGTTCTTGACGAAGTCCTCCTTGCCCCAGCGCTCAGCCTCGGCGCTGTGGTCGATATAGTTCATGCCCAGGCAGACGACGTCCTGGTGCGGCTCCGGAATGGGGGCGAGCAGGCGGACCTGGTCGAGGGCTATCCCCTCGCCGCGGAGCATGTCCGCGCCGGGGAGCTTGCCGTCGAGGGCCTTGATGAGGGCGTACATGTCGGGCGCGGCCTCGTAGACCATTTTTCCGTCGCTCACGGCGGCGAAGGTGCGGCCATTATATTCACAGGTCAGGAGTTTCATAGCATTTACCTCACTTCAAAATAGTTATATCGCCTATCAGCGGCAGGGGGCGTCTCACGCCCCGGTTGACGTTCAGCATTCCCTGTACGAGCCAGATCAGCGCCGCGATGCTGCCCGCGATGCCTATCAGCCAGCCTATCCCGGGCAGGCCGTCGAAGATGCTGACCAGCACGGCGGCTATGAGCAGCAGCAGGCCCTGGTTGCAGTGGTAGCGCAGAAAGCGCGATTTCGGCCTGACCAGCAGGGGTATTATCAGCAGCGGGCCGAGGTAGCAGAGGTAGCCGAGGCTCTGGTTCTCTCGCACGTCGGCGTCGTAGCTCTCGGCGTACTTGTCGCGGCGGCTGCCGTCGTATGTATATGTGCCGCCGTCGCGGTGCGCCGTCTCGCGCCGCTCGTATTTCGGCTCCTCGCGCCGGGTCTGGGCGCCTGCCGAGGCCGTTTTGGCGGTTTTCGGGGGCTTTTTCTCCTTTTTCGGCTGTGCCGTCTGCTTTACGGGCGTGTCGCAGGCCGGGCAGTTCTCAGCCCAGTCCGGGACATAGGCGCCGCAGTTTCTGCAGTAGCTCATCATCCATCACCCACACGGTTTTTCTTTTGTGATTTAACATTATACAACGCCGCGCCACTCATTGCAAGTGGCGCGGCGCAGCTGCATCAGGCACAGAAGCGGTGTTTGCCTATGGTTATTATCTCCGGCCTGGACCAGATCCAGGCGTTGGTGGCCGTGACCGGGTTGAAGTAGTAGATGGCGCCGCCGGAGGGGTCGGCTCCGGCGAGGGCGTCGCGGGCGGCCTGATAGGCGCTGTCTGCCACGGGCTCGTCCCACTGGCCGTCCAGCATGCAGCTGAAGGCGCCGGGCTGGAAGATGACCTCGGATATCGTGTTCGGGAAGGACGGGTGCTCCACCCGGTTGAGCACGACGGCGCCGACCGCGACCTGGCCGGCATAGGGCTCGCCCCTCGCCTCGGCCGAGATGAGCCGCGCCAGCAGCGCGAGCTCTCCGGACTCCTGGCCGCCCGAGGCGGAGCTTGTCCCGTCTCCGGAGATTCCCAGGGCCTCGAGCGTCGCGGGGCCGACCTTGCCGTCCACGGTCAGGCCGTTCTTCCGCTGGAAGTACTCCACCGCGTCCTCGGTCCGGCTGCCGAATATGCCGTCAACCTCGCCGGAGTAGTAGCCCCAGTCGAGCAGCAGCTGCTGTATCTCCCGCACGGTCTCGCCGCTGGAGCCCTTGGCATAGGTCACGGCGTCCGCGCGCTGGGCCAGGGCTATTATCATTATATTGAGCGTGAATATTACGGTAAGCGCAAGTATCAGCTTTCTTCTGTTGTACATGTAAAAAACTCGCCCCCTCGCAGTTTAGAATACGAAGGGGCGGGCTGCTTTATTCTTGATAAAATATGTCAGGCCGCTGCCGCGACAAGGCTGGTCTCGCTGTTCTCGGAGAGGCTGAAGCCCTCGCCGGCGGTGACGCCGGTGCTCTCAACGGCGGGCGCGCCGGTGACGTTGAGCGCGCAGGAGACGGTGACGCCGCCCTCTACGCTGATGGCCGCCGATTCGGTGCTGGTTATGGAGAGGCTGCCCTCGCCCTGGATGGTGACGCTGCCGTCGCCCTTGACGGCGGGCACACCGGAGGACGTGAACACGCACTCGCCGGTGACGCCGATGACGAGATCGCCGCCGTAGAACTCTATGAGGATGTCCGAGGTCGTGCCGGAATCCAGCACGGCCGCGTCGAGCGTGAGCACGCCGTTTTCATACTTCACGCCCTTGTACGCAAGGTTCGTGAGCTGGCCGTTCTTGATGACGGAGATGCCGCAGACCTTGAGCGTGGTGATGTCCTCCGGCACGGGAGTCGGGGTCGGCTCCGCGGTCGGGGCGTCCAGGTCCGTGGGCGTGGCGCCGTCGCTGACCTCGCCGGTGTCCTCCACGTCGGGGTCGGGCAGGTCAGAGCTGGGGTCGCCGCCGCAGGCCGCCAGCGTCAGCACCAGCGCGAACGCAAGCAGTATGCAAAGGTATTTCTTCATTCCGTTTACCAGTCCTTTCAACTTAGTCGAGACTGCGCGCCTTTATCTGCTCCAGAATCTCCGCCGTGAACTCGTCGAGCGGCATTGCGCCCTTGTCTCCGCCGGCGCGGGTGCGCACGGAGACGGTGCCCGCCTCGGCTTCCTTGTCGCCGAGCACGAGCATATAGGGGATCTTAAGGCTCTGCGCCTCGCGGATTTTGTAACCTATCTTCTCATTGCGCAGGTCGGTCTCGACGCGCACGCCGGCGGCCTCCAGGCGCTTTGCGACCTCGAGGGCCCAGTCGCGGCTGCGGTCGGTTATGGTCATGACATTGACCTGCACGGGGGCCAGCCACACGGGGAAGGCGCCGGCAAAGTGCTCCGTGATGACGCCGATGAAGCGCTCTATGGAGCCGAGCACGACGCGGTGGATCATGATCGGGCGGTGCTTCGCGCCGTCCTCGCCCACGTACTCGAGCTCGAAGCGCTCGGGCAGCTGGCTGTCGAGCTGGATGGTGCCGCACTGCCAGGTCCTGCCTATGGAGTCGGCGAGGTGGAAGTCCAGCTTCGGGCCGTAGAAGGCGCCGTCGCCCTCGTTTATGGTGAAGTCCTTGCCCATCTCGGTGATGGCTTCCTTGAGGATGTCCTGGTTGTGCTCCCACTGCTCCACGGTGCCGATGTGGTCCTCCGGCATGGTGGAGAGCTCTATCTCGTACTTCAGGCCGAAGGTGGAGTAGACCTCGTCAAAGAGCCTGACGACGCCCTTTATCTCGTCCTTCATCTGCTCGGGGGTCATGAAGATGTGCGCGTCGTCCTGAGTGAAGCAGCGGACGCGGAAGAGTCCGTGCAGCGCGCCGGAGAGCTCGTGGCGGTGGACAAGGCCCAGCTCGCCCACGCGCAGGGGCAGGTCGCGGTAGGAGTGGGGCTCGCTCTCGTAGACGAGCATGCCGCCGGGGCAGTTCATGGGCTTAATGGCGTAGTCCTCGCCGTCGATGACGGTGGTGTACATGTTGTCCTTATAGTGGTCCCAGTGGCCGCTGCGCTCCCAGAGCTCGCGGTTGAGGATGACGGGCGTGGAGACCTCGACATAGCCGTACTTCTTGTGCACCTCGCGCCAGTAGTCGATGAGGGTGTTCTTCAGCACCATGCCCTTGGGCAGGAAGAAGGGGAAGCCGGGGCCGGCCTCGTTCATCATGAAGAGGCCCAGCTCGCGGCCGAGCTTGCGGTGGTCGCGCTTCTTCGCCTCTTCAAGACGAGTCAGGTAGGCATCAAGTTCCTCCTTTTTGAGAAAACAGGTGCCGTAAATTCTCTGGAGCATCTTGCGGTTGGAGTCGCCGCGCCAGTAGGCGCCGGTGCAGTTCATCAGCTTGATGGCGTTGCCCTTGATGCGTCCGGTGTTGTCCACGTGGGGGCCGGCGCAGAGGTCGGTGAACTCGCCCTGCCTGTAAAAGCTGATGTGCGCGTCGGCGGGCAGGTCCTCGATGAGCTCGACCTTGTAGGGCTCGTCCTTCTCCTTCATGAAGGCTATGGCCTCGTCGCGGGGCAGCTCGAAGCGCTCCAGGGGCAGCTTCTCCTTGCAGATCTTGCGCATCTCGGCCTCGAGCTTCTCGAGCACCTCGGGCGTGAAGGTGACGTCGGAATCTATGTCGTAGTAAAAGCCGTCATCTATGGACGGGCCGATGGCGAGCTTGCTCTCCGGGTACAGGCGCTTCACGGCCTGGGCGAGGATGTGGCTCGTCGTGTGGCGATAGGTGTCGCGGTATTCCTTGTTTTCAAACGTGTATTTTTTCTCGTCCATGGTCGTTCCTCCTGAAATAAAACACCCCCGCGCCGTTTAAGCGGCACAGGGGTGCGTTTTGATACACACGGTTCCACCCTGAGTTTTACTCTGAGCACGCTTTAACGGGCGCTGTCCGCGCGCGCTTACTCTTCTTCGGCACGCGGGCTCCGGAGCGGTTTCGCGCGGTCCGCCGCATGAAGCGCCTTCCAGCCTCAGGACGCTCTCTCTGCACAGCGGCATCATCGGCCCGCGCGGCCTCCATCACTGCCTCTAACCGACGAAATAATAGCACTATTATGTGTCCCTGTCAAGGACGTTATTCCCCAATTTCTCCCGGTTATTGGCACATCGCGCCCCAAAAACCCGGTGTTTTGCGCAATTCAAACGTTGAAGCGGAAGAGCGTCACGTCGCCGTCCTTCATGACGTAGTCCTTGCCCTCGGAGCGCACGAGGCCCTTCTCCTTGGCGGCGGCCATGCTGCCGCAGGCCTTGAGGTCGTCGAAGGCGACGATCTCGGCGCGGATGAAGCCGCGCTCGAAGTCGGAGTGTATCTTGCCCGCGGCCTGGGGAGCCTTGGTGCCCTTTTTGATGGTCCAGGCGCGGCACTCGTCCGGCCCGCAGGTGAGGAAGGAGATGAGGCCGAGCAGCGCGTAGGAGCACTTGATGAGCCGGTCGAGGCCGGACTCAGCGAGACCCAGCTCCTCGAGGAACATGGCCTTGTCCTCCTCGGGCAGCTCGCCTATCTCCTGCTCTATCTTGGCGCAGATGGGCAGCACCTGGGCGCCCTCGGCGTCGGCTATCTTCTTCACGGCGTTATAGTACGCGTTGTCGGCGAGCGAGGTCATGCCGGCCTCGTCCATGTTCGCGGCGTAGATGACGGGCTTGAGGCTCAGCAGGTCGCAGGTGGAGATGAGCTCCATGTCGTCTTCGGAGCAGTCGTAGCTCCGCGCGCTCCTGCCCTCGTTCAGGTGGGCCAGGAGGCCCTCGAACACCTCGGCCTCGTGCAGGAACTTCTTGTCCCCGCCCTTCGCGGCCTTCTTCGCCTTGTCTATGCGGCGCTCGACGAGCTCCATGTCGGCCATGATGAGCTCGAGCTCGATTATCTCGATGTCGCGCGCGGGGTCCGCGCCGCCCTCGACGTGGATTATGTTCTCGTCGTCAAAGCAGCGCACGACGTGGACTATCGCGTCCGTGCGGCGTATGTTCTCCAGGAATTTGTTGCCCAGGCCCTCGCCCTTGGACGCGCCCTTCACCAGGCCCGCTATGTCCACGAACTCGATGACCGCCGGGGTGTATTTCTTAGGCTGATAGAGCTCCGCGAGGAAGTCCAGCCTCTCGTCCGGCACGGAGACCATGCCGACGTTGGGGTCTATCGTGCAGAAGGGGTAGTTGGCGCTCTCCGCGCCCGCGTTGGTTATGGCGTTGAACAGCGTGCTCTTGCCCACGTTGGGCAGACCCACTATGCCGAGCTTCATATATCATATCTCCCTTATCTTAACAGAGTGCTTCCCAGTTCGCATCGGAGTATTATACCACAGCCTGATGCCAGTCTCAAGAGCATTCTTGGCGCGCAGAAAGCGCAACCGGCGGTTGCGAAACTGCAAGGCACGGCCTATTGCCGCCCGGCCGCGCCGCATGATACACTAAAGCCGAAATGAAACACAACAGGAGGATGCCATGAAGCTCAACGAGAAGATATACCTCTGCCGCAAAAAGGCCGGCCTCTCGCAGGACGCGCTTGCCGAGCGGCTCGGCGTCTCGCGGCAGGCCATTTCCAAGTGGGAGACCGGCGAGTCCGTGCCGGACACCGGCAAGCTTCTGCCGCTGGCCAACGCCCTGGGCGTGAGCCTGGACTGGCTGCTCAGCGAGGACGGACCCGAGGAAGCGGCCGCCGCTTCTCCCGGGCGGGGGACGGACGGCGCCGGGAGCACAGCCAGGGCGCAGGCCTTTCGCCGGGGCGTGAAGCGCTGGTGCTGGCTGGCCGGTGTGCTGCTCGCAGTGTGCGGCGCGTACTTCATATACCAGGCCGCCATCGCCAAGCTCGCGGTGTCAGGCCTGCTGAACCTCATAAACATAGACGGCGGGCTGACCGGCACCACCGTGCTCGTAAACGGCGTCGACACGCCCATCGGCGACCTGCTGGCGAACAACCCCGTGTCGGCCATCTCGACGGTCTGGCTGGCCATAGGCATAGTGCTGGTGCTCGCCGGGGCCGTCCTCGCGGTGTTCCTCAAAAATAAGGTATCAAAGTGAAAAGAGACGGGAGCGTCGGCTCCCGCCTCTTTTTGTTTATTTTTCGCTCTTGCCTTCCCCGGGCTCGGTGTCCGGCTTGGGCTCCTCGCTCCTGGGCTCGGTCTCGGCCTTGGGCTCGGTCTCCGGCTTGGGCTCCTCGGGAGCGGGTATGGTGGCCGGCTCGTCGAAGGTGTAGCTGATGTGCTTTGCCGGGGGCTCTATGGTGTTGTCGCGCGGCTTGGGCGGGTCCTTCTTGGGCGGCAGCTCGCCGTGGCGGCAGTAGTAGCTGAAGTCCTCGCCGTCCATGCTCTCGTTGGCGAGCAGGTACTCGGCTATGCCCTTGAGGATGTCCGCGTGCTCGGTGAGGATGCTCTCGGCCTTGGCGCTGGCCTCGTCGAAGATGTGCTTGACCTCCTCGTCGATGATGGCGGCGGTCTCCTCGGAATAGCTCTTGGTCGTGCCGAAGTCGCGGCCGATGAAGATGCTGTGGCCGGAGGAGTCGTAGCTGATGGGGCCGAGCCTCTCGCTCATGCCGAACTGCATGACCATGGCGCGCGCGAGGTTCGAGGCCTGCTGGATGTCGCCGGAGGCGCCGGTGGAGATGTCGTCGAGGAAGAGCTTCTCGGACACCCGGCCGCCGAGGGAGACGACGATGTTCTCAAAGAGCTCCGAATAGGAGTGGAAGTTCTCCAGGTCCTCCTTCGGGCGGAAATAGGTCGCGCCGCCGCTCGGGCCGCGGGGGATGATGGTGATATAGTGCACGGGGTCCGTGTGCTCGAGGAACTCGCTCACGACGGCGTGGCCGCCCTCGTGATAGGCGGTGAGCTTCTTTGCGCGGTCGCTCATGACCTTGCTCTTCTTCTCCGGGCCCATCTGTACCTTGCGTATGGCCTCCTCGATCTCGTAGGAGGTGATGAAGCGCTTGCCGTTGGAGACGGCCATGAGCGCGGCCTCGTTGAGCAGGTTCTCGAGGTCGGCGCCCGAGAAGCCGGGCGTGCCGCGGGCAATGGAGTTGAGGTCCACATCGTCCGCGAGCGGCTTGCCCCTGGCGTGGACCTTGAGTATGGCCTCGCGGCCGCGGATGTCGGGCAGGCCGATATACACGCGGCGGTCGAAGCGGCCGGGGCGGGTCAGGGCGTTGTCGAGGATGTCGTCACGGTTCGTGGCGGCCATTACGATGACGCCCTCGTTGTTCGTGAAGCCGTCCATCTCGACGAGCAGCTGGTTGAGGGTCTGCTCGCGCTCGTCGTGTCCGCCGCCGAGGCCGGAGCCGCGCTGGCGGCCGACGGCGTCTATCTCGTCTATGAAGATGATGGCCGGGGCCACCTTCTTGGCCTGGTCGAAGAGGTCGCGCACGCGGGAGGCGCCGACGCCGACATAGAGCTCCACGAAGTCGGAGCCGGATATCGACAGAAACTGCACGCCCGCCTCGCCGGCGACGGCCTTGGCTATGAGCGTCTTGCCGGTGCCCGGAGGGCCGACGAGCAGCACGCCCTTGGGTATGCGTGCGCCCATCTCGGTGTACGCGCGCGGGTTCTTGAGGAAGTTCACGACCTCCTGCAGCTCCGCCTTCTCCTCGTCGCAGCCGGCCACGTCGGCAAACGTGACCTTCTTCTGCTCCTCGCTGCCGAGGCGGGTGCGGGCCTTGCCGAACTTGCCGACGCCCGGCGCGCCGCCGCCTCCGGCCTTGTTCATCATATAGTACCAGAGCGCGAACATGCCGCCGATGAGCAGCAGGTACGGGATCATGCTGACCCACCACGGGGCCACAAAGCCCGTCTTGAGGTCATAGTCCTTTATGATCCCCTCCGCGTGCTGCTGGTCGATGGTGTCCATCATCTGGTAGAGGAAATAGTCCACGCTGAAGAGCTCGTAGCTCACCGTGGCGTCCGGAGATGCCGGGTCCACGCCGCGCTTGGTTATCACGATCTCGGAGCCGGTTATGACAAAGGACTCTACCTCCTCTTTGTTGAAGAGGTCCACAACGTCGGAATAGATCATCTTCTCAGTCGTGCTCGGGGTGGTCATGGTGTAGACCACGGCGAGGAGAATGATCATGATGAGCACATAAAAACCGAGGTCACGGGCCCGGTTTCTTTGAGGTTTCAACTAATCTTCACATCCTTCGGGTGCTATGCTGTATAAAGACCGCCTTTCAGGCGTAAATCTCCGGTTTCAGAATGCCGATATAGGGCAGGTTGCGGTATTTCTCCGCGTAGTCGAGGCCGTAGCCCACGACGAAGGCGTCCTCCACCTCGAAGCCGGCGTAGTCGGCCCTGATGTCCGCCTTGCGGCGGGAGGGCTTGTCGAGCAGCGTCACGATGGAGATGGACGCGGGCTTGCGCACGGAGAGGTATTGCTTGAGGTAGCTGAGCGTCACGCCGCTGTCGAGGATGTCCTCGACGATGATGACGTCCTGCCCGGCTATGTCGCGGGAGAGGTCCTTGTTTATCTTGACCGCGCCGGTGGTCGTGGTCCCGTCGCCGTAGGAGGAGACAGCCATGAAGTCCATCGTGCAGTGCAGGTCCACGCTGCGGATGAGGTCCGCCATGAAGATGAAGCAGCCCTTGAGCACGCCGACAAAGAGCGGCTCCCGGCCCGCGTAGTCGTGGGAGATCTGCCTGCCCAGCTCCTCTACCCTCGCGTGGATATCCGACTCGGTGAGAAGTATTCTCTCCATATCCTCTCTCATTTTACCTGTCCCCCGACTAAAATGTTTATTTTTTGATGACGTCTATGCGGAGCGCCATGCGACCCTTTTCGGGCCTGACGCGCTCCGCCGCGCCGAAGCCGCAGACCGCTATCGGCCCGGCCTCGTCCCGGATGACCGGCACGAGCTCGCGTTCGGCCTGGGTGAGGTGCCGCTCGGCGAAGAGGTCCGAGAGCTTTTTGGTGCACCCGCGGCCCTGGAGCCGTATTTTGTCGCCCGCCGCTCTCGGCGTACAGGTTATAGTACCACAGATATTCTCATATTGAAAGAAAAAAGTGTTTAATGAACTGTGAATTTCGCCCGAATATACCGTGAGGGCGCTGTGCAGTATGACCCCGGCCTCGGGTATCTCAGTGTCGCCGCCTATGACGAGCTCCCTCACGGGCAGGTGCTCGGGCGCCGCCGCGCCGAAGCTCAGCCGCCCCTGCTCGCGCTTCAAGCGCGGCCCGGGCAGGTCCAGAAAGCCCAGTCCCTCGCCCTTTGCGAGTTCCAGCGCCGCGGCGACGTGCGTCTCCGAGAGCTGCGTGCCCGCCGCGAGGCGCAGCGCGCGGGAGGACACCGGCAGCGGCAGCTCCGTGAGCTCCCGGCAGGGCAGTCCGGCCGGGTGCGCCTGCACAAAGTCCCTCGCCAGGCCCTCCAGGAACTCCTCGTCCCGGCGCAGCAGCGCCGCGGCGCGGGAGGCGGCCCTGGAAAACTCCGGGTTCACGCTCCTCAGCGCGGGCACGGCGTGGTGGCGGATGCGGTTGCGCGCGTAGTCGTCGCCCGCGTTGGTGCTGTCCTCCACGTGGCCGACGCCCTTCAGCTCAAGGTATGCGTCTATCTCCGCGCGGGTCACGCCCAGGATGGGCCTTATCACGCGCCCGCGCCGGGGCGGGATGCCGCAGAGGCCGCGCAGTCCCGCGCCGCGCGCGAGGTTGAGCAGCATGGTCTCGGCATTGTCGTCCGCCGTGTGCGCCGTGGCTATGGCGTCCGCGCCCAGGGCGTCCGCCGTCTGCTCTAGGAACCCGTACCTCAGCCTGCGCGCCGCGTCCTCGGTGCCGAGGCCGTTTTCACGGGCAAAGGCCGCGACATCGCCGCGGCCGGAATATGCCTCCACGCCGAGCCCGGCGCAGAGGGCGCGCACGAAGGCCTCGTCCCGGTCGGACTCCGCCCCGCGCAGGCAGTGATTATAATGTGCGGCCCAGACCCTCAGGCCCAGGCTCTCCCGCAGCTCGCAGAGGCGGCAGAGCAGGTAGACGGAGTCCGCCCCTCCCGAGACCGCGCAGAGCACGCCCCCGCCCGGGGGCAGCAGGGAGATATCCAGCCCGTCAGTCATCGTCATGCCGCCTGTCCACGGCCACGAAGGAGGTGTACTCCGGCAGCCACATAAGATTTATCGTGCCCGTCTGGCCGCGGCGGTTCTTGAGGATGATGAGCTCCGCGTCGTTGGGGTTTTCGCACTCCTGGTTATAGTAGCCCTCGCGGTAGATGCCCATGACGACGTCGGCGTCCTGCTCTATGGCGCCGGACTCGCGCAGGTCGGAGAGCATGGGGCGCTTGTTCTGGCGCGACTCGTTGGCGCGCGAGAGCTGGCTCAGGCAGAGCACGGGCACGCCGAGCTCCTTGGCCATTATCTTTATCATGCGGCTGATGTCCGACACGGCCTGGGTGCGGCTCTCGTTGGCCCAGGAGTTGCCGCTGCCGGCGGACTGCATGAGCTGGAGGTAGTCTATTACGATGAGGCCCAGGTTCTTGAGCCGGCGGCACTGGGCGTTCATCTCCGAGACGGTGAGCGAGGGGTTGTCGTCAATGCGGATGTCCGTTGCGCTCAGCGCCCCGGCCGCGGTGCCGACGCGGCGCCACTCGTCGTCCGAGAGGCGGCCGGTCTGGAGCTTTTTGCTGTCCACCAGGCCCTCGCCGGCGAGCAGGCGCATGACCAGCTGCTCGCGCGTCATCTCCAGCGAGAACACGGCCACGGTCTTGCCCGTGGACTTCGCCGCGCTGAGCGCGATGTTCAGGCCGATGCTCGTCTTGCCCATGCCGGGGCGGGACGCGACGAGGATGAAGTCGCCGGGGCCCATGCCGAGGATGGTGCCGTCGAGCTCCCTTATGCCGGTGGAGATGCCGGGCGTGCTGCTCTCGGAGAGCGCGGCCTCGGAGATGCCGTCGTACACGCGCTGGACAACGGTGGCGACGGGCTCGAGCCCGCCGGTCTTGCGGTCCTTGCCGAGGGCAAAGATCTTGCGCTCCGCGGCCTCGAGGATGCTCTCGGCGGTGCCGCCGCCCTCGTAGACCATGTTGGAGATCTCGTCGGCGGCCTGCGCCAGGGCGCGCAGCAGCGCGCGGTCCGCAACTATGGCCGCGTATTCCATGACGTTCGCCGCCGTGGGCGTGATCTCCATGAGCTCGCCCAGATACTGCTCCGAGCTGTTTTCCTTGTAGACGCCCCTGACCTTCAGCTCGCCGAGCACGGTCACGGGGTCTATCGTCCGCCCGAAGGAGAACATCGAGAACATCGTCTCGAATATCTCGCGGTTAGTCTGTATATAGAAGTCCGCAGACTTCACTTTTCCAATGACCTCGGGTATGCAGTTTGGGTCTATGAGCATGGAGCCCAGGACCGCCTGCTCGGCCTGCGCGGAATGCGGCGCACGCCTCCCCAGCAGCTCATCCATCGGCGGGGCCTCCCGAGCTTATTTTTTCTCCGTTACCAGTACGTTTATCGTGCCCGAGACCTCGTAGCCGAGCTTGGCCTTGACCTCGTAGCTGCCGAACTGCTTTATGGGCTCGGCCTGGACAATCTTGTTCTTCTCGATCTCGATGCCGTGCTGCTCGCGCAGGGCCTCGGCTATCTCCTGGCTGGTGACGGCGCCGAAGAGGCGGCCGCCCTGGCCCGCGCGCGCGGAGATCTGCACCACCACGCCGGAGAGGCGCTTTGCGTTCTCCTCGGCGGCGGCCTTCTCCTTGGCCATCTGCGCGGCCTTGGCCTTCTCCTTGAGCTTGAGCGCGTTCACGGCGTCGGCCGTGGCGGGGCTCGCCAGCCCGCGCGGCATCAGGTAGTTGCGCGCGTAGCCGTCCGAGACCTCCTTCATCTCGCCCTTCTTGCCCTGTCCTCTGACATCTGTGTTGAAAATGACCTTCATGTCCCTTACTTCCTTTCGATGGGCGGCGCTCAGCCGTCGAGATATTCGTCAATGGCGGTGAAGAGGCTGTTCACCGCGTCGCGCAGGCTGGTGTCGTGCAGCTGCGCCGCCGCGGCGGAGCGGTTGCCGCCGCCGCCGAGCTTTTCCATTATCATCTGCGCGTTCATGTCGCCTATGGAGCGGGCCGAGATGTTCGCCCCGCCGTCCTCCGTCGGGCAGACGACGAAGGAGACCTCCACGCCCGAGATGTTCAGCAGCTCGTCCGCCGCCTGGGCCACGACCACGCGGTCCTGCGGCGTCTGCGGCACGGCAACGGCGATGTTGCCGCGGTAGAGCTGGGCGCTCTGGAGTATCTTGTAGCGCGCGACGGTGTGCTCCATGTCGTTTTGCAGCAGCTTTTTGACCTCCGTCGTGTCGGCCCCCGCCCTGCGGAGGAAGGCCGCCGCGTCAAAGGTGCGCTCGCCGGTGCGGATGGTGAAGTTCTTCGTGTCCAGCACTATGCCGGAGAGCATGGCCTCGGCCTCGCAGCGGAGGATGTCCTCCGTGTCCACGACCTCCTGCAGCACCTCGCTCATGAGCTCGCACACCGAGGAGGCATAGGGCTCGTGGAACATGAGGTCCGCGTTCTGGATATAGGTCGCGGCGCGGCGGTGGTGGTCGATGACGGCTACGCGGTTGCAGGCGTCGAGGAGGTTCTTGTCCTCCACCTGCTCCGGGCGGTTCGTGTCCACCACGACCAGCAGGCTGCGTCCGTCGGCCTGGAGCATGGCCTCCTGCGCGGTTATGAAGGCGTTTTTGTACTCCGGCTCGTTCTTCAGCCGGTCGATGAGCAGCTGCGCGCTGTTCTTCACGGGGTCTATGACTATGCGGCAGAGCTTGCCCTTTTTGCGCGCGATGCAGCAGACCGCCACGGAGGAGCCCACGGCGTCCAGGTCCGCGAACTTGTGGCCCATGACGAACACGCGCGAGGAGTCCGCGATGAGCTCGGCCAGGGCGTTTGCCATGACGCGGCTCTTGACCTTGGTGCGGGTCTCGATCTCGTTGCCGCGGCCGCCGAAAAACTCGAAGTTGAAGCGGTTCTTCACGACCGCCTGGTCGCCGCCGCGGGAGAGGGCCATCTCGGTCGCGAGGGAGCTGAACTGGAAGTCCTCCTCAAAGCCGGAGCCGTCGTGGCCGACGCCGATGCTGATGGTGGCGTGGATGCCCGAGGGGCTCACGACGGAGTGCACCTGCTCGAGCAGCGTGAACTTCTCCGCCTTCATGGCGGGCAGCCAGTGCTCCTCGAAGATGAACACGTACCTGTCGCGGTCGTAGCGGCGCAGGAAGCCGTCCTTGCCGTCGCACCACTGGGAGATGG
The DNA here is from genome assembly GCA_900545405.1 of uncultured Eubacteriales bacterium. Taxonomy (GTDB): domain Bacteria; phylum Bacillota; class Clostridia; order Oscillospirales; family Oscillospiraceae; genus Scatomorpha. Next base: position 12,760 of record UQYT01000034.1, on the reverse strand, counting down.
CGTCCTCCACGGCGTCGCGCAGGTCGTTCTTTATCCTGTCGGGGTGGTTTTTCACCAGCTCGTCGTAGTTGTCTATGACGATGGTGGCGATGACGGGGCGGGAGTCCTCATACTTGATGCGGATGTCGTCGTACTCCGTGACGTCCACCCAGTAGGCTATGCCCATGTAGCCGTGGCCGGGCTCGGCGTTCTCCTCGGAGGGGCGGATGATGTTGCCGTGGATCTGGTACTTGCGGCCGCCCATGGCGAGCAGGCCGGGGTACTGGGTCTTGCCCTCGAGCAGCCACTTGCCGGTGAAGTCGGGCACCAGCTCATCCAGCCGCGCCTCAAAGCGCGAGCCGGAGACGCCGCACATGTTGAAAAATATCTGATTCGCCCAGATGACGCGCGAGTCGTTGAGCGAGAACACGGCCATGGGCAGCGGGAAATTGAGCAGCGTGTTGTTCTTCGCCGTGTCCGCGTCGTAGGTCACGGACTCGATGTACTCCATGAGCTCCCGCCTGCGCCGGCGGGAGACGAAGAGCGAGCAGATGACGAGGAACAGTATCACGCCGCCCTCGACAGCCGCGAGGATGTACTGCTCGAAGAGCAGCGACGCCGCGGCGAAAGCCACCATGAAGAAAAGGTACAGCCTGATGTTTGGCTCAACGAGCCTTTGTATTTTCTTGTTCAAGGCGGCACTTACCTCCTTTTTCAGCTCTCATAGGGCAACGGCATGGTCAGGTTCGTGCCCAGCCGCGTGGTGAAGCCCAGCGCCCGGTACAGCTCCAGGTCCACGTCCGAGCACGTGACGGCGAGGCTCTGCATGCCCTGCTTGCGGCAGTACTCCGCGGCCTTTTCCACGAGCAGCCGGGCCGCGCCCTTGCCTCTGAAAGCCGGTTCGATATAGAAATCATCCAGGACGCCCATGTCCCAGCAGGTGAAGCTCGAAAAGCAGCGGCTCACGGAGCACAGCCCTATGGGGCGGTTCAGGCGCTTTACGGTTATGAAGGCGACGCGGCCCGCGCTCATGGCGCCGATCATGCGCGAGCGGCCCATGCTGTCCGGCGGCGTCTCGCCCACGGCCGCGAAAAAGCTCAGCTCCAGCGCCCAGAACTCCTCGATGCCGTTTGCGAGGCCGACGGTCATGGGCGCGTCCTCCTGCGGGGGCAGGAGCATCAGCGGCTCGCCGCGGGCGTCGATGCCGTTTCGCACGAAGCCGAGGCGCGACCAGAAGCGCTCGCGCCGCTCGTCGCCGCAGTTGAGCTCGGCAAACTTTGCGCCGTTTTCGCGGCCCCAATCGAGTAGCGCCCCGGCGCAGTCCGTGCCGGTGCCGCCGCCGCGCTGTTCGGGGTAGACGCAGAACTCGAGTATGAACTGCTTTCCGTCCTCCGAGGCGTACACCACCGTCAGCGCAAGGCCGATCTCCTCCCCGCCGCGGCGGAAAAACAGATACCGTGCCGGGTCGAAGCGCCGCCTGCGCAGGTTTTCGATGTTGTTTTTATACTCGTCCGAGCAGTGGTAACAGCTCTCCTCGCCGGGGAAGATGTCGCGCCGGAAGTATTCCCTCAGCTTCAGCCAGAAACGCTCACGGTCCTCGTCGCTGAGGCACTCATACACCTCTATGTCTCTGTCCACGGGCGTTCCCTCCAATTTCGTCGTAGTTTGTTATTATAGCATAATGTGGTCAATCTTTACAACAATATTTCTCGGAGCGCTCCAAATAATATGGGCATGAAAGCTGTTATCATGGCCGGCGGCGAGGGCCGGCGCTTAAAGGCCGTCACGGGTGACCTGCCCAAACCCATGGTGCCCCTGCTCGGCAAGCCGCTCATGGAGCGGACGGTCGAGCTTCTGCGCGAAAACGGGATCACGGACATCTGCGCCACGCTCGGCTACAACCCCGCGCCCATTCTCTCGCATTTCGGCGGCGGGGAGGACTTCGGCGTCCACCTGAGCTGGAGAATAGAGGACAAGCCCCTCGGCACCGCCGGCGGGGTGAAAAACTGCATGGACTTCATCGGCAGCGAGCCCTTCCTCGTCCTGAGCGGGGACGCGGCCTGCGACTTCGACCTCCGCCGCCTGGCGGAGGAGCACACGCGCTCCGGCGCGGCGGTGACGATGGCACTCTACGAGAGCCCGGACCCGCTGCGCTACGGCCTTGTCGTGCCGGACGCGGACGGCAGCGTCCGCTGCTTCATCGAGAAGCCGCCCTGGGAGCGGGTGGTCACGAACCTCGTGAACACCGGCATCTACATCATAGAGCCGCGCGCGATGGAGCTGGTGCCCGAGGGCGAGAGCTTCGACTTCGCCTCCGACCTCTTCCCGAAGCTGATGGACGCCGGGGAGGAGATACACGGCGCGGTCATGCCCGGCTACTGGTGCGACGTGGGCACGCCGAGGGCGTATTTCCAGTGCTGCCTCGACGCGCTTGACGGCGCGCTGCGCCTGCCGGACGCGCCCTTTGAAAAGACCGCGCCCGCCGCCCATGCGGAGCGCAGCCCGCTGGAGGGCCGGGCGCGCACGGAGCGGCGCGTGGCCTGCCGGGACCGCGCAAAGCTCATGCGGGCCGTGTCCGGGGCGATGATGGAGGCCGGCGCCGCGCTCGACGACGGCGTGGTGCTCCGCTCCGGCCACTGCGCGCTGCGCGTCTCGCCCGCGCCGGACGCGGACGAGCTGTGCATAGAGACCGCGGCGGACGACGAGGACTTCTCCGGCCGCCTGGCCGACGCGCTGGGCGACATGGTGCAGCGCCTCGAGTCCGGCGCCGAAGAGGGGGAAAAGTGAAAAAACCGCCGCATCCTGTCACGATGCGGCGGTTTTTTGCTTTGAAGAGATCACTTGTACCAGGCGATGACCTCAGCGAGGTTCTCGCGGCTGACGCAGGAGACGGCGCCCTTGGTCATGGCGAGGGTGGCCTGCTCCGCGGGGTTGAGCTCGGCGCGGACGCTCAGGCGGCCGGCGATCTCCTTGCACTTGGCCTTCATTATCAGCTTCATGGGGCCCTTGAGCCGGTTGATATCGAAGCCGCCCTGCAGATAGAACACCGCCGTGGACTGCGGTATGCCCATCTTGGCGCGGAAGCCGGGCACGAGCTCGGGGGTCGGGGCGCCCATGCCGACGCCGCAGACGCAGCGGACCTTGTAGAGCTTCGCCGCCTTCTTGTAACCGACGATGTTGCCCGCAAAGAGCCAGCCGAGGTAGATGACTTCCCCGCCCTTGTGGCACTTCGGGACCTTGTCGAGACTGTAAGAGGGCATGTCCAGCGCGTCGCCAAGGAGTTTTGCGTACTGCTCGGTATAGCCTGTGTTGGACTTGTAGACTATTATCATCATATTACCCCTTTCAAATATCGTCTGACAAACTACTATCAATTAGTATAACAGAGGGCGGAAAAATTGCAAGCATTTTGCGCCATTTTTCACAAATATGATGGTTTCCGAACACTTTTGGTCCTGGTTTGACCTATACGAGCTCCCTGTACATGGCCGGCGCGTCGGCCTTGGCGGCGGTCTCCGAGACGGAGAGGACCTCCACCTTCAGACTGCGCTGGCCTAAGGCGACCTCTATGATGTCGCCGGGCTTGACCTCGGAGCCGGCCTTGGCCGTCTTGCCGTTGAGGCTCACGCGGCCGCCGTCGCAGGCCTCGTTGGCCACGGTGCGGCGCTTTATGAGCCGGGATACCTTCAAATATTTGTCGAGCCGCATATTTCGGCCTCCTAATCCAAGAGTCTGGGGTCGTAGTCCTTAGACGAGAGCCAGGTGGCGAGCTGCACTAGCACTATGCCCATGTGGCCGGGGCCCTCGCTGACGCCGGTGCTGCGGAAGATGCCGCTGCCCGGGCGGATGTCGCTCTGGAGCATGACGCGCGCGGAGGCGCCGCGGCCCTCGCGGCCCTCGATTATGAAGGCGCCGCCGTGCAGCTCGGCTATGTCGCGCACGAGCCGGAGCCCCATGCCCTGGCCCGAGGCCCCGCCGGTAAAGAGGCGGGAGAGCTCCTGCTGCGTCATGCCGCTGCCCGTGTCGTCCACCGCGAGGACGATGCGGCCGCCGCGCCGCGTGAGGCTGACCTCCAGCCTGCCGCCCTCGCCGAGATGCAGCAGGCTGTTGGAGATGAGGTTGAGCAGCAGTATCTCCATCATCACGCGGTCCGCGCCTATCCAGACGGGCTCGTCGGGACCCGAGTAGACCACCTCTATGCCCCGGCTGCGCGCGAAGAACTCCGCCGTCCAGGTCGTGCTGCGGCAGAGCTCGTCGAGGTCCAGGTTCTCCGGGCGGAAGCTGACCGAGCCGCTTTCGATGTCCCCGGCGAGCGAGGCGTTGCCCACCAGGCGCTGGAGCTGGGCGCAGGTGTGCTGCACTATGGCGGCGCGCTCCGTGCCCGCGGCGTCCCCGGCGGCCTCGGCCGACTCGCTCAGGCGGTCCGCCGCCAGCTTCAGGGCGCTGAGCAGGCTGCGCAGCTCCGGCAGGAAGCCCGCGCGCTCAGGCAGCGCCGGCGCGGGCGCCTCCACGGCGGCGAAATACACCGTCAGCCCCCCGGCCGAGGCCGCGCGCAGCGACGCGCGCTTGCCGCAGAGCGTGACTGCCGCCACCTGGCCCGGCGCGAGAGCGCGCACGGCCTCCGGCAGCAGCGCGGAAAACTCCGCACCGCGGTGGTCCCCGAAGGCGGAGACCGCCGCGGGATTCATAAAGACTATATTTTCCCCGTCCGTGCCGATGACCGGCTCGAGCGCGGATTCAAAAAGCAGGGCCATGCCCTCGGTGAGTTCCTTCATGTCCGACCCCTTGTGAGAAGTTGTAAACATAATAGCAAATTCCCCCGCCCAATACAACCATTTCAGTCGAACCGTGTCGAATAATGTCGAATTTCTCTTCACGGCCGCACCCCGCTCATATATGATATGCCGGTTACCCGGCTATGCGTCCGAAAAAATATGGCAGGTTTAGCACAAAACGTATGGAATGTTTAGAATATTGCAAATATGGTATTGAAATTTCCGGGCGGATGTTATAGAATACTTCCGGCAAAAATAAAACCGGTTCATTACATTTTCAGATATGGAGGAATATCAAATGAGCATCAGAATAGGCATCAATGGCTTCGGCCGCATCGGCCGTCTGGTCTTCCGCGCCGGCATCGTCCGTGACGACGTCGAGATCGTCGCCGTGAACGCCCCCGACAAGACTCCCGAGCAGCTCGCTTACGCTACGAAGTATGACTCCGTCCACGGCCGCTTCAACGGCACCGTCGAGGTCGTCGACGGCAACCTCGTCGTGAACGGCAAGAACGTCAAGCTCCTCAACAGCCGCGACCCCTCTCAGCTCCCCTGGGGCGAGCTGGGCGTTGATTACGTCCTCGAGTGCACCGGCAAGTTCCTCACCAAGGAAGCCGCTCAGCCGCATCTGGACGCCGGCGCCAAGGTCGTCGTGCTCTCCGGCCCCTCCAAGGACGACACCCCGATGTTCGTCTGCGGCGTCAACCTCGACAAGTATGACCCCAGCATGACCGTCGTCTCCAACGCCTCCTGCACCACCAACTGCCTGGCTCCTCTCGCCAAGGTCATCAACGACAAGTTCGGCATCATCGAGGGCCTCATGACCACCGTCCACGCCGGCACCGCCACCCAGAACGTCGTCGACGCCTTCTCCAAGAAGAACTGGCGCCTGAGCCGCAGCTGCTTCGAGAACATCATCCCCTCCACCACCGGCGCCGCCAAGGCTGTCGGCAAGGTCATCCCCGAGCTGAAGGGCAAGCTGACCGGCATGTCCATGCGTATCCCCAGCGCCGATGTCTCCATCGTCGACCTGACCTGCCGCCTCGAGAAGGGCGCCAGCTATGATGAGATCTGCGCCGCCGTCAAGGAGGCCGCCGAGGGCCCGATGGCCGGTGTCCTGGCTTACACCGACGAGGAGGTCGTCTCCTCCGACTTCCGCACCGATCCCCACACCTCCATCTTCGACGCGAACGCCGGCATCAGCCTGAACCCCAACTTCGTCAAGCTCGTCGCCTGGTACGACAACGAGTGGGGCTTCTCCAACAAGATGCTCGACCTCACCAAGTATATCGACTCCGTCCGCAACAAGTAATCACGCAAGTGCAAAAGCCGTCCGGCTCAAACCGGACGGCTTTTTTGCGGCCCGCGCGCAAAAAAATGCCCCGCCCATGGTCGGGCGGGGCGATGGGGGAAAGAGTGCTGCGCTCAGGCGGTGCGGCCGGTCAGCGTCTCGGCCGCAGCGCGTATGTCCGCCAGGGAGGCCGACCGGGTGTGGACGATCGGCTTCCAGGTCACGCGGCGGGCAAACAGCGCGGCAAAGGAAATGGGGATATAGGTGAACATGAAGAGCGGGAAGGTGAAGGTGTACACGACCTTCTTCCACGCGGGCGCGTAGATGCGCTTCCACTCGCTTATGGTGGCGGAGCCGCCGATGATGAGCAGCGTGAGGTAGGTGTTGAGCAGCATGGAGAGCAGCGACTCGCCTATCACGCTGATGTCCTGCCCGGCGACGAGGCCGTACACCGCGGCGATGCCGTTTGCGAACACGCCGATGAAGGAGAGGATGGCGGCGGGCATGATGTTCATGGTCATGTCGAAGCAGGAGAAGCTGCCGCGCGCTATGCCGCGCAGGAGGTCCTTGCCGTACTTGCCGAACACCTGCAGATAGCCCCGCGCCCAGCGCAGGCGCTGCCGCCAGGACTGACGGAAGCCGGTGGGCTGCTCGTCGTAGAGGATGGCGTCGTGACAGTAGCCTATCTTGAGGCCGCGGACGACGCTGTGCACGGTGAACTCGATGTCCTCGGTGAGCAGGTGGAAGTGCCAGCCGCCGCAGTCGTCGAGCACCTTCTGCGAGAACAGGAAGCCCGTGCCGGAGACGGCGCAGCTGGTGCCGAGGTTGAAGCGGGCGTGGTTGAGGAACTGCGACTCGCGCAGGAACCACAGCGCGTAGCCGGAGGAGATCCAGTTGTCGCCGAAGTTCTTGGAGTTGCGGTAGCTCGTGACGATGCCGTAGCCCTGGGAGAAGACCTTGTTCATCTCCTCGATGTAGTTCTCCTCGAGCACGTCGTCCGCGTCGAAGACGAAATAGCCGTCGAAGGGCCGCTCAGGGAAGAGCTCGTCTATGCGGTGGAGCAGATAGTTGAGGGCGTAGCCCTTGCCCACGTTGGCGGTGTCGAAGCGCTCGAAGACTATGGCCCCGGCGTCGGCGGCGACGCGCGCCGTGTCGTCCGTGCAGTTGTCGGCCACGACGAAGGTGGTCACCAGGCCGCCGTCATAGGTCTGGCGCTTGATGCTCTCGATGAGGTTGCCGATGACGGCCTCCTCGTTCCTCGCGGACACCAGCACCGCGTAACGGTGGCTCACCGCCTCGCCCTTGCGCTTGTCCTTCACCACGAAGGGGACAAGTATGTAGACGAACTGGTAGGTATAGCACACTATGAACACAATAGATATTATAAAGTTAATGGTCTTTACGGCTTCCATTACAGATGTCCCTCCCATCTGTCCATCATTATAGGGTCAGAATTTTAAAAACTGATTCAACTGTGCCTTAAGATTTGATTAAATGCGTCGGAAGGCGTCGTGTACTAATTGTATTAACACACTTGGCCAGAGATAATCTATCACAGACGTCGCCGCCTGTCAAGCCCCGGTGTTTGGGCGGGTTAGTGAATATCGCAAAATTATTATTCACGCGCAGGCGCGGGCTTGTACCCTTTGTCCGAAGCCGGAAAAACACGAAAAACGCGCTTGACCTCTGCGTATAATGCGAGTATTATAATGAACTGACCGGGCCTGCGCCCGATTTTTGCAAGTTTATACGAGAATATTTATTCGTTATTCACCGAATTTCCGCTCAAACGGGCGGTGAAAGGAGCCTATCAACGATGTCAAAGGCCTATCTGCTGCTTGAAAACGGCATGGTGTTTGAAGGAGAGGGCTTCGGCGCGGCGGGCACGCGCGTGGGCGAGCTTGTGTTCACCACGGGCATGACCGGCTGCGCCGAGAGCCTGACGGACCCGAGCTATCGGGGCCAGCTCATCACCTTTACCTTCCCCATGCTCGGCAACTACGGCATTTGCTATGAGGACCGTGAGAGTCCGCACATCCACGCGCGCGGCGTTGTGGTGAGGGAATACTGCCCCAGCCCCTCGAACTTCCGCGCCGAGGTGGATGTGGACACCTTCCTTCGCGAGGAGGGGGTCTGCGGCATCTGCGGCGTGGACACGCGCCGCATTACCCAGCTCATCCGCACCAAGGGCGTCATGAACGCCGCCGTGACCGACGCCGAGCCGGACGACGCGCTGCTCGAGCTCGTGCGCGCCAACCGGGTCACGGGCGTCGTGGACGAGGTCACGGTAAAGGAGCCGGTGCTGCTCGCGCCGCGGGGCGAGGCGCGCTATTCCGTGGCGCTGCTCGACTACGGCTACAAGCGCAGCATCGCCGACTGCCTGACGGCGCGCGGCTGCGCCGTCACGCTCTACCCCGCCAGGACCCCGGCGGAGCAGATAATCGCCGCCGGGCACGACGGCGTCATGCTCTCCAACGGCCCCGGCGACCCCCAGGAGAACGCTTACAGCATAGAGCAGATAAAGATACTCATGGACGCCCTGCCCACCTTCGGCATCTGCCTGGGCCACCAGATGATGGCCATAGCCTCCGGCGCGCGCACCAGGAAGATGAAGTTCGGCCACCGCGGCGCGAACCAGCCGGTGAAGGACCTCAAGACCGGCCGCGTCTACGTCACCAGCCAGAACCACGGCTACGCGGTGGACAACGCCTCCCTGCCCGATTCCGGGGCGGTGATGCGCTTCGTCAACGTCAACGACGGCTCCTGCGAGGGCCTCGACTACCCCGGCAAGCGGGCCTTCTCGCTCCAGTTCCACCCCGAGGCCCACGGCGGGCCGCTCGACTGCAGCGGCATGTTCGAGAGATTCATTTCCATGATGGGAGGCCGTGAAGATGCCTAAGGATAACAGCATTAAAAAGGTCCTCGTCATAGGCTCCGGGCCCATCGTCATAGGCCAGGCCGCGGAGTTCGACTACGCCGGCACCCAGGCCTGCCGCCTGCTCATGGAGGAGGGCGTCGAGACCGTGCTGGTGAACTCCAACCCGGCCACGATCATGACCGACCCCGACATGGCCGCCACGGTCTACATCGAGCCGCTCAACCAGCGCACGGTGGAGCGCATAATCGAAAAGGAAAAGCCCGACAGCCTCCTCGCCGGCCTCGGCGGGCAGACGGGCCTGAACCTCGCCATGGAGCTCTACAAGTCCGGCTTCCTGCGCGAGCACGGCGTCCGGCTCATCGGCACCAACATCGACGCCATCCTCAAGAGCGAGGACCGGCAGCTCTTCAAGGACGCCATGGCCGAGATAGGCCAGCCCACCATCCCCTCCCGCACGGCGGAGACCCTGCCCGCGGCCCTCGCCGCGGCGCACACCATCGGCTACCCCGTCATCATCCGCCCCGCCTTCACCCTCGGCGGCTCCGGCGGCGGCATAGCCCACAGCGAGGAGGAGATGCTCACCGTCGCCGCCGCGGGCCTCGACGCCTCGCCCATACACCAGGTGCTGGTCGAGAAGTACATCTTCGGCTGGAAGGAGATCGAGTTCGAGGTCATGCGCGACAGCGCGGGCAGCGCCGTCACCATATGCAGCATGGAGAACGTCGACCCCGTCGGCGTCCACACGGGCGACTCCATCGTCGTCGCCCCGGCCCTGACGCTGGCCGACCGCGAGTATCAGATGCTCCGCTCCGCCGCGCTCTCCATAATCGGCAAGCTCGGCATCGAGGGCGGCTGCAACTGCCAGTTCGCGCTCGACCCCGAGAGCATGAACTACGCCGTCATCGAGGTCAACCCCCGCGTCTCCCGCTCCTCCGCCCTCGCCTCCAAGGCGACCGGCTATCCCATAGCCAAGGTCTCCGCGAAGATCGCGCTCGGCTACACGCTCGACGAGATCAAAAACGAGGTCACCGGCGAGACCTTCGCCTGCTTTGAGCCGGCGGTGGACTACGTCGTCGTGAAGTTCCCCAAGTGGCCCTTCGACAAGTTCGCCGGCGCGAGCCGCGGCCTCGGCCCCCAGATGAAGGCCACGGGCGAGGTCATGGCCATCGCCCCCTGCTTCGAGGCCGCGCTGATGAAGGCCGTGCGCGGCGCGGAGATAAAGCAGGACACGCTAAACCGCAAGTCCTCCTCCCGCCGCCCGCTCAGCCTGCGCATAATGGACATGGACGACATGCGCATATTCACCCTCTTCGAGGCGCTCAAGGCCGGCTACTCCGTGGAGGCCCTGCACGACATGACACGCATCGACGAGTGGTTCCTGCGCAAGCTCGAGGGCATGAAGCAGCTCGAAGACTCCCTCGCCGCCGGGCTCACCGCGGAAAACTACAAGACCGCCCGCCGCTTCGGCTACACGGACGCCGCCATCAGCCGCATCTCCGGCTGCGAGACGCCCGAGCGCCCGCCGCTCTCCTACAAGATGGTCGACACCTGCGCCGCCGAGTTCGAGGCCCGCACGCCCTATTTCTACTCCGTGCCCGAGGGCTGCTGCGACGCCCGCGCCAAGCGCGCCGAGGGCCGCGAGACGGTCATCGTCCTCGGCTCCGGCCCCATCCGCATCGGCCAGGGCATAGAGTTCGACTACAGCTCCGTCCACTGCGTGCAGACCCTGCGCAAGATGGGCTACGACGTCGTCATCATCAACAACAACCCCGAGACGGTCTCCACGGACTACGACACCGCCTCCCGCCTCTACTTCGAGCCCCTCTGCCCCGAGGACGTCATGGGCGTCATCGAGGTGGAAAAGCCCGTCGGTGTCGTCGTGGCCTTCGGCGGGCAGACGGCCATCTCGCTGGCGAACTTCCTCGTCTCACAGGGCGTGAAGATCCTCGGCACCTCCGCCGAGGGCATAGACCTCGCCGAGGACCGCGAGAAGTTCGACGCGCTGCTCGGCACCATGGGCATAGAGCGCCCGCGCGGCGCCGGCGTGAACACGCTCGAGGAGGCGCTGGAGGCCGCGGAGCGGCTGGGCTATCCCGTGCTGCTGCGCCCCTCCTACGTCATCGGCGGCCAGAACATGGTCATCGCCCACGAGGAGGCCGACGTGCGCCGCTACATGGGCATCATCCTCTCCGGCGGCATCGCCAACCCCGTGCTCGTGGACAAGTACATGCCCGGCACCGAGCTCGAGTGCGACGTCATCTCCGACGGCGAGCGCGTGCTCATCCCCGGCATCATGGAGCACATCGAGCGCGCGGGTATCCACTCCGGCGACTCCATCGCCATCTACCCGCCCAAGAGCCTCTCGCCCGAGATGACGGCCCACGTTGCGGACTGCTCCCGCCGCCTGGCCCTCGCCCTCGGCACGCGCGGGCTGGTGAATATACAGTACCTCATCTACGAGGGCAAGCTCTACGTCATCGAGGTCAACCCCCGCGCCTCGCGCACCATCCCCTATCTGAGCAAGGTCACGGGCGTCCACATGGTGGACATCGCAACCCGCGTCATGATGGGCGCCTCGCTCGAGGAGCTGGGCTGCCCGGACGGCCTGCTGCCGCCCTCGCCGGTCTACGGCGTCAAGGCCCCGGTGTTCTCCTTCGAGAAGCTGCCGGACGCGAACAGCCTGCTCGGGCCCGAGATGAAGTCCACAGGCGAGGTGCTCGGCGTCGGCCGCACGCTGCGCGAGGCGACGTACAAGGCCCTGTGCGCCGCGGGCTACACCTTCCTGAGCGCCCCCGGCGGAGCGCGCCGCGGCGTGCTGCTGAGCGTGGACAACCGCCAGCTCGGCGAGATCGGGCCGCTGGTGCGCAAGCTGGACGCCGAGAACCTGCACATGTTCGCCACGCCGGACACGGCCAACGCCATCAAGGCCCTGGGCTGCTACGCCTTCGACATCGGCTCCGTCACCCGCACCGCCGACCTCGGCGGCATGCTCGAGCGCGCGGGCATCGGCCTTGTCATCTACTCCGGCGCCCTGCACGACGACACGATGGGCGACTACATCGAGCTCCACCGCCAGGCCATCCGCCGCGGCATCCTCTGCATCACGAGCCTCGACACCGCCCTCGCCGCCATCTCCCTGCTCAACGAGCACCTGACCCCGGACGACACCGAGCTGCTCGACATCGGCACGGTCGGCCGCCTGCACCAGGCATAAAGGCTTGACAGCCGCGGCTGGGTGTATATACTGTAAGCACGGCTCCGAGCCGAATATTGCAGTTTACGGGAGGACGTCACGATGATCGTAACCACCACCAATTCGATAGAGGGCAGCCCCATCCGCGAGTACCGCGGCATCGCCTTCGGCGAGGTCATAACCGGTATCAACGTGTTCAAGGACATCGGCGCGGGACTGCGCAACTTCTTCGGCGGCCGCAGCGCTGGCTACGAGGAGGAGCTGCAGAACGCCCGCAACGAGGCCCTCGACGAGATGTGCCAGCGCGCCGAGCGCATGGGCGCCAACGCCGTAGTCGGCGTGGACATCGACTACGAGGTCCTGGGCACGGACAACGGCATGCTCATGGTAAGCGCCTCCGGCACCGCCGTCGTAATCTGAATCCACAGCAAAAGCGCCCCCGGATGGGGGCGCTTTTTTGTATCCGCGCGGTGCGTGTGCGCCGTTCCCCCGCCCCCGACCCGCACCAGCCCCCTCCCCAAGTCGGGCGAGGAACGTCCCGTCCACCGACTTGCAGCGCTCACGCGGATGGTGGAGCCACCGAGGTAAAAAAAGCGCTTTTCTTTGGCGGCTCGACACCGTTTCTTTGGGCAAGCACCAAAGAA
>UQYT01000033.1 GCA_900545405.1 uncultured Eubacteriales bacterium | reverse complement strand
TTCTTTGGTGCTTGCCCAAAGAAACGGTGTCGAGCCGCCAAAGAAAAGCGCTTTTTTTACCTTGGCGGCTCCACCATCCGCGTGAGCGCTGCCAGTCGGTAGTCTATATGTTCCTCGCCCGACTTGGGGAGGGGGTTGGTGGGTGGCGGGGGATTGGTGCGGGGCGGAGCCTATGCGGGATTTTGAAACCGGAAAGTTACGGGCTTGTAACTCGTATGTAAATCTGTTATAATCCATTTAGATATGCGCCTGCGGCGCTAGATAATGGAGGGGTAAAGAGATGAACTACACGGCGGCTGTTATCACAGTCAGCGACAGGTGCAGCAGGGGAGAGCGTGTGGACACCAGCGGACCGGCCATCAAGGCCATGCTCGAGGCCGACGGCTGGGAGGTCGTATACTGCAACGTCGTTCCGGACGAATTTGAACTCATAAAGGGCGAGCTCGTCAACTGCTCCTATGAGCTGGACGTCTGCCTTGCACTGACCACGGGCGGCACCGGTTTTTCAAGGCGTGACGTGACCCCGGAGGCCACCGAGGCGGTCATAAACCGCGTCGCGCCCGGCATTGCCGAGGCGATGCGCGCGGCCAGCGTCAAGATAACCCCGCGCGGCATGCTCTCGCGCGGCATCGCGGGCCTGCGCGGCGGCACGCTCATCGTGAACCTGCCCGGCAGCGAGAAGGCCGCGACCGAGAGCCTCGGCGCAGTCCTGCCCGCGCTCAAGCACGGCGTGGATATGCTCCGCGGCCTCAAGAGCGAGTGCGCCGGCCAGCACAAGGAGTGAGCCGGAGACAGGCCGCAAGGCGAATAACGACCCGCGGGAAACTGCCCAGGCAGCGTCCCGCGGGTCGTTTTCTGTAAAGCATTGCGAAAAAGAGAAACTTCCAGTATAATGGAAATGCAAATAACCACACAGGGGGGCTTTCCGTGCGCGAATACTTCAATAAGCATCCGGCGCTGAAAGAGGCCGGTATCGCGGTCCTTGTGGCCCTTATATTGCTCCTCGTGATACTGTACTGGACGGCGCCGGTGGACGAGGCCCTCCCGTGGGCCTATATCACGGACTCGGATACTGGAAGTTATGTAAACTAAGCTGTCTACGGCGGCGCTGAGTTCTACCGCGCGGACCTGGATGAAGTGAGCAGCGCATCCTCGCTCTTCGGCCTGTCGAACTTCGCGGAGCCGCGGGCCGGCTGGGTGTACGTTGCCCACGACCTGGACGATATGGCGCTGTTCATCCAAAAGCGGGACAGGATATGGCGCGACGTGCCGAATCAGCTTGAGGTAGTTCGCTTTTCCCTTGACGAGGTGGCTGAAAATGCGGCGGAGCTGAGCTTTTCAGACGGCGATGCCGTTTCATGGACGCAGGACGGCAACTACTATCTGATGCGGCCCGTCGCAGACAGCGTGTACGTGGCCCGTTCGTATTGGGACGAGGGCTGGGTGGAGTTCATCTGGACAGTGCTGCCCGCCAATGAGAAAATAGTCCCCGCCTGAGGCGGGACGTGAAAAAGGCGCCGGCGAGATTATTCGCCGGCGCCTTCTCTTTTGACGCTTTGAGATGTTTACTTTCCGAGGTAGCTCACAAGCAGCTCCTGCAGCAGCTCGTCGCGGTCGAGGCGGCAGATGAGGCTGCGGGCGTTGTTGTAGTTGGTGATATACGTCGGGTCCTCGGAGATTATATAGCCCACAAGCTGATTGATGGGGTTGTAGCCCTTGACCTTCAGAGAGTCGTACACGGATGACAGAATTTCGCGTGTCTCGTTCCGGTTGTCAATAGCTGTGAATCTCCTTGTTGCGTCTTCCATGTCTATACCCCTCCCTGGTCAGGTATGATTGCCTCAACTGAGAAACATTATACCAAAAATCCCGGGAGTGTAAAGCACCGCAATATTACGATTCAATTACAAAACGCTCAGCGGATGACCGCGCCGTACTTCTCATGCAGCGCGGCGAGGATGGCCTGGACGGCCTCGTCGGCATGGGCGTCGGTGAGGGTCTGGTCGTCGGCGCGCAGGATGAGCGAGAAGGCCACGGATTTCTTGCCCTCGGGGATGTTCGCGCCCTTGTAGACGTCGAAGACCTCGCAGCTCTTGAGATACTCGCCGCCGGCCTCGCGGATGCAGGCCATGAGCTCGCCCGCCGTGAGCGCGTTGTCGCAGACGATGGCGATGTCGCGGTTGACGGAGGGGAAGCGCGGCAGCGGGGTGTAATAGACCTCGGTGGTGCGGTGATCGAACATGGCCTGGAAGTTCAGCTCGGCGGCGTAGAGCTCAGCGGAGACGCCGTAGTTCTTCGCGACCAGTGGGTGCACCTGGCCGAACTTGCCGAGGCACTTGCCGTCCGCGTACAGCGCGGCGCAGCGGCCGGGGTGATAGCTCGGGTCGTCCTTCACGGGGCGGTACTCGACGTTCTGTATGAGCAGCGCGTCGCAGAGCTCCTCCACCGCGCCCTTGAGCGCGTAGAAGTCCATGTCATCGCCGTAGGCGCCGAGGGTGAGCACCTTGGGCTCGTCGGCCAGGCCGTCGGCGCGCTTTCTGTACACCTTGGCAAACTCGTAGAGCTTGACGGACTTGTTGCGGTAGTTCCAGTTGCGCGCGAGCACCTCGAGCATGCTCGGCAGGGTCGTGGTGCGCATGCAGCTGGTGTCCTCGCCGAGGGGGTTGAGGATGCGGATGGCGTCGCGGCGCTTGTCGTCGGCGGGCAGGCGGATCATGTCCCAGCTGGCGGGGCTGTAGAAGGAGTAGGTGATGATGCCGTCGTAACCGCAGGCGCGGCAGACCTCGCCCAGCTGGCGCTCGGCGGCCTGCTCGGGAGTGAGACCGCCGGACTTGGTGCCGGAGTCCTCCATCATCGTGCTCGGGATGTTGTTGAAGCCGTATATGCGCGCGACCTCTTCGGCGAAGTCGTTCTGCGTGTACTTCGGGTCGATGTCGAGGCGCCAGGTCGGGACGGTGACGGTGTTGCCGTCGAGCTTGAAGCCCAGGTCGGAGAGGATCTTGCGCATGGTGTCGCCGTCGATGTCGGTGCCGAGTATCCAGTTCACGCGGTCCACATCCAGCTCGCGCACCAGCGGCTCGGGGGGCTCGGGGAAGCAGTCGACGTAGCCGTCGATGACCTCGCCGGCGCCGAGGAGCTCGACCAGCTCGCAGGCGCGGTCGACGGCGAGCTTGGTGAGGTAGGGGTCGAGGCCCTTCTCATAGTGGGCGGAGGCGTCCGTGCGCATGCCGAGGCCAGCAGCGGTGCGGCGGATGCTGGTGCCGTTGAAGTTGGCGCTCTCGAAGAGGACCATCTTGGTGTCGTCCGTGATCTCGGAGTTCTCGCCGCCCATGACGCCGGCGACGCCGACGGGTTTGTACTCGTCGCAGATGCAGAGCATGCTGGTGTTCAGCTTGCGCTCGTTGCCGTCCAGGGTGCGGATGGTCTCGCCCTCGCGCGCGGTGCGGACGATGATGTGGCCGCCGTCCACGCAGGCGAAGTCGAAGGCGTGCATCGGCTGGCCGTACTCCATCATAACGTAGTTTGTTATGTCAACTATATTGTTGATGGGCCTCATGCCCATGGCGGCGATGCGCTCGCGCATCCACTTGGGCGAGGGCTCGATCTTGATGTTGCGGACCATGCGCGCGGTGTAGCGCGGGCAGAGCTTGGGGTCCTCAATGTCTATCCTGACGTGCTCCCTGATATCGCCGCCGGAGCCCTTGACCACGGGGGTGTGCAGCTTGAGGGGCTTGTCGAAGGTGACGGCGGCCTCGCGGGCCAGGCCGATGACGGAGAGGCAGTCCGGGCGGTTCGGGGTGATCTCGAACTCCACGACGTGGTCGTCGCGGCCGATGACGGGGACGATGTCGTCGCCGGGCTTGCAGTCCTCCTGAAGGACGAAGAGGCCGTCCTCATAGGCGTAGGGGAAGTCGTGCAGCGTGAGGCCCAGCTCCTTGAGCGAGCACATCATGCCCTCGGAGAGCGCGCCGTGGAAGGTGGTGGTGCCGATGGTGACGCCGCCGGGGAGGGTGGCGCCGTCGAGCGCGACGGGGACGAGGTCGCCGACCTTCTGGTTCTGCGCGCCGGTGACGATCTGCAGGTCACGCTCGCCGCCGACATCGACTTTGCAGTTCCAGAGCGTGTGCTTGCCGCTGTCTCCGGCGTCCCAGAGCAGGTCCATCGCGACTATCTTGCCGACGACGACGCGGCTTATGCCCTCGCCCATGTAGTCCGTGCCCTCGACCTTGGAGCCGGACATGGTCATGGCCTCGGCGAAGTCGCGGTCGTTCTTTTCCTCAAGGCTCAGGTCTATGAACTCATTGAGCCACTTTCTGGATAATTTCATTTATATCGAACTCCTTCATTCTTCATCCAAATAAGTCCGCACTTTACTATGCGTCCGCACGGGGCTCGCAAGAGCTTTAAAACTGCTCGAGGAAACGGACGTCGTTTTCAAACATCAGACGCAGGTCGGCAATCTTGAAGCGGCGCATGGCGGCGCGCTCGAGGCCCATGCCCCAGGCAAGGCCGGAGTATTTGCTCGTGTCTATGCCGCTCATCTCGTGGACGTGCGGGTTGGTCACGCCGGCGCCGAGGAGTTCGATCCAGCCCTCGCCCTTGCAGGTGGGGCAGCCCTTGCCGCCGCACTTGTGGCACTGCACGTCCATCTCGCAGCTGGGCTCGGTGAAGGGGAAGTGGTGCGGGCGGAAGCGCGTGACGGTGTCGGGGCCGTACATCTGCACGGCCATGTTGTGCAGCATGCCCTTCAGGTCGGCGAAGGTGATGTGCTTGTCGACGACCAGGCCCTCCATCTGGTGGAACATCGGGCTGTGGGTGGCGTCCACCTCGTCCTTGCGGTAGCAGCGGCCGAAGACGGCGGCGCGGATGGGCAGGGTGCGCGTCTCCATGATGCGCGGCTCCATGTTGCTGGTCTGGGTGCGCAGGAGGGTGCGGCTCTCCTCGTCGAGATAGAAGGTGTCCGTCCACTCGCGGGCGGGGTGGTTCTCGTCGGTGTTCAGGCGGTCGAAGTTATAGATGGACTCCTCGACCTCGGGGCCGTCGTCTATCTCAAAGCCCATGCCGATGAAGATGTCCTTGAGCTCGTCGATGACGATGTCCATCGGGTGCTTGTGCCCGCCCTTGACGCGCTTGCCGGGCAGGGTGACGTCCAGCGCCTCGGCCTCGAGCTGCGCTTCCAGCGCGGCCTCGGCGAGGGCGGCCTTGCGGCTCTCGAGCTCGGACTCGAGCTCGGCGCGCACGCTGTTGGCCAGCTGGCCGATGACGGGGCGCTCCTCTGCGGAGAGCTTGCCCATCTGTTTGAGGATGGCGGTGAGCTCGCCCTTCTTGCCGAGGTACTTCACCCTCAGCGCCTCAAGCGCTTCGGCGTCCGCGGCACCGGCGATGGCGGCTGCGGATTCGGCCCTGAGCTTTTCCAGCATCTCTTTCATTTTGTTTCAGACTTCCCCTTTCGATCTTGCGGCACGCACAAAAAAACGGCCCCCCGCCCCATACAGGACGAAAGACCTCTCTTCCGCGGTACCACCCGTTATTCGGCGCGCGATGCGCCGCACTCTTCGCTGTAACGGGCTTACCCGCCGGTTGTTGGCCGGAGCTCCCGGGCGAACCAGACTCAACGTGCGCGGGGGGCTTACAGCCGGCGGCCCCCGTTCTCTGTGCGCCGTTTAGGGTCATTTTCCCGTTCACAGCAATAAAATATCTTCAACTGGAATACATTTATAGCACAACGCTCGCCGGAAGTCAAATAAATTGACTTATGAATTTGAAAAATGTATAATGTTATGCCATGAAAACCGAGACAGAAAAAGAGAATACCCCGATAACCCTGCCCAGACGGGCTCGGGAGAGCTCCAAGCGGGACTACGGCAGGCTGCTGATCCTGGCCGGGAGCCGCGGCTACACGGGCGCGCCGACCTTTGCCTCACGCGCTGCGGTGCGCGGCGGCGCGGGCCTGGTGTGGCTGGGCGTGCCGGAGAGCATCTATGAGATAACCGCCGTCAAAAACGACGAGGCGATGCCCTTCCCGCTGCCCTGCGACGAGCGCGGACGCCTCTCCGCAGAGGCCGTGCCCGAGGTGGAGGAGCGGCTCGAGCGCATGAGCTGCCTGGCCATCGGCCCCGGCCTGGGCCGCAGCGAGGGCGTGACGGAGCTGGTGCAGGGCGCGCTGGCCGCCTCGCGCGTGCCCACCGTGGTGGACGCGGACGCGCTCTGGGCCCTCTCGCGGGACATGAGCGTCCTCGAAAACGCCGCCTGCCCCGCGGTGCTCACCCCGCACGAGGGTGAGTTCGCCTACCTCGGCGGACTGCTCAGCGGCGACCGTGTCTCCGCCGCGAGACGCTTTGCGGAGCGCTGGGGCTGCACCATCGTCCTCAAGGGCGAGGGCAGTGTCATAGCGTTCCCAGACGGGGATTATTATGTAAACCGCACCGGCAACCCGGGCATGGCCAAGGGCGGCTCGGGCGACGTGCTGACGGGCCTGATGGCAGCAATGTTATGTCAACTGCCGTTCAGGGACGCGGTGCGCGCGGCGGTCTATCTCCACGGCCTGGCGGGGGACATTGCGGCCGCGGAGCTCGGCGAATACGGCATGACGCCCACGGACATCATAGCGTCACTTCCGGCGGCGCTGAAAATCGTTACGGAGGGTTGAAATGCCATGCGGCGAAGGATCACAGCCGCACTAATGACAGCGCTCATGCTGTTCCTGCTCACGGCCTGCGGCGGCGACGCGGAGAGGTCGGCCTTTGAGGACCTGCGCGCCTCGATGGCGGGCGGGACGGCTGAGATAACGGCGCTCGTCACGGCCTGGGGCCGGGACGGGACGCAGACGGAATACACGCTGCGCTGCGCCTCGGACGAGGCGGCAAGCGAGGTCGAGACCCTGGCGCCGGAGCTCATCTCGGGCGTGAAGGCCCGGATAGAGGCTGAGAGCGCCGAGCTCGAGTACGAGGGCTTGATCCTCGACGCGGGCGAGGTGGCGGAGGGCCTCTCGCCGGTGACGGCCCTGCCGCAGCTGTGCGAGGCTATACGCACGGCCTATGTGGAGCTGGCCTGGACCGAGGGCGGCGAGACCGTAGTGAGCCTCGTGCCCGAGGATGAGACGGGCATAACTGTGAGGCTGGACGAGGCCGGGAGGCCCGTCGCGGCGGAGTTCACCAGCCGGGAGAGCGGCCGCTGCCTCATGACCGTGCGGATAAGCGAGTTTTCCCTCAACTGAATGGAAGGCGAGACCATGGCAAACGAAGACAAGAGGACCTGGGCCGAGATAGACCTGGGCCGCCTCTACCACAATTACAGAGAAGTGCGCCGCGTGCTGCCGGAGGGCTGCCGCTTTGCGGGACTGTGCAAGGCGAACGCCTACGGCCACGGCGCGGTGACGATAGCCAAACGGCTGGAGGAGATAGGCGCGGACTACATCGCAGTCTCCTGCTATGAGGAGGCGGCGGAGCTCCGCTCGGCGGGGCTGAAGATGCCGATACTGCTACTTGCGCCGAGCCCGGCGTTTCTGGCGCCGGACATAGCCCGGCTGGACGTGCAGCAGGCGATAGGCGACATCGACTGCGCCCGGGGCATGAGCCGCGCGCTGGCGGGCACGGGCCTGACGCTCAGGTGCCACATCAAGCTCGAGACCGGCATGGGCCGGACGGGCTTTGCCGTGGAGAGCGAGCGGGAGATGGCCGGCGTGCGCGAGCTGCTGACGCTGCCGGGGCTCGAGCCGACGGGCGTGTTCACGCACTTCGCCGTCTCGGACGAGCCGGAGGAGAGCTTCACGCTCGAGCAGTTCGCGCGCTTTACCAAGGCGGTGGACGAGCTGGAAAATGAAACCGGCCGCAGCCTCGGCATAAGGCATTGCGCCAACAGCGGAGCTGTGGTAAACTTCAGAGAGACCTGCCTCGACATGGTCCGGCCGGGCCTGCTGCTCTACGGGCTCTATCCCGGCGCGGAGCGCGGCGGACTGGATCTGAAGCCGGTCATGCGCCTGCTCACGCGCGTGGCGGAGATAACCGAGCACCACGCGGGCGACACGATAAGCTACGGCCGCATCTTCACCTGCGAGCGGGACATGCGCCTCGCGGTAATCCCCGTCGGCTACGCGGACGGGCTGCACCGGAGCCTCTCCGGGAAGTTCGACGTCCTCATAAACGGCAAAAGGGCCCATCAGGTGGGCCGCATATGCATGGATATGTGCATGGTGGACGTGACGGACATGCCCGAAGTCAAAACCGGCGACATCGTGACGGTTTTCGGCGACGAGCCGGAGGCGACGGAGCTTGCGGACATAGCGGGCACAATTTCTTATGAACTCCTCTGCGCGATTTCTCCGCGCGTGCCGCGAGTTTATATCGGCGCGTGAATAAAATCGGCCGCTCCGTGTGAGAATAGCATTGGCGGTAAAAGTACCGCTGCCCTACATATGACATATAATATGAACGGGCACTATACGGAGTGTGAAGCCAATGCAAAATCCAGTAAAGCGCGGAGACATCTACTACGCCGACCTGAGCCCGGTGGTGGGCAGTGAGCAGGGCGGCATGAGGCCGGTGCTCATAGTCCAGAACGACACGGGCAACCGGCACAGCCCGACGGTGATCGCCGCGGCAATAACCTCGCAGACGGGGAAGGCCCGGCTGCCGACGCACATAGAGCTGTCGGCGCGCAACTACGGCCTGAGCCGTGACAGCGTCATACTGCTCGAGCAGATACGCACGCTCGACAAGTCCCGCCTGCGAGAGAGAATGGGCCAGCTAGACGGGCCCACGATGGACAGGGTGAACAACGCGATAGCCGTGAGTTTCGGCCTCGCGCAGTAGACAAAAGCGTCCCCCGGGCGCATGCCCGGGGGACTGAGAGCCGGGAGGTACATAGAATGAAAAAGTGGCAGATAGTCATACTTGTAATAGCCGTCGCGGTGCTCGCGGCCGGCATCGGCGCCTATGCCGCGACGAACTACGGCACGCAGTCCGACCCGCTGGTGGCCATGAGCTACCTCGAGGACGTGCTCGGCCCCAAGATGGAGACTGAGCTCGACAAGCAGATCAACGAGGCGGCAAATTCGCTCAAGTCCCAGTACGGCGCGGCCTCCAGTGCCTTCTCCGTCGTGACCCTCTCCTCGGGCCAGACGCTCAAGGGCGGGGACGGCTGCGAGATAGTCCTGCGCAGCGGCTCCGCAGCCGCCACAGGCACGCTCGTGGACGTGACTAGCGGCACCGAGCTCGCCTCGGGCGGCGCACTCACGGCAAACCACCTCTATGTGGGCTCCGGCGTCACTGCCTCCGGGAACGCCACACTCCTCGTCCGCGGCGCCTATACCGTGGGCTGACAAACGAAAACAAAGCGCGGACGCCGCGGCGTCCGCGCTTTTTGTTTGCTCAGGGAGGCTCCCATCGGCCAAAGGCCGGGGGCCCTTGGCAGTGAAAGCCCGAAACGGGCTTTCACGCCAGTTTATTTACGCCGCCGGGTGCATGCGGCCCGTGTGGTCTATGCTGTACTCGCCGGAGAGCAGGAGCTGGGAGATGGGTACGATGGTGTAGCCGTCGGCCTGGAGCGCCTCTATGATGCCCGCGAGCGCCTCCGGCGTGTGCTTGGCGGCGTTGTGGAAGAGCACTATGGAGCCGGGCTCCACGCCGTCCAGAACGCGGCGGGTTATCTCGTCGGCGGCGAGGTCCTTCCAGTCCAGGCTGTCTACGTCCCACTGTATGGCCGTCATGCCCATGCCGTTGACGGTGTCGATGACGTTGTCGTCATACTCGCCGTAGGGGCAGCGGAAGAGGGTGGGCCTCACGCCGGTTATGGCCTCTATCTTGGCGTTGCAGGCGTTTATGTTCTCGACTATCTCGCTGGCCGAGAGCTTGGCGAAGTGGGCGTGGTCATCCGAGTGGTTCATGACCTCCATGCCGGCGTCCGAGAGCTGCTTTACGCTCTCCGGGTACCTGTCGACCCACTGGCCGACGAGGAAGAAGGTGGCCGTCACGCCGTGCGAGGTGAGGATCTCGATGAGCTCCTCCGTATCCTCGTTGCCCCAGGCGGCGTCAAAGCTCAGCGCCACGAACTTGCCGTCGCGCTCCACGCTGTAGACGGGCAGCGAGCGCTGCGTCGCCGAGACGCCCACCACCGCCGGACTGTTCACCAGCGCGAAAACCAGCAGCACCGCCAGCACCAGCGCCGCCCCCGACGCCGCCCGCCTGTGCCGCGAAATGAAGCCCAGCGCCCTTGATACCGTGTTGTTCATGCACATACCCCCCGCGGAATTGTTTTGTACATCCTATGCCCCGCCCGTCCGCGCTATGCCGGGGGGTATGCCGAAGAATTAACGTTGTTGCGCTTTGCGCGGTGCGGTAGTATAATTTAAATACTTTCCTTTAAAGTAAAAGAGAACGAAAGCGTCTGAGGAGGGATAGCATGAAATTATCGTCCAAGATACAAAAATGTGAGCTGTCGCCAATAAGGAAATACGCCCCGTATGCAGACGCCGCGCGAGCGCGTGGGATCAAGATCTACCCGCTCAACATCGGTCAGCCGGACATCGAGACGCCCGCAGAGTTTTTCAACGCCGTGCGCGATTTCAAGAGCCCCGTGCTCGAGTACGCGCCCTCCGGCGGCGTGCCCGTCTACCTCAAGGCGGTGCACGACTACTATACCCGCATCGGCCTCGACCTTGAGCCGGGCGACATCCTTGCCACCGCGGGCGGCAGCGAGGCGCTGTGGATCGCCCTCGCCTGCATCCTCGACGACGGGGACGAGCTGCTGGCCCCGGAGCCGTTCTACCCCAATTACAGCACCTTCACCCAGATGACGGGCGCGACCATCCGCCCCATCCCCACCTTCGCGGAGGAGGGCTTCCGCTACGCCGTGCGCGAGCGCATCGAGCCGCTCATAAACGAGCACACCCGCGGCATACTCATGACGAACCCGGGCAACCCCACGGGCTACGTCCTCTCCCGCGCCGAGATGCGCGTCATCGCCGACATCGCCAAG
The DNA here is from genome assembly GCA_900545405.1 of uncultured Eubacteriales bacterium. GTDB lineage: Bacteria > Bacillota > Clostridia > Oscillospirales > Oscillospiraceae > Scatomorpha. The sequence continues at coordinate 18,345 of UQYT01000033.1, read as the reverse complement.
GAGCACGACCTCTACGTCATCAGCGACGAGGTCTACCGCGAGTTCGTCTACGGCGGCGAGGAGATGACCAGCATGCTGGAGTTTGCCGACACTCACGAGAACGTGATCGTCATCGATTCCGTCTCCAAGCGCTTTTCCGCCTGCGGCGCGCGCGTCGGCGCGCTGGTCTCCCGCAACAAGGCCTTCATGACCGAGGCCATGAAGATCTGCCAGACCCGCCTTTGCGTCGCGACGCTCGACCAGGTCGGCGCCGCCGCGCTCTACTCCGTGCAGCCGGAGTACTTCAAGACCGTCCGCGACGAGTACAAGCGCCGCCGCGACACCGCCATGAAGAAGCTCAAGGCCATCCCCGGCCTGGTGTGCGAGCAGCCCGAGGGCGCGTTCTACTTCATGGTAAAGCTGCCCGTGGACAACACGGACAAGTTCCAGCAGTGGCTCCTCGAGGAGTTCAACACCGACGGCGACACCGTCATGGTCACCCCGGGCGAGGGCTTCTACGCCACCCCCGGCAAGGGCGTGAACGAGGCCCGCCTCGCCTACGTCCTAAAGCAGCCCGACCTCGAGCGCGCTCTGGACATCCTGGCCATAGCCATAGAGGAATATAACAAGAGATAAACCGAAAAAAGAAGCGGCCGGGAGGCGAAATGCCTCCCGGCCGTATTTTTTTTGCTGCTGACTCAGGCACGCATGTACTGGAAGGTCACGTCGATGATGACGGACTCTGCGGGCATTACGAAGCTGTATTTCTCGCCGTCCACGCGGACTACCTCGAGCATGTCGCCCGTCGCGGTTATCGCGGCGACGGAGGCGGTCTCATACCCGCTGGAGGGGTCCACGCTGAAGGACACCGTGCGGCCCGCGATGCTGTCCGAGACGCTGGGCTGCACCACGCCGCCGGCCTGGGCGGAGGGGATGACGTCAAAGGTGTCAGCCGAGGTGTTGCGCAGCGAGGCCACGTCTCCCGCAATGGCGTCGGGATCCCCGTCCGTGCCGGAGGCGGTGGTCGGGAAGGCGACTATGGAGACGCAGAGGACTGCTATGAAGACAAGCATTGGAAGCGTGACAGTATGTTTTTTCATGGCGGCAGCTCCGAATATATAAAGGTTACATAATATCTTTCATAATTTGATGATAAACACATTATGACAACTTATCAAGCAAAACTTCAGATACAAATGGTTACAAAATCGACATAAAAGATTACAAATAAGAAAAAATCAAGGCGGGAGCCGTGGAAGCTCCCGCCTGTGGAAAACGGTAAAATATTCAGTTGAGCTTGAGGTCGCCCTCGCGTATCCAGCCGATCTTCCTGAAGAAGAGGCCCAGGGCCCAGCAGATGACGGCGGGCAGGACAATGCAGATGAGCGCAAGGCCGAGCCAGTCCATGGCTGTGGGCACTATGGCGGTTGCGCCCTTGGCCAGCGCGTCGGAGCCCGGCTCGAACCAGCCGGTGACGACGCCTATGGGCCCGCACATGCCGCAGGTGCCCATGCCCGAGTTTATGGGCGCGCCGTTCATCTCCAGCTTGAACACGCAGGTGGCGATGGGGCCGGTTATCATGGACGTGATGATCGCGGGCAGCCAGATGAGGGGGTTCTTCACGATGTTGCCCATCTGGAGCATGGAGGTGCCGAGGCCCTGGCTGATGAGGCCGCCCCAGCGGTTCTCACGAAAGCTCATGACGGCAAAGCCCACCATGTTCGCGCAGCAGCCGGCCAGCGCCGCGCCGCCCGAGAGACCGGTCAGGGTAAGCACCTGGCAGATGGCCGCCGAGGAGATGGGCAGCGTCAGCGCGATGCCCACCAGCGCCGAGACGAGTATGCCCATCCAGAATGGCTGCAGCTCCATTGCCCACTCGATGAGGTCGCCCACGTAGCCCGCGCCCACGCCGATGGGCGGGGCTATGGCGGCGGCGAGCGCCACACCTGTGAAGATGGTCACCAGCGGGGTCACGAGTATGTCGACGGGCGTCTCCTTGCTCACCGCCTTGCCAAGCTCCGCGGCGACGATGGCGATTATCAGCACGGCCAGCGGCCCGCCCGCGCCTCCAAGGTCATTCGAGGCCCAGCCCACCGCCGCAAGAGAAAACAGCACCAGCGGCGGGCACTTGAGCGCATAGCCTATCGCCACCGCCATCGCCGGGCCGCTCATGGCCTTGGCATAGCCCCCGACGGTCGAAAAAATCGCAACGCCCGTCTGCGAGCCCAGCGTGTCGAGTATCGTGCCTATCAGCAGCGAGCAGAAGAGCCCCTGCGCCATGGCCCCCAGCGCGTCTATGCCGTAGCGCCGGAGCGAGATCTCGATGTCCTTCCTCTTGAGAAACGCCTTGAACCGGTTCAAAATGACCACCGCCAATAAAAAAGTATCGTTACAGGTGTCTTGACACGTGTAACGATACTTTAAACCCGGCCGGGCCGGTTGTCAACTGTAGATTAATTCTTCACAAACAGTATGCCCGCCTCGTCCAGCTCGCGGACGGTGCGCTCATAGGCCTCCTCGTCGGGGCAGAGGAGGGTGTGCAGGTGGATGCCGCCAGTGAGGGCGGAGAGGGGGGAGGCCTGCTCGGAGCGGATGCGCTCCATGAACTGGCGCACGTCGTGGCGGTTCGTGAGGCGCAGCTCGCCGGTCATCTGGCCGTACACGGCGTGCTCTATCACCACGTCGAGCACCGTGCAGCCGTTATCCACCATGATGTTGAGCTCCGTCTCCATGCCCTCGGGCCTGTTGTGGATGCAGGCGACGGTGCGGCGCAGCCCGCCGCGGCCCCGCTCGGTGATGTAGCCGCGCGGGGTGGCGGTTATGTCGGCGCCGGAGGCGCGCAGCAGCGCTATGTCCCCGACTATGACCTGGCGGCTCACGCCCAGCTGCGAGGCGAGGTGCGCCGCGGAGAGAGGGGAGTCGGCCTTCTCCAGCAGGGCGGCTATCTCGGCCCTTCTGACTGACCCGTCCGTCATCGTCTTGCGTTGAGCAGGCTGGTCTTTATCTCCAGCAGCTCGTCCGAGAGGTCGACGTAGTAGTTGTGCGGGTAGTCAAAGCGCAGCACCTCGGGCCAGAGCGTGGCCACCTCGCGGCGGCAGTAGGCCTGGATCTCGGGCAGGGTGGGCTGCTTGTAGACCAGCTCGCCGCCCTTGAAGATGGGCACCAGCAACTCGCGGGCCTTGAAGTTCGTCATGGTCTTCTGCTTCCAGGTGGCGTCCGGGTCGCGGATGACGAGGTCATTGGTGTCGTCCACGGTGTCGTTGTAGAGGCAGATGTAGTCGGCCTCGGCCATGCCGGTGTCGCGGCCGTAGAAGCGGTAGACCTTCTTGAAGTGCGGGTTCGTGATCTTGCCGACGTTCTCGCTTATCTTGATGCGCGGGACGATGGTGCCGTCCGGCTCCTCCACGGCGGCGAGCTTGTACACGCCGTCAAAGACGGGGGAGGTGCGGCTGGTGATGAGCCTCTCGCCGACGCCGAAGGAGTCTATGCACGCGCCCTGGCGCAACAGCTCCTTTATGAGGTGCTCGTCGAGGGAGTTGGAGCAGGTTATCTTGCACTCGGTCCAGCCCGCGTCGTCGAGCATCTTGCGGGCGCGCTTGGTGAGATAGGCCATGTCGCCGGAGTCGAGGCGGATGCCGCACTTGGTGATGCCGAGGGGCTTCAATACCTCGTCAAAGGCGCGGATGGCGTCGGGCACGCCGCTGCGGAGCGTGTCGTAGGTGTCCACGAGCAGGACGGCGTTTTGCGGATAGGTCTTGCAGTAGGCGCGGAAGGCGTCGAGCTGGGTGGGGAACATTTGGACCCAGGCGTGGGCCATGGTGCCGCCGGCGGTGACGCCGTATATCTGGTCGGAGAGGACGCAGGCGGTGCCGGCGCAGCCGCCGATGTAGGCCGCCCTGGCGCCGAGTATTGCGGCGTCGGGACCCTGGGCGCGCCTGGAGCCGAACTCGAGCACGACTCTGCCGTCCGCCGCGCGGACTATGCGGTTGGCCTTGGTGGCGATGAGGCTCTGGTGGTTTATCGTGAGCAGCAGAAAGGTCTCCAGCAGCTGGGCCTGGATGGCCGGGGCGCGGATTATCATCATCGGCTCGCGCGGAAAGACCGGCGTGCCCTCCGGCATGGCCCAGACGTCGCCGGTGAACTTGAAGCGGCGCAGATAGTCGAGAAAGGCCTCCGAGAACATGCCTCGGCCGCGGAGATATTCGATGTCCTCCTCGGAGAAGTGGAGGTTCTGGATGTAATCTATCGCCTGCTCCAGCCCCGCGGCGATGGAAAAGCCGCCGCCGTCGGGCACGGTGCGGTAAAAGAGGTCGAAGTAGGTGATCTTGTCGCCGAGCCCGGACTCAAAATAGCCGTTGCCCATGGTGAGCTCGTAGAAGTCACAGAGCATGGTATAGTTCAGGCCGTTGTATTTCTGCATGGTGCATTCCCCCAAAGGTGTCTTTACACCTGATTATATGCCACGGCGCTCAGGTTTTCAATCACCGGCGGACAAGTTAATATTTTATCTTGCAGGACAGCAAATTTATAAAAAGACAAGATTTCGTCATAAATTTCAGTTATAATACAGTATATTCACAGATCGACCAAGGAGGATACAAGATGGAGCAGAAAAAGCCCATACCCAGCATAAGCAGCCGACTGCGCCACCACATACTCGAGGTACCCAACGAGGCCAGGCGCGTGAGCGGCATCGTGATAAACGGAAGGCGCATCAAGACGCTGGTGTTCACAACTGACATAGCCATAATCCGAAACTGCTCGGCGGACGCGGTGCTGGCGGTGTACCCCTTCACGCCGCAGCCGACGATCTCGGACGCGATACTGCGCTATTCGTCCCTGCCCGTGTTCTGCGGCGTGGGCGGCGGCACGACCCAGGGCATCCGCACGACCCAGCTCGCCTGGGACGCCGAGGCCGAGGGCGCCATGGGCGTCGTCGTGAACGCGCCTATGGGCAACCTGGACATAGAGCGCATCTGCAAGTACATCGACATACCCCTGGTCGTGACCGTGCTCAACGAGCACACGGACATACAGGCCCGCCTCGACGCGGGCGCGTCCATACTCAACGTCTCCGCCGCCGCGCGCACGCCGGAGGTGGTGAGCCGCATCCGCGAGAAGTTCCCGGACGTGCCCATAATCGCCACCGGCGGCCCCACGCCCGAGAGCATCTCCGCCACCGTCGAGGCCGGCGCCAACGCCATAAGCTATACCCCGCCCACCACCAAGGAGCTCTTCTCCCACATGATGGAGGATTACCGCGAGCGGTAAGGGCGCGAGTTCACAAAAAGTTCATAATTATCCCCCCTTGGCGATACAAGCCGGATACAATCCGGTGCTATACTGTTGCCAAAGGGGGAATTTTTCATGAAGAGGACGGTTTCGCTCCTGCTTGCCCTGGCGCTGATGCTGGGCCTGACGGCCTGCGGGTCGGCGGGGAAAACAGTCATTGCGCCCGGGGCGGAGGACGGCGGCTGGACGGGACGCGGCGGGCCCTTCGCGCTCCGGAAGGTCGAGCTCTCCGGCGAGGCGCTCCAGCTCACGGGCGGCGGCGACGCGGCCTATGTGCTCACGAGCGACGGCGGCTTCCGCCTGCTCTGCCTCGAGGGCGGCGAGACGCGGGAGCTGGCCTACACCGCCGCCGACGGATCGCCGAGCCGCATGGCCGGAGACGAGAGCGGGGTTTGGCTTGTACTCTGCGACGCCCGGGGCGAGGACTACCGCCTTGTCCACTACCCGCGCGACGGCTCCGCCCCCGACGCCTCGGCGGACATAGACATCCTGAACTGCGTGGAGCTCGAGTGCAGCGGCGGCGAGTTTTACATATACGACTACAACGCCGGGCTTTTGCGCGTGCTGGGCGCTGACGGCTCGGAGACGGCGCAGATCGACCCCGGCAAGCGCACGGTCACGGGCCTGGCGGCTGGGGACGGCGGCGTGTACGTCGGCCTAGCCTCGGAGAACGGGGAGCGCACGCTGGCCTTCTGCACGGAGGGAGGCCTCTCGGACGAGCGGCAGCTCGCGTTCAGCGTCCGGCGCTCCGGCGGCGAGGGCTGCCTGCTCACGGACGACGAGGGCCTCTGGCGCCTTTCCGGGGACGAGCCGGAGCCTGTGGCCATCTGGAGCGAGTGCGGCATAACGCTCGCGGACCTCACCGCGCTCGTGCCGCTGGGCGAGGGCTATGCGCTCATAAACGGCGGCGCGCTCTATCTGCTCGAGCCCGCGGAGCCGGGGGACATCGTGCCGAGGCGCGAGGTCTCGGTGTACTCCCTCGACCCGGCCACGGACAGCATGCTCGACGGGGTGCTCGCGCGCATAAACACGGCGGAGCCGGGCCTCTACGCCTACACGGTGCACGACGCGGAGGCGGACGCCCAGGCGCGGCTGCGCACGCTCGCGGAGCTCTTTGCCTCCGGGGCGGGGCCGGAGCTGGTGTCCTTCGGCGGCATGAACCCGGTCAGCGTCACCGGCTCGGGCTGGTTCTGCGATATCTACGAGCTCATCGACGCCGACGCGGAGTTTGATCGCTCGGACCTCGTAGCCGCCGCGGCCTATGAGCGGGACGGGCGGCTCTACGCCATACCGGCGGCCTTCGGCGTCTCCACGCTGCTCGGTCGGGAGAGCCGCTTCGGGCAGCGCTTCGGACTGAACGCCGGGGACGTCGCGGACCTCGGGCAGCACATAGCCGCGGGGCAGATTCTCAGCCGCGGCGGGCTTGCGGGCAATGTCTTCACAGCGCTCTCGGCCCAGCTCTCGCGCGGGGACGAACTGAGCACGGAGGAGCTGACAAAGCTGCTCTCGCTCGCCGCGGAGCCCGTGGCGGAGACGGAGTACCTCGCCCCCTCCGCCGCCTTCGGAGAGGACCGGGAGATGCTCGGCTACATGTACCTGACCAGCGCCCGGACGATAGCGGAGACGGAGCGCCAGGCGGGCTGCGAGCTCTGGCCGGTGGGCATGCCCACGGCCGACGGCAGCTGCGGCTCCATGGCCAAGGCCTGGCTGAGCTTCGGCGTCTGCGCCTCAGAAGCGGAAAACGGCGACGGCTGGGCGCTCCTGAAGGCCCTGCTCACGCAGCCGGAGGCGAACCTCTACGGCGAGACGTACATGTACCGCCCGCTCTTTGAGCAGCAGCTCGAGCAGAGCGCCGTGCCGGAAAACGAGGCGCAGACCGGCACTACTGAGCGCCAGCGCGGCATGTTCGCGGCCCTCGTGGGAGAGCTGCGCCTCGCGGAGTTCATCACGGACCCTGTGAAGGACATCGTCGGCGAGGAGGGCTCCGCCCTGCTGAGCGGAGACCGCAGCCCGGAGGAGGCCGCCGCGCTGATAAGCGAACGCACGGCCCTGCTCCTCTCCGAGCTCAACTGAACGCGCTCAGACGGCGAGCTCCATGCCGTCCACATAGGCCCGCGCAAGGGCCAGCGCCGCCTCGTCCACGCCCTCGAATTCCGACAGCCGCGAGTATAGCTGCCCGGCCCCGGCGGGGAGGCAGCAGTTGTCCGGGACCTCTATCGCCGATATGGAATCCGGACCGTAGACAAAGCTGAGGAATTCCCAGGCCCCGTCCACATCCTCGCAGGAGGCGAGGATGGAGAGCGAGAGGCAGTCCGTAGCGGGCCCGAAGCCGGGGCAGCCCGTGTCCCAGAGCGCGTCCTCCTCCGTGACCATGGCGGCGAGTTTTTCCACGCTGTTGATGTTCACCAGCCGGAGCAGCGAGGGCAGGTCATAGTACTCGTCCAGCTCCGTCTCGCGGTCGTACTCCGGCAGATAGCCCTGCAGCTGCCAGGGGATGTCGCCGCCGTCCACCCAGCCGGGGAAGAGCAGCGTCCCCTCGCCCAGCTCGTCCATGAGCGCCAGCGCCTCGGCCTCCGTCAGCGTCAGCCGATCGCCGAGCAGCTGCCTCGAACAGCCGTAGCTCATGCCGCCCCAGCGCACGGGCAGGGCGTAGAGCGCTCCGTCCTCCTCCAGGGACTCCAGCAGGAAGGGCAGGATGTCCTCCCGGCCCATGCCGGAGTCCACATAATGCATTATGTCAACCAATTCTGAGCTCTCGTAACCGGCCCTGTCGGCCACGATGTCGGGTTCGCCGTCGTCAAGGACGACGCGGTAGTCCTCGCTCGAGGCGTTGAAGAGCCTCGCCGCCTCGGAGAGCGTAGCGCTGCCGCCGCTGTCGAGCCGGAGCAGCGTCCGCCCGTCCCCGGCCGGAGCCGAGCCGCAGCCGGAGAGGGCGAGCAGCAGCGCGAGAAAAACGACCCATATCCTTCGCATTGGAACACCTCCCTGATTTGTTGAGTTCAGGGTAACAGGCGCATGTATCCGATCTGCATCAAAGTGGGAATATTTACAAAAAATTCACATTTTCGCGCAAAAAAGGCCCGCCGCTTACTGCGGCGGGCCCTGTCCTTATTCCACATCCCTGAAGCCGTCGTCCTCTGGCCCGAGCTGGCGCTTGAGGGCGTTGAGCCTTCCGGCTATTTCCTCGGCGGGCTCGTTGAGGCGCTTTTGCATCTCCTCGAGCATGAAGCGCGAGCCGGTCAGCATCGTGTACGTCGCGCTGCGGGCCTTGCCGGCCTTGGAGAGCTCCTCGAGGTTCAGCCGAACCAGCTCCAGCTCGGCCTCCACGCTCTCATAGAGGTCCTCGTACTTGCCGAGCGCCGCGAGCAGCTCCTCGGTGCTGAGGCCCTCGGCCGTGTAGCCGCCGCTGGGCGATTGCTTTGTGTATCTTTCCATCTGCTTACCTCCGAATATCAGTCGTCGCCGCCGCCGAGCGCCTCGAGCTTCGAGACGGGCGTAGGCCTGTTGTCGCCGTGTTTGACGAAGAGCATCGTCACGAATGCCAGCAGCACGCACACGCTGCCGTAGGGGAAGAGCACCGTTATCGCCAGCCTGTCCATGAGGAAGCCGGAGAATATGGGCGTTATCGTCTGCGCCGCCATGCTGGCCGTGTAATAGAAGCCGGTGTACTTGCCCACGTCGCCGCCGCGCGAGAGCTCCACGACCATGGGATAGCTGTTTACGTTTATCGTGGCCCAGCCCACGCCCGCGAGGGTGAAGAGGATGTTCATCACCAGCGGCGAGCTGCCCGCGCGTATGAACGAGCCGAACAGGAACGCGCCGCCGAGGATGACGATGCCCGCGAGGATGGTCTTTTTGCGGCCTATCTTGGAGGCCACGGCGCCGACGGGTATGTACGAGATGATGGCCGCGCCCGTGGCGATGGTCAGCGTCGTGTTGTAGTCGAGGTTCAGCACGCTGGAGGCGTACACCGCGTATTTGCTGGTCACCGCGTTGTAGCCGAAGAACCAGAGCACCACGGAGGCGAGGATGAGCAGCAGCGATTTGCGCTCAGCCTTCGAGAGCCGCCGGTCGCCGGAGGCGTCGTCCGTCTCCTCGGTGTCTATGCCGTAGCGCGCTCTCTCGGCGTGCATCTCCTGTACGAGCTGCGGCTCCTTGACGCGCCAGAGGAAGATGAGCAGCGAGCCGAGCATCAGGCCGGAGATGACGGCGAAGAAGGCCGTGTAGCTCATCAGCGAGTTCTCAGCCTTGCCGGTGCCGAAGACCATGCCCAGCACCAGTACGATTATGCCGCCCGCCGCGCCCATGAGGTTGATAACGGCGTTGGCCTTGCTGCGCAGGGGCTTTATCGTCACGTCCGGCATCAGCGCCACGGCTGGGCTCCGGAAGGTGGCCATGCTTATGAGCACGAGCAGCAGTATGCCGACGAACAGTATGAGCGGCGTCCTGTTCTCAGCCGTGGCCTGGGCGGCGTAGGCCTGACGCGCGGGGACGACATAGTTTGTATAGTCCGGGTTCGTGCCGCCCTCGGCGTCCGTCATCTCAATGGAGACGAACTCCTCTCGCGTGAACTCGTCCTGCACGACAAAGGTCTCGCCGTCCGGGGTGACGGCAGTGAGGTCCGCGTCATAGAGCGCCTCCTGCGCCGTGGGGTTGTCGATGGCCACGGGCGCGAGGGACTTTATCTGCATGTCGTCCGCAAAGGAGAGGACGACGAGGAGCACGGCCGCCGCGACGGTGCCGAAGATTATGAACGGCGTGCGCCGCCCGCGCCGGCTCTTGCACTTGTCCGAGATGGTGCCGAAGAGCGGCAGCAGAAAGAGGGCCAGAACGTTGTCCGCCGCCATGATGACACCCGAGAGCGTGTGAGACATGCCGAATTTGTCGGTCAGTATCTTGGGGATTATCGTGTCGTAGGCCTGCCAGAAGGCGCAGATAAGGAAAAAGGCGAAGCCGACGAAGATCGTGCGCTTGTAGTTGAGCTTCATTCTATCCCTCTCTCATCTCTTATTCGGTTTACGAGTTATGTCCTAAGTGTAAACTATATCGGGTGGCAATTCAACATTTATTTGACGGTGGGCCGTGGGCGTTGTAAAATGGACACACAGGAGGTGCTGGTATGAAAACTGCACTGAAAGCATTGATGTACACAGCGGGCGGCGCGCTGGCCCTGACCGGGGCCTGCGCCTTCCTCGTCGCTCCCGGGAAACGGGACAAGGAGCAGCGCGCACCCTTCATGGGCCGAAATTACGCCCACCGCGGCCTGCACAAGATAGATAAGAGCATCCCGGAAAACTCCCTGCCCGCCTTTGAGGCGGCGGCCCGCATAGGCTACGGCGTGGAGCTGGACGTCCACCTTACGCTCGACGACGAGCTGGTGGTGTTCCATGACGACGACCTCAAGCGCATCTGCGGCGTGGAGGGCAAGGTGGAGGAAAAGACCCTCGCCGAGCTCCGGCAGTACCGCCTGTGCGGCACGGAGTACGGCATTCCGACGCTTGCCGAGGTGCTCGCCGCCATAGACGGGCGCTGTCCCATGATAGTCGAGCTCAAGCGCGGCAGCCGCAACCGCGAGCTCTGCCGCCGGAGCTACGAAATGCTCAAGAATTACAAGGGACACTGGTGCATGGAGAGCTTTGACCCGCGCATGGTGTTCTGGTTCCGCGTCCACGCCCCGGAGGTGCTGCGCGGCCAGCTCTCGACGCGCATGTCCTCGCTCAAAAAGTCCACGAACCGCGTGCAGGCCTTCATTTTGAGCCGCCTTTTTACAAACTTCCTGACCCGCCCGCAGTTCATCGCCTACGAGATAGGCCGCAAGCCGCTGACCGTCAAGCTCTGCGAGTTCCTGGGCGCCATGAAGGTTGCCTGGACCTCCCGCGAGTGGAAGACCGAGGAGAAAAACGACGCCGTCATCTTCCAGTTCTACCGCCCGAGAGTGAAATACAAATAAGCCGCAAACAGCCCCCGGCACGCAGCCGGGGGCTGTTTTTTTATTTGTACGGCTCAGGCCCGCGGCGCGGCAGAGTAGACTTCAAATCAGCATTTTTCCCGCCGCTTCGCGGCGAGACCGAGCAGGAGGCCGGAGACGGCGAGGACGTAATGATAACGAAACAGCTGGATAAAGACGAGCTCGAGGGCCCTGACGCCGCCGAAGGAGAGCGCGGCGGCGAGAACGTAGGCCAGCAGCGGGAGCGCGCCGAGCACTGCGCAGAGCGGGCGCACCCAGCCTGCAGGCGACCGCATCCGCCCCACGCATATGGCAAGCGCAGACACCGCCCAGCCGGCGGCAAGCCAGCCCAGCGGCTTGAGCGCGACCAGCCAGAAGACGATCAGAGGAGTGTACGCGAAATACTTGAAGTGCTCTGCGATCTTGTACGAAAAAGCATAGTTCAGCACCAGTATAAGCAGTGCGAGGGCGAATGCCAGATAGTCGAACCACTCGAACCTTGCCGCCCTGCGCCGCCTCGGCTCCGGCTCGTCCGGCGCCGCCTCGTCGATAAGCCACTCGGGCGCCACGTCAAAGACCAGCGCCAGCCGCGTAAGGCTCACGGCGTCCGGCAGCCCCGCGCCCTTTTCCCAGCGGCCCACGGCCTGGCGCGTGACGCCCAGCTCCTCCGCCAGCCGCTCCTGCGACCAGCTCCGCCCGGCGCGGAGGGTTATCAGCTTTTACGAAAACGTCATACCCGTCACCCCTTTCCTATGAATATATCACACGAAAGTTTCCGTGCCTACGCAAAACTTGTTGCGTTGTGGAAAAGCATAGTGTATAATCCCGCTTAGTACAGTTAAGGAGGACCAACCTATGTCCGATGAGCTGCTGCGCATCGAAAACGTCACCAAAAAGTACGGCAAGACCGTAGCCAACTCCGACATCAGCTTTTCCGTGAACGCGGGGGAGACGGCTGTCCTGCTCGGGCCGAACGGCGCGGGCAAATCCACCATAATCAAGTGCATCGCGGGCCTGCTGCGCTTTTCCGGCAAAATCCTGATCTGCGGTGAGCCCAACAAGACCCTGCCCGCCAAGCGCGAGCTGGGATACATACCCGAGCTGCCCGCGGTCTACGAGCTGCTGACCGTGGAGGAGCACCTCGAATTCATCCGCCGCGCCTACCGCGTGGAGGACGACGGCTACGGCGACTCCCTGCTCGAGCGCCTGGAGCTCGACGACAAGCGCAAAAAGCTGGGCCGCGAGCTCTCCAAGGGCATGCAGCAGAAGCTCTCCATCTGCTGCGCCCTGGTGCACCGCCCGCGCGTGCTCATCTTCGACGAGCCGCTGGTCGGCCTCGACCCGCACGCCATCAAGGAGCTCAAAATGCTCTTCCGCGAGCTGCGCGCCGAGGGCCGCGCCGTGCTCATCTCCACGCACATGATAGAGAGCGTCGAGGACTACTGGGACGTGGCGCACATCATGATGAACGGCCGCTTCGCCGCCACCAAGCGCAATACGCCCGAGGACACTGCCAGCCAGAGCCTCGAGGACCTGTTCTTTGAGATCACCGAAGGCGGTGAGCGCGCATGAGTCCGCTCTCCTACCTGCTCTTCACCCGCTTCAAGAACCAGATAAAGGGCGTCTTCCGCTCCCCGGCAAAGCTCATATACGCCATCGCGCTAATAGCGGTCATGGTGCTGGTCGTCGTCGGCGGCCAGGCCGGGGCCTCGGAGAGAGAGTATTTCAGGCCGATGAGCGAGCTCTTCTCCATCGTCCTCGGCTTTTACGCGCTGATGCTGGTCCTGATAGTGAACTCCGGCTTCTCAACGGGCATGAGCGTGTTCAAGATGCCGGACGTGAACTTCCTCTTCGCCGGGCCGTTCAGGCCGCTGCGGGTGCTGTCCTTCGGCATGCTCCAGCAGCTGGGCACGGCGATAATCACCGGGGTCTTCATCCTGTTCCAGTACGGCTGGATGCACGGCAGCTACGGCGTGAACATAGTCGGCATGGTGGTCATCCTGCTCGGCTACTCGCTGGTGCTCTTCACCGGCCAGCTCACGGCCATGACCATCTACTGCCTGACCTCCGGCAGCGACAAAAAGCGCCGCGTCGCGCGGCTCATCTTCGTCGTCATCTGCGTCGCCTGGGCGGGGTACATCTTCTATAACTGCCTCGGCGAGGGCGACTTCCTCACGAAGCTCTGCGAGGCGGCGACCAGCAGCTACGCCATGTATTTCCCCGTGGCCGGCTGGCTCTGCTGGGCCGTCGCGGGCATTATCGAGGGCAAGCTCGTCGGGCTCGTCGGCCTCGCGCTCTGGGCGGTGTTCTGCGCCGCACTCTATTTGGCCATGGCCAGGGCGGATCAGGACTATTACGAGGACGTCCTGCAGTCCACCGAGACCGCCTTCAACGCCCAGGCCGCCGCAAAGGAGGGCCGCGTCACCGAGACGGGGCCGAAGAAGCTCAAGCTGGGCCGCACGGGCCTCGGCGGAGGCCAGGGCGCGTCCGTGTTCTGGTACAAGCACCGCGTGGAGAACCGCCGCTCGCGCGCCTTCATCCTCAGCGGCGCGGACCTCATCTTCGTCATAGCCTCGATAGGCTTCGGCTTCTTCATGCGCGGCGAGGGCATAGTCCCGGCGCTGGCGTTCGCGGTGTATTTGCAGATGTTCTCTTCCTCGATGCGCCGCCTCCCGCGCGAGATGCTCAAGCCCTACATCTACCTCGTGCCGGAGCCGCCGTTCAAAAAGCTGCTCTGGTGCATACGCGAGAGCGTGGGCCCCTTTGCGCTGATGGCCGTGCTGACCTTCGTGCCGCTGGGGTTCATCATGACGCTCGACCCCGCCACGACCGCCGCGGCCTGCCTTGCGCACTTCAGCTATGCGTATCTGATGCTGTCCGGCAACCTGGTCTGTGAGCGGGTGTTCGGACGGGTGAATATGAAGGCGCTGATTTTTGTGTTCTATTTCCTCGTGGAGATACTCGTCTGCGCCCCCGGCATAGTCGCCGCCGTGATGCTGAGCATAAATAACGCCGCGCCCCCCGTCTGGCTCCTCGCCCTCGCCGGCATCAACGCCCTCATATCCCTCCTCGCAATCTTCCTCTGCCGCGGCATATTGAACTACGCGGAACTCAAAAACTAAAGAAAACTCCCGACCCCAACGGGCCGGGAGTTTTTTCGCAAAAAAAGCCGGAGCAAAGCGTACCTTGCTCCGGCGTGGTGACCCAGCGGGGATTCGAACCCCGGACACCCTGCTTAAAAGGCAGGTGCTCTGCCTGCTGAGCTACTGGGTCATATTTGATTGAAATCTCACGCAAAACCTGTAGTTTTGCGTGAAAAGGAGCGAGCCTCAGAGGTGGAGGCTTTGCCCTCTCACGCAGGGCGAAGCCGTAACCGGCAGAGGCGGAGCGCCAATCCCCCCGTAACCTCGTTCAAAACCTGTAGTTTTGAACGAAAAGGAGCGAGCCTCAGAGGTGGAGGCTTTGCCCTCTCACGCAGGGCGAAGCCGTAACCGGCAGAGGCGGAGCGACGTGGCTGGGATGGCAGGACTCGAACCTACAATATCAGAGTCAAAGTCTGGTGTGTTACCGTTACACTACATCCCACCATCGACTTAGGCAGAGAGGCCGGCATTGCCGGCCTCCCGCATCTTCTGGGGTGGGAGATGGGGCTCGAACCCACGACACCCGGAACCACAATCCGGTGCTCATACCAACTGAGCTACACCCACCATTTGGAGCCTTGCCTTGGCACGCCAGGAGGGACTCGAACCCCCGGCCTACTGCTTAGAAGGCAGTTGCTCTATCCTGCTGAGCTACTGGCGCTTATATAGCAGGCAACTGGCTCCCGCACCCGGCGATTCTGCCCGGACGCGCCCGCAAGCTTAGTTATCTTACCATCACAAAACCCGTTTGTCAAGCATGCTCCGCGCAGTTTTCGCCCCGGACGTATATTTTTTGCGAAACAGGCGCAGGTTATTGACATATGCCGAAAATGGTGCTACACTCAAACACGAATCCGGCATATGCCAGAAATGAGGTCAAGAAATGCCGCGTCCCAAAAAGTGCAGAAGAGTCTGCGGCCTGCCGGGCTGCAGTGAGTTCGGGCCCGCCGGCTGCGGCGGGGAGGTCCAGCCCGTGCTCATGACGGTCGAGGAATACGAGGCCATCAGGCTCATAGATTATCAGGGCTGCACCCAGGCCGAGTGCAGCGAATACATGTGCGTCGCGCGGACCACGGCGCAGCAGATATACAACAGCGCAAGGGCCAAGCTTGCCGCCGCGCTGGTGGAGGGCCGCCCGCTGAGGATAGAGGGCGGGTCCTACCGGCTGTGCGAGGGCGGGGGAGAGCACTGCGGCCGCCCCTGCCGGCGGCGCCACTGCGCGAGGAAGGAGAACGAACAATGAAGATCATCATCCCGGTCGACGAGGCCAGCGTTGAGAGCGGCGTCTGCGTGTCCTTCGGCCGCGCGCCGTACTTCATGCTCTGCGAGGGCGGCAAGGCCGAGTTCCTGCCCAATCCCGGCGCCGAGGCCGAGGGCGGCGCGGGACTAAAGGCGGCCCAGGCCGTGGCCGACAGCGGGGCCGAGGCGCTCATCACCGTCCGCTGCGGCGAGAACGCCGCCCAGGTGCTCAAGGCCGCGGACATCAGGATCTACAAGTCCAAGGACGGCACGGCGCTCGAAAACGCCGCCGCGCTCGAGGCGGGAGAGCTCGGGGAGCTGACCCACTTCCACGCAGGCTTCCAGGGCATCCAATGAAGGTCGCGGTACTCAGCGGCAAGGGCGGCGCGGGCAAGACCCTCGTTGCGACCGGACTCGCCTGCGCGGCGGGCCGGGCGGTGTACATCGACTGCGACGTGGAGGAGCCGAACGGCCGGCTCTTTCTCAAGCCTGAAAATACCGTATCCCGCCCCGTGACAAAGAAAATGCCGGCTTTTGACCGCGAAAAGTGCACCGGCTGCCGCAAATGCGTGGAGCACTGCCGCTTCAACGCGCTGGTGCTGGTCAAGGGCGCGCCGATGCTGTTCGACGAGGTCTGCCACTCCTGCGGCGTCTGCGCCTATGTCTGCCCCGAGGGGGCGGTGAGCGAGACGGAGCGCGAGGTCGGCGCCGTCGAGACGGGCATGAGCGGGGAGATAAAGGTCGCCACAGGCGAGCTTAAGCTCGGGGAGGCGACGGGCGTGCCGGTGATCGCCGCCGCGCTCACAGAGGCCGGGCCGGAGGACGGGCTGACCGTCATCGACTGCCCGCCGGGCAGCGCCTGCCCCGTCATGGAGAGCGCCCGGGAGGCGGACTACTGCGTGCTGGTCACGGAGCCGACGGCCTTCGGCCTGCACGATCTGCGGCTCGTGGTGGAGCTGATGCGCGTGCTGAAAAAGCCCTGCGGCGTGGTAATTAACAAGGCCGGGGCCGAGTACCCGGAGCTGGAGCGCTATCTCGAGGCCGAGGGCCTGCCCGTGCTCGCGCGGATACCGTACAGCGAAAGGCTGGCGGCAGCGGGCGCGCGGGGCGCTCTCGCTTACCGCGAGGACGGGGAGACGCGCTCCATCTTCGACGCGCTGCTCTCCCGGATACGGAAGGAGGCGCGCGCATGAAAAAGCTGCTCATCCTCAGCGGCAAGGGCGGCACGGGCAAGACCACGACTGCCGCGGCCTTCATCCGCTTTGCCGGGGCGAGGGCTGTCGCCGACTGCGACGTGGACGCGCCGAATCTGGCCCTGGTGTCCGGCGGCTACCCCGAGACGCGCGAGACGGACTTCAAGGGCTCGGACAAGGCGAAAATCGACGAAAACCTCTGCATAGGCTGCGGAAAGTGCGCCAAAATGTGCCGTTTCGGGGCCATATCTCCCGCCGGCGGCGGCAAATACGCGGTGGACGAGCTCCGCTGCGAGGGCTGCGGGCTGTGCACGGAGGTGTGTCCGGTCGGCGCGGCGAGGTTAGACAAGGACATCGCGGGCTCGCTCCGGGTGCGGAGCGGGGACGGGGTGTTCGCGGACGCGGAGCTGCGCATGGGCCGCGGCAACTCGGGCAAGCTGGTGACGGAGGTAAAGCGCGCGCTGTACGACGCCGCCGGGGAGGCGGAGCTCGCGATAATCGACGGCTCGCCCGGCGTGGGCTGCCCGGTGATGGCCTCGATGAACGGCGTGAGCCTCGCGCTGATCGTGACGGAGCCCTCGGTGTCCGGCTTCGGCGACATGCAGCGGCTGGTGCGGACGGCGTCGATGGCGCGGGTGCGCACGGCGGTGTGCGTGAACCGCTCGGACGTGAGCCCGGAGCTGAGCGCTGATATCGAGCGCTGGTGCGCGGAGCAGGGCGTGCCGTTTTTGGGGCGGGTGCCCTTTGACAGGAGCGCGCAGCGGGCGATAAACGAAGGCCGCAGCGTGGCGGACATGGACTGCCCGGCGCGTGCGGCGCTGTACGACGTGTTTATAAAAGCAATGGAGCTTTTAGATATCAAAATGACTGATAAGGAGACGAAAAAGTTATGAAAATTGCAGTTGCAGCCATGGGCAATACGGTGTCTGGCCACTTCGGCCACTGCGAGAACTTCAACATCTACGACGCCGAGGACGGCAAGATAACCGCCGAGGAAGTCGTGGCGAATCCGGGCCACCGTCCGGGCTTCCTGCCGAACTTCCTGGCCGACCGCGGCGTGCAGGTGATAATCGCCGGCGGCATGGGCGGCGGCGCCGTGGATATCTTCAATGAGCGCAATGTCGAGGTCATAGTCGGCGCCACGGGCGACGCCCGCGCGGCCGTCGAGGCGTATCTCAAGGGCGAGCTCAAGACCACCGGCGCTGTGTGCCATAAGCACGAGCACGCCGACGAGTGCGGCCACCACCACGACTGATCACCCGCCCTCCGCTGCGCGAAGCGCGAATGAAAGTTTCGCCCGCCTTTTCAAAGGCGGCAGGGTGCAGGGGCAGCGCCCCTGCCTGCGCTACGCAGAGCGCGGAACTCTCTTGTGCTTCATAAAGCGCAGGAGGGGGTCTAAGGGGGAACCCTCGCCGGGGGTTCCCCCTTATTTTACGCTTGTGCGTGCGCGCCGTTACTTTGGGAGGGGGTCGTTAGCTTGTCCTGCCATTCGACCCCATTTCTTTGGTGCTTGCCCAAAGAAACGGTGTCGAGCCGCCAAAGAAAAGCGCTT
>UQYT01000032.1 GCA_900545405.1 uncultured Eubacteriales bacterium | reverse complement strand
AACGCGGTCGAGGAAGTCGAGCGTAACAAGAACGCTCAGCTCGCCTACAGCTTCGACATCGCGCTGCAAAACGAGTTTTCGCTCGACGAGAATATACAGCTCGCGCGGCAATTTCTGCTGGACAACTTCGTCTCCCGCGGCATGATTGCGGACTTTGCTGTCCATCAGCCAGATAAAGACGGTGGAATCGCTAACCCACACTTCCACGTCCTCTGCCCGATTCGACCGCTGAACCCGGACGGCACATGGGGTGCGAAACAGCGGCGGATTTACCGCGAGGACGGCAAATTCGACGCTGTGCCAACAACGGACTGGGGCAAACCCGAGACGCTTGAAGCGTGGCGCGAGGCGTGGGCGACGCTGTGCAACGCCAAATTTGAGGAAAAGGGCCTGCCTTGCCGCATAGACCACCGCTCCTATGAGCGGCAGGGCGTCGAGCAGATTCCAACCATCCACGAGGGTGTCGCTGTGCGGCAGATGGAGGCCAGAGGCATCGTAACTGACAAGGGTGGGCACAACCGGTGGATTAAATCCGCGAGCGCGATGCTTCGGACGTTGGGAGAGCAAATCAAGACACTCATTAGCTGGCTTAGCGACGCGCGCGTGAAGCTGGACAAATCTCACTCACCGTCGCTCGCCAAACTGCTAGCCGACTACTTCGACGCACGAAACGCCGGGGCGTGGAGCAGCAAGGCCAAGGTAGGCAACCTGAAACGTCTTACAAGCGCTATTGCCTATTTGAATGAGAACGGGTTACATACTCTCGATGACCTCGAAGCCCGTCTCGATTCGCTTCATTCGTCGCTTGATGAAACGAAAACCACACTCGACGCTAACAAAAAGCGGTCAAAAGAGCTGCGTGAATGGATGAGGTACGCTGAGGTGTTCAAGCGCTTCAAGCCATTATACGACGAGCTGTGCTCCATTCGCTGGAAGCACAAGCGCGAAAAGTTCAAGTCTGAGCACGAAGGCGAGCTGCGGCAATTCTACATGGCGCGGCGCAAGCTCCCCGGCAGCATCCACATTGCCGACTGGCAGCGTGGGCTTGCAGCGTTGGAGCGTGAAAATGACGCAGTTTACGCCAAGTACAAAACACTCCGCGACGAACTTGTAGAGCTGCTGGACGTGAAGTATTGCGCAGACCGCGCGCTCAGCGCGAGAGAGGATAAAAGTCGCAAAACGCGACTTTTGAGAAGTATGCAGACTGTGCGCGGAGAATAAAAACGTCTGGGTGTGTTCCAATTTGGAACGCACCCAGACTCATTTCAGCTTTTGCTTTCGTTCGGGTCGCGAAGCAAATATTCGGCTATTTCAGATGGCAGGCATTTTGCTCCGTAGTCCGAAAGCCAGGTTATGGGCGTATCACGGGAGTTTTCAAAGTGTCGCTCAGCCATGCGGCTGATGCCGCACATGAAGAAGAGCAGAATGTTGTCCAATTCTTCGTCATACGGCCCAGGGTAACCGTTCCACCCCAGCATCCGTTTCAAATCCTTGACACCCTGATTCTCAATCTCACTGCGCAAATCGTTCTGCCCTATATAAGACATGGTGTTCTTAAAGCGCTCCATCATCGGCTCACTGCCGTCGAAGGTCCAGCAGCGGTTGAAGAACTCGACCAGCGAGCAGCGCCGCCCATCCTTATACCACTCCTGCTCGACCAGCTCGCGGTAAGCGTAGCCCATCAAGTCGTACTTGTCCACGAAGTGGTTGTAAAAGCTGCGCTTGCTTACTCCGGCGCGCTCCACTATCTCCGAAACGGAAATGTCCGTCAGGGGTTTGTCCTCCAACAGGGAGAGAAATGACTCCATAATATGCTCTTTGGTGCTCATACGCTTGCCCATGCTATCACCCAGACAATATTTTAACTTACTTTCGCACATGGTGCAATAATTAATCTATACTTTTACACGGCATTATGCAAATGTGCACAAAATAGGTGCGCCGTGAATTGAGCCTCCTACTTGCTAGTTATATACTTAACACAGAGTTTGGCAGATGTGCCAAGAAAACCACGACTGGAGGCAGAAAAGTTGATGAATTACGAGAGCAACTACATCCAGAAAAACTATGTAGAGGGCAAGGTGATAATCATCACCGGCGCGTCCAGCGGCTTCGGCCTGCTGACAGCCAAGCGCGCTGCCGAGATGGGAGGAAAAGTCGTCCTCGCCGCTCGTAACGAGGGAAAACTCAAGTCCGTAGTTGGCGAAATCAAGGCTGCAGGTGGCGAAGCGGCCTATGTGGTCACCGATGTTTCCAAAAAGGACGAGGTATTTAACATGGCAAAGTTTGCCGTCGACACCTACGGAGCCATCGACGTGCTCGTAAACAACGCCGGGACGATGCCGCTTGCCTATTTCTCCGAGCATGAGCAGGCGCTTGAGAAGTGGGAAGAGTGCATTGACATTTCGATTAAGGGTACGATTTACGGCATCAGCGCTGTGTACGACCAGATGATTAAGCAGGAGCGCGGTCAGGTTATAAACGTGTCCTCCGTATATGCCAATTTCCCCGTCGCGGGCGCGGGTGTATATCAGGTCGCAAAGATGGGCGTGCAGTACCTTGCAGAGAGCCTTCGCAGCGAGTGCCAGGGCAAGATAAAGGTTACCACAATAAAGCCAACAGGCTTCATGCGTACAAACCTCGCCGGAAGCGTCGTAGATGCGTACGCGCTCATCCCGTCCGTCAAGGGCCCGATGGAGATACTCAACCAGATGGAAGAGAGCCCATTGCGCCCAGACTTCCACGACATAAACTCCATGAAGTATAACGACCCCGACCCGCAGATTCTCGCCGATAACATTATATATGCAATCAACCAGCCCTGGGGCGTCAGCATCGGCGATATTACCGTCCGCATGAGTGGCGACCTGTTTGTTATTTGATAGGGAGGTACAGCGATGAACAGCTACAGGACTGAAAACTACATCAAGGACAAGGTAATCATCGTCACCGGCGCGTCTAGCGGCTTTGGCAAGTATACCGCCATGAAGGCCGCGGAGCTGGGAGGCAAGGTCGTGCTCGCCGCGAGACGTGACAACCTCCTCAAGGAGATATGCGAGGACATCCGCGCCAAGGGCGGCGAGGCCTCTTACATCAAGACCGACCTGCGAGACCAGCGTCAGGTGCAGGATATGGCGCAATTCGCAATCGACACCTACGGAGCCATCGACATACTCGTCAACGACGCCGGCACCATGCCGCTCGGATACCTTAGTCAGCATAAGTTCGCCATGCAAGCCTGGGAGGAGTGCATCGACGCTTCCATAAAGGGCACCCTCTACGCCACTGCTGCCGTATATGACCAAATGATTAAGCAGGGTCATGGTCATGTAATAAACGTCTCCTCTATTCTTGGCAACTACGGTGTCTCTGGTGGTGCAGTATACAATCTCAGCAAGGCGAGCGTACGCATTATGGCAGACTCAATGCGCGTCGAGAACTCCGGCAAGATAAAGTTCTCCGTCATAAAGCCAACCTCTGTAGCCGACACGGGTCTCGTCTCTACCGAGGTTGACTTCAACGCCAGCCTGTCTGGTGTCTACGGCAAGCTGATAGATGCCTTTACCGGCCTTGGTACTCCTGGACGTGATGACCGGGAGAACATACACTGCTTCGACTTCGGCCCTGAAGTCCTGGCCGACAACATCATCTACGTTATGAACCAGCCCTGGGGTGTAAACATCAGCGAGATATCGGTGCGCGCCAGCGGTGAGACAATGTTTGTCTGATAGAAGGAGGAAGAGCAATGAGCCATAAGTTTCTTGAACCCATCAATGTAGGCAGCCAGACTGTCAAGAACCGCATAGTGTTCCTGGCTATGGCAAAGACCATCTCCAACTTTGACGACGGCGTATCCGTGCGCGACATCGATTATATTGAGTCCGTCGCGGCCGGAGGAGTAGGCATCGTTATACCCGGTGCCATGATAGTTGACAAGGACTGGCCTAGTGTGCTGCCCCTCCAGCCTGGTATCTATGATGACAAATTTATACCCGGGCTGCGCCGCCTTGCCGCCGCCGCGCACAAGCACGGCGCCAAGATACTCTTCCAGCTCTGGCATCCCGGCGCGACAAACTACTCCGGCATCCAGCCCAAGACCGTCGACGAGCTAAGCATCGACGAAATACGCAGCATCCAGGACAAGTTCGTTGCCGCCGCAAAGCGCGCGATGGCAGCCGGGGCCGACGGCATAGAGTTCCAGACCTGCCACGGCTACCTGGCCTGCCAGTTCATCTCTCCGCTCTTCAACCACCGTACAGACGAGTATGGATGGGAGAATGTCGAAGACCGCGCCCGCTTTGCCACAGAGACGATAAGCCGTATCCGCGAGGTTATTGGCCCAGACAAGATAATCTCCGTCAAGATGCAGGGCTTCGACTACCCGAAGGGCGAAGGCCCCAACGGTCAGGACGGCATCACGCCTGAGCAGTGCGCCCAGGTCGCCCCACTCATCGAGGCTGCCGGAGCCAATATGATAGCCGTTTCAGCCGGCGGCACCATCTATCACCAGGATGACATCATGTCCGGTGACGTTCACCGTGCCGAGGGCTGGAAAGTCCCCGCCGCTAAGCTGGTGAAACAGGCCGTCAGTATTCCTGTTGTCGCCACCGGCAGCATCCGTCATCCGGAGTTCGTCGACAAGATCATCTCCGAGGGCGACTGCGACATGGTCGGCATGGGCCGCGGCATCCTCGCCGAGCGCGAGTGGGTCAAAAAATGTGAGGAAGGCCGCGAGGACGAGCTGCGCTACTGCATCTCCTGCATGAACTGCTTCAACGTCGGCCTCTTCGCCTGCGACCAGACCAACTGCTCCGTCAACCCCTACGCCCTGCGCGAGGGCGCCAAGCGTCCGCTCAAGGTGAACGGCGACGGGCGCGTCGTGGCCATAGTCGGCGCCGGCCCCGCCGGTATGGAGGCCGCCGTCACGCTCAAGCAGCGCGGCTTCGAGCCCGTAGTCTTCGACAAGGGCGGCGAGATAGGCGGCAACCTGCACATCGCCAAGCTGCCCCCCTTCAAGGGCAAGTTCGACTGGGCCGTCGGCTACTACAAGTCCATGGCGGAGAAGCTCGGCATAGACGTCCGCCTCAACACCGAGGCCACGGCCGACATGATCATGGCGCTCAAGCCCTACGCCGTGTTCATAGCGAGCGGCAGCAACGCCGTCAGCATCCCCCTGCCCGGGCTCGAGAACGTCCCCGTCTACCAGAGCCACGACGTGCTCGTGCAGGATATGCACTTCGACGGCAAGAAGATAGTCGTCCTCGGCGGCGGAATAACCGGCCTGGAGGTGGCGCTCTTCCTGCGCCGCCAGGGCAGCACCGTCGATGTGGTGGATATGCTCCCGGCCTGGCCGGAAGCTATGACCGACCTGCGCTATCAGCAGGAGGCCTGCCTGGAGACCCGCCACTGCAACGACCAGGGCGTCGGCCTGCACTACGACCATAAGGCCGTCAAGTTTGAGAATGGCAAGCTGATTGCCGAGAGCACCATCGACGGCAGCGAGCTGGCCATCGAGGCAGACATAGTCATAATGTCCGTTGGTGTAAAGCCCAACGACGCCCTCTACAACGAACTGCTCGCCGCGGGCATAAACGTCTATAAGGGCGGCGACGCACTTGCCACCGGCAAGATAAACAAAGCCGTCCTCCACGGCAGCAAATTCGGCGTAACGCTGGACGCGTGAGAATACAGTAAAAGCAGCGCCCCGGGGCTCCCCGGGGCGCTGTTCGCGTCCTCTGTTCAATATTTCAGTCCGGCTTCAGCCATAGCGGCGGCTATTGCCAGCCCGCGCGCCAGCCCCTCGGACGCGGCCGCAGCGTGCTCGGAGGGGTTCTCGCCCGCAAAGATCAGCAGAGTGCTGAGTATGCCCCTGAGCGCCGATGCCTATTCAAGGCGCAAATCTCGCAGTACGTTGGCGTAATACTCATTGCCGAGGGAGATCCCGGCGTCTATACGCCCGCCGTCATCCAGGTGGAGCGTGGTCAGCCGAGTCAAAAAGAAGTAGCGGGTCAGCGAGTCGAAAGCCACGACGCCCTTGTACCTCGCGTACTGCTCCATCATCTGGAATTCCACAGCGCACATCGACACGGTCGAAAAATACACCTCGCGCGAATCGAGCTCGAATCCGTCCTCGGGAAAAAAGCGCAGAAACAGCTCGTGATGCTTTGCACAATAGACCTCTCTCAGCGAGGGTACGTTTACAACCTCGTTATAGAGCCGCAGCGCGGCCTCGGACTCGGCGATGGCGCGCAGAAAGCAGTATTCCACCGCGATATACCCGCTCCACGGCTCGCTGAAAAACTCTGCGGGCAAGCTGCCGCAATACGAGTCCATCAGGTTGTTGTGGTGCAGCATGAGCAGATCTTCCTTTTTGCGGAAGTAGTAGTTTAAATTTCCCACCTTAATCCCGCACGCGGCGGCGATCTCCCTCATGCTCGTGCCGCGATAACCGCGCTCAAGGAACAGCCTCCTGCTCGCGTCCATTATTTGACTGCGCATATCCATACAGTTTCCTCCATACCGGCGCATAGCTCCCGTCCTTACGCTATTGTAGAGTTTAAAAAAGGCGGAGTCAAGATGAAATAATATATTGACAATTCTTTGTCATGATATTATTATAGCAATAGGACGTGTCATATGACAAGTCAAAATATGAAAAAGAGGGATGAGGTATGGCAAGCAGCGCATGGTGTAAATTCGTAAATCACATCAGCTACCACGGAGGACTGTTTCTCGGCCCAAAGGCTGAGGACTCGAACTATGTCCTGATGTTCAAGCACCTTATTTCGGAGGAGGAGGCCATTCTCGGCACCTACGTCCCGAAAATTCCCACCGCCTATACCGAGCTTGCCCGCAAGGCCGGGCTGCCGGAGGAAAAGGCGAAGGAAATGCTCAAGCACATGGCGCAAAAGGGAGTTGTCTTTGAGCGCATAGTCAACAACGTCGGCTTCTACAACATCACTCCGTTCATACCCGGCTTCTACGAGTACGTCATGACGGACCCCGAAACGCGCAACGACCCGTACATGGCCAAGCTGTTTACGAACATAAAGGACATGGGGCCGCTCATGCGTCAGGTCGACGGCCAGGACGGCGGCCTCATGAAGGTCACGCCGGTCATGAAGGAGATCGGCGCCCAGCGCCAGATCTATTCGTTCGAGGACGTCATGACCTTTGTGAACAAGGCAAAAAGCTTCTCCGTGGCGGACTGCGCCTGCCGCCTCTCCATGCGTCTGCTCGGCGAGGGCTGCGAGCACCCAGTCGAGGACACCTGCATCCAGTTTGACGACACGGCGGAGTACTATATCCGCACAGGCCGCGGCCACAGGATAAGCCGTGAGGAGTGTGTGGAGATACTTCAAAAGTGCGAGCGCGCCGGGCTTGTACACACCGCCTTTACGGTAGAGGGTGAAAATGAGACCTCGTTCATCTGCAACTGCTGCGGCTGCTCGTGCAGCGGGCTGCGCTTCCTGAACGCCTTTGACGGCAACCCTTTTTCCAGGAGCAACTTCCGCGCGGTCGTGAACCGCGACAAATGCGTCGCCTGCGGCGAGTGCGTGGACATCTGTCCTGTCAACGCCGTAACGCTCGGCACGCGCTTTTGCGAGGACACGGCGAGCCAGCTGCCCGAGTATAAGCAGGCCGCAGTCAACAAGATGACACCCGAGGACGTGCATATGAATTTCCGCAACGAGCGCCGGAGCGTCGGCAACGCCGGCACGGCGCCGTGCAAGGCGATCTGTCCTGCGCACATCTCGGTTCAGGGCTATATACGCAAGGCGTACGAGGGCAAGTACCGCGAAGCGCTCGAGGTCATAAAGAAGGACAACCCGCTACCCGCCGTCTGCGGACGCATCTGTCCCCACCCCTGCGAGGCCGGCTGCACGCGCGGCGACCTGGACGAGCCGCTGGCAATCGACGACATCAAGATGTTCATCGCCGACCAGGAGCTGGACGAGGTTAACCGCTTCGTGCCGGAAAAGAAGGCAGACTACAGCGAGCGGATAGCAGTTGTGGGTTCCGGACCCGCTGGCCTCTCCTGCGCGTATTACCTCGCGGAATACGGGTACAAGGTCACGGTGTTTGAAAAGGAGCGGCAGCCCGGCGGCATGCTGACGCTCGGCATCCCGGAGTTCCGTCTCAGCAAGGACGTGGTGAACGCGGAAATAGATATCCTTCGCGACATGGGCGTCGAGTTCAAATGCGGCGTAACGGTTGGGCGCGACGTCACCATGGACGGTCTGCGTGAGCAGGGCTACCGCGCCATTTACCTTGCCGTCGGCGCGTCGCTGGGAACGCGCGTGGGCTGTGACGGCGACGACCTTCCCGGAGTGTACACCGGTGTGGATTTCCTGCGCGAGGTGAACGGCGGCGGCAGGCCCGAGATTGGCGACAGGGTGGCCGTTATAGGCGGCGGCAACGTGGCGATAGACGTCGCGCGCAGCGCTCTGCGCCTGGGCGCCGGAGAGGTGACGGTGATTTACCGCAGGACCCGCGACGAAATGCCCGCCTCCGCAGACGAGGTGCTCGAAGCGGAGGAGGAGGGCGTCCGCTTCCTCTTCCTCGCGGCTCCGGCGGAGATAACCGGCGACGGGCGCGCGCAATCGCTCAGGCTTCAGCGCATGGCTCTCGGCGAGCCGGATGAAAAGGGACGCCGCAGGCCGGTGCCGACGGGTGAATATGAGACGATGTCCGTCACCGCCGTCATCTCGGCAATCGGGCAGCAAATAGATATGTGCGGCATAGAGGACGGCAGCAGGATAGAGCTCGGGAAGAGAAACACGGTCGTTGTTGACGCGCTCAGCTGCCAGACCGGCGAGGCGGACGTGTTCGCGGGCGGCGACTGCGTGACCGGGCCGAAGTTTGCCATCGACGCCATCGCCATGGGCAAGCAGGGGGCGATATCCATACACCGTCTGTGCAGGGATATGAACCTCACGGCCGGGCGCAACGCCGCGGTGTATACGGGAATAGACACCGGCAACGTGGATTTCGCCGGCTTTGACACCGTGCCCAGGCAAAAGACCGGCAAGGTCAACTGCGTCGAGGCCGCCGCCACCTTCCGCGACCTGCGCCGCGGCCTCACCGAGGAGCAGGTGCACAAGGAGACGGAGCGATGCCTGAGCTGCGGCAAGAGCGTCGTCGACGCCAACAAGTGCATCGGCTGCGGTGTGTGCACTGTGCGCTGCAAGTTCGACGCCATACACCTCGCCCGCGTGAGTGATTCGCAACCCGCTGGAAGCTTCGGGACGTGGTACAAGCGTCTCGTCGGCTACAGCCTGAAGCGTGCCGGCCGCGTGGCGGTGAAGAGCATGAGAGAGGGAAGGAAGGGCTGAGCATGCACGAGCTGAGCATAGTGCAGAGCCTTGTAAAGCTGGCCGATGACGCCGCAAGGAGCAGCAACGCCCAAAAGGTGAAGTTTATAGTTCTCGAGGTCGGCGGCATGACGGGAGTGGAGCCGCGCTATGTGCGGGAGTACTACCCCGATGTCTGCGCCGGGACATTGCTCGATGGCTCGGAGATACGGATAGAGGAGATCACACCCCTTGTGTTCTGCAGGGAGTGCGGAAACAGCTACGAGCTCCAGGACGACCAGCATCTGTCTTGCCCAAAATGCGGCGCGGAAAACTATGAAGTCCTGGAGGGCAACAAGCTCATTTTAAAGGAGATAGGATTCGTATGACGGACGGAATCAAAATAATAACGGTCAAGCAAAATATACTCGCCAACAACGACCGTGCTGCGGACGAGCTGCGCTCGCGCCTCAAAAGCGAGCGCACCTTCCTCCTGAACCTCATGTCCAGCCCCGGCAGCGGCAAGACGACCACGCTCAAGTCGACCATCGCGCGGCTCAAGGATAAGCTGCGCATCGGCGTCATGGAGGCCGACATCGACTCGGACGTGGACGCGCTCGCCATCGCCGAGACGGGCGTGCGCAGTATTCAGCTCCACACGGGCGGCATGTGCCACCTCGACGCGGGCATGACCGAGCAGGGCCTCAAAGAGCTCGGCGCCGCCGACCTCGACCTCGCGATACTCGAGAACGTGGGCAACCTCGTCTGCCCCGCCGAATTCGACACCGGCGCGGTGAAGAACGTCGCCATCCTCTCCGTGCCCGAGGGCCACGACAAACCGCTCAAGTACCCGCTGATGTTCGAGGTGTGCCAGGCGCTGATCATAAACAAGATCGACGTCCTTCCCTACTTCGACTTCAACATGGACAAGGTGCGCGAGTTCGCGCACAAGCGCAACCCGGATATCGAGATATTCCCGATAAGCGCCAAGACCGGCGAGGGCGTGGACGCCTGGTGCAACTGGCTCGAGGCGCAGGTAAAGGCGTGGAACGCGTAATTTAATCACAGAACAAGCACAGCGCATGGGTTTAACCCATGCGCTGTGCTGCATTGCCTCCCCGCCCGCAAGCATGGCCGGGGCGTACCAGAGTCCATACCAGAATGCGGTTGAAAAGGCATGGACTCAACGGCACAAAATATTCTAAGAATTCATGATATTTCGCAAATATGTCTATTGTGTATGATTATAGTGCGGAATTCAAGACGCACACCATGAGGCTCTTGGTTTCCTGAAAGCTTGAGCGTGTATTTGACGATTTACACCGCTATAAGCGCAAACGATATATCTTAACTGCATAGAATGCCAAACCGAGCCGATGGTGCAAAACGGATTACACGCGAAGCCATATAGCAGTCTGTTTTACAGGGCAATAAAGAGCAGCCGCAGAAATTACAGGTTCTACGGCTGCTCTTGCTTTGCGTTCCAGCGCTGATACGCCGATTGCATTTACTCCATGAGCTGGCTACGCTGCGCTGTGCTTGCAGTCATACCATGTTAAAATGTTTCAGCGCATCAATGATTGCCGACTCTTTATTTGGAGGGCAGACTTGTACTTTAGCATCCTGGGATTTAGGCTTATTATAGCTTTCGCCAACCCCAAGCCCGAGTTTGCGCTTTACCTGGGATATGTATAGGTTTGAAACATTCAAGCCGCTGTGCTCACGCACATATTCTCTGATTTCCCGATAAGTCGACCGAGTCTCAACCGATGTGGCGTCCAATTTATCCAGGTCGAGCTCGACATCTATGTAGTCGTCAGGCTTTTGTTGGCACAAAAGCATTACCGTCTCGACGTTGTCGATATGCTCCCGGCCTGGCCCGAGGCGATGACCGACCTGCGTTTCCAGCAGGAAGCCTGCCTTGAGACGCGCCATTGCAACGACCAGGGAGTGAGGCTGCACTACGACCATAAGGCCGTAAAGTTTGAAGACGGCAAGCTGATAGCCGAGAGTACAAAGGACGGAAGCACTCTTGCGCTCGCAGCTGACGTAGTAATCATGTCCGTCGGTGTCAGCCAAACGACGCACTCTACAACGAACTGCTCGCCGCAGGCATGAACGTTTACAAGGGCGGCGACGCCCTTGCCACCGGTAAGATAAACAAGGCTGTCCTCCACGGAAATAAGTTTGGCTGCACACTGGACGCGTAATAAATAAGTCTCAGCCCCGGCAAGTGTTTGCCGGGGCTATTTCTATGGTCGCCTGAGCTGACCTTTGGTTTTACGCGGTTTTTCTTGCAGCCCGGCGCTCACGGTGGTATAATACATCATTCCATATGGCGACAGCCCAAACCAGACATAAATCGTACATAATACAATACGCAAGCTCGGCGAGCGCACATGATAGCGCCAGCCGATAGCAAAATGATAGCCGAAAGTCGGAGAACGTGTAGGTTGAGGATAATACGAGCTATCAAATGTAAACGAAGCTAAATGGCAAATACAAAAGTGTTTAAGTCAAAGCTTCGTTTGAGGAGTGGGAATAATTTCAGATGCCCCGAAACGCCTGATTTTACTGGGTTTTTGAAGGGTCGGGGCCCTTTGTGGCAATATTCATAAAAAGAGAGCTAACTGATTTTGATTCATCAGTTAGCTCTCTTTTTGCTTTTATAGTACACTCATTATTATCATGTGATCCAACCTTTTTTGATCAAACCAATGAAAACCGTGGTTCGCTCCATCACGGGACGCACACCGGGCCTGCCGTGCCTCGCCGTGCAGAGGATAACGCCGGAGCAACGAAAATATTTTCGCATCCGATGCAGTGAGCATATTGTTTTCATGAGGGCGGATGGTGTAAAATAAACAAATTGATACAGGGGACGGGAGGACTTTGAAGATGTGTAAAAAACTGCTGAGCCTGCTGCTGGCGCTGTGCGTTGCCGTGTCGCTGGCCGTCGTACCTGCTGCGGCGGACACTACGGACGCCGGAGAGGCGTACACACCCACACAGAGCGCCGGGCTGAGCGCGCCGGAAGGCCTCGGAGACGGTTCTGCCGCGCTGCAGTTCACTGAAAACGGAAAAAAGTACGTGATCGGCTTCACCCTCGGCGAAGGCGAAACGAGGACGATCATGCGGCAGTCCTATGAGGGGTACTACTGGCGCGACATCTCCGGGCAGCCGGCCCAGAACAACCCGCGGGACAAGCGCCTGGACGCCGCAGTGGCCGTTGCGGAGATCGTTTCAGACGGCAGCGGAGAGCACTATGAGTTCGACAGCCTGCCCCTGAGCGTGAACGTGCTCAGCATGGATCTGCGCTATGTATCCGGCGACGGGAGCGCCGACGATAACCCGTACAGTTTCAGCGGAGACTTCGACGTCACTCATCTGGATGCTGTCGAAGGCAACAGCGCCGGGATATATCTCAAGCAGGGCTACGCCACAGACGCCCAGGTCGTGGCAAAGGTCGAGGTGAGCAATAACGGCGAGGTGCTGGAAACTGGCAATGTTGCGCTGAAGCTGAGCGGCTACCACATCTATGAGGACACCGTGGTGTGCGAGGCGGGCGCCAGTGCGAATGAGATCACCGACGCCATTGAGGCGGCGGTTGACGAAGCCCCGTCCAGAGAGGATAGCCAGACGAGCGGGGGTACGATACACGTTGTGCTCGAGGGCAATCGGTACGAAGGGACCATACAGATACCCGCCAACGTAATGCAAACGAAGGGCGACTATGAGATACGCTTTGAGCCCGCGGGCGCTACCGGCCGCGCGACGATAGTGGGCGGCGTGGTTTGCAACAACTCCCAGGTGTCCTTCTATAACATGGACTTTGTCGCGCCGGAGGGCCAGAAAGAGAGCAGGGCAATCTACGACGGCAGAAGCTGGGCTGTGAACTGCACCTTCCGCGAATACGCCGTGGCCATGGACGCCGGCGAAGGCGATATAAACGGCATGGGCGCAACTTACAGCGTGTTCTATGAAAACGAGACTGCCCTAATAAGCAGGGGCGACCTCGCAAACGGGCTGACCGGCTGCGCCTTTATCAATAACGGCACAGCTGTGCTGATCCCCGGCCTGAGAACGGACGTCGTGCCTTTCTACTGCCGCATAGCCGAAAACAACTTTGTGAGCAATGGCGTTGACTTCGATGTGCGCTGCCCCGGCACGTTCTACTTCTACCGCAACTACTATGGGCGGGTGAAGAGCAACGCGTCCATGACCTCCGCTGAGATCCTCGGAGCTCTGAGGGATGGCTGCTCAAGCGACATACTGCGCCAGCCGCCGACAGTGAACGTAGCTGACCACAGCGAGACGAAGGTCGTCACCAACCCCAGATGGAAAGATCCTGTGGAACTGGAGGCAGGCGTTCCACCGCTTTTGTCTGGCAGCTCCGGGTCGTTGCCAATCTTCGCGCCAATGGTGCTCACCGCACTTGTGGAGCAGCCGGAAAACTATCTCACCGCAGATTGGGAGCGGGTGACCGAAATAGTAGCCGGAGAGACAAACCTGAAAATATCTGCCGCGGCTTTCGCCACGGCTTCGAAGGAGAAACGTATCATAAGTGTGGTCAGCTACGACGCCAATACAGGCAAAACCACCACACTGGCCGAGTGGAATTTCGGTACTGC
Organism: uncultured Eubacteriales bacterium; assembly: GCA_900545405.1. Classification (GTDB taxonomy): domain Bacteria; phylum Bacillota; class Clostridia; order Oscillospirales; family Oscillospiraceae; genus Scatomorpha. The sequence continues at coordinate 15,909 of UQYT01000032.1, read as the reverse complement.
GGCGCACAACGAGCTTGCGGAGAGCAGCGCCGTCTTTGACGCGTCGCTCACTGTGACGCGCAGCGAAACTGACGGTAGCGTGACTGTGACGCTCAACGCTGCGAGCGAGCTTCTTGAGGTGCTTAAACCCAAGCTGACTGTGCCGGACGCTTCCGGGGGCGTGGAACACAATGGCGCAGGTGTGGCGTCGAGCAGCAGAGAAAACGGCTCCGTGAGCTTTACCGTGTCCGGAGGCGGCAGCTACGAGATCTCCGAGGCCAACGAGGAAATAGCCGAGACTCCCGAGATGCCGGGGAAGCCGTCCATGCCCGGCACGCCGGTCACGCCGCCTGAATCCGGGGAGGACGAACCGGAGCAGCCGTCCTTCACCGATGTGGCGCGCGGAGCGTGGTATACGGATGCCGTCAACCACGTCGTGGCCAACGGCCTCATGGAGGGCACCTCGACGACCACGTTCGAGCCCGACGCGACGATGACCCGCTCGATGGTGTGGGCGATCCTCGCCCGCATCGACGGCGAGGCGGTCACGGGCGGGAGCTGGGTCGACATTGCACGCGACTGGGCAATGGCAAACGGTATCAGCGACGGCACCGACCCGAACAGGAGCGTCACCCGTGAGCAGCTCGCGACCATGCTCTGGCGCTATGCGGGCGAACCCGCCACGGCGGCGAACCTCGCCGGCTACTCCGACGGTGCAAGCGTGAGCGCCTATGCGGTCGACGCGATGAGCTGGTGCGTAGAGCACATGATAATCACCGGCGTGACCGATACCACCCTCGTCCCGCAGGGGACCGCCACCCGTGCACAGTGCGCGACGATGCTGATGCGGTTCGTGGAGAGATAAAAATCAGACACAGCAGCCCCGGCGAATGCTCGCCGGGGCTGCTGTGTCGGTTAGGCCGACGGTATGTTCGTTTGCAGCGGTATGCGGCAGGGGGGGAACCGCGGGTTAGCTTTTCCTGATGTCCCAGCTGAAGGGGGGGAGCGCGTTGGGCTCCGGGGAGGCGTTTATTGTGATCGTCAGGCTCTCGCCGGGGCAGCTGCGCTCGAAGACAAGCAGCTGTTCGCCTGCCTCGGCGCGCAGGAAGCGCAGGCCGCCGCGGCGCAGGGCGGGGTGCCGGCGGCGGAGGGCTATTGCCTCGCGATAGAGCTCCCTCAGGCTCTCGTCCCCGGCGTCCCATGGCATGGCGCGGCGGAAGTCGAGCTCGTTCGTGCCCATTACGCCCAGCTCGTCGCCGTAGAACACGCACGGCATGCCGGGAAAGCAGCACATGAACACGACCGCCAGCGCCAGGCGGCGCTTTTCGCCGCCGCAGATGTCGAGGAAGCGGCTGGTATCGTGGCTGTCGAGCAAATTGAGCTGCGCGGCGGTGATCTGCCTCTTATAGCGCATGAGCATATCTGCACAACGCCCGGCGAAGGTGCGTGCGTCTATGCTGCCCTCTGCGAAAAAATGCCGGCAATGGCTGCGGAAATCGTAGTTCATGGTGGAGTCGAGCATGTCTCCGGCCAGCCAGTGCCGCGCGCCGCCCCAGACCTCGCCTATGAGCAGCGCGTCGCTCTTTACGGCCTTGCAGCGGCGGCGAAACTCCCGCCAGAAGCCGTCGTTCGGCTCGTCGGCCACGTCCAGCCGCCACCCGTCCGCATCGAACTCGCGCAGCCAATACTCGCCGACGCCGCAGAGGTAGTCGCGCACCTCATCGTTCGACGTGTCCAGCTTAGGCATGAGCCGCTCATAGCAGAAGCACTCATAATTCGGCCGCTCGCCCGCTTCGGGATAGGTAACGGGAAATTGCAGCCGGTAGAACCAGTTCGCGTACCGGCTCTCTCGCTGCTTTTCCAGCACGTCGCGGAAGGCGAAAAACTGCGCGCCGCAGTGGTTGAACACCCCGTCGAGTATAACGCGCATGCCGCGCGCGTGGCACTCCTCTACGAGCTGGCGGAAATCGGTGTCGGTGCCCAGACAGGGGTCTATGTGCAGGTAGTCTATGGTGTCGTATTTGTGATACTGCCCGGCGGCGAAGATGGGGTTGAGATAGATGCAGTTGGCCCCGAGCCCGGATATGTAGTCGAGGTTTTCACATATACCGCGTATGGTCCCGCCGAGGCGGGAGCGGGAGAGCGCGCCGCTGACGCGCTTTTCCGTACCGCAGCCGGTGATGCTCCGGCGGGAGCTGGCGAAGCTGTCCGGGAAGATGTTATATACGACGGCGTCCAGCGCCCATTCAGGGACGCGGGCGATGTCCGCGCGGTGGTTGAAGGGGAACTTGAAGTATTCAGAGCGCTCCTTGCTGGGCTCGCTGAAAAAGACCTCGCCGGAGTAATAGAGCCGCTCATCGCCCACCAGCTCGAAATAGTAATAGAGCCGGTGGAACACTCCGCGCAGCTCGGCCTCCCACCAGTCGCAGTTCTCGCCGCGGAACACGAGTCTCATCTCCGCCGGATAGACCGGCACGGGCGTCTCAGGGCTCGAGGTGTCGCCATACCAGAGCGTGCAGCGCTCCAGGTCGCCTCTTGCGCAGCGCAGCCTGAATACCGTGGTGTCCTCGTCGAGGCCGAAGGCGTATTCGCTCATTGGCCGGTGAAATATCGCGTCCTTTATCATGCTTATCCTTTCACGCCGCCGGCGGTGAGGCCGGAGACCATGTATTTTTGGATCTTGAAGAAGATCACCAGCAGCGGGAGCGACGCCAGTATGCTTGCCGCTGTGAAGAGCGGCCAGGAGCGCGTATAGTCGTTGCTCTGGAGCTGGTAAAGGCCCGCCGCGAGTGAGTAGTAGTCGCTGTCAAGCAGGAAGGTCGCGGCGAAGAGGTATTCGTTCCAGACGGTTATCAGCACCATCACGCAGGTGACGACGATGGCCGGCTTCGCCAGAGGCAGCACGATGCGCCATATCATCTGCGCGTCGTTCGCGCCGTCTATCTTCGACGCCTCCTCTATCTCCACGGGTATGGTGTCGAAATAGCCCTTCATGTTCCAGACGCCGAAAACGCACATGCTGCCGGCGTAAATGAGCATCAGACCGGCGTGGGAATTGAGCAGCCCGCTCAGGCGGAGTATTCGGTAGTAGGCGAAGAGCGAGAGCACCTGCGGAAAGGCGTTGAGCACTAGCAGCGCCTTCAGCAGCGGCCGCCGCCCTCTGAAACGCCAGCGCGAGCAGGCGTAGGCGGCCGTGACGGCGCAGAGCATGGCTATGGCGACCGTCCCGACGCTGAGCAGCAGAGAATTCTTTAGCCAGAGCAGAAAGGGCTCGTCGAAGAGGATGGCCCGGTAGTTTTCCAGCGAGGGGTCCTCGGGGATGAAGCTGAAATCCCCCGAGAGCGTGCTGCCCGCCCCGGAAAAGGACACGCTCAGGGCGTAGAAAATCGGCACCAGGGTGACCAGGCAGAGTATGATGAAGGCCGCATTCAGCGCGGCGTATCCTATGTGTTCTTTGGTCTTGCGCCTCATGCTCAGTCCTCCCTCAGGCTCCGGTTCGTGGCGAATGAGAAGATGATTATTATCACAAAGAGCAGCATACTCACCGCGCTCGAGAGGCCGTAGTTATTCGCCGCAAAGGCGTTCTGGTGCACGTAGGTGATCACCGTGTTCAGCGTGGCTCCGGTCATATAGCCGCGCTGCTGCGTGAGAAGATAGATGATGTCGAACTGCTTGAAGGTGATGAAGGCCGTCATCACCGCCGCGGGGGCGATGACCGGACGGATACTGGGAATGGTTATCTTCCAGGTCTGCATCCAGAAACCGGCGCCGTCGAGCCGGGCGCTCTCGTAGAGGCTGCGGTCCACGCTTTGCAGCGCGCCGTCTATGGTGGAGATCATAAACGGCAGGGCCATCCAGAGGTTGAGCGCCATGCAGGAGATGAAGGCGATGCCGTTGTTCGCGAGGAAGTCCACCTTTGCAAAGCCCAGCGCGGTGAGCCACTTGTTCAAAAGCCCCAGCTCGGTGTTGAACATGCCCACTCGCCAGAGCAGGATGGAGATATACGCCGGCATGGCCCAGGGCACCATCAGCAGCGTCTTGTACAGGCGGCTGAGCTTCAGCCTGGGCGCGTTGAGGCCCAGAGCTATCAGGAAGCCGAACGCCAGCTGGATAACCATGTTGAGGACGGTCCAGAGTATCGTCGTCCCGAGCGCGGAGAGAAAGCCGGAGTCGAACTTGAAGAGCGCGCGGGCGTAGTTCCCAAGCCCTATGACTTCGTAGTCCTGCCAGTGGTACAGGTTCATGTTCGTGAGCGAGACATACCCGGTATAGGCGATGGGGAAGACGATGATGACCAGAATCAAAATCACCGCCGGGGCGCACCAGCGCCAGGGTTTCAATTTGCGTCTAAGGCTCATGGCAAGGCCTCCAAAAGGGGGGCGGCGAATCCGCCGCCCCTGAAGCAAGTATTATGATATCACTGCATATCCGCTATGGCCTGCAATGCCGCGGCCTGGGCTTCCTCTGCGGCAGAGGCAACGTCCTGACCGTTCTTGTTAACGGCGGCGAGCATGCTGTCCACAGGACCCCACATCACGTTCATCTCCGCGGCGTTCGGCATGGGCTGGGCGGTATCCGCCGTGTGCTCGATGGCCGAGATTATCTCGTCGGAGGCGACGTCCGGGTCGTCATAGGAGAGGGAGTTGGCCGGGGCGCAGCCGCCGGTCTTGGCCAGCGCGATGCCGACCTCAGGCGAAGCGAGGGCCTTGAGCGCCAGCGCGATGGCGTCGCCCTTGGTCTCCGCCGCGACCTTCATGACGCCGATGCCCTGCACACCGGAGAAGGGTGCCAGAGGATCGCCGTTGGGCAGCGTCATGTCGGAGAGGGAGGCCACGCCGAGGTCGATGCCGGCGGCGCGTATCCCGGAAACGAGCCACGGTCCGCCTATGATGGCCGCGGCCTTGCCCTCGTTGAAGAGGGTGGTGACGGTGTTGTAGTCCCCGTCGGCCTCAAGTGCGGCGAATTTCTGGTTGTACTCCACGGCCTCGATGGTCTTCGGATCATTGAGCCCAGGGTTGCCGTCGGCATCGAGTATGTATCCGCCGAAGCCGTTTATGAACGGGGAGACGTTGTATGACGTGGAGTGCTGGTTGACTACGGCATAGGTGCCGGCGGCGATGTCGGTGTTGGCCACCATGTACTCATAGAGCTCCTCCGTCGTGGCGGGAATGTCGCCCTGCCAGAGGTCCTTGTTGTAGAGGAAGAGCAGCGTCTCAAAATACACGGGCAGCAGGTACTGCGTACCGCCTATCTGGCCTGCCTCGACCGTCAGCGGCAGGTCGTCGGCCAAGACGCTCTCGTCCACGAGGTCGGTGAGCGGCTCGAGAATGTCCATCGCGACGAAAGTTCCGAGGCTGTCGTGCGCCCAGAGGTACATGTCGGGGCCGTTGGCCGCGTCGCCGCCGTAGAGCTTGAGCTGGTCGGAGAGGCCGGTGCGCTTTTCAAAGGTCACGCTCACGCCCGTGCCCTCGAGGAGGGCGTTCGCGGCGTCGGCCATGGCCTGCATGAGGTTCTCGTCGTTGTCGTGCCAGATAGTGAGCTCGACCGGCTCGGCCGATTCTACCGGGGCCTCCGACTCCGGCGCCTCGGAGACGGGCGCGGGACTGTCCGCAGCCGGCTCGTCCGTCGTGCCGCAGGCCGCGAGCAGCGTCATCAGCAGCAGAGCGCTGAGCAGTATGGCCAAGAGTTTCTTCATTTTTCATCCTCCGTTCTGATTCAAAATAGTAAAACGTTTTACTGAGTTTACACCTGCAATGCGGATCAAATTTGGTCAAAACGCATCTCTTGATAGGAAGTATAAACAGAATATTTGTGTGAGTCAATAGAAAGGGAGATATTTCTCTTGATTTATTTGTGAAAACGTTATACTATATTGCCGAGGAGGGATCGCGATGCCGGTAACTATAAAAGACGTCGCCCGCGAGGCAGGAGTTAGCATATCCACCGTGAGCAAGGTCATAAACGACATGCCCGGCATATCCGAGGCGACCACGCTCAGGGTCAAGGAGGTAATGCGGCGGCTGGATTACGCCCCGAACAGCCGCGCCGCCGGACTGGCCCGCAAAAGCGCGCGCTGCATAGCCTTTCTGGCAAAGCTGGACGAGTTCGAGCCCTACACGAACCCGCACCTTTTCGACATCATGTGCGGCATCCAGGAGGCGCTGTGCGCAAAGGGGTACAGCCTCATGCTGCTGGACGCGACGCTCACGGACGTGGAGCAGATCATGCTCTCGCGGGCCGCTGACGGCATCATCGTCCACGGCGGCGCGCTGAACAGGCCCATACATCAGCTCCTGGTCACGAGGAAGTTCACGCACATAGTCATCGGCCACCCGAGCGACACGCGGATAAACTGGGTGGACACCGACAACGCCCTCGGCGGGCGCATCGCGTTCGAGCACCTGCTGGAATGCGGATGCAGGGACATAGCCTTCCTCGGCGCGCTGGAGACGGACGACATCTCCAACGAGCGCTTCATAGGCTTCCGCTCGGCCGCGGCGGAGTACGGCTGCGGATACAGGGACTGCTGGGTCAAGCATACGGACGGCTCGCTTCTGGCCGGACGCGCCGCAGCGGCGGAGATGCTTGCCCCAGGAGACAGGCCCGAGGCCGTGGTGTGCAGCAGCAACCTGCTCGCCTACGCCTTCGCCGTGACCGCGCACGAGCTGGGCGTGAGGATACCGGACGACATACAGCTCATCACCTTCGACCGCTACCCATACAGCGGCCTGATAAACCCTGAGCCCACGCTTGTGCAGATAGACGTCCGAGACATGGGCCGCGCCGCCGCAAAGCAGCTCCTCCAGGAGCTGAAAAAACCCGAGCTGCGCGTGCAGAGCTTCACGACATTGCCGAGCCTTATAGTGGGAAAAAGCACCAGAAGGCTCAAAGCCTGACGGAGCAAAGCGCAAAAAGCCCCCGGGATGCCGGTACTAAAGGCATCCCGGGGGCTTGCATTATGCTCTTATAGTATCTCGCTCTCAAAGACGGCCTCGGGGGCCAGGGCGCCGACGTAGCGGTGGAGGGAGTCTATCGCGCGCTCGATGACCTCCACCGGCAGGCCGGGTGTGCCGAAGATGGGGTAAAAGACCCTGCGGCTCTCGGGCCGTGCGAAGGTGCGGCCGTCCGCGCCGGCGATCTCGCTGAAGATGATGCCATCGCCGTCCCGGGCGCAGAAGTCGCCGGGGTAGGTGTGCACTTCAAAGCCGCGCATACCGGGGAAGTTAATGCGCTCCGAGCTCAGATAGAGCTCCACGCCGCCCACGATGTGGTCGATGTCGTGCGTGCCGGAGAGGACGTGGGACGTGAGCTCCAGCAGATAAGGCACGTCCGTCACGGGGTTCTCGCCGGGTATGCCAGCGCCGCGTATGACGGCGGACTCGAATTGCAGCACGATGGGGAAGGTCTTTTTGAACTTCTTGAAGAAGCGGAAATACGGGTTCTCCCCGAACACGGCCTTGCGCTCATAGGGCTCGGCGGCCTCGCGCGCCGCGGCTAGCTCGCTCCCGGCAAGGGCATAGAACTCCTCGCGGCGCCAGAGCTCCGGCTCGGGATAGCTTACCTCCACTACGCCGAAGGGTATGTCCACCCCCGCGAGCGAGGCGTCCTTTGTGTATTGCAGCATATGCGCTCATCTCCCAACACAGTGTCATCTAAGAAACAAATATAGCAGCGGTACCGCACGGCTGTCAACCGAAATTGCCCCTTGACATCGACGCAGACGGTGCTATAATGAACACATCAAAAATATTTGATGTGAGGTGAGAGCGTGGACGGGACGTATCAGGAGCAGGCGAGGGTGTTCAAGGCGCTGTGCGACCCGAAGCGGCTGGCGATACTCGAGCAGCTCAGGAGCGGCGAAAAGTGCGCCTGCGTGCTGCTGGAGCCCATGGACCTGACGCAGTCCGGCCTCTCCTACCACATGAAGATACTCTGCGACTCCGGCCTCGTGGTCAGCCGTCAGGAGGGGAAGTGGACCCACTACAGCCTCAGCCCAGAGGGCCGCGAGCGCGCGGTGGAGCTGCTGAAAGCGCTCACCACCCCCACGGCGGAGCAGGATACTTGCTGCTGCTGCGGAAAATAGCACGCCATTCCCGCGGGAATGGCGTTTGCTTGGCAGAACACATCAAAAATTCTTGATATAACTTGGAAAGCGGGGCGACACATGGGTGTGTGGACCTTCATACAGGATCAGCTGCTCGGCATGAAGTGGCTCAACGGGCTTATCGGTGCGGGACTTGAGGCGCTGGGGCTGGACGTGGACGGGCGCGTCGGCGGCAGCGTGCAGTTTTTCCTCTACGACGTGGTGAAAATATGCGTGCTGCTCTGCGTGCTTATCTTCATCATCTCCTACATACAGAGCTACTTTCCGCCGGAGCGCAGCCGCAAGATACTCGGGCGCTTCCGCGGCATCTGGGCGAACATCATCTCGGCGCTGCTCGGGACGGTAACGCCGTTTTGCTCCTGCTCGTCTATACCGCTGTTCATCGGCTTCACCAGCGCGGGACTGCCCCTGGGCGTGACGTTCTCGTTCCTCATCTCGTCGCCGATGGTGGATCTCGGCAGTCTGGTGCTGCTGATGAGCATCTTCGGCGCAAAGGTCGCGGCTGTGTACGTGCTGCTCGGGCTGGTAATCGCGGTCATAGGCGGCACGGTCATCGAGCGGCTGCACATGGAAAAGTACGTCGAAGGCTTCGTCCTCTCGGCCACGGGCGCGGACATAGACTCGCCGAGCCTGACGCCCAGAGAGCGGGCGCAGTACGCCAAGGAGCAGATGCTCGGCACCTTCAAAAAGGTTTTTCCCTATATCCTCGTCGGCGTCGGCATCGGCGCGGTCATCCACAACTGGATACCCCAGAGCTGGATCGAGACGGTGCTCGGTAGCGACAACCCCTTCGGCGTCGTGCTGGCCACTATAGTCGGCGTGCCGATGTACGCGGACATCTTCGGCACGATACCCGTCGCTGAGGCTCTGCTCGCAAAGGGCGCGCAGCTCGGCACGGTGCTGGCATTCATGATGGCGGTGACGACGCTGTCGCTGCCCTCGCTCATCATGCTGCGCAAGGCGGTAAAGCCGAAGCTGCTGGGGCTGTTCATCGCCGTCTGCGTGGCGGGCATAATAGCCGTGGGATATCTCTTCAACGCATTCCAGGGCATTTTAATATAAAAACAATCAATACAGGAGGAATCTATCATGGGTCTTTTCGGCAAGAAAAAGGATGAGCAGGGCGGCTGCTGCTGCTCGGGAAGCTGCACCAGCGAGGACATGGCGCGCGCGGAGAGCGAAAAGGCGGCCCCGGGCGTCAAGGTGCTGGGCACCGGCTGCGCAAAGTGCCGCGCGCTGGACGCCGCCGCAAAGGAAGCTCTCTCGGAGCTCGGCATGGCGGACGAGGTTGAACACGTCACGGACTTTGCCAAGATCGCGGCCTACGGCGTCATGAGCACTCCGGCCCTCGTCGTGGACTGCAAGGTGGTGTCCTACGGCAAGGCGCTGACCAAGGACGAGGCCCGCGCCGTGATAGCCAAGGCCAGGGGAGTGGAATGAGCCGCCGCCCCAGGGTGGCCTTTGTCTGCGTGCACAACTCCTGCCGGAGCCAGATAGCCGAGGCGCTGGGGAAGCTCCTGGCGGCTGACGCCTTCGAGAGCTGCTCCGGCGGGACGGAGACGGTGCCGCGCATAAATCAGGACGCGGTGCGGCTCATGCGTGAGCTCTACGGCGTGGACATGGAACTCACGCAGCGCAGCAAGCTCATAACCGAGCTGCCGCCGGTGGACATCGTGGTGACCATGGGCTGCAACGTGAACTGTCCGCACCTGCCCTGCCGTCACCGCGAGGACTGGGGCCTGGAGGACCCGACGGACAGGGGAGACGCGGCCTTCCGCGAGACAATAGCGGCCATACATCAGCGTGTGCTCTCACTGAGAGCGCGGCTGCTCGGCGGGGAACTGGATGCGCAATAGCGCGGGTAGATACCGGGCGCTCGGAAGATATGCCCTCGTGCGGCTTGCCGGACGCGGTGGAGTTGTGCATAACTAAGTTCGTCAACATACCACCTGCTGAGTATATCGGGGATATGGCACTGTACGAGCAGCACCTTGTCTACTACTTCTTCTTCCGCATGAAGCACCTCAAGGGAATCGACTTCCTTGCGGGCAGCGACTGCAAGTAGATTATGAACTTCTCCGGCGCCATGCTGCCCGGGCTCATAGACCTGCACACACATCACAGTGATGAGCGGCATAGGAACGGGGGCCATAGCTTACCCGACGCAGGTCGAGGACTGAACATCTGCAAACCGGCTCCGTGATTGCGGGGCCGGTTTTTTGCGCCTTGCGCTGGACAGGGAGGGCGGGAGTTGATATCATGTGGGCAAAAGGAGGCGGGAGCCATGTACGTTGGCGTGGACTACTATCCCGAGCAGTGGGAGCCCGGGATGCTGGATGAGGACCTGGACCGCATGGTGGAGCTCGGCTGCAATGTGATACGCATAGGCGAGTTCGCCTGGCACCTCATGGAGCCGCAGGAGGGGAAATTCGACTTCTCTTTCTTCGACCGCGTCATAGCCGCGGCGGGGAAGAGGGGACTCTCCGTCATCTTCGGCACGCCCACCGCCGCCCCGCCCGCGTGGCTGGCGCACGCTCACCCGGACATCCTCTCGCAGTCCGAGACCGGCGTGCCTAGGGCCTACGGCGGGCGGCATGTGGCCTGTTACAGCAGCGAGCCTTATCTCGAGCGCTGCCGCGCCATAGTCACCGCCCTCGCCGAGCACTACCGCGGCGAGCGAAACATCGTCGCCTGGCAGATAGACAACGAGCTCGGCCACGAGGGCAGCGACAAGTGCTGGTGTCCCCGCTGCCGACGCAAATTCCAGGGCTGGCTCTCACGCAAATTCGGCGGCGACGTCTCGGCGCTCAACAGCGCCTACGGCACGGCCTTCTGGAGCCAGGAGTACAACTCCTTCGACGAGATACCCATGCCCGCGCCGACCATTGCCGCCCAAAACCCCGCGCTGAGGCTCGACTGGGAGCGCTTTTGCGGAGAGAACATCCGCGCCTTCGCCGAGGAGCAGTGCGAAATCCTCCGCCGCATCATCCCGGAGGCCTGTATCATCCACGACTTCCCCGGCGGGGGCCTCACCAAGAGCGTGGACTACGCCGCCGTCTCGGCGCTGCTGGACAAGGCGGCCTACAACAACTACCCCGTCTGGGGCGGGCAGAGGGAGCCTCTGCCGCCGGAGGAGATAGCCTTCGGCCTCGACTACATCCGCGGCCTCAAGGGCGAAAACTTCTGGATAACAGAGGCCATCATGGGCGCGCAGGGCCACGACATTACGGGCTGCCTTCCCCGCCCGGGCCAGGCAAAGCTCTGGAGCTGGCAGGCCATGGCCCACGGCTGCGACGGGCTGCTGTATTTCCGATACCGCGGCGCGGCCAAGGGGGCGGAGCAGTTCTGCTGCGGCCTGCTGGACCCGGACAACGTCCCGCGCCGCCGCTTTTTCGAGGCGCAGAGCTTCTTCTCCGAGGTGAAGCAGTTCGAGGCCGCCCTCTCCGCGCCCGTGAGGGCCGAGGCGGCGATAATATATGATTACGACTCCCTCGCCTCCTTCCGCATCCAGCGCCAGAGCCTGCTGCTGGAGCCGGAGCGGGAGATGAAGCGCCTGCACGGCATCCTCCACCGCAGCGGCGTTGGCGTGGACGTCATCCCTGCCTCGAGGGACTTTTCGGGCTACAAGCTGGTCATCGTCCCCAACATGGCCGTTACCGACCCGGACTTCACCGCGCGGCTGAAGGCCTATGTCGCCTCCGGCGGCGTAGCGCTCGTGACCTTCCGCACCGCCGTGAAGGACTGCGACAACAACCTCGTCTTCGGCAAGTGCCTTCCCGTGGACCTCACGGACATGCTGGGCCTGTGCGTCGTCGAGACCGAGAGCCTGCAGGAGCCGGACGCCGTCCCCCTCGCGGGCGAGAGCGGCCGCGGCACGGCCGGGGTGTTCCGGGACATGATAGTCCCCGAGGGCGCGCACGTGCTCTGGCACTACGACGACGAGTTTTACCGCCCGTACGCCGCCGTGACCCGCTGCGACTACGGCCTCGGCGCGGCATATTACCTCGGCGCCGTCCCCGACGCCGCAGTGCTGGACACGCTCTTCGGCGAACTGATGAGCCGTGCCGTGCTCGAGCGCCTGGAGCTGCCCGAGGGCGTGGAGTGTGCCGTGAGGGGAGAGAGCGAGCGCCGCGTTCGCATTTTGATGAACCACAACGCCCGCCCCGTGACCGCCCTGGGCCGGGAGCTCGGGCCCTTCGGGGTGGAAGTCATTCCCATCTGACGCCAACAGAATATTCGCCAAGCCCCGCCGGATAAGCTCCGGCGGGGTTTTTTGTGCCGTGAACCGGAAATATACGGGACATCGTCAAAAAACTTTTAATATAGTCTGGGCTACATATGCCGTTAAAGGGAAAGTTCCGCTGCCTTATCATGGCCTCAGGAGGGCGGAGGGCATCCGCCCGGGCCTTTAAAAAGCAAGGAGGAATACAAATGGGCGTGGAAACCACCACATTGACGGTCAACGGCGTGAAGCGCGTGTTCTCGATGGGCGACGCCTTCGGCCAGGTGCCGTACAGCGAGACGCTGCTGGAGACGCTGCGCGACAGGCTGGGCCTCACCGGCGCAAAGCGCGCCTGCGACGAGGGCGCCTGCGGCTGCTGCACCGTTATCAAGGACGGCGACGCCGTGCCCTCGTGCATGCTGCTCACCGCCGACTGCGACGGGGCGCAGATAACCACCCTCGAGGGCCTCGCCGACCCCGAGACGGGCGAGCTCTCCAAGGTCCAGCAGGCGTTCCTTGACTACAACGCCTTCCAGTGCGGCTTCTGCACGCCGGGCATCATCATGACGGCCACGGCGCTGCTGGACAAGAACCCGAACCCCAGCGAGGAGGAGGTGCGCGACGCGCTCTCCGGCAACTACTGCCGCTGCATAAGCCAATACCACGTCTTTGAGGCCATAGCCTCCGTCGCGGGCCGCGGCGTGGAGCTCGACGAGAAATGGGAGGGCAGAAGATGAAGCACTTCGGTAACGAGAACTATTCCCAGGAAAACTACCGCTACGTCGGCCGCGTGAACGTCCCGCGCAAGGACGCGCGCGAGATAGTCACCGGCAAATGCACCTTCCTCGACGACTTCACCCTGCCGAGGATGCTCATAGGCCGCGCCAAGCGCAGCCCCCACGCCCACGCGAGGATAAAGAGCATCAACGTTGAGAAGGCCAAAAAGCTCAACGGCGTCGCCGCCGTGTTGACCTACAAGGACATCGACCAGAGCTGGCTCATGGGCTGGCCTCCGATGAAGCCCATCCTGGGCTAGACGGTGCTCTACGTAGGCGACCCCGTCGCCCTCGTCGCGGCGGAGACCCGCGAAATAGCCGACGAGGCCATCGAGCTCATCGAGGTCGAGTATGAGGTCCTGCCCGCCGTCACCAGCGGCATCGAGGACATCAAGGACGGCGCCCCGCAGCTCTATCCCGACATGTTCAAGAACAACATAGTCACCCCGGGCTATCCGCCCTTCCAGAAGGACGGCCCGTTCTGGCACCTCGTCAAGGGCGACCCCGAGAAGGGCTTTGAGGAGTGCGCCTACATAGCCGAGGACACGGTCGAGTTTTCCAAGATGGCCGCCCCGGCCTCTCCGGAGCCCCCCGGAGCCATAGTCCGCTGGGAGGGCGGCCGCGACTTCACCGTCTGGTGCGACACGCAGTCCGGCTACATCTGCAAGGTCACCAACGCCTCCGTCATCACTGACTGCAACATGGACATCCACACCTTCAACGTCGGCGGCTCCTACGGCAACAAGCAGAGCCAGGTCGCAATCGTCTCCTCCGCGGCGGTGCTGTCCATGAAGACCGGCCGCCCCGTGAAGTTCTACCAGACCAAGGCCGAGCAGATGTGCTGCTTCGAGACCCGCCTCGGCAGCCAGGTCCACGCGAAGATAGGCATGGACGCCGACGGCGTCGTCAGGGCCGTCAAGGCCGAGTGGACGGTCGACACCGGCTGCCTGAGCAACGCCACCCAGGGCCAGATAGGCGTCGGCATCGGCGAGGCTCAGCTCGTCATGTGCAAGTGCCCCAACTGGGACCTCGACACCAACCTCGTCGTCACGAACAAGCAGCCCGCCGGCATCGTCCGCGGCTATGGCGGCCAGGAGCTCAACTCCTGCCTCTCCCTGCTCATAGGCCGCACCATGCGCGCGGGCGGCTTCGACCCCGTCGAGTGCTACAAGAAGAACTACGTCGGCGAGGGCGACGTCTACACCTGGCGCGACGGTCGCCAGTGGCAGGCGCACTCCGTCAACTACGTCAAGGCCATAGAGGCTGCGGCGGAGAAGTTCGGCTGGAAGGACAAGCGGAAGGGCTGGGGCGTGCCCACCTGGGAGAGCGAGGACGGTCGCTTTGTCCGCGGCGTCGGCTGCGGCATAATCGGCAACGCCGACATCGGCGAGGACAACACCGAGGCCTATGTCCGCGTAGTGCCCGACCTCATCGGTGACAAGGCCCACATCGTGCTGCAGACCAACATCACCGAGTCCGGCATGGGCCAGCGCAGCAACATCGTCAAGATGGTCGCCGAGATAATGAACGTGCCCTATGAGCGCGTGGAGATAACCCCGGGAGACACGATGATAAACCCGACCGGCTTCGGCCTCTGCGGCTCCCGCGGCACCATCACCTACGGCCACGCCGTCTCCAGCGCCGCCGAGGACGCCAGGCACAAGCTCTTCGAGCTCGCAAAGCCCTACCTCGAGGTCGCCGAGGACAGCATGTACCTCACCGAGTACGGCGTCGCCACCCTCGCCCGCCCGGGCAAGTTCGTCACCTGGAAGAAGCTCATCCCCCAGGACCTCACCCTCACCGGCTACGGCCAGCACCTCGAGAACTTCTCGACGCCGAACATGTTCATCGTGTTCCTCGAGGTCCAGGTGGACCGCGAGACCGGCAAGGTGGACGTTCTCAACATGCTCGGCGGCACGGACTGCGGCCAGGTCATCGACCCCTCCGGCCTCGAGATGCAGGCCCAGGGCGGCATAGGCTCCGCCTCGCTCGACACTGCCACATTCGAGGAGCACATCATCGACCCCGGCACGGGCCGCACGATGACCTACGACATGATAGAGTACAAGTGGCGCCCCTTCAACGAGTTCCCGAAGTACGAGACCTGCTTCATGGAGAGCCAGTTCGACACCTTCCAGTTCAAGGCCACGGGCGTCGGCGAGATAGCGGGCGCGGCCGCGGCCAGCGCCACCATGCAGGCCATCTCCAACGCCATCGGCGTCCAGGTCGCCACCTATCCGGCCACGCCGGACGTGATACTCAAGGCGCTCGGCAAGATTTGAGGGAAGGAGAAATAAGATGAAGAGATTTGATTATGTTCGCCCCCAGACCTGCGCCGAGGCCTCCGGCGAGATGGAAAACGGCGCCGTATACATGGCAGGCGGCAGCGACCTGCTCGGCGAACTCAAGCAGGACATCCTGCCCAAATATCCGAAAAAGGTCGTCTCCCTCCGCGACATCCCGGAGCTCAAGGGCGTGGCCGTTGAGGACGGCAAGCTCAAGGTCGGCGCCATGACCACCCTCGCCGAGCTCACCGAGAGCGAAGCCGTGGCCTCCGCCGTCCCCGCCCTCGCCGAGGCGGCGCACTCCGTCGCCACGCCGCTCGTTCGCGGCATCGGCACCATTGGAGGCAATATCTGTCAGGACGTGCGCTGCTGGTTCTACCGCTATCCCAACGAGATAGGCGGCAGGCTCGACTGCGCCCGCAAGGGCGGCGCGGAGTGCTTTGCGCTGAAGGGTGACAGCAGGTATCACTCCATCTTCGGCGGCATGAAGGTCGCCACGGCCGTCGGCTGCTCCGGCGGCTGCCCGAACAACACGGACATCGG